>JADGAN010000073.1 GCA_015231955.1 Oligoflexia bacterium | reverse complement strand
ATCCATGAATGGAGCAAAATATTTTTGTAGGATTAGAAGTTTTCTTATGACTATGAAAAAGAAAGGACACTCTCCATTTGATAAGCTGAATGCCATTTTTTATCCAGAACACACTGAATAGATACAATGGAAGTTATTATGATATTAAAGAGTATGAAGAGTAGCAAGATAAACCTCTTTTAAAAAATTAATCTCTTGATCGTTGCTTCCTCGCTCTTGAATTCTTCTTAGAGTAAGGTAAAAAGCAGCTTCAAGCCTCCTCTTTGCAGAAGATAGCTTGGCCCCAAGAAAGAAGGCAAGGTTAAATCGCCCTTTATCAAGGAAAAGATCCATCACATCTTCAATCATACTATCATGCTCTTTATGACGAAAATTAATAATCGTTAGAAAACATTTGAAATATCTCTCCTCTAAAATTGTCTCCCCCATAGAGGTTATAAGGCATAATGGTTCAAAGTGTGCTCCGGACTTTTCAGCGATGACCCAAAGTTCAAATAACAGCGTAAGATCTGGACCTTTATCTACGTATTCGTTGAGAAGTCTTTCAAGTAAAAAATTTCTTTTATCCCTATCTTTTTGCGTCAGTGCTCGTGCAAATATTTCTCTGATATAGGAGTCTTCGTTTTCAAGTGGGAATTTTTGGATTTCATCACAAGTTAAAACATACTTGTGGCAACAGGCACACAGAGAATGATTTGAAGGTAGTTGATGAGAATGGCGCAACCACCAACGCTTTCCTTTATTTTTTTCCTTTTGCGGAATTTCGACCAAGGCCTTTAAAGCGAAATCATGGAGGCCTAGATCTTTGAGTGCAACTGATATGTCGTACTCTTCTCCGCTTAACTCTTCAATCATCCACCTCTCTCTGGTACGAAATGATTCAAGAACAATAAAATAAAATATCTGTCGGGCCAGATCTTTTTCCCCTGATTTGTAAGCACATTCAAAAAAATTGAAGTAAACGCCATCCCAATTAAGATTAGAGTGCAAGGAAAGGATTTCAAATGTGAGATCCAGCAGTTTTTTACTCATTTAATTTTCCCCTATTCCTTTTTCGTGGTTTCTTATCCCCCTTCATGGTTTTAAAGGAGTATCGATCAAATCCATGCTGCTGGGCCTTTACCTCATCAGAAATAGCGAGAGTTGACCGTTCTGCTGACCCCAGTACACCTCCTAGATACATGCTAATTTCCTGAAAGGTAGTAAACGGATCCAACACCTTCTGAAAGGAGATCTCTTGTAGGCCAGGATTGGTTACAATTATGGTTTCGTGCCTACAGTATTTTTCACTCCACTCAGGGGTGTCGGGATCTTTGCGAATAATAAAACTGGGCGTCTTTAGTGTTTGGAATAGCTCTAAAATCAAGACCCGACTCTTTTCAATTACTTTCTCTCTTTGCTGAAAGTAATCAGGTGTAATATCTTGATTTACGATGCCACTTCCCCGTTTAGGTATTTTTATTTCCATCTCCAGAAAAAAAGAATATAGTTCTGCTTGCTGATAAAAATGAACCTTTTTTATAGCAGGAGAAACCTTTCCATTTGCCTTTTCCTGGTAATGAATTTCAATTAAGGGGTAAAGCTTGCCACAAAAACCAAGCAGCATATTTCGATATCCAATGATGACCATTCCTTTAAAGATCAGCGCAGTTGGTGGCGATACCTTGTTATCAGAGGCCAAATAATATGGAGTAGATCTAATCACATTATCGATGTTAAAATATTTAGATTTTCTAATATAGAGAATGTCATCCTTGTCAAAGGATTGGACGCTATCATAGTAGTCAGAAAATTTTGATATAATTCTCATGATAGTAGATTACACCAAGAGATGGACATAAATTGTCCATCCATAGTGTTTCAACGGTTTTTTGTTTCATTTCTACTCTTCAAAACTTCAAAACATCCCCCAGCTCAGTAATGAAAAATGCGTTGTGGATTTTACAAATTAATGAGGGATGTTTATTACTAAGGGCCAAATAAATCTTATAATATGATTTTTCAAGAAGGATTAATTGATCCTCGCTGAGGATCTCATTGCCGCGATTTAAATAAATGACTATATAAATTGACTCTCCAAAGAAGGCGGCCCTTCCACGCAAGAACCCTCTATTGGTAGGGTGGATGAAAATGGATTTATCTTTATCTGGAGGATTGCTCCGATGAGCGTTACCAGCATCCAACACCTCTCCAGCTGGTGAAACCCAAAAGACCAGCAAAGGATGAGAATGAATGACTTTCCGTATACTTCTACGTCTTTTGGCGTGATCTGCCAATGATAGAATGGACTTGTATTCAGGCGAATGAGCAATAATCTTCATATATTGAATTTTGCAGAGATTTAAAGCAATTTTTAATATTTTATTTTTAGCACCACTGTTGGACATATTTTGGCCAACAATCAGATTAGAGTAAACATTTGTAAGGATTTACTTGGTGCTAAAAAAGCGCCATCAATAATTGGATATTTAAATAAGATAAAAAATCCAATTACTTGAATATATTGAAGAGATTTAAATTTTACCATGAAATTTATATTCTTGGTAAAATAGTTTAGCGGATCGTGAAATACAGAATCAGCACCTACTGATGGACGACAGGCCTCGGTGAAATCAGAATAACGGATTTAACTGTATGTGAGAAACCAACGAGCTCTAGGTTCAAGTGAAAATCCAGAAACACCTAGCGGAAGGCCGCAACGATTGGAATAGGTACCAATCACTATAGTATCTTGCGCGAAACTTTTTAAATCCTCAAGCCGAATATTAAAGGGCCTACAAGAGGTAAAAGCGAAGATGCGCTTTTTATATTGAAGAGAGAATACAAATAAATGCCACCAAGTAAATTCTTTAAACTGCTGACTTTTTTTTATGGCACTAGAAATCTACATCAGGATCCTTTTGGTAGATCTAACATGTTGAAATATTACAAGATAAAATTTTTTTAATATTGGAACTAGGTGGACAATCAATCTTCAATCAAAATAGGCTTTTATTATTTTTTTAGGAGCTTAAATCATGTTGAAATCGTTGCATGTGGGTGCGTTTTTATCACTGTTACTCTCGATGACTTCGAGTACCTTTGCGGGGACAGGCCTTGAAACACTTTTGGGCTTAACCAAGTCGTGTGGAGGAAATGAATCTTTTGTGAACCCATTGCCTGTCATAGAAGAGAACGAAACCTCATTTCAATTGAATTATGCTCATTTGGCCAAAGGTGGTCTTCAAGTGTCAGTAACAATCACCGATGCGTCTGAACAAGAGTATTCTCTCAAAGAGTATAAGGATTTGGATCTTGATAATATCTTTTCTCAAGGGAACAAGATGTTTGTTTCCAAAGTGGCCTTTATCATCGAAGACAAAATTGATCGTGTGATTAAAAAAATTAGCGACCCACTAGAGTATCAAAAGCGTGTTTTTCCATGTTGTTTTGATGTAGAACCATCTTGCGATTATGATAGTAGCTTTAAGTCTTGTCGAAATATTCAAGTGGGCTCGATTAATTTGGGGACAACAACCTTTCATGTTAAGCAAGTGAATGATTTAAAGAATACACCTTTTGCAAAAGTATTAAAAATCCCATTGAATAAAAAAGATAATGATGAATTGGGAACCAACGAAGGACCTCGCTATACAGTCATGGCAACACTTAAAAATTCCTCTGACAATCGAGTTGCAGGGGGGCAGACCCTCTTGAAATTTTATCCCATAGGCGATCGTCAAACGCTTGTTATTTCTTATCGAATTGGATCTATTTCAATTAATAGGATGCTTTTTCGATTGGCCAAATCAATCGCTTATAGTATAGAAATTGCAGAGACGGTCGATATGGTCAATAACTTCCGCTCTTATGTTCGAAATTGATATGGACACATTTTTTGATGGACAATTGTTAACTGTTTTTATCTTGCTCTCTTCCTGCTCTTGATTTTTTAAATTCAAGACAAAATGATCAATAAAGAGCATCCAGACTTTTTAGATCTTATAGATATCTATCAGAGATGCCTCCATTGGGGAAAAGTATTTGCACAAGATAAATATTGATCAAACAACGGATGATCAAGCTGCCACTCTGCTCTATATGGCGGCCCAAGAAGGACACAATGAGGTGGTCGAGCTGTTGCTAAAAAATAATGCAAGCGTTGATAAAGCAATAGATAAATTCAAGTGTAGATCAGATGAGATATCGTATCTCGTGATCCTGATTATTTTTGGCACTTAGCTTGCAATTATGAAGTGCATGAACTTTAAGCACCAATTATTTCATAGTAAACGGAGAAGAATTCTATGTTGATAGCTAAGAGTAGTAACTTTTGTCAGATAAAAAATCTAATTGAACAAAATTTTGGTTTAATAGTGAATGAGTTTACTTCTTTGAGAAATGTCATGTTCCTACAGACAAATCAAGGAGAGAAAATATTAAAGAAGAAGAAGATCTTGCTGTCGGAGCATCAATTCATTCTTCAAGAATTGACCTATCTGAAAGAACACAATTTTTTTAATACTCTATCCTACCATCGAAATAAAGTTGGTGAAGGGTTTATGCTATTCGATCAGCAAATCTATGTGATCATGGATCGAATTCATGGCGAACAGTGCAGTTATAAAAATGATCTTCATCTGAAAACCACGACTAAAACCCTTGCTAATCTTCATTTGGCCGGGACTGGTTTTCATACTTTGCTAAAAGATCGACAGGTGGTGGGAAAACTCATTCCTAGGCTAAAAAAAGAGCTGGAAGAGTTAAAGTTTATCAAGCAGTTGTTGCAAACAAATAAACCCCTAACGCTATTTGATGATAGAGTTTATGGTGCAATAGACGAGCAAATACGTGCGGCCGTAGAGATAATCGATGACCTCTCTCAAACCCGATATTTCGATTTGTGCAAGGAAAGTGATAAAATTACAATCTGCCATCACGATTTAGTCGATCACAATATCATTATTAATAATGGGGAAGCATTTTTTATCGATTTTGATGATTCAATCGTGGATTTAAAAGTGCACGACCTATGCAATTACCTGAATCGAGTTGAGTACTTCTTTGAATATGATATTAGCAAGTATTATTCTCTACTGAATAATTATATGACGATTAATCGTTTAGATCATCGAGAGTGGGAAATACTTTTTAAAATGTTACTTTTTCCTTATGACTTTTGCTGTCTAAGCAAAGAGTACTACGATGGGAGATGCACAGGAACTTTTCAATACAGTGAAGATATTTACTATCAAAAACTTGAACATATTTTAAAAAATCGCTCTCAAAAAAGAGAACTTTTTCAACAAATATTAAATGAGAAAAATTATCTCTAGTTGAAAACGTTTTGTTTTCATTTTTCTCTCTCATTAAATAAGTATTTAGTGGTTTTTTTTATTAAAGGCATTGGAAGATGTTTTTTCCTAAAGCATGACAGAGATTAGCGTAATTCTCATGCACCAAACTCCAGGCCTCATGAACCAGATTTTGGGAGTCAAAGAGGCGACCTTGTTCGAGAATTAAATCATTCAGAGAAATTCTTCCTTCCTTAAAACGAGCAAAGTTGGTCTCATAAAGTTTTTGGGCCAACCCCAACGTTTGCTCTCTCTCTTTGGATATTTCAATCAACTCTCTTAGTTTTTCTTGTTTTGCTAAAATCTCACTAAGGGCATTTTGCTTTAGTTCTGTGCGATCAAAATCGGCACTAAGATTTGCACTTTTTTGAACAAAGTAGGAGGCGATTCCTCGCCCTTGTTCTAATAGTGGAATCGAAATGGAGAGCATTACCACTTTTTCTCTATCTCGAGGTGAGTTGTCTTTGAAGAGCGAACGCAGCTTCTCTTGATAGGAAAGATCAACTTTAGGTAGCATAGAGGCGACTACTGACCATTTTTTGAAACTTTCTCTTTTAACGGTGGCATCTAGTATTTGCCAATCGGGCCTCTCAAGCAAATACATTTCGATCTTTGAATGATGAGCACCGATCATTAACCGGTCGATTGTCTCTTTACTTCTTAGGTTTTTTTTCCAAGGCCACTCATAGCTTATATTGGAGTGACCGAGTAGGGCAGAAAGCTCTGCCTTGGTTTGGTTGAAAGTGGCCAGAGCTACAGTATAACGAGTTTTCGTATTACTGACATCAACTTTGACAGACCAAAGTTCTTCTTGTGGAGCAAGACCCCTTTGATAGCGAACCTCCGAGACTTCTAATGATTTTTTCTTTATGGTCAGCAGTTTATCCAAACTTTGTAGTTGGTAATTTTGTAAAATAAGCGACAGCATGATTTTGATGGACTTGGCCTCTAAATCAAGTCTAACTTTTTTGGTATTGGCCAACTTTATACTTTCATCGGCCAAAGCAGCTTTGAACTCGGCCAGATCGCCGCCACTACGAAAGAGATTTAACTTTGCATTTATTGATAAATGGCCACTGGTGTAGGATTCCGTTGATCCGTCTCCCAACCAACTTTTACTCTCATTTTGTTCAATAGAAACTGCTGGTAAAAAGTTAAGTTTAGATGCAAATGTATTCATTTTAGCACTATCATGCCAACTTTCTTCTTTTTTAAGTGAGGGGTGTTGTTCCAAAATATTTTTGACCGCCTCTTCAAAATTGAGAGTTGTTTCGACGGCGGAAGTTTTAGCAGGAAAAAAAAGTGGGATAAGTGAGATCATAGGTATTAAAATAAAAAGTGGCAAAACTGTTGAGGTGAGTACCTTCGTTGTTTGTACAGATCTTCTTCGTTTGAAATCGATATAGCTCACCTCTAAAATGGGAACGATAAAGAGAGTAAAAATCATTGAAAACCATAGACCTCCGGTTACCGCGATTCCTAACGGTTGTAAAACCTTACCACCATTACCTATACCCAAAGCGATCGGGAGCATACCCAAAATGGTGGTTAAAGAGGTGATAAGAATAGGGCGTAACCTTTTAGTGGAAGCTTCTATCGCTGCTTGTTTGCTATCCAAACCACTTGCTAGCAAACGTCTAAATAGATCAACTAAGAGGATGGAGTTGCCGACAGCGATGCCATTCAATAAAATCACTCCTAATGCAGAGTTCAGAGAGATAGTGCTCTTAAAAACAAAGAGAGAGAGTAACACTCCAATAAGCCCAAGTGGAATAGCTGTTAAAATAATTAACGTATGAAAGAGATCTCCAAATTGAAGCAAGAGAACCAGAAAGACAATAGCAATAGAAATAGCTACTGCTACCATTAATTGATTTAATGCTGAGGTTAATTCCTTTTCGGCATCTTCAAGGTAAAGAGAAGGAGATGTCTTAAGTTCTAAGCCAGGCAGTTCATTTTTTATAAAATCATGAATTACTTTTTCTACATCTTTTAGCAATCTATCCTTATTTATCTCATCGCCTTTCTTTTCACTTCCATTAATCACGACTATTGATTCACCGTTCTCCCGATAGAGAGGGGCGGTTGCCTTTACTTTATTCATAGGGAGGAGGCCTTTAAGAGGAATGATTTTATTATTTACACTGACAGGAATGGATTCTATATTTTCAGTAGCAAAGGAGGAAGAGTAACTCATCTGCAAATTGAATGGTTGTCCTTCGAAAATTAACTCTCCAATGAACTGTCCTTCGGTAATAACTTTTGTGAGATCAAGTAAATCGCCGATTGAAAATGGAGCTCTTCCTTGGGAATTTAAGAGATGCCAACGTTCAAGCGCAGGTTTGACTTGCCAAACATAGCGAGTTGATAGATTAGGAGTACTCCACAATTTTGGAAAAATCTGTTTTTCTTCAAGATGATTATTAATCATTTGAGCGACCATAAAGCGATCTTCATCATCGCCTCCATTGACCACTAAGCGAAGTTTTGGTGGATGTGGGAGTGGTAACTCGGCTGGATTCCAAGGAATCACTTGATAGAAAATTTCAGGTGTATTTACAAATTGTTTTTCTAATCTTTTCCATAGAGAATTCATTTGCTCCTTATCTTTTAGACGTAACATAATGGAGCCTCCTCCATGGGAATTAATTTGTACAAAGGTGTAGCGAATCTCATCTTTATAATCGCTCAATAAACCTTTTTCGATCTCATCAAAGTATCCTTCTGTATGCTTAATGGAAGGAGTATGACTAAGAGAGATGGAAAGTACAAGCCAATCGGTATCGGGCATTCCAATGATCTCCTTTTTTAGTTGAGGAACGATGAAGAGAGGTGCAGCGATTAAAAATACCCCCAAGATAGAGAACAGAGACCATTTTAAAAAATTGTTATTTAACAAATGAAGTAAAATCTTTTGATAATAGCTGCTAAGAGCATTTAAGGGTTTCTCAATTAGTCCTTGCTTGTTTGAATCTTTTATCGATTCTTTAGGGAAGGAAGGTTTTGATTTTAAGAGATGATAGCGTATGGTCGGAACAACAATAAACGCCACAATCGAAGAAATACCGTGGGAGAAGACCACACATAAAGCTAAGTCACCGAGTACCGCATAGGTTAAATCTTTGGTAAGGGCCAATGGAATAAAAACGACCAGAGAAGAGATGGTGGCCGAAATAACTGGTAACATAACCTCTTTAACTGCCAGGACAATAGTGTCTAATAGATCACCTTTTTTTTCATTCTGCAAATGACGAAAAATATTTTCCATAACGACCACTGAAGCATCGACATTCATCCCGGCCGCTAGCGCCAGTCCTCCTAAAGATATGAGATTAAGGTTGATATTTGATGCCTTCATAAGAAGGAACGCCATGACCATGCTCAAGGGAATTTCAATCGCCGCAGTAATGGTATTACGCCAATTACCTATAAACAGCATCAAGACTAGAACGGCGAGGAAGGCCGCCAAACAAACCTCTTTTAAAACATTATTAATGGCCGATCTAATGAAAAACGAAGGGTCTACTAAAATACGATAATTAATATCGCTAGGAAGTTTTTTTAAATTTTTTTCAACTGTTGCTATAATCTCTTCTGACAGCTCTTTTACATTGCCTCCATTGGGTGGGGTCGCAAATAAGATTAAACTTTTATTTCCGTTGGTTTTAAAGATTTGGTTGGAGTCGTTATTTTCTGTCACATTAATTCGAGCTAATTGTTTCAGAGGAATTAACTTTCCCTTCGGAGAAGCAATTAATAGCTCTTCCAGGTCTTGAACAGAGTTTAATAATCGAGGCATTTCTAGAGCAAAAGATTGTTCCCCTTCTTTGATCGTTCCTCCACTGTATGTTGATAAGGCACTTTCAATGGCATCTTTGATATTTCTGGGGAAAATTCCCATTAAGGCCATGCTTTCTAGTTGCAGTTGTAATTCAATCTTGCGATCAGAAGGGTTCCATAAAATGATATTTTCTCCACCTTTGATTTCCCTAAGCTTAGGTACTAGGGCCGAAGAAAGTATACCATAAACTTCATCCGTTTTTTTTTGAGAACTAAAAAAACTAATTGCTAGAAAACCACTGTTTCGATGGCCGCTGTTTACCCATTGACCGTCTCGGATCTCTTTGGGCCAATTACCACTGAGAGAATTAAAGACATTGCGAACTTCTCTTTGTGCTTGTTCAGGATCCCCCCCCCATTTGAAATCAATGGAGTAGTTGACCTCTTTTTGGTCATAGTCGGCCTGAATGTTTTCAACTTTTAGTTGTCCTATAGTGATTGCTTTAAGTTCACTTTCAATTCTTTGTCCATATTCTTTGAAAAATTCCTTATCAGTGAGATGCCCATAAGGGACACCTGCATAAACGTAAGGTTTACTGGTGTTAGGGTAAAGAGAAATTGGAAGATTTAGTCCCGCATAGATTCCAAGTGCGGCCACGATGCCAATAAGTAAGTAAACTCGATAGGGGGAAGAATAAATAGATTTCATGAGGGAGGTAATCATTACTAAGGTACTCCTTAAACAGCAGGCAAGAAAATTATTTATAAATTACTGGTGACAGTGACTTCTTCACCCTCTGCAATTTTATCGGATGATTTTTCAATTAAGATTTCACCTGATTTAACACCGCTTAAAATTTCTACTCGTCCGCGATTTCGTTCTCCTAAAGTTACTTCAACTTTTTTAACCTTGCTTTTTCCATCTAACAGCAAAGTAAAGGTCTTTTTGCCATGATAGGTAACACTCTCTTCATTGATAAAAATACTTTGACGCTGATTAGCTTTAAAACGAACAAAGAGTAAGGAACCTATCAGTGGGGTATTTTTCAAAGTCTTCCCCAACTGACTCTGTGGTTGCTTATTAGGTAATAATCTCAACTCCACCATAGCGGTGCCGGTGGCCGGATCAATCAGTGGAGTAATTCCTTTTACAGCAACAAAAAAATTCGAATCGTTATTGTCCTTTACACCATTACTGCTACTGAGTTGTATTTCTCCGATCATATTGACCCTGAAGAGCGGAAGATCTCCTTGAGGCACTTCTATCTTCATAGAGATGCGATTAGGATCAATAATCGTAAATAAACGCTCACCCTTATTAACCATCTGTCCACTGGAGGGGAGTACACTATTGATAATTCCAGATACAGAGGCCTTTACCATAAGAGGACGATATTGGTAAAGCGGATCATTTTGTTGGATAGACGCTAAGACGTCTCCTCTTTTAACCGTATTGCCAATTTCTCCTTTTGTAATGGTGACCATCCCTGCTGCCTCTGCTAAAACGACAGCATTTATTGTCGAACCAACTTCGGCAGGATAAAGAAGTTCAGTGGAAATTTCTTCGGGAAGAATTTTTTTTACAAATACTGTTTTTAAGTTTTTCTTACCACTATCAGCAGGAGTCTTTTGGGTGTTGGCCAAAAGCAAACTCATGCTGGTAAGAAAAACAGCAATGATAGTGAGAACTCTAAAAATGGGCCTTGAATTTTTTAAGATCATAATAAAGTCCTAAGTAACGTGTTATTAAACTAAGTGCTAATTGCTTCATTGTTTTGGATGAGTTGACTCTTCCTCTATTTTAAGATGACGAATAATAAAAGGAGAGTTAGAAGATTTTAGTACATCAAAAACATAAGGTTTACCAACGATAGATTGATCGCACCAATTGGCAAAGGCCTTTTCCCAATCGGATACCTCTTCAATCACCATGGTGTGGTCTGGTTGTACTCCGATTCCCTGAATGATGTTGATGGGATCATATTCTGTTCCAGTTGCATCCCCTGCTACTTGCCTGGCCAAGGAGATTTTAAGAATTGACTTGGTGTTCGGTAAGATTACTGAGATAGGATGTCCTGATGCTCCAAAAGAACTTCTACCCGAGATTTCAAATAATGATTTGCTCTTATTTATAAGACTAAGAAAAAGTTCAGCGGCCGAGGCTTCTTTTCCACTGGTGAGCACTCGCCACTCTAGAGTGTGATTAAAATGAATTTTCAACTGACGACACTCCTCTTCACTTATTAACACCCGGGAGAGCATTGATAGTGGATAGTGATAACGGTTTTGTTCTCTTAAAGTAACTGAGTTCCAGCTCTCTTTGATTTTTATAAGATCGGCATTGGCACCTTCTAAGGTTAGATCTTTGGTTAAATAAACTCTCCCACTATCCAATTGAAAACTTTGAGGCCAATAAGAAACTTGAAGAGAGCGATTTTTTATTCGATCAAAAGTATTTTCATCACCAAAAGCACATGCCATCTCGACCGCCAGTTTAGGGGAACCGCCATTATTTCCTCTTAAGTCTAAAATAATCGGTCGCGTGAGTGTCTCTGGGTTCTCACGGAAAAATTGAGTAAAAAGAGTAACCGGTGATAACCCTTCACTATCAGGATAGCTAAAGGTACTCATCCAGGCCAGTGCCTCTCCACTTTTCGTTTTACAAATTCCATTCCCTTTCATTGGATCTTTTGAGTGTGGTTGTATGGAAGCACAGTCGTAATTTCTCCTCTGAATAAATATACTTTTAGCGTATGTATAAAAATAAGATCCTCTATCTAATGAGCTGAAATTTTCTTGTTTGAAGCTGAGGGTTGCTTCGGCCTCTTCCTCTGTTTTTAAATCTTTTACTTGTACTTTTACATCATTAAGTTCGCTCTCACTGGCCAACGATGATCGGGTTAACCAAGGAAAGAGAGAGTCGATCAAGCTAGCATTTTCAGTTGGAGCAATAATTTTATCGTTGACAGAGATGGTGATGATCTCTTGGGGATTATAAAAACGATGAGATTGGGTTATGCCTAAAATTTGAAGGGCCCGTATCTTTCCGCTTGCTGAACCAATGATGGCATAACTTTGAGGATGTTTCTGATCAGTTACTTCTGAGGGCATAGGATGCAAGACCCAACCTATGCTATCTTGGCAAAGAGAAGGATCTTTTCCTTGGCAATCAATTACCACTGCAGGTAAATACCCATTTAAGTATTTAAGGTTATTTTTTTTGGGGTGAGAAAAGAGTACATGAAAATCTCCCAGTTGTTCAATAAGACGATGAAGCTTGCGAGCAAATTGGTGATAAGTGGTGGGACAAGCAAAGCTTTGATTTAGAATCTCATACTTCTCTGATTGATGAGGATCTTGCGCCTGAACTTGCTTTAAGAGTGAAATGGCCAAATGGTAGTCTTCACAGAGAGCAGTTTGACTAAAACTTTTTTCAGCTAGCTCTAGCGTTGACTTTACCATCGGGGATTTATTTTCAGCATAGACCCATTGAGATTGATCATCGGCCTTGACCGCTAGGGCATGATTAAATCCTAAAAGATAAAAAGAGGTTATCAATAATCCACAAAATATTTTAAAATTGTTCGGCAACATGTTTCTCCATTTGGAACGGTTGTTCAAGATAAGATGCACAATCAATGGTTATAGGAATAATGTCATCGCACTCTTCTATAAGTGCCTGAGCATGAGTAATCAGTAGAATAATTTTATTATGCTTATGTTGCTGTAATAATTTCATGAAAATTTTTGCAGTCTGATCATCTAGACTACTGGTTGGTTCATCTAAAATCAAAAGATCATGATTTTTTTGCAACAGCCTTGCCATGGCCAGACGTTGTCTTTCTCCACCTGACAGATTGGCCACCAGAGTCTCGGGGGTAAGATGAGTGAGACCTAAGCGAGTAAAGAGTCCCGCGTGATAGGTGAGATTTTCTCCGATCGTATCAAATAATAAGGTTGATTCTTGATCAAGAAAACTTATTAAATTCTTTCGAACCGATTGCATATCGAGTTCTTTAATATTTTTTCCATTCATTTTGATCTCTCCTTGATAGTTGGCCGAGACTCCTGCAATGGAATAGAGGAGCGAGGTTTTCCCAGTACCACTGGCCCCAATGAGAGCGTAGATTTTTCCTCGTTTTAAATAGGTTGAAACGGGAGTGGTTCTATGAGCATTTTGATGGTTAATAAAAACTTCTCGTAGTTCCAAATGATCGATGGAGTGAAGCGATTCTCCTCCTCGTGGTTCCACAGGTAATTTCAAGAGCTCCGATATTCGAGAGTAAGAGGCCTTGGCATTTTGCCAAGCTGTTCCCATATTAGCAAAATATCCTAAAGCATTTAAGAGACCGGTCGAATACACTGCAATCATCTGCATTTTTCCGAGGGTCATCGTTCCTTTCATGACGGCCGTAGCAGCGATCAGAGTGGTAGTTAGTAAAACTAAAATATTTAAAAATTTCCACGTAACTTCAATATGAGTAACAACTAAGACATGAGAGATAATTTTCTTAATAGTGAGATTATATGAGGAGAGAAGATTATCTTTGGCCTGTGATTCAACGGAATTAATTTTAATAAAAGGCATTTTAATTAATTGTCGATTAATAATGGAGACCAATATTGAAATACTATCTTTACTGGCCTTCGCTCGTAAAAAAACAACTCCTTTCGTTTTATAAAAAATAAAAAGATAGATGATCCAGGTCAGCATGATAAGAGCGAGGAATCTAAAATCATATTGAAGTAAGTAGCAAAAGTAAAAAATAACCCCAATCACTCTAAATAAAGATTCAAGCAAGGTGAAAACAAAAAAATTAGATAAACTGGCCGAATCGCTAAAGACTCTTTGAGAAATATAATTTGGGTCAAAACTCTTATGATTACTTAGAGGCAAAGATTTCAGGTGTTCCAAAAGATAGTCAAGTATGGAGAGAGAGAGGATCTGTTGAAAGCGTTCTTGGATAGGTGGTCGGGCCAAGTTAAAGATCACGTCAGTCATATTGATCAATAAGAATATGGAAGCAAACGACCAGAGCCTAGCAATTTCACCGGACGTGATGACCGTATCGATAAGATAACTATTCGCCCAAGGTGCCAGGATGGTGGTAAGTAATAGTATTAGCTTTACAGAGGAGGTGGAGAGCAATCCTCTATAATTTTTTTTAGCAAAAGAAAGAGTAAACGCTAACATTGACATACCAGTCGTTCTCTGTGATGAAGTTGCCTATTAATATTTTAGATGGCCAAAGTAGCGCGATGAGGACAATCTTTCATAACTTCATAGAGATTATTAAAGTAGAAATAATTATCTCTAAAGCATTGACCTTTGTTGGTCGCACATTGATTAAATGAACTACAATGTTCACAAGCTTTCCCTTTAAATTGCTCCTTCTCTGGAAAAGTAAATTTCTTCAACTCATCCGAATTCCAAACTTCTAAAATAGTTTGATTAGTTAAATCTCCAAATTGAAAGCGTGAAGACATCTCCATCTGCTCGCAAAGAATCCCCTTACCATTAGGCCCAATTCCAAGAGATGATCTTCCCGCAGAACACCCCGAACGGGAAAGAAATTTATGAAGAGCTAACCGCTGTTCATTTTCACTGGTGTAGGTGATTTGGTCAGCGCGAGTATTTGAATTCACCTCTGCTAGAGGAACAAAACTTAGAGCATCACCTTTAAAGTTAAGATGAGGTTTCGTTTGACGAAGTTTACTTATTCTATCTGAAAGCTCTTTGGCCTGTTGATCATTTAAGTAAAGGGTCTCACTATCGCGATGAAATGATTGAGAGTATTTCGATAAATTAATATCTTTCACTCCTAAACTATCAAGCATTTCTACCAGCACTTCGACCTCTTGATAATTGAAAGGTGTGATAACACTTTTGGTACAGGCCTCTATTCCTGCTTTTGCCAAATTTTTAATACTAGTAATGGCCCTTTCAGGATAATTATTTGCCCCAACTAAATACTTTGCTACTTCCGCATTTAAGCTATCGATACTTATTTGGTAAGTTTAAACTGGATTCCAGTAAAACAGTTTTACAAATCCAGCAAGCAGGTAGCAGGGTGGCTGGTAGCAGTATTTGTTAGCAGTTCCAGTGTGAAGCTAGCGGGGACAGTTGCCAGTTAGCGG
>JADGAN010000072.1 GCA_015231955.1 Oligoflexia bacterium | reverse complement strand
AGATGAGTGGCCAAGAATTAATTTTAGAAGCAAAAAAACTCCCACACCTTTCGAAAACCAGGTATATTATTATTACTGGTGATATCTTAAAAGATCATGCTGCTGAAGGAATTGCAGATAGATACCTGAAAAAACCCTTTCTCATTGCAGATATTGTTAAAGCTTTAGGAAAGTGACATGCACCTGTGGTTCATACTATTACCCACATCTTTTAAAGTGAACGAATAGACATTTACTTCCTCTTGATGACGCGACGTCCTTGGTCGATTGATTATTCTGTATAACCATGGGTGAATGAAAAAAAAGCAAAATGATCATGATTGGGTGGATGAAGGATGTGATGTATGCCGAACAACAGACAAACTTCTTCACTCTGCTGGCTTTGCACGAATGAACCTAAAACGATTCATACTTCCAACCATTTTCCTTACTCTCCGCCATCAATTGGCCGCAATTTGTACGAAATAATACGAAGTAATACTAAACAATGCAAAGCCTAATCAATAGAAAGTGGTGACCTTGTGTAATCGATCTTCGTCGATGTTGGATGTTGGAGGTCACTGCTCTCAACAATAGACTTCCTCGGATTATAGTCAAACCAACAAAAAATTTGTAGCAATAACCAAAGCAAGGGAATGATCCATATGGATATTTTGTTAGAGATCCTCGCGATATTTTTATGTTTAGAATCCATAAAATACATTGTCATGATCACCTCAATAAAGACACTGAAAAGACTAATGTAGTTGATGAACATGAACGTATCCGCATAAGTGATGTGGCCTAGCGGTGGTATTGAGTTAGTTAAGTTAAGATGAAAAACGACAGATGCAATTAAGGTCGAAGTCACCACCCCTAGTCGCTGAGTGATATGATCAATGCGGATAAATAGTGCCAGAAAATTACAAAAGATAATGATCAAGGCGGGTAAAATGCCTTTTAAAAAACCGGCCAACATCGGTCTTTGAATATCAATACTAAATGTATAACGAGGAGAGATGCGCTGAAACGTTTCATAGTAATGGTTGTTTACGGTTGCTCTCCAGTCATGGGATAAATCAAATCCAACAACATTTAACTGACTATCCAAAGCAGTTTTGGAGGGATTTACTTCAAAAATTATTTTATCACTGGTCAAATGTTTATCCTCAATGACGATATCCAAAGTATGTGCATCGAAGGGATAATTGTGTAAATTGTTGATCTTATTTAATTCAGCACGCACTCGATAAACCAGAGTTCCTTCTTCGTTTCTTACTTTTAGAGAGTTAACCTTGGTAGCATTCATAATTTCAAAATCAAGGGTGTTGCAAGCTGGACGGCACTCGAAAAGTAAATAAAAATCCATCTCGTAAGTTGCACCTTGCAAATCGTATTTGCCAACATGTAAAACATAGACGCCGATTTTAACATTTAAAGGTGGCTTGACCATGGGAATGCTAGATGGAGTTAATTTATTTATTTCTGCAAGCTGATGCTTGCTTCTTAAAAAATCGAAGAAAGGAAATTTCCAAGAGAATGCATAAGCGCTTGATGAATACATCATAGTCGCCATGATTGTCATAGTCACAACAATCAAACAAATGCTAATTTTCTTGTTCATAAAATATCCATGATCTAAATTCATTTCTTCCTCTACAACTATTATAAGCGCAATCTTCTCTTGAAAGAGCATCTTTTCATTAATACAACGAAATTGCCATTGCCGCTAAAACTAAGTATATCACAAGACAGGCCTTATTTACCCACAAAGGTGGAACATCAGAAAAGATCAAGAAAAACAGAAGACAGGGAGAGTGCAGGGAAAGTGCTAGTGCAAAGTACAGTTGGCACCAATTACATTTGGGCCACAAGAAAGGGACACTTGAAAATAAAACTTCCACTAAAGGATTTTCATGAAAAGTGATATAAATTTATTTTTTGATCTTGGCCTTAGCAACGACCAGCATCCTCTTGCAAGTGTGCTGTGCTTAAAGGCCATCAAGGATGAGCATATTAAAAATTGTCGTCCTTGCAATTAGCGCTAATAGCGCTAAGGGGGGCCGTCCCTAATGCTTCTTTTCGGTTGTGCCAAGGCAGAAAAATATTTTTTATTTCAATGGGAATTTTCAACCGTTGGCATCGTCATCGTGTTAAGGCTAAATTAATCAACAGTGTCGCGTTTTTAATCACATTTTCCGCAATAAACTCTTATTCATCGTAGACTAAAAGGAGAGCAATAATAAAAATGGCAGGTCTCTGATTTTTATAGTTAAATTTCTCAAAAAATTAGGATCTGTATTCCGAATAATGAGAACTCGTACTGAAATGTCTGGATCAAAAGTGTAGTTAAAAATAAAATGTTTTAGTTACTCTTTTTGTCTTTGTGTGAGAAAAAAGCGAGATAAATTAGAGCTTGGTCTAGAGAAAAGTTATCATTAAAAGAGGTTAACCGAATGCCATTGCTGCTCAAAGTACCCCAAGAGGTTATTATTAAATTACAAATCATTATACCTTTTCTATTGCTATTAGCATCTTGTGCTTCTGGCCCTGATTTATCAAACCCTGAGGTACGAAAAGGTGTTTCCACAGTAAAATTCTACGATCAAATGGAAATCAAGAATAAGAAGTATCAGTTAGTCAAAACACTTAAAGTTTTATATTGCACAGGAAACGTTGGGAGTTTGACCCATGATTCAGAAAACGCTGCAAGGTCTACACTAAAATATGAAGCGTTGAAAATTGGTGCGAATGGACTGATAAATTATTTATGTCATTTGAAAGGGTTAGATTTTGCAAGAAACTGTTGGAATATGTCTGAATGCTATGCTGAAGCAATAAAGATTGAGCCGAGGAATTAAAGAAACTATGCAGGGTAGGGTAGTTATTATTTTTTTAAACCGCCATTTTCTCATTATACCCTCTCATGAAATTGCTTACGATTATCATGCAATCTAATGAACCGGGATAATCTACTCTGCATGGGAGTGCATAAGTATCCATTGCATAAGATGTTTACGATCAATTTCATTCTAGCAATTGCTACCGAAAGGTTTCCATAAAGTGAAGTATTATGGACTTCATCGTCCAAAAAGTTATGAGCAATCCGCAAAGATTGTCCAACGGGGGATACAGGCCAGCACTGGGAGCAGCAGTTTAGAAAGGGATCCGACATTATTTGAACGAACTAACTTTTCTTGATCGTTTGCTGTGGCTTCTCTTGGCAAAAAGATCCAGTTTTCATGACGGATTCAAGACCTCAAAGTTAAAGGCCATCGGTTTTTCGTTTTCAGAAAGATGATAACGCAATTATTAGGTCCCCATAGAATGGAGCTAGGATTTAACGATCAGTTCAAAGCTAATTGATGTAGATTTATAGGGCAATTAGCTGCTATAGTAAGTGTTGATCACAGCTAATTAGTTAAATAGGGGTCACCATGCGCTCTCATACCATCAAGCAAAATCACGGTTTTATCGGAAGGAAACGAGAACTCAATATCCTACAAAAAATCCAAGAAGCAAAAGAGTCTGCTATTGTGGTCGTTCATGGGAGAAGGCGAGTCGGTAAGACGGAACTCATCGAGCAGTTTTATAGGAAACACCTGGTCTTCAAGTTTGAAGGATTGCAAGTTGCCTCAGAGCTACAGCAATTGAGTGAATGTGTGAGTAGATTAGGGAGCTATCTTGAGCAAGAGCATTTGTTTTCGCACATCAGTTGCAAAAGTTGGTCGGAGTTTTTTAAAATTTTATCACCCATTGCGGAAAAGCAAGAGGTGGTTTTGTACTTTGAAGAGCTGCAGTGGCTCTGCTCTTATCAAGACAACTTCCTGGCAGAAATGAAACCTTTTTGGGACGACAAGTGGCGCCATAACCAAAAACTGAAGATCGTTTTCAGTGGTTCATCCCCCTCATTCATCATGAAACAATTTTTTAGCGATAAGGCACTTTATAATCGATCAGTACACACTATTTCACTTGCACCTTTCTCAATGGAGGAAATCAGTGCTTTCTTAGGCAAACTCGGAAAACAGGAGAAACTGCTGGCAGCACTTGCTATAGGAGGTATTCCTGAATATTTAAAACAAATCAAGAAAACCTCCTCTGTTTATCTGGGGTTGTGTGAAAAGTCGTTCACCTTGAACGGCTTTTTTTTTGAAGAGTACCCTCGCATCTTTGTTAGTAGCATGTCCCACTACTCTGCCTATAAAAAAATCATTGAGGAGTTGGCAAAAAACAAGCATCTCACCCGTGATGAGCTTGCAAAAAAAATCATTGGCACGGAAAGACCTGGAGGCCACTTCAGCAGTGTCCTTGATGACTTGGAGATGTGTGGCTTTATCCGCGCCTACTCTCCGGTGCAGATTCAAGGGGGCCGGAACATCCGTCGCTACATGATCGATGATGAGTACTTAAATTTTTATCACAACTTTATCCGACCAAAGGCCAAGGCGATCAAAGATAAACGCTTCGAAAAAGATGCGATGATGGCCTTAAACAAGCAACAATTTCAAATTGCTTTAGGGTTTTCTTTCGAACGTTGGTGTCGAAAAAATTATCACCTCTTTGCAGAAATCCTGGGTTTTTCCGCCGTCGAATACGACGCTGGTGCCTTTTACAATCGCGCTTTGAGCACTGACAAGACGGACAAGATGAAGAAGGGATTCCAAATTGACCTGGTCTACTTAAGAAAAGATCACAAAATTATCATTGCCGAAATAAAACTTGGCAGCAAGTTACAAGAGAATAAACTAAAAAATGAAATCAGTGAAAAAGTCTCAATTTTTTTAGAACATTGTCCCAAGTACAAAAACTACACCATAGAAACACTACTCATCGTCGGTGAGGCCCTCTCTGTGCACGATCGGACCAAGTGGAAAACTATTTTCGACCATGTGATCGATTTGGATCATTACGTGAATTGATCAAAGTGAGACTAACACGATACCTATAAAAGCAAGAGCTACGGTGGCCAGCTTGCATTTGGTGACCCGTTCTTTAAAGAAGATACTTGCAAGTCATGAGAAAAGACCCAAATAGCACCTTTGGTACTGATCTAATCAATAATCTTTTCACTGATAAGTACTCTTAAAACCTCTTCCTCTGCAATATCCCTTTCAAACATTTTGCGTACAGCATGGATTCTGTAGACTATATTCATACTTGGCACCAGTGACATTTATTAATATGGGTGTGACCGGTCTCCCGCAATCCCTAAAACTGCATTTTTCATAGGATGACTTAATGTATTATTGTTGCAGAACCCCCTAGTTTTTTCCATAATGGAAATGCTAATAAACAAAGGGGGGGAATCTTATTATGAGCCAAAATGTAAAATCTTTCAACGAATACCGAGTCATTCAAATCACCAACGATCTACTCAAGTATGTGAATAATGCTGCCTGCAATGCTGTCACCGCTCACGAAGTTGAGGTTGGCTTATGGGATCGAATTCTTGAAATCAGGAGGACTGGTCTTCAATGTTTTTTTGACAAAGTGGGGACTGGAGATTTAGGAGAATCGGTTGAGTTGCCTCATGGGCGGGTCATTGTGAGGATCGAAGAAAAATCTGAGAGGGAGTATAAAACTGTTTTTGGAAAATTTACTTTAACAGGGTGAGACCTCTTTGTAATGTTGCGATTTACGCTGCCTCATCGAACTCATATTGATCAACTTTTTTCCAAAATTGATCCCATCTCCCAGCATGATAAAAATCTATAAGTTGGTGCTCTGTGTGTTTATTTAAGAATGGCCAGTTCGCAAATTCTTTTAAAGATTTTAATTAAATCTCACTTTACGCAAGGATCGGTGCACGATATTTTTTGATTTTAAAATTTTCTTTGAACTATATTGAGGGATAAGCTTTTCTACAAAAATTAGCAATTCTCTTCAAGCGAGGAGAATTTTTGGAACATTTTGAGAGAAAAAATATTTCCCCTCTCAATCACTCCAGGAACGCGCCTTTTCACGAGTGAATCAAAAATGGTACCCTAGATGAGCAAAGCGTGTGGGCAGAGACTTTTTGCTCGTCTATGAAGCCGTTTTGTTGATAGGGATGCAAGACAGAGAGTAAAGTGTTCCATAAGAGCTTGTTGCCTTTCTCCTCTGATCTTGCTAAAAACATTCTAGTTTAAAGGTAGGTAAAAATGAAAAATAAAAAATCGAAAACTCCATCTCATAAAAAAAGAGAACTCTCTTCAATAGACATTTATTCGGAGGAATTGAGTTGTTAAAAAAGTGCCAATAAAAACTATTACATCTAAATAAAGAAAATAAAACACAGAGAAATCATTATTCCCTTCCAGGCTATGGTGTCGGGATCTCACTTTAGTATCTCTGCTATCGTGACGTGCTCATATCGCCTTTGTGGCGTTTCCGCTCCAGTCTTCTGGCCTTCGTTTCTGGAGTAACCGTTACAGCTATTGATGATAGGCTGAATCCTTTCTCGCCTTGGCCCCGGTTTTCGTCGACTCTCACTACCGAGCAAGTAGATGCTTTTTTTTCACGATCCACATGCCTATTTTACCACAAATCATATGGTATAATAAAAATGCCAGTAAAAAAAACCATCTCAAATATCAATAACTTATCAAGCGATTTGTAGGGTGTTTTATTTTTATATTTTTATTACGAATAAATGTCCTTATACATAGCGATATGTCGAAGTCAAGAGAAGATTAAAAATTTTTTGAGTTGGCTATTTAATGCCGTGTTTTGCCTTGTAAATAGGGATATAGTCTTCGATCAATCTTAAAATCTCAGCCCCGTGTTTTTTATCTTTAAGGTGTTGAGCTAGCTGTAGAACGGACCAACCGTCCTTTTCATTAAGTGGGTTTGCATCTCTACTAATAAGATACTTCACCACATCAAGTTGACCTGCTTCTGCCGCACTATTCAGAGGAGTATAGCCGTTATGATTGGCTATATTCATATCAGCACCTTTGTTCATCAGATGTTTCACTACATTAAGATGACCTGCATATGCCGCACTATTCAGAGGAGTAACACCGTTAGCATGGATTGTATTTATATCAGCACCTTCGCTCACCAGATATTCCACCACATCAAGTTGACCCGTATATGCCGCACCATGCAGAGGAGTCCAGCCACTAACGCTATCTTTTTGATTCAGATCTGCTCCTTTTTCTTTGAGTTTCCTAAGCACGTTAATATGACCGTATTGCGCAGCATGTATAATTAAAGCTGAATTGGACGCACTGGATGGATCGATTTCGGCTGCGTGTTCAATCAAGTGTACAGCTATTTCGAGATGACCCTGGTTGATTGCACTAATTAGAGGAGTCCAGCCGTCATGATTGGCTTTATTTATATCAGCACCTTTGCTCACCAGATGTTTCACTACATCGAGTTGACCTGAATATGCCGCACTATTCAGAGGAGTGTAACCCTTGGCCTCGGTTTTATTTGTATCAGCATTTTTTCTCACCAGATATTCCACCACATCAAGATGACCGCTCTGTGCTGCAATATTCAAAGGAGTAACACCGTGAGTATTGGCTATATTTATATCAGCACCTTTGTCTTTGAGTTTCCTAATCACGTTAATATGACCGTATTGCGCAGCATGCATAATTAAAGCTGAGTTGGACGCGCTGGATGGATCGATTTCGGCTCCGTGTTCAATCAAGTGTACAGCTATTTCGAGATAACCCTGGTTGATTGCACTAATTAGAGGAGTCCAGCCGCCATGATTGGCTTTATTTATATCAGCACCTTTGCTCATCAGATGTTTCGCCACATCAAGTTGACCCGTATATGCCGCAATATTCAGAGGAGTGTAACCGTTAGCCTCGGTCTTATTTATATCAGCATTTTTTCCAACCAGATATTCCACTGCATCAAGATGACCGCTATGTACCGCACTAATCAGAGGAGTGAAGCCGCCAGTATCGGCTTTATTTATATCAGCATATTTGCTTACCAGGTATTCCACCACATCAAGTTGACCGCTACGTGCCGCAATATTCAGAGGAGTGAGGCCGCCAGCATTGGCCTTATTTATATCGGCACCTTTGCTTAACAGATATTTGACCACACCAAGATGACCGTTTTGTGCTGCAGCATAAAACGGTGTGTTACCATGTTTTCCAGGCACATTCACATCTATTTGTTTGGAATGTAATACCTCGATGCTCTTAATATCTCCGGCTTCGGCCAAATGAAATATCGGATTTGAATTCGGCGTAATCTCAATAGGTGAATCTAGGCATTGTGAATCTTTACAGGGGCGAACCGTAGAATAGCCTTCGTGATATTTAATCATTCCTTCAAGCATTTTATCTAAATCATATTCCTCAATCGAGTTACCATACGAATTTTTGAAAAGTCCTGTGTAAAAAACAACTCCGCTCTCACAGGTAGTTTTTTTGATTCCTATGAGAGCAATTGCATGACCTGGTGTACAAAAATCCTCGACACAGGAATGAAAACCTAATGGAAGCGCGTCATCTGCTTCAAAGTAAGAACGTAGACTTTCTGATATTTCCTGCGGTTTTTCAGTACCATTAAAATCAAAAGTTTTAATTCTATATGGAGGAATGGAAATGCTATTTTCACATGAAGTTTTCTGGGGAGGACTTGTAATAGTCAGAAGATCATTAATGTTGTGTGAGTTCACAATTTCAAAATGTGGTTGATTACAAAGTTCGGTGTACCTTTCAAGAACTGTCTTATCGAATGATCGCACCTCACTCCTATTTCTCATTTTAAGCAGAAAAGGTACTATGCTTGTCGCTTTTGATTCGAATTGTGACTTTGTACAAACTCCGAGCTGCTCCATGCAATTGATGACGCTTAAGCCTTTCCTGCTATCAGAAGGTGATTTTTGGGAATTAACCAGAGCTTCTAGCAGAACCGTTCCGGCATGAAATCCACAACTTGTGGTCATTCCTTGGTTTTGAATTATTGGAGACAAAAACCTAGAAGGATCTTGGGGTTGCTGTTCTGGTGTCGGATGAGGAGAGGACTGGCCTTGGCAGCTTTTTGGATGTTGGTAATAAGTTTCTGCCCATACCCATGGGATGGACGAATTGAATAGCCAAAAAGATGCGATCAGTACAAATGTACTAGCGAAAGAACGCTTCTTTGTTTGCTCCTTCTTCGCCCTCGATAGCAAGATACAATCCTGAACTCTCCTCTGCTCGTGCATACAAAGATCCTTCCGTAGTATAAATGAAGATGTGTCCGAGAGGGCCTCGGATAAGATGAAGTGGCGCCCCACTCTCTCATGCATGAAAGGCGGGAAAATGCCCTAGCATGAGTTTCGCAAGCAACTTCAGACCCAAAAATAGCAGCTACTCGATTCCTCTGCGTTGTCGTAATAGAAGTATGCCAATATTCATTCTCTTCTAAAATAATCGAAGCCTCTCTTTTAAGCACATTAGTCGAGTGCGAATGCCTTATCCAATGAGTCGACACCTCATTAGATAATTCTACCCAAATCGCAAAGCCTTGCAATGTTTAAAAACTGGCATTAGGGTAGTGTCGCAAAATTTTTCTAAGGGACAAGCGTATCCGATCTTTGGAACCCGACCCTTATGATCTTCCCCTCGAAAATAGGACTCAAAGTTAAGCAACATTCTTTAAATAAAATTCACTCTCGTAACATTCTGGTGCCTTGTATTTCAGACTAGAGTGAATCCGCTGGCGGTTGTAAAATACCTCAATCCACTCAAATATACTACTTTTGGCTTCAGATTTTGTTTTTAATTTTTCTAAAAAAACATGCTCAGTTTTTAATGTATGGAAAAAACTTTCCACGGGAGCATTATCCCAACAGTCGCCTTTGCGGCTCATGCTTTGTAACATGCCAAAATTTTGTATCAATTTTCTGTAGTCGCCAGATGCGTACTGTGACCCACGATCAGAGTGAAGAATTAAACCTTTTAGGGGTTTTTGTCTCTTCTGAGCCATCAGCAAAGCGTCCGTAACCAACTCACTCCTCATATGATCCTGAATACTCCACCCAACGATTTTCCTCGAAAAAAGATCAAGTACAACTGCTAAATATAGCCATCCTTCCTCTGTCCACACATAAGTTATATCTGCTCCCCACGCTATATTGGGAGCAATAGGAGTAAAATTTCTATTGAGTAAATTTTCCGATACGGGCAACTTATGATTAGAATCTGTTGTTGCCTTGTACTTACGTTTTGTCTTTGCCCTTATTCCCATCTCTCTCATTTTTCTCTCAACTTTACTCTTACTGCACTTTAATCCCTGTCCCTTAATCATTGCAAATATCCTCGGGCTTCCATATGTACCACGACTGGCCCTGTGAATATCTTCAATGGCTCGTTTAAGCTTTAAATCTTTTTCCTCCCTAGAAGAGGTACGCGATTAAACCAATTGTAAAAACCACTTATGGAGGCACCCAGTACACTACACATTAATCTAATCGGATACTCACCCCGGTGGGCATCTATAAAAACGTACTTTACTTGGGGTGAACCACAAAGAACGCCATTGCCTTTTTTAAGATATCACGCTCCATTGTTAAGCGCTTTACCTCTTGCTCAAGCTGTTTTACTTTTTCATTACTAGGAGTTAGATGGCCCTTACCTGGAAAGGCATTGGTATTGCTTTGTCGAAGCTCTTCCAGATACTGTCTTACCCATTTAGTGACTAGAGATGTTCCTACTCCTAAATTCCTTGCTACATCAATTCTCTTGGCCCTTGCTCTAGCACCATTTTTGCAGCTTCAATCTTAAACTCGCTCGAAAACTCTCGTTTTGGAGCTCTTCCTCTTTGCACGCTCTTCATTAATGACTCCTTGAAATATCTCCTGCTTAATACAGGAAAATTTTCTATTAGTGGAGTCCATTTTTTTGAGGAGGTTCAATCCACCATTCTGACAGAGGTGTTCAGTACGCTTCCAAAGATTATATCAACTGTTTGAAAGGTGCAGGATTCCATGTCAGTATGTCGGCAAAAGGTAACCCCTATGATAATGCCTTTATGGAATCTTGTATTAAGAGTTTGAAACAGGAGGAGATCCATCTCAAACATTATGACTATATCGAGGATGTGTTTCGAAACTTGCCAACGTTTATTGAAGAAATTTATAACACCAAAAGACTTCACTCTTCATTGGGATATAAAACTCCGACCGAGTTTGAGGAAGAGATTGAGAACATCCACGATAGCGATAAACCTTTGATGATATTATAGGAAGATGCTGTAGCCTCCACTCACGAAATTATCAAGATTACCCTCACTGCGTTCAGCGCGGGTTCCCCGCGATCTTGACAATTTCTCCGTTGCGGCTGGCGAGACAACTATAACCTTTGCCATGGCAAAGGTGTGTTTGAAACAAAACCATAAAAATTATTTTTTTTCCTTTGATTAATGTTTTTTATTTGGGTATTTCAAACGTAACAACAAGGCTACTAGGAGTTTTGTTGACCATTCAAAATCCATCTGGAATTTTCTCTGGCCCTAAGGGCGCACATCAGCCTTCAGCAATTTAGCTTTAAAAATTGTGGCACAAATAATTTTTCTTTAGGCCATGCCTTCAAAGCTAAGAGATGAGTTTCATTGAATTTTAAACATTTTGAAGATCAGAAGAAATGACAAGAGGGTATAATAGTAAAAAGCGTGGTTGGTTCATAAAGTTAAACGTTTTTACGTAAAGTCTCTGCTCATTATGTCCCATGTCCCTGATGTCATGTGCCTTAAACCAGGAGATTGTTTATGAATTTTATGAGAAACAGTTTTTTTATGGCCTTATGGATTATTTGTAGTGCAACGTATGCTGCCCTTCCAGAATCATTGCAAAAAATTGTGACCGACTTTAAAAACGATCCCAGTGCTAATAAAATAAATCTTGAATTTAAATTTATTACTTCAGAAGAGTTGAATGAGTTTATTCATGCCTTTAGTGAAGAAGAAAGAAAAAGAGTAATTGAATTTAAGCTTAATAAAAATAACCTTCCTGCGATCCCTGAAGAGATTTCCCTGTTTGCTAATTTACAAATCCTTGATCTCTCCAATAATAAATTAAGAACACTACCTTCTTCTATAGGCTCCCTTATTCATCTTACAAAGCTTAATACTCAGATGAATAGTATTGCAGAACTCCCACCGGAGTTCAGTAAATTAGAACACATCGACAAAGACGCTCTTCTTAATGGCCAAGATTTATCTCAATGGACAAAAGAAAAGGTTGAGAGTTACGTGCGAACAATATCAAATCCTACTTTGAAAAAAACTGTAGAATTAGATCTAGAAAAGACACGTGTGCGTGGTAAAATTGGCTGCATACAACCCTCAGAAAAATCTATTGCCACTCTTTTGAGCAGTGCAAAAGCATTGTTTAAGCAGTATTGCCAGGACTCAAAAGCATCCCTCACCATTAGTGCTGATCCTAGTGATCCTATTGCGACATTATCTGAATTATTGCAACATAATGATACTGTTGTCATTGGAGAAGTTCACCGTGATGTTATGTCAAAAAAAATATTAATCGATTTCATGAAAGAGATGAAAGAACAAAATGCAATTTTAGGACTCGAGCATCTGTTTTATCCTGTCCATCAAGAATTATTAGATCAATATCTCTCCAGTGATAGTGATATTATGCCTAGACAATTAAGAAAACACTTAGAACAGTTAGATGAGGGTTTTGAACCCAACTTCAACAATGCTTACAAAAGGCCTCTCTGGAAAAAATATAATTTCACAGAAATTGTGAAACAAGCAAAACAGCACAAAATACGTATTGTGGCCTTAGATACCGAAACATCCTATACTGTTGGAAAGACCGCCTTCGGTGCTAAAGGTGTGGAAAGATATGCTGCACTTAACTATACCGCTAAAATTATTTTAGATTATGAACGAAAAGAGAAACAAAAAGTAGTTATTCTTACAGGAAGTGGTCACAATAATACAAGAGAATGGGCCTTAGGCATGTGTGATCTTAACCATGCTCCTAGTATTGTGATCACTGACAAAAATAGTGATGGCCCCATTGAAAGCCATGCTCATGTCGATGAAGGAGATGATGGGGTTAAAGCAGATTTGCAATTCTTTGTTCCGCTTCCTAAGAATACTTTCTAATCCATCGATGTGATATCTATTCATTTATTTCTGGTTAAGTCCATTAAAAATCAAAAAAATGACTTCGAAAATTTGTTCAGCGGCATCGAGAGTGTCTCCCGTATAACCACCGAGTTTGTTTTTGAAATATAGTTTTAAGAAAAAATAGGACAGCAACAGTGCTGTGGTGATGGTGAAGAATTTTAGCAGTGAAAAATGGGGATAGTAGAGGATGATCCAAGCGATGACTGTCCATAGGGTGGCAAAGAGGAAGTCGGTTGTATTTAAGGATTTTGCCACTACAGAGTGAGATTTGCTTTGCTCGAGCTTGCCGGCATATTGATCGGTTAAGAGAAAGAAGCACAAAAAATAGCGGGAAAAGGTACTGGAGAGAATGAGTGCCGCGGGAACGGCACTAGGAGGGAGTGCTCGGAGTAGAGAGAATTTAAGTAAAGCATTGAAGACGAGAGTGAGCACTCCGAACGTCCCTAGACGAGAATCCTTCATGATGGTTAAAATTTTTTCTGGGTGAGACCTCTTTATGATGGGCCGGGTCGTGGCCTTTCATGAAAAGTATGATTTAATCCTTTGAAATATTTTAAACAAGGATTAAGCATGACAGTAGTAAATCATCACAATTCTACGCCTTGATATGTCTCCACTATCACACAATAACATACCTATTTAGCTCAGCGAAAAAATGAGCTAATCTTGCAAAAAAGACTGGGCCATTTGTTTTTTTTATGTCACTCTTAACAAAATGAAAACTGTTATTAAAATAAATCCAGAACAAGAATACGAATGTGCAAAAAAAATAATTGTAGAAGCTAGCATTAATCGGCTTTCACAAAATAGCGTTAGCTCTCTATCTTCTTCCGTAGATAATCTGATTACTATAGTGGCAAGAGTTTTAATGGAACGAGAAGAGAATAGAAGAGGAAAGCAAAAACCGCCAAAAGAAAATCCAAGACCTAAAGGACGTAAAAAAGGTGAAGATCGTGGCGATATAACAAAACTACCATCGAAGCGATATCCTAATTTAGAAATTAATGAGACTATTGTACGTCCAGTCACTCCACCCAAATGCTTGTGTTGTGGCGAGGAGATGAAAGAATCTGGTCTATTTGATGTCTCAGAAAAATTAGAGGCCATTCCTAAAAAATATTATATTGAAAGACAAAAACGGGTCAAATATAACTGTGGCAAATGTTATGGAGGGATGATTAACACTCCAGCAAAACCAAGTATTGTCCCTTTGTCCAATTATGTTGATAGTCTAATTATCGATGCTTCTCTATCAAAATATTGTGATCTAATACCTATGGAAAGATTCGCTGCTATTGCGGGCAGAGAAGGTTTAGAGGGGCTTCCACCTCAAAGCTTAATAGAAAGTTCTCATCACCTTGCAGATTTTTTGTCCCCAGCATTTGTGAAAATTAAAAATGAAGTTTTATCATCCAAACACATTAATATCGATGAAACAACTCACAAGATGCTAGAGGGAGATGATACTAAAAATTGGTATCTGTGGGGTTTTTTCTGCTCACATGCCTGCTACTATGAAGCCAATAACACAAGATCAGGCGATGTAATAAATGATTTTTTAAAAAAATCAAAAGCAGAGTCATTGATGAGTGATGATTATTCTGGTTATTCAAGAGCAATTAGAGAAATCAATAAAGAATTTGACCGAAGCATACTCGGAGTTTTATGTAATGCCCATGCTTTTCGTTATTTCAGAGAAGCTAGTTCTACCTGGAAGGAAGAGTGCAAGTTGATCTTAGAGTCCTATGGTGATATTTACGATCTTGAAAGCAAAAGAAAATTAACTGCATCATTGGATGAGCAGTTAAAACTCAGAAAGCAAATGATACCATTTTTTGAACGAATTGAAGATAATTGTAAAAAGCTTAGCGGAGTAGGTGTAAAAGGGGGAGCACTTGAAAAAGCAGTCAATTATTTTCTGAGTAACTATAAAGAATTAACGATTTGTACCCAGAATATTGCAATTCCATTAGACAATAATTTTTCAGAACAAAATCTGCGTCCACCAGTGGTTGGAAGAAAAACATGGTACGGTAGCCACTCAAAGCGAGGTGCTTTCACTAATGCTGTCCTTTTTAGCATCGTGCAATCCTACAAAGTAAATGGTATGAATCCTCGCGCTTATTTCATTTGGATTGTAAAAAGAATTCATAACAAAGAAGAAATCCTCTCTCCCTATGAATACTCTAAGTTGGAAGAGGGGACTCAATAAATCGTTTATTAATTTGAGCACCTTCAAAAAATAACGCAAACTCAGCTTGAGTCAAAGTAATATTTTTCCGGTAGTAGGGACTATATTCCTCTTGAAGAAAATTTATTTATCGTTTGATGAAGTTTCCCTTTACATACTTTATTGGGAGGAGGGAACAACCAGATAGATTTATCCTCCTTATTTTTTTTCCAATACTCTCTTAAGC
>JADGAN010000071.1 GCA_015231955.1 Oligoflexia bacterium | reverse complement strand
GGGTTGCTCCCCAGCATTGCCCTGTCTTCTATAATGGGAAAAGATATTTAAAGTTTAACAGTGGAGAACCGAGAATTGAGTAAGGAAAATTTTTCATTAAAAAAACATCTATGAGAGTTGAAATGAGAGGTTGCTATTATTAACAAAAAGAAAAAGTGTTACCTATGTCCCCGGTATAAAATGTAACCCATGTCCCCGAATGTACCTTTAAGTTTTTTTTAAACCGTATACTGTCCCCGCTAACTTCACACTGGAACTGCTAACAAATACTGCTACCATCCACCCTGCTACCTGCTTGCTGGATTTGTAAAACTGTTTTACTGGAATCCAGTTTAAACTTACAAAATTTTGTGTTGGTGAATGAGCTGCTCTACCACTGATGGATCGGCAAGCGTCGAAAGATCTCCTAGATCGTGATACTCGGCAGATGCAATTTTTCGTAAAACTCTTCTCATAATCTTTCCTGAACGTGTTTTGGGTAGAGCTTTGGCAATTAATATTTTGTCGATTGTTGCAAAGGCACCAATGTGGTGGCGGGCCTCGTTTCTTAACTCACCTAAAAGATCTCCATTGCTTTCGTATCCCTCTTTTAAGACCACGTAAGCAAGCGTGGCCTGGCCTTTGATCTCATGAGGGTAACCAACAACGGCAGACTCTGCGCAGGCGGGGTGGGTGCTTAAGGCGTTTTCCACTTCAGCGGTACCTAAGCGATGTCCAGAGACGTTGATGACATCATCAACTCTTCCGGTGATACGATAACGGCCTTCTTCATCGAGGCGACACCCATCTCCTGTGAGGTAATATCCTGGATAGGCGGCAAGGTAGCTGTTGTAAAAGCGTTGATGATCACCATAGATGGTTCGCGCCATTCCTGGCCAGCAATTTTTAATGGCCAGCAGTCCCTCTACTTTTTCACTGCCACTTTTACTGTTAAGCTCTTCTCCCTTTTCATTTAAGACCACTGGTCTAATACCGAAGAAGGGGTAGGAGGCCCAACCGGGCTTCAGCATTTTAGAGTGGATTTTAGGAAGAGGCGTGATCATAATCCCACCGGTTTCGGTCTGCCACCAAGTATCGACGATGTCACAACGTTTTTCTCCAACCACTTCATAATACCACTTCCAGGCCTCTTCATTGATCGGCTCACCCACTGTTCCTAAAACGCGAAGAGTGGAACGATCATACTTTTTTACATAGTCGATCGATTCGCGTGCAATGGTGCGAATGGCGGTGGGAGAGGTGTAAATTTGAGTCATCTTATGGCGCTCAACCATCTCCCAATAGCGACCAGGGTGAGGGTGAATAGGAATGCCTTCAAACATAAAGGTGGTTGCACCATTAGCAAGTGGTCCATAAATAATGTAAGAGTGGCCGGTGATCCATCCAATATCCGCCATGCAACCAAAGATGTCTCCCTCTTGGTGATCAAAGACGAGACGATGAGTAAGCTTGGTGTAAAGAAGATATCCCGCGGTGGTGTGAGTGACTCCTTTGGGTTTTCCCGTACTGCCAGAGGTGTAGAGGAGAAAAAGTGGATCTTCACTATCCATCACCTCTGCTGGACAATAGGGCATCTGTTTTTTCATCTCCTCATCGAGCCAGACGTTGCGTTCGGGATAGAAGGGAATTTTATTTCCCGTTCTTTTAACAATGAAAATAGTTTTCACTAAAGGGCAGGCCATAATCGCCTCATCGGTGATACGCTTTAAAGGAATGGTTTTTCCTCCGCGAATGGCCTCATCAGCAGTGATCACTGCCGTACACTTAGCATCGCAAATGCGATCTCTTAACGATTCGGCACTAAAACCTGCAAAGACCACACTATGAACAGCACCAATGCGCGCACACGCCAGCATGGCAAACGCCGCCTCTGGAACCATGGGCATATAGATTGCTACGCGATCACCTTTTTTGATCTCATAACTTTTCAGCACATTTGCAAGGCGAGAGACCTCTTGGTGAAGTTCAAGATAGGTGATCTTGCGAATCTGATCGGGGGTATCTCCCTCCCAAAGAATGGCCACTTGATTGGCCCTCTCCGGAAGATGGCGATCGATACAATTGTCGGTGACATTTAATTTCCCTCCCAAAAACCAAGCAATGCGGCCAGCGTGTAAATCGCAATCTTGTACGCGATGAAAGAGGGAGTACCAACGTAGCTCTTGACGAGCAGTTTGATCCCAAAAATAATCGGAGTCGTAAAGAGTTTTTTGATAATGATCCTGATACTCTGCTACTGCTGCAGTAGCGGCCATGGTGCCTACGGTTGTTATGAGCGTGGGATTTTTTTTATTAGTCGCCATTTCTCCTTCCTCCTCTTTTTTGTTCCTGGAGTTTGTTGGAATGATGATAAGAAAATAGAACTAAAGATGAAGCATGAATTATTGATGGTGTGATAGTCTGAATTGATATTGTTATCCTATCGCCAAACCATACTTAAACGTAATCTAGCAACTTTCAAAAATCTAAAGATGCCCTTGACGGACAGTTTACAAACACATACCTAAAGTTAAAAAGGTGTGTTTGTTTTAATTTTTAACAGTAAGGAGAATTGTATGCACAACGAACTAAAGTCAGGAGAGTTTTGGAGAGAGATCCCAGGATTTAGCAGTATTAGTGAAGAGACTTTTCTCGATCCTAATTGGCAACTCCATCATGCGATTACCTCTATTCCCATGGCAGAGGCGGCATTAAAGGGGCGCGATATTCCTCCCGCGGTTTTTGCCGATTTGGCCAAGGCACAGCAGGTGGTGCCGATGAATATTCGGATCACTCCCTACATCTTTTCGCTCATGAACTGGAAAGATCCTCAAAAAGATCCTCTCCGGCGGATGTTTTTTCCGATGTTTTCACAACTCATTTTAGAAAATCATGCGATGACTTTATCCGACTCCTTATCAGAAGATGAGGACTCACCAGCATCTCAACTCACTCATCGCTATCCAGACAAGGCGCTCTTCCTTGCTCTTGCCATTTGTCCCACCTACTGCTCCTATTGCACTCGTGCCCGTTTAATCGGCGGAAGCACTCAGACTGTGCAAAAAAAGACTGCCGCTTTTGCACCTAAGGCCGGGAAATGGGAGAGTGCCTTTAACTATATTCAAGAGACCAAAAGTTTAGAGGATATTGTGATCTCTGGTGGGGATGTATCCCTACTCTCTGCTGAAGATATTTATTATATTGGAACAAAACTTTTATCCATTCCTCACATTCGACGGATTCGCTATGCCACCAAATCTATCATCGTTAACCCTATGAAGATCTTAAATGACAACGATTGGGTAGATGCCATCTTTAGGGTGCGCGATTTTGGTCTGCCGCTCGACAAATCAGTGGTCATCCATACCCACTCCAGTCACCCTAGTGAGTTAACCGAAATCACTCAAAGGGCAATGAGAAGATTATTTCGAGAACGTTTGATTGTTCGCAATCAAGGGGTATTGCTTAACCAAGTCAACAACAGCGCCGAAAATCTTACTCTGCATGTGCGACGACTAAGCTATTTGAATATTCAACCCTACTATTTTTATCAACACGATATGGTTCCAGGGTGTGAGCATTTAAGAACACCTCTGCATGAAACTATTATGCTTGAAAAAGCTGTGCGTGGATCAACGGCTGGATTTAATACTCCCAATTTTGTTTGCGATCTTCCTCGCGGTGGAGGAAAACGCCATGTGGCCACCTATGAGAAATATGATCGTTTGACAGGAATCTCCATGTGGCAGGCACCAGCGGTAAAAAATAAAATCTTTTTTTACTTTGACCCACTCCACTCCCTCTCTGCAGAAGGGCAAAGATTATGGCGTGAGACAGATGCTCAAAGCTTAATCGAGCAAACGATGGGCGTGGCCTATGCGTAGTCTTCTCTCTCTATATAGAGAAAGATTTTCCACAATCACAACTATAGGGGGCCTGCATATTTGTGATCTCAATACCTCCACCCACTAAATTATCATTATAATCGATCATAACCCCTTCAAGATAAGGAGCACACTCTTTATCAACCAAAAAAGTTATCCCTCCACTTTGTATATGCTCATCCCCACTCCTTTCCTCATCAAAGACCATCGAGTATTGAAAACCTGCACACCCCCCCCTTTCCACAAGCATACGCAGCTGCTTCTTGGTTTGCGCCATCGCTGAATTTCTAGCAGATAAGACTTCCATTGCTTTACTGGTTACTTGAATCATTGCAAACTCCCCATTGTTCTGTAAAATAATAATTTTGGCCCAAGTAAAGGAGGGCCACACATTCTTTTAAATTATCGAGCAATAGGATAAAATTATGGAGGTTTATAAGGTAGGCGGTTCTGTCAGAGATTTACTGTTAGGCATTCCCTCTAAAGATAATGACTATGTCGTGGTAGGAGCAACATCAGAAGAGATGCTTGCACTAGGGTATCTTCCTGTAGGAAAAGATTTTCCCGTTTTTTTACATCCTAAGACAAAAGAAGAGTATGCCTTGGCCCGTAAAGAATTTAAAAGAGGGTATGGGTATAAAGGTTTTGCCTTTGATGTCTCCAACATCTCTTTAGAAGATGATCTGCTTCGGCGAGATCTTACCATCAATGCCATGGCCATAGATAGTCAAGGAAAGCTCATTGATCCCTATCATGGACAAGAGGATTTAAAAAATAAAATCCTTAGGCACGTCTCCCCTTTTTTCAAAGAGGATCCCCTGCGAGTGCTTCGAGTGGCCCGCTTTGCAGCTAAGCTTAAATTTACTGTCCATGAGGAGACGCTGCAGCTCATGTCACTCATTGCAAAGGAGGGTGAACTCCAGCATCTGACGGCAGAGAGAGTGCTTTTGGAATTAACCAAAGCACTACAAACAGAGACCCCTTCCCTCTTTTTTGAGATCTTAAAAAATTGTAATGCACTGGAAATTGTTTTCCCTGAAATAGATCGCTTAATAGGAGTCTCTCAAAACCCCAAATACCACCCGGAAGGAGATGCTTATAAGCACACACTCTTAGTTTTAGATAGTGCCTGCCGCTTAAGTGAGCAATTAAGTGTTCGCTTTGCCTCCTTAGTACACGACTTTGGAAAAGCACTCACGCCAAAAGCAGAGTTGCCTCACCATCGCTTGCATGATGTTCGAGGCATATCGGTCGTTCAACTCTTTTGTCGCCGCTTAAAGATTTGCAACGAATGGGAAACGCTCGCCTTAAAGGTGGTGGAGTTTCACCTTTTGGCCCATCACATTTTAGAGTTAAAGGCCAAAAACGTTGTAAGCTTATTGATCTCTCTCAATGCCATCAGAAATCCGCAAATGTTACAAAATTTTATTTTATGTTGCCAGGCCGATGATTTAGGAAAATTAAGAGACAGAGGAGACAGAGCTTACCTACCTGCAAGCTTTTTAAGCTTGGCCCTAGAGGAGATCCGATTGTTAAACATTGCTCCTCTGATCAAGCAGTATAAGGGTGCTCTCTTGGGGGAAAAAATACGAGAGGCAAGGATTCAATCCATCCGCCAGATGAAAAAGATCTTTTTGAGTCCTCGAGGAGAGGAGATACTTCGGCATAAACATCAGCTGCTCTATTCTAAAACCAGATAGCCCTCTTCATCACCAAGAGTAGGGTAAAATCCGCGCAAGATTAAAAAGGCAATGAACTCACGATTGTGAGCAAGCTTAGGGAATTGATCCACTTTGAGTGCACCATTTTTGTTGAAAAACTTTCGTTTAATCTCACTATTAGATAAGTCTTTATAAAGGGATTCAAAGGCACCAACCGCTTTGACTTCACAGGCATTGAAAACTTTCTCTGGCAAAATTAGCGAAACCTCGTGCCCTTGTTGCCAACTCCAGGAGGGCAAAATTTGTGGCCAATCGATCACAAGGCAACTTTTCTTCGACTCCACTAAGTTTAGCAACAGGTAAGCACGTTTAGGAAATTTTTGATAATAGATTCTCATTAAATTTATAAGTTGGATGATCGCCAAATTTGAAGTTTTAAGTTCATTGTTTCGTTCAGAAATTTTGTAGTCGTTTACGCTGGTACTGGTACTAGCAAAGTATCCGCGCTTTTCCAACTCTTGCTTTAAAAAGTTCACCGACAGACCCTGATTTTGATTCTTTTGTATAAAAGATAGGTCTGCCTGATAAGTGAAATCGCTCATTGCTCTTCCTATACTGCTGCCACTAACAAAAATGGCAAAGGTTAAAAGGGCCAATACACCTAAGAAAAATAATTTTAATCTCATTCTCATACAAACCTACCTTTAAAAGTTCTCTTTAAAAAGTCCTCTTGCGTTTAATAAACAGCTCTTGCACCAAGACTGTGCTCCTTGCGAAGATCATTCTCAGTGATATCTTTAGCAGTATCAAAGTAACCGGTGATCCCAGTTGCTTTAAGCTCGAAAATCCGAATTGCAGGATCGCCCGCCTTACCGGTGCCATGGACTTTTCCATCCATTCCGGTATAGGAGACCGCTTTAGGATTGAGCATTCCACGCGAAGCGTGCTCAGCGTGAATCAACTCATGCCCAAGACCGATGAAGGTGGGCCTACTGGTCGCTTCACGATTACCACTGGCCATGATTGCTTTAAACTCACCCTTCGGATTCCAATACACATCGGTGTTGCCACCCCCTCCTGCTTTCACTCCCCCCTTGCCATCGGAAACCATTCCTGCACCACCATCCGATTCAAAACGATTACCACCCGTCGTCGGACGAACGTCGACCACAAATTTGGTAGTAACCAAGCGATCGATCAGCTCATGCCCTTTAGCGTGTCCTGTGGTTGCCTTGGAGCTATCGAAAGAGACTACCCCTGTGCTCATATCCACTTTAGCGCTAGGATCGATCTTTTTAAGGGCGGTGTCCACCTCTTTGCGGTAATCGAGGATAGGTTGGTCGTGTTTCTTATCGCCGGTGAGTGCCTCATTCCATATTTTAATGATTAGCCCAGTAGGATCATTGTATTTAATGGGGTTGTTACCGGCGTATTGGTAGAGGTTACACTCACGCACGCTCTTTAAACACTTTTGTGGGTCGTTTAAGAAGAGTGGGTCGGGAGTGATAAAGCGTCCAATCGTAGGATCGTAGTAACGGGCCTCAAAGTAGTAAAGACCAGTATCATCATCTTTGTATTGGCCAGTAAAACGGTGGTGGGTATCCTCAAGTGGAAGCTTGTCGCGATTTTTTTGAAGGTGCTCACTCCACTTGCTAGAAAGCTTTTTGGGATCGAGTTCGCTGCCGTAAGCGCGATAAAGCATCTGCTCAACAGGAAGGCCATCTTTAGTCATGATGTAGTCACTCGAACCAATGTGATCTTTCAAGTAGTAGAACCACTGATTGTTTTTGTGTTCCATCCGCACTAAGCGCTGACCACCAACAAAGATAAAGCTTTGCTCACTAGTGGGCTCAACTGTAAAGCTCTTGAGTGGATAGAGGTGCAGTACTCCATCCACTTTTTTATAGATGCGTTTTCCATTGTGGGCGTATCCAAAGTAGACGCTCTTGTTCTCTTTTGTCTTCACAAAGATGAGTTTTCCTAAAGCATCGTAGCGCGCCTCAAGGATCGTAGGACTCTTTACCAGTTGTCCCAGTCCATTAAAGAGGTAATCACTAGCACTTTTCCCAACCGGAAGCATGCCGCTCTCACGCGTTTGCGGATAGGAGAGATCCTCTTTGCTTAGCTCTTCATTGCGAGTGAAATTACCAATGTCGTTATACTTAAATTTCACATCCTCACCATAGCGGACAGAGCGAGTCAGCTCATCTTTCCAGTTGTACTCAAAACTAGCACTGCGGTTAATGTGTCCAAAAGAGCTCTCTCCAAGAGCATCGGTGATGGTGTTAACCGATCCATTCTCATTGGCAACGATTTGCAAATCTTGTAGCGTCTTATCACTACCATCAAGATCACGATAGAAGCTTTGAATACGATTAAGCGTGAGTGTTTGTGGATCATAACCAAGTTCGCTATAAGCACCAGCACGATAGTTCATGCGGGCAATTCTCCCTTTTGCATTATAGATCACATCACTAATCACATCTTCAGGATGAGCAAACGAAGTGTGGTTGAGTAATACTGCTCTTAAGCGTAAATCGCTTCCTAAAGAGTAGATGCCTTCGAGTCCCTTGGGATTTTTTACTCTTCTGACGGTGCCATCAACCGTTAAGTCGTAAGACTCACTAAAGGAGCGATCAAAAAGTTTTGTCTCCGTTTGTAACATTCTTCCGTTTTGATCGTAACCCATAAGCTCGCTTGCATTAGAAAGTCCATTAGGATCAATACTTTTTGCCATGGTGACAAGTCCCAGTGGTTTTGCAATCGGAGCAGAGTAAGCTGCGCTTGCACTCCAAAGCTCACTTGGATTTTGATCGTAAGTGTAGTTTATCACCTCTTTCCCATCGATGGTGATAGAGACGATGCGATCCATGGAATCGTAGCGATTTTCTGTTAGATGCGTTTCTATTTTGCTATCACCAAGCGCGCCTAAATCGCCATTACCCACTTGCCCCACTTTCGCCTCAACCACCAAGCGTCCTCGATTTTCATCGTAGAAGTAGTAGCGCTCGCCAAGAGAGGGCAGGTATTGGTACTCCAGTTTTCCAGAGGTATCGTGAATGAGTGTACGTTCACGCTTCTCTCCTGCGAATAAGATGCCACTTAAATTACCAAATTGATCACGATTAAACAGCGTCACCACTTGCTCTCGTTCGTTGTTGCCATCGATATCTACAGTCGCATACACCCCAAGTGGATTTTCAATTTGACGTTTAATCGATCGCACTTCACCACTTGCAGCATCGCTATAAGTTGCCAAGACCTCTTTACCCCAAGGATAATAGCTTCCACTCTCCACTTTTCCCGAAGGATAAGTTTGTAAAACCAGGCGTCCTAACTCATCATAAGCGTAGTAACTACCAATCTCATCTTGTGGTCTTGGGATAACCCCTTCTTCAAAGACTTTATGAACATTGTAGGAGGAGAGTTTATAAGGGGTCCACTGGAAGATCTTACTCTTGTTTCTATTGTAAGCAAGGTAGGAGAGCACGCGCACTTCACTCTCACTAGCATTTTCCAACTCTGCAAGGGTAGTGGAGTCGGGCCTATAAGCGGTAAGTTTATAGATCCAAGCACTCTCCCCTTCTGGAACCATGTTATCGAGGTAGCGCCTAATTCCTGTTAAGACCAAATAAGGGTTGTTGTTCTTGCCAATCTTATAGGCATAAGTTTGTTCGGCACCATCACTGCTTACCATGTGTACTCTTCTTGAGAGTTCATCGTATTCCACTTTAGTTTCCACGCCAAGGAAGGTCTTATAAGAGCTAAGCAATCCTTTGCGAGGGCCATCGTAACTCATGGTGGTCACCTGATTAAAGGCCTGATTCTCTCCATTTACTTTAGTATAGCGAATAGGTAGCACCGAATCTTGATCAAACTCCACCACCTCTTTTAACCCAAGTCCATCGGAGATAGAGGTGACGTTACCAAAGAGGTCGTATCCAAAAATCTTTTGCAACTTCCTTGTGGGCGTGACAAAGGGTTTGAGATTGTCTGGTATTTGTGTGGAGATTTTAGCAAGGTTGGAAAAATATTTTCGCATCTCCATTTTAGGAAGTGCATTTTCACGATAGTAAGTAAAGTTGACTTCACTCTCTAGCGCACCCTCACTATTCCTTACTACTTTTGAGGGAGAAACCAACACTCCTAATGGTGCCAATTCTGCTCTAGCTTCATCATAATCGAAGCTAGTGACGCTTACATTAGCAGGCATGGTCACACCATTCGGGGCGGTTACACTCTTAAGCGTAGTCGTTACTTTGTGAGGAATGTTGTAGCTATCAAATTCACCAAAGATGACTGCTTGCGAATACATTTCACAACTATCGATCCCTGCTGCTCCAGCGGCAATACTACTTGCACCCACCACGGGATTTTTTCGCTCTAAAATTTTTCGTACAAAGAAGCTCTCACTATCTCGTGCCAGCGCCTCCCATCCATAATATTCACAACTTTGTAAAAATTTTGGTGTTGGTAGCGCTTGCCTTTGGGTCTCATACCCTAAAGAGTGCTGTAGCAAATCGCTAGGATTAAAAGATGCCGTTGCCTCTCCCTTACTTAAAAAGGAGATGCTCTCCCCCAAAGAGAAGATGCTCCGCGATTTTAATTCACCGGCCAACTGTAAAAGTGCCTTGTCGCTGGTGAGTGAGTAATACTCCTCAAAAGTGTAAGAAGATTTTTGAGACACTTTGCCACCACTGCGGGCCAAATACTCATCACCATAAATCACCTTCTCCACTTCAGAAAATCCCAAGAATTTTTTGTTGATAGCATCGTAATAGGGCCGGTGATAGAAGAGCTCCGTCACTTGCACATCACTGCGTTTCAGTCCCGGCACCCCTTCAGAGGTGACAATCTGTTTAGCACACACCACTGGGAAGTGAATGTTTACCGTTTGTACCCCTAAGCGACGATCGCGCAAGAGTTCATCGATAGAGGTAGAGTAACGAATATCGTGACGAAGACCACTCGCAAACTCTACCGTTGTCAGTAAGTTTGCTTTTACCAGTTGCTTTTCGCCAACACGGTTAAAGTCAATGGCAATGACTGGTTTAACATCCTCGCCCGAACCCTTTTGGAAAATCAAAATCTCTGATTGGCCATCACCATCAAGGTCGGAAACCCGGCCCTTAAAGTTTTTGATATTACTTCCCACTTGTACTCTCAAGCTAAGCGGCAACACCACTGGTTCTTCTAGGAAGCTGCCATCGCCAAAACCCGCCCACACCTTAATTTCTTTGGTATGCTCTCCAATGTTTACAAAGTCGATGAGTCCATCGCCGTTAACGTCGAGGTACCACATGGTCTCAAGGTTATCGCCCTCCGAAAGACCATTAACTTTAGCAAAACGGCCCTTCCCGCACACCAAATCGCTTGCTTTACTATCGCCAAACATCAGACGGTTTGGATCATCCTTTTCCCAAACATTCCCATGATTTTCATAAATACAAAATCCGCCCCTGCTCGATTTAATAGTGACAAGATCGGGAAGTTTATCACCGTTAATCTCCACCAACCTCACATCATGGTTACTTAACAAATTGGCATCACTACTCTCAAAGGGAAAACTCTTCTCCATTTTGCCAAAGCTTACGGTGATCGTTCCATTATCTTCGGTCTTGGTCAGGTTCATATAGATTCTAAACCTGGTCTTCCCATCAACACCTAAAATGGTAGTGATAATGTCAGCAAGGCCATCCATATTGATATCCATAAATTTCCCGCGCCCTTGCAAAAACATCTCTGAAGTGAAATCGGCAATGGCAACAGGCCTACCAATATAGTTGTACTCTCCTTTGGCATTTCCCATGTAGGCATACAACTTACCACGATCAAGCTCCATCATATCCACATAGGAGTCACCATTTAAATCGGCAAATTGAAAACGTTGCTCAGCAAGTACCGGAGCAATTTTTGTAATGGCACCGCTTAGGCCATCTTGCGGACGAGTAAGTTCCCAACTCTTGGTCTCTTTATAAGAGTCCCCGCCGTAGCTCCCTTTTCCAAGATAGGCGATGCTCTTACCTCCGCTCGCACTTTGTACTACATCGGTGAGTGCATCCATATTAAAGTCGACCAGCTCAAAGTTTTGCGAATGAATATCGCCAGCAAAACTTAAGGCGGGTACTTCATAAGTAAGATTGCGATGTTGTAAATCTTTGAGTGTCCAAGAGGAGTAATCAAAACGCACACTCGGCAGAGTAGCACTCTCCTCACTAAGGCCCACTCCCTTCAAATCGCCAAAACGATAAATCATTCGCAATTGATCAAGTACATTTAAAGAGTTGTTGTCGATCTTATTTTCTAAATCACGCCTTGCTTGTTGCAAACACTGCGGGTGTGCTCGCACCACAAAGTTACCATTATCCTCGGCCAAGCGACCGATATAAGCAAAACACCAACCTGCATGGACATCACCAGCATAGAGTGCCGTTAACTTAGAGTAGAGTTTGCTGTTAGTTTGTTTAAAATTGTTTTGATAGGAGAGCATATGCGATTTGGTGTCGGCAAACTCCAAACGATATTCACTCTTGCCGCCTGCAAATAAGATGCTTTGTAAATAAGAGCGTCCACTAAACTTCACATAGCGATAAGTAATAGCATCACCAAGGGGATTGGTTTCCAGTACTAGTGGCCACTTAGTTGCAAACTTCACTTCGCCTTCAAAATTTCCTTCGGCCACACGCTCATCACCACTAAAGTATTGGCGCTTCCCATCGGGCATTCTCACTTCAAACCCTGATGAAAAGGGAAGCTCCTTCCAAGAAGCGCCCTCACGTACACGTACACTAAAAGCGCTCTTGTGGTAATAGATAAACATCTCATCATTACTATTCTCTAAGCGATAACTTAATAGCTCACCTGCATTGCTAATGGATTGTCCTTGAAAGACCAAGCGCTTTCCTTGGTAGACAATGCGATTGTAAAAGTCACCACTCCTCTTAAAACCAGGAACCACTGCACCCTTATCATTATTCATCTCCACACTAGGGACAGTTAGCGACCACCCAATACCTAAACCATTACCATTATCACCAGCAAATTGACTGTACTTGAGAGTAACACTCGGTTTGAATCCCGCACGTGCCGGCAGTTCTGGAAATGGAAGTGTAAAATCGGTGGAGCCGCGATTGGCATTCACTGAGAAGGCACCACTCTCTTTCTTCACTGTTCCTCCAGCAGAGGGGAGTTGTACTACTCCTACCGCTGAGGAGGACTTATCCTCATCCGCCCAAAGAGAGGTTGTCAGCGCACCACCTCCCGTTATCATCGTAAGCAAGAGCGATGACCATACAAAACGATTCATGATCCAATTTTTTGTTGACATAAACATTCCCCTGAAACTTTAGTGACCAATTAATAGGGTCGGTCGAAAAGACTTCTTAGATACTTTTGCAATTTCTATTCCAAAAACTTCATGCAAACACTTTATCCACAACTCTCACAGCGCAACAATGGATTGCAAATCTAGAACTCCTTCTCTAAAGTTGAAGAGAAGAGAGTAATAAACAGTTTTGCATTAACACCAATTGAGGTCACACGCTTATGGGAAAAATCTATCACGCTATAGTTTTTTTATTAGGAAGTTTCTCTTTTCTTCACCTCATCCTTTGGAAAAAGTTATTCTCTTTTTACCTGGGGAATGAACTGGGTAGCACCACTTTAGTGGTGACATTTTTTCTCACCATCTTTGCACTTCTCTTTTTTGCCTCCATCACTCTACTAAAAAAGTTAAGTACAGTTGCTGCCTCCATTAATATTTGGAAATGTTTTGGGTATGCTCAACTATTGCTTGCTGTGAGTGCGACACTCTCTCCGCTCTTCTTTGATCTTCTCGAGACTCTTCCCTTTTACCTCTCCCTGCTTCTGCTCTTTACTATGATGACTCTTCCTTTAAGTTTAATTGCAGCATCGACTTCGCTCCTGGCGCTGCATACAAACCTTACTACACGCCTAAGCGCTCTGCTTGCTGGCAGCGCCTTGGCCACGCTTCTACTCCACACCCTTTACCTTGAAATAAACTTTCCTGCTCCACTACTACTCACTGTCAGTGGTGTACTCCACGCCTGCTTGGCCGCATTCTTGATCTTCTCTAAAAAAACTAATAAGGCCCCCTACCAAGAAGTGCTTCCAGCAGCAACGCTTACTTCACCCCTACCACTAAAGCTGCTCTATGCTGTTGCTGCTATCAATGGGGGTGTCTTGATCACACTTCTTTACAGTTGGAATCGTCTAGTAATTCTCTCTCTTGGTGATACCCTTTGGACAAGCTCTATGGTGACTATACTCTTCCTCTTAGGAATTTTTTTAGGCGTTCTCTTCAAGGCCAACAGCAACGCTCCCACTTATCTTTTTCAGCAAATCTTACTTGCAACCATCTTCATCTCTCTCTCTTTTTTAAGCGTCTCTTACCTTCCACTTCTGACCAATAACATTCGTGTCGTTCTCATCTCTCATCCCGTCACTTTCTACCTCTACTACGTCCTAATAACACTGCTCTTTGCACTGATTCTTCTTCCCTTCAGCTTTTTTCAAGGACGCATTTTTAAGCTTACTTTTCAATTAAAACAGCAGGAGGCACTGGCGTTTCACACACTGGGTGCGGGATGCTTACTTTTTATTTTTTGTTATCTTGCTCTCTATTTCATTGGATTAGATCTTCTCTTTAAATTTGCCATCACTGCTATCTTTCTTTTACAAAGCTATTTTGCTTGGTGGTTATACCATCACCATTGGCAATTGCAGCTACCTACAACCTGTGTAGTTGCCACACCACTAATTCTCACTATAGTGGTGTTCTCACAGTGGAACCGCACACACCACGCGCAAGCAATTTTTTTTAATCAACAACTACGGCCAGAGATCCACCTACAAAGCTCACTGGCCATCCCCAATATCTTAAATGGGGATATCACCTCGATTAAAGATACTCCTCATGTGAGTATGGCAACAACCACTGATAAACTCAGCAAGCACACTACGACGACCATCAATGGATTAATCGCTGATAGTAATATTCCCTTCTATTCCTTAAGCTACACACTTCCGCTAGTGCTTCCCTACTTACATCTCCTCTCGGCCAAAGCAACAACAACACCACAGATTTTACTGCTAAAGAATCTTGACTTGGCCAAAGCAACCGCACTCTCACTCACTTCTCCTCAAAACGTTATTGATTGCCCTACAAATGCCTTTTACTGCCTGCGCACTCAAAGACCTCAAAGCATCGATATCTTAGTAGCAGGAGATTTTAATCCCTGGAAAAAAAACTCAGAAGCGCTCTTTAGCAGACCTTTTTATAAGTTGGCCAAAGAGCTATTAACGGAAGGTGGAATCTTATCTCAAAAAATTCATCACAACTATTTAGACGAAAAAATCCTCTCTACTCTTGTGCTTAATTGCTACTCCCATTTTCGCTACCTGGCCCTCTACCAAAGCAACCATAGTGACTACATTCTCCTTGCCTCTAACTCCCCTTTGAACCAAAGCTTTACAGAGAGCACTCTCTCCCTCAAAAACCAGGAACTACAGGCCCTAAATGAACTGCTGCTTACTTATAAACTCCCCAATGTCTCTTTCTTGCAAATCTTAAAAATTTTTGATCAAGAACAACTGCTCTTTCTCTCCACCTACCTTCCTTCCTATGCTCACGATATCACCATGCCCACACTCTCCTTTCAGGGATTAAAAAACCTCTTTTTAGAATCCCCCTACTCTCTGTCACGCAATATTCCCGGATGGTCTATCACTCTTCTTTATAAAAATGGACAGGAGGAGCGCACTGCTCTTTTTCTTAAAGGTTATCAACTTTTCAAAAAAGAGCGTTCACAATTGCTTACCAAGTGTAACGATCCCTATAGCTATGAACTACTCTGTAGTTTACGTTCCCTCTATCAACACTATGAAGTTTTTACCAACCCCAAAACCGAGCTCCAATTGCGTTTGGCCTCTTATACTCACCTCCGTTCTCTTGGGGTTTTAAATAAAAACATCAATTTTCTTAACGAGTGCTGGAGCAGCATCTTTCGCCTAAAGAGCAATGCAAATGAGTTCTTCATTCGTAATGTGGCCATCGCCTCACTTTCTGACCAGGAATGGGATCTCTTTGATAAATATTTTAAACTTTTAGTGGAGAAGGAGTTAATCTCCTCGCGTTTTGAGAGCTTTCTACAAAAAGAGTACAAGCAGTACAAGAAATTTTTATTGCCTTCTCTGGCCACGTTGATTTCGAACAAAAAAACGCTGCTCAGTCATTAATTTTTGCATCCGATAACGACTAAGTCCAGCTGTTAACAACCCTTGCCTGGCCTTTGCAACCAGGAGAGATACCTTTTCTAAAAGCTTTTTCTCTATAAAATGTAGGCGCTTTTTAGTTTTGACATACTCTAGTAACTCTTGCAGGTAAATTTGATCATTCACATTGCCCACACTGCTCCAAGAAAATTTAGAGAGTACACTACGTACCCTCTCTTCCCCTTGCTTTAACTCTGCGACTTGTATTCCACTACCACTCTTAATTGCAAACAAAGTTTTATCAGGATTTTCCAACACCACTTCTCCTGCACTTACCACCACCGTTGCTGGCCCCGCCAGACTCTCCCAATAGAGGTTAAAACGTTCATCACCCTTTTCCAGTCGTAACCAACTCTTCTGTGAATATCGTTGTAAGCGATAACTAGCGTTTCCCTGGTGAATACCTGTAAGATTTCCCTTTTCCGCCAACAGTAAAATATCTCCATTACCGATCAACATCATATCTTTTTTATTCGCACTACTAAATAGAAGGCAGGAACTCTCTCCCCAACATAAAATAATTTTACAATCACCACTCTCCATAAAGCACGTCAGACGATCCCCTTTCTTTAGATACGCCTTTGGCAAGAGCGGCCCCTTCTGATTTGCTCTCGTTAACTTCACCTTTCCATACACACTCTTCACCAAAAAACCTAAAGGTCTAGAGCTCTCCTGTGTTTGCTCCTCCTGCACCACGATTTTCTGCTGCAGATAGCTTGAGATCTCCTCCCAATACAGCACCCCTCCCAGTATTACCATTACGAGCACCAACAACCTCTCCAACACCACCCTCATACTCCCTCCTTCCCCCCTCCCTCATCGTCCGCAAGTGCCATGCACTTGAGGTTTCACAAGTGCAAATAATTTTCAAACAAAAAACAATTTACTCAAGTAAAACACGATTATAGACACTCTTGGTGATTTTTATCTAAAAAGGCATTGATAATACTATTAACGTAACTTATATGGACTCGCCGTAAATGCAAGAAAAAATTCTAATTTAATAGCAAAATAAAAATAATCGCTGCCATATATCCGGCCTATCTTTATTGGGATTCAGTTCCCTGTGGCCCTGATGGA
>JADGAN010000070.1 GCA_015231955.1 Oligoflexia bacterium | reverse complement strand
AGAGGCGAGTCCATTCCATTAGCTCACACCCCTCAACCTTCACCTCTCAACCAAATGCTGTTAGCTAAGCAACTTTCAGCATCCGGTAGAGGGTAGATGACTGAAGGGTGTGAGCAGTTACCTATTAACATCGAAGGAAGCTTGCTTGATCTTTGCTGAAGCTTTTTCTTGAGATAAAATATACTCCACAATAGTCTTTCTTCCCGATAACTTTTTTTACAATCAACAATTAAAAACTGCATACAGCGGAACTGATTTTATTTTATTTTCAAGGCCAAAATTCTTGCTGGAAATTCTAATTGCATATTCTGGTGAATATTTCGAGCAATATACCGATAAACTTCTAGACCTAATATTACTTCCGGCCTTAACTTCTACAGGAATAATTTTTTCCTCTTTCTGTATCACAAAATCAACTTCTGCCAAATGATCTGATTCCCAGTAGTAGAGAGTATGCCCATTGGTATGTAATGCCTGTGCAACATAATTTTCTGCTATTGCACCTAAGAAAGTATTTCCTGATTCAATGGGTGATAAGATCGCTTGCTGGGCAATGGCAGATTTTGTAATCAATAACCCCACATCTCCCATATATAATTTAAAACTACTTAAATCGCAGTAAGCAGATGGTGGCATATAAGCGTGTTCTATCTTGTGGCATTTTAAAACTACTCCGGAAAAAGTAAGCCAGTCGATGGCCACCCCAAAGAGAGAGGCAGTTCCACCCTTTTGTACAACTTTATATTGAAATTTTTTATTTTCTTTGGCCAATTGGGCCGGAATAGAATTATAGGCAGCACGAATTTTTACACTTTCGCTATTGGAAGCATATTTGGCCATATCGGCAACATAAGCATTCAATATATTGCTTTGAATATTGGGGACATTGGAGATTTTGAAATTTTGTACATATTCTAAAATAACAGCAGGCATTCCTCCTACGATCAGATAGGATTTATATAAATCTAAGGCCAATAAGTGGAGGACCTCCGGTAGCGGAGAATTATTTAAATAGGAGTTTATAATTTCATCTGCTAATTGTTTCTTCTCTACTGCCCACAGGAATTCTTCGAAATCAAGTGGAAATAGATTTTGTATTTCCACTTTACCAACAGGGAATGAATATTTTTCGCGATTTATAGCAACACCTAGTAAGCTCCCAGCAGCAACAACGTGATATTGATTGGCATCTTCACAAAAGTATTTAAGAGAAGTTAGTGCCCTTTCACAAAGTTGTATTTCGTCAAAAATAACCAGCGTTTCCCCTGGGATTATCTCTGTTTCAAAATGCACTTCCAATAATTGCAAAACACGCTTAGGGGATATGTCTTGCTCAAAGTAAGATGCTGCCACTAAGTTCGCTTCAAAATTTACATAAACAATATTTTTATAATTTTCTTTGCCAAACTGATTTAGAATGTAGGTTTTGCCTACCTGTCTTGCCCCTCCTAGCACCAAGGGCATTCTCTCTTGATTTTTTTTTGCTTTCCATTGCAATAAAGTCGAGGCAAATTTTCTTTTCATTCCATAGTCCCTTTTGCGGTGCATGTATTGATTGCCCAGTATATCATCCCACTTTACTCTAAAATGATAGTTATATCGTTAAAAATAAGAAAAAACATACTTTTCTGGACATAAACACCTATGTTTGCCTTTACTAAACAAAAACAGCAATCTTGATCAAAGGGTAAAAGGGGCAAAAGTGCCATGCACCTGGTCTGGATTGAACTAGGACGCAGTATCTGACGATCTGTTTTCCGAGGCCTCCGTTTTCATCCCGGACGGTCGGATTTCCCGAGTCCGGTTGGAGGTTTTGGTTCGTTCTTCATTGGCCTGATGGCACCTCTTTATGTTGTCGTTTTACTTTTGCTATTGCCATTGTTGTTATTAAACTTATTAGCAGCAACATCAGAGACCACAGCTAGCGTACTCCCGAGACGATGGCGTAAGGAGAAAAGTAATAACCCTGCTCCAACGGCCAAAGCAATCATCAGTGAGAAGAAAGACTCTTTACTCATCTTCTCCCAGAAGGTTCCTAAAAATCCCGCCATGTAGTTACCAAAAAAGCTGGAGAGAAACCACACCCCCATCATCATGGAAACCATACGCGCTGGTGCTACTTTAGTGACCAGCGAGAGACCAACCGGAGAGAGGTAAAGTTCACCAATGGTTAAGACAAAGATGCAGCCAATAAGCCACCAAGCACTAGTAATACCCACTTGGCTTACAATCATCGCTGCAGGAATCATCAACAAAAAGGAGAGACCTAGCAAAATACAGCCAATCGCCATTTTGGTTACACTGGTAGGCTCACTCTTTCTTCTCGATTGCCACTGCCAAAATCCCACCACAAATGGAGTCAAAATAAAAATCAACATCGGATTTAACGACTGAAACCAAGAGGCGGGCATCACCCAATCACCAATAAGATTGCGATTGGTTTGAGCATCTGCCCAAAGCGCCAGTGTATTCCCTTGTTGCTCATACACCCCCCAAAAGAGAATGTTGAAAAAACACAAAACCCCAAGGGCCCAAAGTGCTTTCTTCTCTTCTTGAGTTAATTTTTCTTCCGCTTGCAGATTGCCTTGCGCTTTTGATTGCTGTCTTAAAGTCACTTGATCGTTTGCTAAATATTTTTGTCCCCAAAGATAAACCAGAAGACCGACCACCATGCCAACACCTGCAGCAGCAAAGCCGTAGTGCCAACCGTAAAGTTCTCCTAAGGTTCCACAGATGAGTGGTGAAAAGAAGGCACCAAGATTAATACCGACATAAAAGATACTAAAAGCACCATCACGACGAGGATCCCCTTCTGCATAGAGTGAACCCACTTGCGTGGAGATGTTGGGTTTAAAAGCACCATTACCAAAAATTAAAAGCACTAGTGCCGGGTAGAATAAACTCTCTACGGTTAACATGAATTGTCCAATCGCCATCAAGACACCCCCAATAATTACTGTTCTCCGCTGACCTAAAAAACGATCGGCCAAGAGTCCTCCAAAGAAGGGGGTAAAATAGACAAAGCCCGTATAGAGACCATAAATTTGAGAGGCCTTGTCTTGAGGAAACATCAGCTGTTTCATCATGTAGTAGACAAGAAGTGCACGCATTCCATAGTAGGAAAAGCGCTCCCACATTTCTGTGAAAAATAAGACGTAGAGTCCTTTAGGATGACCCCAAATCTCCCCCTGCTTGCTGGTTGCAGTTGTAGCAGGTGTAGTTGCTGTTGCAGTTACAGTGTTTGCCATAAGATGATTCTCCTCTATCATTCATTGATACTAACATGGTCATCCGCTTTGGGATGGAATGAAACAATGAAGATAACGCTTTTTACTGCAAATGGAAAGAAGCGTGCACCGCACTCCAAAAGTAAAACTTTTGGAGTGCGGGACGAGAAGTGAATTGAAGTGAATTGAAATGAAAGCAATGACTGCTATTGGTTGACAGAGATGGCAATGGACCTTGAACGTTTCTCCTCTTTTCTTGGCAGTGTAACTTCCAAAACACCATTTTTCATCGAGGCACGAATCTCCTCCTCATTTATAAAAGTTCCAAAGTCAAAAGAGCGTTCAAATCGTCCAACCACTCTCTCCTGATAGTAGTAAGCATCAGCATCAGCAGAAGCCGCGGCAGAGGACTCTTTTTTCTCCTCCTTCTTTTCAACCCGCTCTCCACTGATGTGAAGTAGGCCCTCTTTAAACTCCACTTTAACATCTTTATCCTCTAATCCGGGAAGATCCATGGTTAGTTTATAAAGGCCACGATCCTCTTTTAGATCTACTCTTGGTCGCCAAACCGTAGTCACACTTGCATGATTCGATTCACGAAGTGCTCTTGGAAAGAAGTCATCAAAAAGTGTGTTTACAATTGATAGTGCGTTCATACAAAACCTCCTAATAAAAAAATAATTCTGATCTTTTTTCTTTTATGTGAGTTTTAGTGCCTCTCACATCTCTCAAAATAGGCCAGTAAAAAAAAATAGCAAGTGCCCAAAGTTATAATTATTTTTTTCTATCCTATCCCTTGACAGATAAGTTTTATTGATCAACAAAAAAACATCACTCTTTTTTTGATCAACACTTCTTTTAGTGATATTGAATAATAGGGATAATTATGAAAATACATGGGGGAACAATGAAAATAGTCATGATAATCTTAGCGATAATCAGTCCAATATTGGCAGAGGCAAATGGAAACGCCGACGCTTTATATGAACAGCACCTTGAAAAGACAAAAGTGGTATTTGAAAGAGAGCTCTCCGAAGGGCGTAGTGGCAACGAAGGGGCCGAGTCCTTTGTTCGTGTCCTCTATTGGCCGAATATGAACATGGGATTTGGCCATGTGGCACTGGAAATTTTTCAAGGAAAGCTCAACCCTACTCCGACCCGCTACCTAAGCTACGCCATGGGGAATAACCTCAAAGTTGATTTACAAAAGCACGGCATCTTACCAGAGATAATTACTCTTCCATTTATTTCTGATCAAACAATGCAAAACTTTATCTCTTGGTTTGATCATAGCAGCTACTCTACTGCCAGAGGGAACTACGGCAGCGATTACGCCCTCATAACTCACAACTGTGCACACGCCATCTTCTACTCTTTGAGAGAACTTTCCTATGACATTTGGAGCAGCTGTCGCCTGTGCACTCCCAAGAAAATCCGCTCTATGAGCAAAGAGTTGGCCATCTGACTGTTATTTTAAACTATCATTTCTTAAATCGAGTATAAATTATGCTTCATCTTCCAGTAGTTATCATTGGTGCAGGCGTGACTGGCCTTGCGATTGCTCGCGAAGTTGCTCTGAAAACAAATTACGAAATGGTGCTCTTTGAAAAAGAGCGCTTCGTTGGACACCACACCTCTAGTCGCAATAGTGGTGTCATCCATGCCGGTCTCTATTACGAGAGAGGCGGACTCAAACATAAATTTTGCATAGAGGGCAATCGCCTCTGGGATGAGTTTGCACACACACTCGATGTCCCACTTAAGAGGTGTGGCAAATTTATCATTGCCAGCAACGATGAAGAGCTCTCCCGCATCGATGTACTCTTTGCCAAAGCGCAAGGGAATGGTGCTCGTGTGCGTTTTGCTAACGAAGCAGAGTTACGGGAGCTACGCGAGTATGCTATCGTCAAGCGCGCTTTTCTCTCTTTGGATACTGCTATTGTGGACACATCCTCTCTTCTTTGCTCCCTTGCCGACGATCTTTACAAACGAGGCGTGCCGATCATGCTCTCCCATGAAGTACATAACATTCGTCAAGAGGGGGAGCTTTTTATCATCAAGGCCGCTGCGGAAGAGATCAGCAGCAACATTCTCATCAATGCAGGCGGCCCCTTTGCCGTCTCTATTCGTAAAATGCTTGGCCTTCATGATTTAGAAAGTATCTGGGTTAAAGGCAACTACTTAAAGACCCGAACACCATTTTATCGCAAGCACCTGATCTATCCTGTTCCACCACGCGATGATAAAATTCTAGGGGTTCACTCAACTTTTGATTTTCAAGGCGATTTGCGCTTTGGCCCCGATGCCGAGGACATTAACCTTGATCAGCAGAGTTTTAGTTATGAGGTTTCGCCCGCCACCAAAGAGCGCATGTGGCCACATATAGCAATGCGCTTTCCTACCATTAGCTACGAGGAGTTAGCGTTAGATTATGCTGGCATCAGGCCACGCATTGGCCACAATGGAAGCAAATACAACGATTTTTGGATCAAATCGCAAACAGTAGCAAATTACATTGAGCTTTGTGGTGTTGAATCGCCTGGTCTTACCTCTGCACCAGCAATTGCAAAACATATTGCCGCTTTAGTCGCTACGATGATGGAGAAAAGGTAAAATCTAAGATGAAAGAACGAGCAGATCACTATAAGCTTCCGGTAATTATCAGTGCATTCACCTTGATCAGTGGTGCATTAGTGATATTGGGATGGCTTTGCAATATTACTCTATTGAAGGCCATCATTCCGGGGACAGTGGAGATGAAGTTCAATACCGCTCTCACCTTCTGCTTAACTGGAGCGGCCCTACTCCTTTACCCCATCAAGGAGACTAGTAGCAAAATATTATCTGTCATGGGCATCTCGATTGCACTACTTTCAGGATTGCAATACCTGCTTAATATTAGCTTTGGTATAGATCAACTTTTTGTGACAGAAGCAGAGGGGGCGCTCTTTACCACTCACTTAGGACGCATGTCTCTCATCTCTGCCATCGCTTTTATTCTGCTTCACCTTTCGCTCTTGTTTCGACGCCACTCTTTGCTTTCACAAATGATGGCCGCTCTCGTAACCATCATTGCTTATCAATCAATTGTCGCCTATTGCTTAGGTGTTAAGAGCTTGCTGCTTTGGCATAAGACCGCCACCGTCATGGCCGTAAATACCGCTATCCTTTTCTTTCTTCTCTCGATTGGTGTGCTGACACTCTATCCCGGCAAAGGCCTTTGCAGACTCTTCTTTTCTAAAAAAAGTGCTGGAATTATTCTTCGCCGGCCACTACCTATCGCAGCGGTTATCCCTTTGCTACTCACTATCGCCGAGCACTCTTTATCTAGATTGCAAATCTCTTCGCCAGAACTTCTCTCTTCCCTTAATGTCATTTTCACTACCCTAGTATTATGTACATTCATCTTACTTAGCAGCAAGCAGGCCGATGAGTTGGAACAGCAGCAAGAAAAAGCCAAAAGTAAGCTGAGTGAGTTGGAACAAAAATTTGCCACTTTTTTTCAATCTAATCCCGTGGCCAGCACCATCTCTACCGTTGTAGAAGGGAGATATATTGCTGTAAACGACCGCTTCTCTATGGAGATGGGGTATAGCAAGGAGGAACTCATCGGCCGCACCTCTAGAGAGCTTGCTACTTTTAAAGATATGAAGGAGCGTGATAAGATTGCAGCACTGGTATTGGCAAACAAAGGGTGCTATGGTGAGGAGGTGCAGTTTCAAAAAAAGAGTGGAGAGGTCATCACCTACTCTGCCTCTGTTGTCCTCATTGAAATCGATGGAGTTGCCCATTTTCTTACATCACTTCTGGATATTGGCAAACAAAAAAAAACCGAAGAGGCCTTACACAAAAGCCAAACTCTTTTACAAAGGACAGGCAGAACCGCCAAAGTCGGAGGCTTCGAGCTGGAGCTTTTGACAATGAAACTTTTATGGACAGAGGAGGTTTACCGCATTCACGAAGTCTTGCCTTCCGAGTATGTTCCAACTGTTGAAAGTGCTATTAACTTCTACTCCAAAGAGTCTAGGCCGCTTATTGCAAGGGCAATTCAGCGTGCCATAACCCAGGGAGAACCCTTTAATCTTGAGTTGCAAATTGTCACGGCCACGGGAAAAGTGCTCTGGGTGCAGGCCATCGGGGAAGCAGTAATCAATAAACAACCAAGGCCCGGTGAGCGAAGTGTGGTGAGCAAAATTTTCGGAACATTCCAAGACATTCACGAGCGCAAGTTGGCACTAGAAGCACAAAAGCATCTTGCAGAAATTGTAGAAAAAAGTCTCAATGAAATTTATGTCTTCGATGCCTACACCCTTAAATTCAAACATGCCAATCACGGTGCTTTAAAAAATCTTCAATATACACTTGCAGAAATAAAGACCTTAACTCCAGTGGATATCAAACCCGATTATACTGAGGAGAGTTTTCGCCAGGCGATTGCGCCACTGTTACAACACCAATGTGAACTGCTGCTATTTGAAAGCAATCATAGGCGTGCTGATGGCTCCCTCTACCCTGTAGAGGTGCGTCTGCAGCTGGTTGATGTTGATGGTATTCCTCGTAATAAAGTTTTTCTCGCAGTGATTTCCGATATCACCAATCGCAAAAAAGCAGAATTTGATTTAATGGCAGAGAAGGAGCGCTTAAACGTCACTTTGCAAAGTATTGGAGATGGGGTGATCACCAGTGATCTGCAAGGAAAGGTGGAGATCATCAATCGAGTGGCACAAAAACTTACAGGATGGACACAAGAGGAAGCTTACGGAAAACCACTTAGCGAAGTTTTTTACATCATCAATGAAATCACTCGCCATCGCTGCCAAAATCCAGTAGAACAAGTTTTACAGTCAGGAGAGGTAATCGAGCTCTCCAATCACACCTGCCTGATCTCCAGAGATGGTAGGGAACTTGTCATGGAAGATTCGGGAGCTCCCATTCGTGATAAACAAAACAATATCATTGGTGTGGTGCTGGTCTTTCGCGACAACACCGAAAAACAAAAACTAAAGCAAAGCGAAGAAAAAACTGCCAAGCTGGAGGCGCTGGGTATCTTGGCGGGAGGAATTGCTCACGACTTTAATAACCTCTTAGGAGGAATTTTTGGCCATATTGAGATGGCACGCGAGTCGATTCCTCAAGAGAACAAAGCAATTGAGTTTATCGATAAAGCGATGACAACTTTTAACCGTGCCAAAGCGTTGACCGAGCAACTACTAACCTTCGCCAAAGGAGGAGAACCGGTCAAGAAAATTTTACCAATTGCACCGCTCCTCCAAGCAAGCACGCACTTTGCAATGAGCGGTTCTAACGTCTTGGCAGTTTTCGATATTGCAGCAAACCTATGGCCACTGCGTTTTGATGAAAATCAAATTGGACAAGTAATCGATAATATTGTTATCAATGCTATCCAAGCAATGCCTCTGGGTGGAAAGCTGACCATTGCTGCTCAAAACGTTACTCTTAAGGAGGTTCATTATGTGCAGATCTCTTTTGCAGATACGGGCAGTGGCATTCCCTCCCACATTTTATCGCGCATTTTTGATCCTTTCTTTACAACGAAAAGTAAAGGCAGTGGGCTGGGATTGGCCACAGTCTACTCCATCGTTAAAAAACACAACGGCGAAATTACCGTTGAATCGCACTTGGAAAAAGGGACAACCTTCTATGTGCTACTACCGGCCATCGCAACATTTAATCAACCGCAAAGACAAGAACAGGAGGAACAACCTATGAGCACAACACCTGATTCAAGATCTGACAATGATAATGATAAGGAAGCAAAAAACACCATCCCCCATGGATGTATCCTGGTTATGGAAGACGAGATCTTTTTACGAGAGATCATTGAGTATATGCTGACTTCCATTGGATATAGAGTGCAATTTGCGCTCAATGGAGAGGAGGCCTTAAAATTAATTAAAGAGGCCGAGGAAAAAAATAATCCTTTTGTTGCCGCCATCATGGATCTCACCATCCCCGGGGCCATGGGTGGGAAAGATGCCATTTTAAAACTTCGCGAGAGAGGAAGTCAGTTAAAGGTGTTTGTTTCTAGTGGCTATTCCGATGATCCCGTAATGGCCAATCCAGAAAAATATGGATTTAACGACAAAATATCTAAGCCCTTTAGAAAAGCAGAACTCGAAGCGCTGCTTAAAAAAATTTAAAGTTTTCAATACCTTTGTCGAGTAGTCTCATGTGAATGAGACAGCTCATGCGAAAAGTCGCATACAAACTTATTTTGAAAAATTTATTGTTCTTCTCATGCCAACACTTAGGATAAAACCTAAGTTACTTCCAATCTGGCGTCAAAGAGAAGCACGCGGTTTTCTGCTCTCCTCGCGAGTGATCTATATCGTTGTGGCCATCGCCTATATGGGACACTTTTTTTTAGTAGATATCCCCTTAAAAAAAGAGAACCTCCTCCTTTGGGGAGCTCAACGTTTTAGCTTAGCACTCCTAGGCCTAACTGCTTTTGCTCTCTCTTTCTCTTCCATTTTTAGAAGTGGAAGCTATATCAAAGTGCCTCTCTTCCTTTTTGGACTCTTTTGCTCTTTTTTCCAGGCAAAAAGTATGCTTTGGCGTGCAGAGGTTCCCTATATCTACTCTATCGTTATTCCGGCGATTGCTACCATTGCACTTAGGAGTAATATGCTCTTCTCTGTGCTCTATCTTCTCTTGGCCTTTGCTATCGAATCCTTTGCATGGCTGCATGTGGAGCGTGTCGCTGAACTCCCCTATATCCTTAGCGCCGCCGTTGTTGGCATGATCACGGTTATTGTTTTTCGTTCACGTCTTGCAATTGAGGTCACCGCTTTTTTAAATGAAATGGAAAAACTAGAGGCACAACAAAATTTAATTACAGCACAAAAAGAGATCAGTGACCAAATCAAGGCCTTTTTACCCAAACGCATTTATGAGCGTTTTAGCAGTAATGTTTTACAAAAAAAACAAAATCATAAACAAGCGATGCTCGATGTTCTTCGCTGCAAACGAAAATTCGTGAGTTGCCTTTATACCGACATCCGCGACTTCACTAAAAAATCTAAGGGACTAGAAAGCTATCTTTTAAAGTCGGCGATCCCCAATATTCGAAGGTGCACCGAGATTGTAGAAGAACACGAAGGCATTCCCCGTCACGTTGGTGATCTTATCTTCTCCTATTTTGATCACAATCACTGCTTACAAGGACTGGTCATGGCGGTAGCTTGTGCTGCTGTTTTATTGCAAGAAAATGAAGAGATGAATAAGCGGCAAGAGTCAGCAAACACTAAAATCAAGCGCTACGTTCTCATCTCTCACGGCGAGGCAGTCGTAGGCAATATTGGCGCCAACGATGCCTCTCGCGAAGTTACCGTACTGGGACCACCGGCAAATATCTTAAGTCGCATTGATCCTTTAACTAAAATCTACGAGTTTCAAGTATTGCTCGATTCTAGTGCCATTATTCTCACCCAAAGTGCAGTGAAAAAATTAACCACAATTATTCCCTCTTTTACCTTTGTAGAGATTTTCTTACCCGACATCGGAGTGACTATTCGCGATTTTCCAGAGGAGCAATTCTTATACATAATTCCACATAACCACGCGATCTTTGCTACGCTCTTCGATTTAGTCCGAGAGAAAAAATGGTTCTCTTCTAGTGATCAACAAGAACAAGAACATATCAATGTGCCCGATCCTTCTCCTAGGAGTGTTTCATGAAAAACAAGTATCTTTTAAAATTCAAAGAAAACGAAGCACACACCATTGATCTTCCTGATGAATACTCTTCTCGGGATCATGCTAACAATGAAGAGATACAAATTGATAAAATCCACACTCCTTTTTATCCTGAACCCATTTATAACAATCGTCCCTTTAAGGCCAAAATCAAATTTCACCCTCCCAGTGAATCGCAAGTAGAAACGCTCCTAGAACTCCCCATCTGGAGAATCAGTCCTCTAGGAGTAGAGCTCGCTATTTTAGAAAATGAGCAACACGAACTCATCACCTATTTATCCTATGGAAAGAGCATTGATCTTATCATCTACTCTGAGCGTGATGAGTGCTCCTTTACCGGTGTAGTCGTTAGTAGTGTCATCAAATTTAATGAGTACAAAATTATCGGCATCCGTTGGTACACCTCCTCCGCTCATGGGAGTCACTTAAATCTTGAAAAGCGCGCTTGCAGGCGCTGGAGCTGCCCTTCAGAGTTTTTACCTACAGGCATGATTTGTAATCCTTTACGCTTTAATGACTTTATCCACTTTAACGTTGAAGATATCTCGCTCGGAGGCATGCAAATCGTCACCGGTCTTCGCAATAAATTTTTACTTCCTGGAATGAAACTGGAGGCGGTGATCAGTTTTCCTCTGGTAGCGCAACTCTCGATCTGTTTTAAAATTGTCAATGTGCGAATTGTTGAGCATCAACACCGTAGTGATGCCGCTCCTAAACAGCAGTTGGCCTTAGGAGTAACCATCTTAAGCAGAGATCCACAAGTAGGTGCCATCCTCGGGCAGTACCTCTATCAATTTTGCCCAGGAGTCTCTTTGACGGAATTAAAAGAGTATGGATTAGAGGTGAGCAGCATCGCTAAAGCGGTCGACTTCACCTTCGTGCGCACTAAAGAGGAGTACCTGCAAGTGTTGAAACTACGAAAAAAATCGTATAGCGCCGCTGGAAAAATGGCCGAAGACACACCCGATGAGAATGCCGGAGATATTTATGATACTCGTGCACGCATTATTATGGGCCGTCACCATGGGGAGTTGGTGGCAACGGCACGCTTGATCTACTGTGAGCACGACGACGACTACGAACACTCTCGCTTTGTCAAATTCCCCAAAGATTTTCCCAGAAAAGACGAGGTGATTGAAGTTACACGAGTCTGTACAGATGCTGAATATCGAGGAGGTGACCTCTTCTACTCACTGATGAAACAGATGGTATTGGTCACTTTGCAATCAAATCGTCGCTACCTTATGAGTAGCGCGGTTCCCTCCTTGGCAAAACTGTATAAACGCCTAGGAGCAAAATTAACAGGCATACACTTCACTCATGGCGATCTCGGTGACTCCGATCACGAGCTGCTTGTGCTTGACCTGCATAAATCGCTCACCGGCGAGGGTGTCAATCCCATTGTCTGGAACCTACTCTTTTCCGATCTTACAGGATACTTAAACGAGAATAACCTCATCGCTCCCTCGCCACTGCAAAATCTTCGCATGCTATGCTACCGCCTGCTAAGTCCCTGCTGCCGCTTCCTCTTTAAATTCATGAATAAAAAATAGTAAATTGCATTTTTAACCTGTTAAGGATATCTATTGGTGTAATATCTATTGATATCACTTACAAGATAATGTTTACGATATGCTAGGGGTAGTATCAAGAATGAAAAATCGCAACAATCACAGTGGAAACAGTAACCAGCTTAACCAACTCAAAAAACTAAAAGATAGCTTTGAGCTTGAGGATTTTGAGAACGACACAGATGACACAGACGACACCAAGCAACGAAGGCACAGCGCTAACGAACTCGATCAACTGATGAGTGCGTCGTTTGCGGCCCCCTCAAAAAAACTCACTCCCGGCAGCAAAGTCAAGTGTGAGTTGATCGTTGCTGGTGATGAAGAGATCCTCTTCTCGATAAAAAGCGAGCGCAGTGGACGCCCACTCGATGGCGCAGTTCCCAGGCGCGAACTTTTAAACTCTGAAGGAAACTTTAGCTATAAAGTGGGTGACCTCCTCGACCTTTATATCACAAGAACCAAAGGCCCTATGATCTCGCTCTCTGCCTCTCCCATGGCAAAAACCCAAGCAGAGGATCTTATCGACTCCTACAAATCGGCACTCCCGATTGAGGGAAAAATCACCGAGGCCTGCAATGGCGGTGTCCGCGTTTTAGTGCGTGGTAAGAGCGCCTTTTGCCCCATTAGTCAGATCGATATCGTGCGTGTCGATAATGTAGAAAGCTATATCGGCCAAAAATTTGATTTTGTGATCACCGATTTTTCCGAGGGTGGACGCAATATTGTTGTCTCCCGCAGGCGACTCCTACAAGCAGAGCGTGCACAGTCGGAAAAGGCGTTTCTTAGTGAAAGGCGTGAAGGCGATATCGTCTCTGGCCGAGTAAAAAAATTGGAGGCCTTTGGCGCCTTTGTAGAGATTGCTCCCGGAGTCGAGGGGCTGGTACACATTTCCGAACTCAGTTGGTCACGCGTTGATAACCCTGGCGAGGCCGTATCAGTCGGGCAAGAGGTGGTGGCCAAAATTTTAAAGCAGGAACAAAAAGATGGCCGTTTAAAGATCTCTCTCTCCATCAAACAGGCAAGCAGTGAACCCTGGAGTAACCTTGCAAACGACTTTAAGGAAGGGCAAATGGTGAGCGGCAAAGTCACTCGCTGTGTGAAGTTTGGCGCCTTTGTTGAGGTGGCCCCCGGAATTGAGGGGCTAGTTCCCCTCTCAGAGATGAGCCACTCCAAACGCGTTATGCGCTCCGATGAACTCTTCAAAGAGGGTGACAAGATCACCGTGATGATTAAAGAGATCCACACCAGCAACAAGCGCATGCTCCTCTCCCTTAAAGATGCTGGCGAAGATCCTTGGGCCTTAGTGGCAGAAAAATTCCCTGTAGGCTCCATCGTTACTGGACGCGTGACCAGGCGTGAGGCCTATGGCATTTTCGTAGAGCTCGAGGAGGGCGTTATCGGACTACTTCCAAAATCCAAAGCAAATGAAAATCCCGATTTTCACTACGACAAGATCAAAGTCACCGACACCCTCTCGGTACAAATTGGCGAACTCCATTTGAGTGATCGTCGCATCTCCCTCTCTCCTCCCGGTGATCCCGACAAGGATGAGTGGAAAAACCACCTTCAAGAGAAGGCCAGCAAATCCGCCTCCTCTACTGCCTCCTCCAAAGAGTTCAAAAGCACCTTCGCCAGCAAACTCAAAAACTTCCCCCTAAAATAACCCCTTAGAGATCTCTAAAAATTAATCTTTTTCAAGAAACCATCCGATCACCTTGGTAGCAACTTTCCAAGGAGAAAAAAATGTTCTTGCAAGCGATAAAATTTACTACATCAGTGGCAGTAGCTCTTACTCTGACTCTTCCTCTGGCCGCACCCGCTTTTGAATCGCCAAAAAACAAAGCGTTACTTTCCATGCCTATGAGTCATCCGCAAGAGGCATCCTCCCTTGAACAGTACACACGTTACTATGGCAATAATAAGAATTTCGCCAATAGCAACATGAACAGCAATAAAGGCAACAACAGCAAGGACAATTTTCCTGAAGTAAATGATAGCACCCTCATCGATCTTGGTAATGATCCCCTTCCTAGCGCCTATAAGGCACTCTTTGACTATATTCTCCCCTCTCCCGATCAGCACCAAGGAACCCTTGGCACCTCCTCCTATATCAACGCCGGCAGTTGCCACTTTATGGCCACCACTGGTGCCATGGAGATCTTGATGAACATGGACCTCCCCAAAGAAGAGCGACTCCCAGGAGGCAACAGCGACCTCTCTGAGCGCTGGTTGATGAATATGGGTGATGACCTCTATCCCACCAGCTGGCTTGCAAACAACATCTTAATGTTTAACGATTATGGTGGAGGCATGCTCAATCAAAATTATCGCTATACCAAAGGCAGTTATTTTTTCCGTTACAGCGTAAAGTACAATTGGCGCAACCATCTTCCCTCCAACTGGAGTAACTTGCTGGTTAAAACACCAAAAGTTGAACGCCAAGTGCTCTTTGGCAAACGCAACCTCTCCTCTCGTTACGATGTAGCAGTGATGAGTGACAAAACCGTTGAGCGCATTAAGCGTGCTTTAGTGGTCAAGCAAGGACCTGTTCTGGTTGTCTACAACGACTCAGAGGTGTGGCATGCTATTTTAGTTGTCGGTTACGATGACCATGATAGTGAAGAGGCAGTTAACAATAGCAACAACAGCAGTGATACTCGCTGCCCTTTTGTGAAATCGATGTTAACTAACCTCAACTCTTCTCACCGAAAGAAAATTGAAAATGCCATGGCCAAAGATGGCGGCTGTGCTGAGAAAGGCGTTTTTTATGTTCGTGAATCGGAATATTTTCCTGAACCCTTTTACAGCAAACACGATAGCAACTACGATTACGATCTAAAACGCAAAGGGGAGGAGCAAGTTTACGTCGGCACCACCACTAAACGCTCCTATGAGTGGGCAAAATATCTCGCAAGTTACGCCATCTCTATCTATCGTCCCGATGCCAGCGAGGCCCCATTTCCTCCACATCCATACGAAGAGTAGGAGCAGTAAGCGCGATAGATCGCTTCCGCCCAAGCACTATAGTGACTCTCTTCACTAGTGACAAACCAATCGCGAATCGGTGAAAACGAACTCTCTAAAATCTCTTGTACTCTCTGCTGCGTATACAGCGTATGCATCAACAACACCCCTTGATGCCGCTCTTGCTTGATTATACTTTTAAGTTCACTCTGAAGTTGTAACTTTTGCACTACTTTTATCAGCGCCCTCTCAATCGACAACATTGCTCCCATCAGCGGAAAAGGTCCATAGGGCAAATTGTCCCGATTAAATCCAAAGATCGCCATCAGAGGATCAGAAAGTAAAGGAGTCTTGTTGTCAATGATCTTCAAACAAAGTCTCGTTCCCCAATACTCAACACCCCAAGGCCAAAGCACTAGTGTGCGCAAATACTCTTTAAACTTCATTACTACCAAGGCACGCACCACCGCCTCGTCAATGGGGCCATTATCGATATTACCCACAAAGCTTGTTGCCTCACTATCCATAAACTCGAGTGTCCCCACCACACTTTTTGCATTCATCCCTACTCTTAAAAGGTTATCCATCAAGGTAGGATCAACTAACGATAACGCAGGAAAGTGCTGAAGTCCGACACTATCAAAAAGATAGGTAATTGCACTGGTACAAGTAAGGTAGTGATTATCGGGACTAGCAGCGGGATCACCATAAAGGTTGTACCCATGTGCCTCTGCTGCAATCGTCTTGGCATAAAAGCTTAAACGCTCTCGCTCCTCTAAAGATATCCCATCGCTAAGTTCATTTAGACGATACACCTCCGCATAGCTCACAACACTTTGATGTAAAAAACTATTAAGCGGAAGCAAGCGTACACCCTTTTCATAAATCTCATAAACAGCAGGATACCAGCGTCCTCCCTCTCGCACCTCCACATAAACAGCAGCGTGAGCAAAAGGCGACGGCTCCTTTAAGAAAAAGCTATAAAGATTTTCAGTATCTGTATTCACATTGACCAACAACACATCTCCACTCTGTAGCGAGATGCCACGATAGTTTACTCTTCCATCTAGCGAAAGCTGATAATTTGACAAATCCTGGTCTACTCCCCACTCTGATACAGGAGTATCATCTCCTACATATGCATGAAACTCCATCTTGCGTGCTGGTCCTAAAAGCTTGCTTTGTACTGCAAGTGCCATATCACGACGACTTAACAATCGCTCCGCCAAATTAAAATCTCCTTTTAGCAATAAAAGTTTTAAAAAGTCTTCTCTTGCCAACTCCTCTTTGCTCACCTGTTTTTTAAGCGCTAAAAGTTCACTCTCACTAAGCATCGCCCGCATCGCAACCAAGCTTTCAAGAATAGTGGTTAACTCTTTACCATCCGCCTCTTGCAAACTTGCACTATTTGCTAAAAGCTGCTCTATCACCAGTGGTCGATAGGACAAATAAGCAAATTTAAGGTTCTGTAGCTCCTCTCGTTCCACTTCGGAACGTTTAAACTCTAAATAAGCACGATCCACCTCGAGCATCTGCTCTACAGGTAACTCACTTAAATGCGGCACCACCGCTTCTATCTCTTCATAGAGTTCCTCTCGAACAGCACCCCAAATACTACTAGTGCTACTTACAAAAAAGAGAAATAACACCAGAATACTTAAGTAATATCTTTTCACCAGCTACTCCTTGTTCAATCATGATTTAGAAAATAAAATTCTGTAGGGTTTAAACAAATTCACACAAAAAGCAGAACAAAGCCATCATTATTAGAGATAAATTATTTCTGTTGTAGCGGCCTTCTCGCTCTCACTGATCATTAAATATAAAGCAATCACCACTCCTAACAGGCAGAGCGTTCCAACATAGTAAAGAGGTGCAAAAACATTCCACTTAAGCATTAACGTTACAATCACAGGAGTAAGACCACCAAAGATAGCGTAGGCAAGGTTATAAGAAAAAGAGAGTCCAGAGAAGCGCACCACTGTAGGAAAGAGATTAACCATCACAGAAGGAACAACCCCCACTACTCCTACACAAAAACCCACCAGAGTGTAATTCACTAGCAATAGCTCCTGTGACACCGCGATATCCACATAAAACCAACTGGCCGATGCTAACAACATGGCACTTCCAAGCAACAGTGACTTTCCCTTTCCAATCACATCACAAAGAAAACCAAACACCACACACCCAAGCGTGAGCGCAATCGTTGCAAAATTATTGGCGAGCAACGAATCGGCGGCACTCACGCCATGCTGCTTTTGCAACAAAGTAGGAGTCATCAATATCACCACCACAATTGCAGCAGAGAGAAGCCAGGTTAGTAGCATAGAGAGCAGCATCGCAGACCGATGCTCCCTCAGTACCATTTTAAGTGGCATCTCACGAGCAAGTGCCTTTTGCTGCCGCAGTTCTAAAAAGAGAGGTGTCTCCTCCAGCCAGCGTCGCAAATAGACAGCAATAATCCCAAAAACCCCTCCTAAAAGAAAAGGAAAGCGCCAAGCATACGCACTCACCTCTTGCACCGTAAACAAGTTATAAATCTCTTTGGCCACCAGTGAGCCTATAAAAATACCAGCAGTCAGTCCTGCTGTTAAAATCCCACAAGCAAGCCCCACAAAACGCGAGGGCACATGCTCGGCCACAAAGACCCAGGCACCAGGAACCTCCCCCCCAATTGCCATCCCTTGCAAGAGGCGCAGTAACAGCAGTAAGAGAGGGGCCACCATGCCGATGTCAAGATAAGTTGGCAGTAGGCCGATCATAAGCGTAGGCACCGCCATGATAAAAATACTAAAGGTAAACATCTTTTTGCGTCCCAAAAGGTCTCCAAAGTGTGCCATAACAATACCACCTAAAGGCCTTGCCAAATACCCGGCCGCAAAAAGCCCGAAAGTTTGCAACTGCCGCAACCAAGGAGAAATTTCAGGAGGAAAAAAAAGTTGTCCAATGACAGAGGCAAAAAACACAAAGACGATAAAATCGTAAAACTCTAAAGCACCACCCAGTGCTGCCAGCCCTAACGTTTTTATATTTCCCAAAGTAAGTGTTGGTGTTGATGTTGATATAGACATAAAAATCCCTCCTTGGCCTAAAAGCTAACTCTCCCTTTTTCCTTTTGGCCATTCACCAAAAACTATCCCTCAAGTGCCAATAGTTATTGTCACTTTTCTACAATGAAAAAAATATTCTCTTCCCCTAAGCTATCAAAATCGGTAAGTTTAAACTGGATTCCAGTAAAACAGTTTTACAAATCCAGCAAGCAGGTAGCAGGGTGGCTGGCAGCAGTATTTGTTAGCAGTTCCAGTGTGAAGCTAGCGGGGACAGTTGCCAGTTAGCGG
>JADGAN010000006.1 GCA_015231955.1 Oligoflexia bacterium | reverse complement strand
CCTAATGTACTAATCTTACTCATGGATTCGTCCTTTTTTAATGTGAATAATAAATTAGTTTTTTTACTATTCTGGCACTTAGATGCCGTATTTAAAAGAGGCGAGTCCATTCCATTAGCTCACACCCCTCAACCTTCACCTCTCAACCAAATGCTGTTAGCTAAGCAACTTTCAGCATCCGGTAGAGGGTAGATGGCTGAAGGGTGTGAGCAGTTACCTATTATCTATGTCAAGTTTTCCTTGCAAGTATTTGATTGTCAACGATCAAGTAGTCGTGCGATATTTTACTGGTTTTCACCATTTGAAAGGAGAGTTCTCATGTTCCACCTCTTACAACGTTTTGCCTATGAAGGCATCACCCCCTCTGGAAATATTTACTGTATTGGACAAAATTATGTTGAACATATTCATGAACTAAAAAATGAGTTACCCACCTCTCCGGTGGTTTTCTTAAAGGCACCAGCTGCTCTTCGTGCACCAAGCGATGAAGGGGTGATTGCCTTTAGTGAGGAGAGCTTTCACCATGAGGTGGAGTTGGTGTTGATGGTAGGCCATGATGAAAAGTTTACCGCCATCACCCTTGGCCTTGATCTAACTCGCCGAGAGGTACAAAGTGAACTCAAGAAAAAGGGGCTCCCTTGGAGTGTTGCTAAAAGTTTTGCAGGATCGGCGCTGCTAGGCCATTGGCGACCAATGTCATCTTGCAGCAGTTGCACCAGCATCGATTTTTCGCTTTCCGTTAACGGAGAGAAAAAGCAGCAGGGCAACTCCGAGTTAATGATTTATAACTTTGAGACCATTCGTAGCTTTCTACGCCTGCATGGCCCACTCTATGCTGGTGATATCGTCTTTACTGGCACTCCTGCAGGCGTTGGCCCCATCAAGCGTGGCGACTGCTTTACAATGAGTAGTCAGATCCTAGAGCTCCAAGAGATTGGAAAAATTTAGGCTTTACATCTTATCCTAAACGATCTATTGCCATCAACAAACAAAACTTTTTTCACCTTTTCCGATAGAGTTAAAAATGCACGAATCGAGTAAAGCGCAGCAAATTATTGAGATTGTCAGTGAGCTTATGACAACAGATCCCACACTTGCCAAGAAGAAACTCACCAAGGTGACCTTAGAGATGGGACGCCCTTATATCGTCTCCCCTGATAGCTTGGAGTTTTACTTTGCAGAGCTCATCAAGATCACTCCATGGCCTTGCGCCACACTTTCATGTATTGAATCTAAAGAGTTAGGCCCAGAACTAATCATTAAAAGCATAGAAGTAGACGATCTAGACACACAAGAGGATTTAGCAGATGGAAATCACGGTACTAAAAAATGTTCTGATCAAGAACAATGCGATCGGGAACGATAATCGCTCCCTGTTTAACAAAAATAAAATTTTTGTCGCCAACATTATCAGCTCTCCAGGCGCAGGAAAGACCACCCTTTTAGAGAGCACCCTTGCTTACCTTACCTCTCGTTATAGAGTGGCCGTGATTGAAGGCGACCTCTATACCAGTCGAGATGCTAAAAGGTTGCAACCTTTTAACATCCCTATTGTCCAAATCAATACCGAAGGGGGATGCCACCTCGATGCTCGCATGATTCATGGAGCAGTTCAAAGTCTACCCTTAGATAATTTGGATATCATCTTGATTGAAAATGTGGGCAACCTGGTTTGTCCTGCAAGCTTTGATCTTGGTGAAGATCTACGCATTCTCATGTATGCCGTAACAGAAGGCACCGATAAGCCACAAAAGTATGCTAACATCTTTGCCGGTGCTGAGGTGATTTTAGTAAATAAGGTTGACCTGGCCGATCTTTGCCATATCGATCTCAGTGAACTTGTTGACGAGGTTCGCTCCGTAAACGAGAAGGCCGCAATTTTTCCAATCTCGGCGCTAAAGCAAGAGACGCTCGTCGAATGGCAACAATTTTTTGAGGAAAAAGTGAAAGCTAAAAAAAATGAATAATGAGATTCGTCTTGCAATCTTAATTAAAGGAATTGTTCAAGGGGTGGGCTTTCGACCCACCGTCTATCGTTACGCCATCGAAAACTCCCTTCGCGGATTTGTCAACAACAGCGCCAGTGGTGTAGTCATCGAAGTGGAAGGCCCACGTGAAAAGGTTGAAAATTTTGTTAACACCCTTAGATCATCGCCGCCTCCGCAGGCCCTAGTTCACTCTTTTGAAGTAACTCCCCTCGCTTTACGAAGCACAGGCGAGGAAAACCATTTTTCTATTATTAAAAGTGAAGAGGTTGGAGAGAAGGATGTCGAAATCTCTCCCGATCTTGCTACCTGTAGTGATTGCCTCCAGGAGATTTTCGATCCAGAAAACCGCCGCTATCACTACCCTTTTACCAACTGTACCAATTGCGGTCCACGCTTCACCATCATCAGGGATCGGCCTTACGATCGCAAACTCACCTCCATGGCAAAATTTCCCATGTGCCCGAAGTGCCAACATGAGTATGAAAATCCTTTAGATCGGCGTTTTCATGCCCAACCCAACGCCTGTAGTGTTTGCGGCCCGGTCCTAAAGCTTCTAGTCGCTCACAACACTCACGGCACTCACAGCGCTTATAACTTCCAAACCATGGATCCGCTTCTGGCCACTAAGAAGCTTTTACAAGATGGTTTTATTATCGCCATCAAGGGACTGGGTGGATTTAATCTTGCCTGTGATGCTCTAAACTTAAAGGCAGTTCAAAATTTGCGAGGCCTCAAAAGACGACCAAGGCGCGCCTTCGCTATGATGATGCCAAACTTACAACAACTAAAGCGTTACTGTGAAGTTGGCATCGAGGAAGAAAAGCTCTTGCTCTCTTCGGCCGCACCCATTGTCTTGCTTAAAAAACGCAGCTGCGATTTTGATCACATCTCCCCTGATAATAACTATCTAGGAGTTGTGCTACCCTATACACCGCTGCACCACCTTTTGCTTCACGATCTCCAAGGAGTGCCACTCGTTTTTACCTCGGCCAATCTTGCTGATGAACCGATGGCCACCACCGACGAAGAGATCCTCACCATCTTGGAGCAAAAACGTGGCATCGTCGACTACGCACTCACTCACGATCGCGATATCCTCCATCGCGCCGACGACTCGCTCATGCAAATCATCCCCAAGAACAACCAAGCACTAACCATCCGTCGCTCCCGTGGTTATACACCAAAAGCATTTACCATCTCTAATCCGCTAGCAAGCTTCACCCTCTCCTATGGGGCCAACCTCAAAAACACCTTTGCGCTTGCACGCGATCATCGCATCTACCTCTCACAGCACATAGGTGACCTCGATGATTATCGAAACTTTGAGTACCAGGAGAGCGAGATAAAAAAGCTCTCTTCGCTCTTAGAGATTCACTACCAGAAAAAACTAGGTGATGCTCACCCCGGGTATGAAAATTTCACTCACGCAGAGACAAAAATCTACCACCATCACGCCCACCTTTTAAGTGTGATTGCTGAACACGATTTACATTATGAGCGTGTGCTCGGAGTGATTGGCGATGGCACAGGTTATGGCGATGATGGCGCCATCTGGGGTTTTGAATTTTTAACCAAAGATGCCACTCGCCTCGCACACCTTCGTTACTTTTCCCTCCCAGGAGGAGAGCGCGCTATCTACGAGGTCGAACGTATTGCCTTTGCCCTTGTCTACGAGAGCACAAAAAAAATACTGCCGATAGAAAACGCCTCTATGTTAAAGGCCATGATCGATAAAAATTTAAACGTCCCCAAATGTTCGTCACTAGGACGCCTCTTTGATGGAGTGGCCGCCCTCATAATCCCCAAGGAAGCTCTACCAACTCCTATCGAGTATGAAGGGCAAGCGGCAATCTTACTGCAAAAATTGGCAGAAGAGTTTACGACACTCCCTTTATCCTCCTTTTATCCAGCTTCTCTTGATTACGCTCCAATGATTTGCGCACTCTTGACCGATCTTGAAAACGGAGTCCCCCTCAGTGAAATTGCTTACAAATTTCACCACTACGTAGTCGACACCATCATCACCACCCTAAAACAAGCATTGCCAGAGGCAAACCCAGAGGCGCTGCTGGTTTCTGGTGGTTGTTTTCAAAACGCACTCTTAGTCTCCCTCTTAGAAGAAAAACTCTCAGAGCATTTTCCCACCCTTCCCTATTTTCGAAACGTACTCTCCCCCATTAATGATGCCGGCATCGCTTTAGGCCAGCAACTCCTACACTAATAATTATTATTCCTTAACTGCTCACTCCCTTCAACCATCAACTTTCATCTATCTTCTTTCTAGTCTCACTCTTCAGACTTTTTTCCTGAGATAAATCTATACCACAGTTTGAACATTCTGCTGGAGTTGTCACTTCTTCATTGGTGATGTTGCGAGTGTTTTGGATTTGATCTCCCAGATTAGCTCTTTGACCGGAATTCTTATTACGATTGCCATTAGAACCATTATTTTTTGATGGCGGCAGGCCACTATTGCTAGAATTCTTTCTGGTTTTTTTCTCAAGTAGAACCGCAACAACAATTTCCAAGATTGACATCATTGATTGAATAAAAAATCGTACGTCTGCATTCAGGTTTTTCGTTTTAAGAATTGCCTCCGATTCCTGCTGCAGTTTTGTAATTTTATCTCGTATCGAATCCTTGCTCATAAAGATCAGTATTACTTATTTTAATCAAGAGGCCCAGTTAAATTTCAAGGCCTAAATCAATTTTTTTCGAAGAAGCTGAAGTGGAATAGCTGACAGCTATTCAGCTGATAGCATCTGGATGAAAGTTGATGGTTGAAGGGAGTGAGCAGTTACTTATCATCTTCCAAATGTGACTCCCACCAATGTTCCTAGCGCCATAACAATCCAGAGTGCAACACCTTGAACGAAAGGTCTTATTCCAACACTTTGGAGCGTCTCCTTTGTCAAATTTGCTCCAATAAGAAACAATGTTAATACCATTAACTTTTTTGATATCATCTCTATTTGATGTCCTATAGCTTGAAGAGATGGAATAAAGGTAACCACCGCAGCGGCCAACAAAAAACCAAGAATGAACCAAGGTTTTTTAGCGGTGTTATGTTGATTTTTTGGTCTTAACATTCCTACCATCATCGCAACAGGAATGATCCACAAGGCCCGTGCCAATTTCACTGTAGTCCCAACTTCGAGAGCATGAGAACCGTAGTGTAAAGTCGCTCCAACAACGGAGCTTGTATCGTGAATGGCCAAGGCACACCATAAACCAAACTGCCCCTCACTTAAATTCAAATAATGGCCAATAACTGGGAATATAAAGAGCGCCAAAGCATTCAACAAAAAGACAATTCCTAAAGCAACTGAAACCTCCTGTGATTTTGCTCTAATCACCGCGGCCACAGCTGCGATAGCACTCCCTCCACAAATTGCTGTCCCAACGACAATCAATAATGATGTATCCTTTTCAATCTTTAAAAATTTCCCCAGAATATTTCCAAAAAAGAAAGCACTTGCAATTCCAACGATGGTATAACCAATACCAGAGAGTCCAACACTTCCTATAACCAGTAAATTCATTCCGGCCCCAAGGCCCATAACCGCTAAGCTTAACGTTGTCTGAGTTATTTTTTTTGTTTGAATGTTATAGGGATTGCCAAAAATAATTGTTGTGAGTATTCCCATCAAAAGCGCAGCTCCAGAGGAGACCCAAGGAGAAAGAGAAAACAGCGCCAACAACGGAAGGATGTAATAGGCAATCATCTTCATAGCAATAACCCCCTCGAATTGGCCGGCATGCGGCCTATCTATTGGTTGAAGCGGAGGATCCTGAGAAAACAAAATATCTTATCAGGCGATCAGTAATTTCGATTTTACCTTCTATCCGTTCCTGCTCAATCTGCAGGCTTACTATTATTCTCTATAAAACCTGGAGATAACAAATGAAAAGTGGAATTAAGAGTTTTATTTTTTCAATAATAATGTTGTCATTCTTGGCCGTCAGTGGAACCGTCAATGCCTCGGTCTTTCTTCCAGTAGGCCCTGCACTGGCGTCGGCACTTCCTGGCACGACCGCAGCAGCGGAACCCGATCTTGTGGGTGGAGTGATCTATGACAAGCTGATTCCCTTTTCCATTGTTGGTGCAGGTGGGGCCGTGTTGTTCATTGGAACATTACAAAACAGAGTTGTGAAGAGTGCGGGCAGCGGAAACTTGCACTTCTACTATAGAATTCGCGATACCAAACCTGGCCTAAATGGAATTATCAGCAATGTCTTTACGAGATCTTTCCCAACCCCACCTAATATCATTTTTGCAGACTGGAGAGTTGATGGCCTTGGAATGATTGACCCTCTTACCGCACAAAGAAGTGGTGTTGGCGGAAGCCTGGTGAAATTTGATTTTCTCTCACCCGGTCACTTTCTCGTTGGTGGACGTGATTCAAAATTTTTCTTTGTTAAGACCACATCCAAGAATTTTGTTCATACAGGGGAGACTAGGATTCAGTTAAGAAGTGGGGAGTCTGTTTCATTAAGAACAGTTATGGGCAACTAGAGCGGCCTGAAAACCTTCGGAAGACGCCCATTCGATTTCAGAAGAAAAAGTAAGTTCCATCCCACTACCTATTCCACCACGGAGTATCCGATGAATTATATAAAACATTGGTTGGCGTTAGCGTTTGTCATCGTTGGCTCTTTTGTTGTTTTAATCTATTATGGTACAGAAATTTATCAAAAGGCACCTCCCATTCCTGATAAGGTTATAACGAATTCCGGAGAGGTTCTTTTCACGGGAACAGATATTCGTGAAGGACAAAATGTTTGGCAATCTATGGGAGGGCAAGAAATCGGTAGTATTTGGGGGCATGGCTCTTATGTTGCTCCCGACTGGACTGCCGATTGGCTTCATCGTGAAGCCGTTTGGATTTTAAATGAGTGGGCACAAGATTCTTATCACAAAGATTTTGCTTCTCTCGATCTTGAGCTACAGGCAATGCTGAAGGCGAGACTTCAAGCAGAGCTACGAAAGAACACTTATGATTCAACTTCCAGTATAAGTACAATCACCATTTCCGCTGTAAGGGCCATGGCCATTCAGTTTGTCTCTAAACACTACACTGCTTTATTTACAGATGATCCAACATTAGATGATCTTCGAGATGCTTATGCCATTCATAAAAATGCACTAAAAGATCCGGAGCGCCTACGAAAACTGAGCGCCTTTTTCTTTTGGACCTCTTGGGCCGCTGTCACCAATCGCCCAGAAGCACTGGTTAGCTATACTCAAAATTGGCCAGCGGAAGAGTTAGTCGGAAATCGCCCCGCAGGAAATTTGATCGTCTGGTCGGTTATAAGTTTTGTGCTGCTTTTAGCAGGTGTGGGAGCTCTTGTTTGGTATTACGCTAAAATTAGTAGGCAGCATTCAGAAGAGTCACATCCCATTCCTCTGAACGATCCTCTCTTGGCCTTGAATCCCACGCCTTCTATGCAGGCCACGCTAAAATATTTTTGGATTGTTGCCGCCTTAATTGTGGTGCAAATTTTAGTTGGTGTTATCACCGCCCATTATGGTGTTGAGGGAAGCGGTTTTTATGGATTTCCATTAGCGAAATGGCTTCCTTATGTCATTGTTCGAACTTGGCATGTGCAGCTTGGAATCTTTTGGATAGCAACTGCATGGCTGGCCACAGGACTTTTTATGGCACCAGCGGTTTCTGGGTATGAACCCAGGTTTCAACGAGAGGGGGTCAACTTCCTTTTTGTTTGCTTGCTCATCATTGTTGTAGGCTCTCTTGCAGGTCAATACTTGGCCGTTCATCAAAAGCTTGGGTTTGAAACCAATTTTTGGTTTGGCCATCAAGGGTATGAGTATGTGGATCTTGGACGGTTTTGGCAGATTTTTCTCTTGGTGGGTTTGTTCTTATGGTTTGCTCTCATGGCACGTGCAATGTGGCCGGCACTCAAGTCACCAGGAGAGCATCGCCATCTCCTCGGTCTCTTTTTGATTGCTTCAGCAGCGATCGCTATCTTCTATGCGGCAGGACTAATGTGGGGAAGACAAACCAATTTAGCAATTGCGGAGTATTGGCGTTGGTGGGTGGTGCATCTTTGGGTGGAAGGATTTTTTGAAGTCTTTGCAACTGTTGTCATTGCATTTCTCTTTACACGCATGGGCCTTTTAAAGGTTGGCACGGCCACTGCCTCTGTACTCTTCTCAACGATTATTTTTCTTTTGGGGGGAATTTTAGGCACCTTCCACCACCTCTACTTTACTGGGACACCCACGGCCGTGATGGCCATCGGAGCAACCTTTAGTGCGCTTGAGGTTGTCCCTCTGGTCTTAGTTGGATTTGAAGGTTACGGAAATTTAACACTGGCAGAGAGTAGGCCTTGGGTAGATGCTTACAAATGGCCGATCTATTGTTTCATTGCTGTTGCCTTTTGGAACCTTGTCGGGGCCGGACTCTTTGGTTTTTTTATCAATCCACCGATTGCCCTCTACTACATGCAAGGATTAAACACCACACCAGTCCATGGACATACTGCACTTTTTGGCGTCTACGGAATGCTTGGAATTGGTCTTATGTTGTTTTGCTTGAAAGGGCTTGCAACTCATATGGTGTGGAAGACCAAGATATTGGCCTTTGCCTTCTGGTCCATTAACATAGGCCTAGCACTGATGGTTTTACTAAGTCTTCTTCCCATCGGTTTTCTCCAAACCTTGGCCAGTGTTGAGCATGGAATGTGGTATGCAAGATCGGCGGAGTTTATGCAAACTTCACTCATGGATAATCTCAGATGGGCGCGAGTCATTGGCGATACTATCTTTGGTATTGGTGCTTTGGCCCTCGGGTACTTTGTCTTAGGGCTTAAGACAGGGTGGTCTTTACAATAGACCCCTAAATCTGCAATATTTTTTTGCCACTCGAAAAATTTATCAACCTCAATGATTTTTATTTAGAGCGTTTCAACTCATCGATTTGATTGAAAAAATCATCTTTGCATTATTTTTTTAAGATTAACTTTCAGAGGATCTCTCTTTTGCACTTACAATTATTTTGTATCCAGTAGTAGTCGTGTATTGCGTAGTTCTTTAAAGGAGGGACATCAAGATGCATAAGCATAAAAAAGAAAAAAGGTTAACGAAAAAGCAAAAGAACCTTGGTAAAAAAATGTTACTGCTAGCAGTTGTAGCACTATCTTCTCTGCATATTAATGTTGCAAACGTAATAGCGGGAGAGATCGGAAACAGCGGCCAAGCACAGGTTGCACAGACCGCTACTGCAAATTGTAGTGACATCGACAGTAGTGTGGATAAAATTTTAGAAGAACTTTTCAAAGCGGGAATTAATCTTTCGGAGTATCCTCTCATCAATGGAAAGACGGGGAAAGCAGCAAAGTTTGGAATTTCTGCAGAAAATTTTCTTTTTTGCAAAGATGGTTCTTCACGAGAGCATTGTAAAAATATTGCAGACATAGTAAGAGGAAGAACAGCAAAAGAACAAGAGCTCATCAATAAAAAATTAACAGAAAGATTAAGAGACCATGGAATGTCATTTACCAGTAAAACTGGTAATAAGGCCAGTTTCTTTGATGTTAAAGTTAATGGTATTCCTATGGTTCTCAATCGCTCTAGCTTTGATATGTTGGTGCAATCAACGGCAACTGTACTGCGCTCTAATCGCGTTTTAGAGCAGGCCTTCTTCTCTCAAGATCTTAGTGGCGCTACACCTGAAAGCATTAAGAGCGCAGTAAAAGCGGCCACGGGAAAAGAGATCACCGATTGTAGCGATAAAGAGCTTGCGGTGATGCTAAACTCGATGAAACATAGTATTTACGATATTAAAAAATTTCATGCCCCTCAGATGGCAGGCTACCCTTTTATCTCTATCGTTGGGGTGGATGCTATGCCAGAGACCTCTGATCCCAAAAAATTACGCCCTGTTTATGCTGAAGGTAACTATGGAACACCTAGTGGTATGTCCAATATTCGCTATGTGATTAGTGATTGGATCAAAGAAGATCCGGCGATGGCCAAAGAGGCGCTTCCTCGCATGGCCAAAGATAATACTTATAAAAATTTACGTGAGACCATCGATAGCAATGCTCATTACTGGACTGGAAGAAGTGATGGTATCAGTGTGATTGTTGGACCTGGGGTTCATAATGGTGCTCATCCCGATGTCGCTTCCATCTCCTACTTTTCAGGGATGCCTTTCGTAGAGAAAAGCGACCTCTATATCGATGCGGGAGGAAACGTTCGCCTTAATACCGGAGCAGGCCAAGCGCACCCTGTGGTTACCGGTATCTATAGTCGTGCTGAAGAGAGCTTTTTATTTAATGAGAAAGATATTCCTGAAATCTCACCCAACTACGAGGAGATTGAAAAAATCTTTGATGGGATCATCGAGGGAGATCCAGAAAAATATGCTTGTTTGGCAGAAAAGAGCGCAACTCTTCGCAAAGGCGTTTGGTACGACTGGGAATACGCTTATGACGAAGTTGGGAACAAAGATTTCGACAAAATTGTTGGAGTAAAACTTGATGAAAAGTGTAATCCACTTGAACTTGAAGGCATCGATAAACTTGGTGTTGATCCTAAAACACCAGGAGCAAAACCAGGCAGTTTAGCGGATGCAGTTCTAGGTAAGAAACTCTATACCAACGTGGTTGGTGCTCGAGTTGTTGATGATAAGAAAGTGTTCGAAATCTCTTCGAAGTGTTTGGCCCCGCTCTTCTTAGCAGAGGGTGAGAAAGCGGTTCTTGATAATGGTGAATCGGCGATTGCAGGACCACCAAAATCGTTTTCGGCACAAACGACAGCAGGTGATGGCTTCTTAAAAGCTTTCCAAGATGCCATCGAAAGTGGAGATTATGAAGCACTCACGAGTTTTGTTATCAAAGAACCAGATGGTTCAGGTGGTGGCGGTGTTTTCATCTTGGCCAACAAAGATCCAGAAGAGCGAGTAAGCGTGATCAAAGAGAAGATTTTCTCCAGATTGCCCAAAAGTGCTTTTGATCAGAGTGGCCGAGTAAAGAGCAACTTAAGCGATGAGGAGCTTAAGGAAGTGAATCGTATGGTGGTACAAGAGTTTGTTCACTCTGCTGCGATGACGATGCCAATGACTAAAGAAGGTATTAAAGATTATTACAGTGGTCAAAAAGATAAGTCGGGCAAAGATATTTATGCAGAGGTGGTGAATAATCCAGAGAAAAAGGCCGCACTCGAGAGCTATAAACCAACCTTTTTAACTCAAGCAAACGATATTCGTATCTTTGTAATGCAAACTGCTCCCAAACCAGCGGCAGATGGTGCAAGCACAGCTTTTGGCAAAGTAATGGCCGATCCACAGTCAGTGCTGGTAAGAACTGCAAAACCATCCATCGTTGAAGTTGGTATCAATGGTGATTCCCGCTCAAACACTTCCAAGGGAGGTGGTTATGGTGTGCTGGTTGTTGCCGAAGATGAGAAGGGAAAAAATGAGATGGTTAATGTTGATGATCTACTTGCACACCCAGAGAAGATGATTGCGACGGAGGCACCACTAAAAATTCTACCCGCCTCTGTTCAAAAAAATGTTAATGCTTACTTAATGCAACTTTGGAACCTTGATGGTTGGTTAAGGCAATATGAGTCTTCAAGCGGCTTTCCATTGTACTTAAAATCGCTGACCGATACCTATCAATTGCACCGAACTTTGATGAGTGTGATTGGGCCCGATTTTGCTGATTTAATGTATGCAACTAGGAAACTTGGTGAGAAGTATGAAAATGCAGTTAACCAAGCAGTGGCCGTTGCTGTTGCCGAGTTCAAAGAAAAGCACAACTATAAGCAAAGTCGCGAAAAATCTCCACGCAGACGAGAACTTGATCAGCAGATCTCCTCTCTTAACTGGCAGACGGTTCAGAACTTTAAAGTCGATGCAGAGGATGCTGATATCAAGGCCTATCATGCAACCCTCGTTGAGTTTATCAATCGACTCTGCAAGAACCCACCATCTCACGTGGAAGGCTTGCAGCAGAAGATCTTAAGTCACAGCATGTGCCGTGATAGTAAGATCATTAAGTAAAAAACGAACTACTCTCGGTTTTCAGTAGTAAGCAAAAAGTGGCACTTTATTTGCAGCAATAGCAGCTTAGTAGGGTTATCAAAGTTCAATAATTTCTATAGCTGCTATCAAGCAAAGGGAGTTACACCATGACTTATCGAATACGATTGAGATTTTTGTTGCCTGAAATTTCACAGATGAGTTTCATTGCGTTACTTCAACTGTCACTTTTTGTCTCCTGTAATCCGCAAAACACTCCAACAGCAGTATCAGCAATGACAAAAAAGGAAGCGGCCAAAACCAAAGCAGAGATGCCGTTGACAGATCTGCCCACAAACCTCCTCGAGGATTTTTATTCCGATTCCAAAACTTTTATGGAGCGTGATCTAATCAAGTATGATGAGGAGGGTAATCAAGTCACAAATGATACTGACATCGATCCTGATGAGTTACTACGCATGAAGCTTGCAATTCGTGAGAAAGTCATGGCAAATTCCAGCGCTAGCGCTCTTCACCGCAAGGCCCGCTATCTCGAAAAAGATCTGGCCCAAAATCTTGTGGATAATGGAAATAGCATGGTAACACGACTTGCGGATATGGATGCAAAGAGATTAACTAGTGCTAAAATTACAGTGCAACCTTGGTCTGATGATTATTGGCCCACCAAGAAAGGCATTCTTGGTGCACGCTATGCTGATTCGAACTATCCCAAGGATGGAACTTGGTTGGATTTTTACAATTTTGCAATGAGAGATCACTTCCCATCGGAGTATTTGAGTGCTGAACGCTTAACACAACTATCACCTTCAGAAAAGTATGATCTTCTTGTTGGTGATAACACTTGGACTTTAACCAGAGCAATGTGGGCACAAGGAAAAAATATTTACGATTCGACCGGAGAGGTTGAAAATTGGATGGGGATTTGCCATGGCTGGGCCGCGGCCTCCTATATGCTACCAAGACCAAGCAATGTCGTTCGAGTTAAATCTGCAGATGAAAGCTTAGAGCTTTCTTTTTATCCTGCTGACATAAAAGCACTGGCAACACTGCTGTGGGCCCAGGCAAAATTTGAGACCCGATTTGTTGGTGGTCGTTGTAATGTCAAAGAGAGAAATCTGAATAAAGATAACGTTGGTCGAATCATCGACAGCGATTGCTTTGATAGCAATCCAGGAACTTGGCACCTTGCTATGGTAAACCAGATTGGCATTGCAAATCGAAGTTTTATCATGGATGTAAATTACGACTATGAGGTTTGGAATCAACCGGTCCTAGGCTACACCTATATCTATTTCAATCCACAAACGGGGGCCACCTCCAGTAAGGCAAGTAGTGCCACCATTACCATGAGTAAATTTAAACGCGACCGATTTCATACTTATCGCTCTCCTCAAGCAACTCACATTGTTGGTGTGCAAATGAGGGTCACCTATATGGTGGAAACATCTCCCGTGCTTAGAAATAGAGAAACTGCCGCCCACGATGCCACAAACTCCGTTGTTTACCTTTATGATTTGGAGTTAAATGACCAAGGAGAGATTCTTGGAGGTGAATGGTACTCTAACAAACATCCCGATTTTCTATGGACGCCGACCAAAGATGCCAAGGTCACCACTCCTTTTGAAAATGCCATTAGTGGCACTTGGGATATTGGAAGTGGCGCTACACTACCTAAATCTTGGGGAGGGATCACCGCCAAAAAAAGTTCCCAGCTAAGTATGCCAGTATCGGCCATAGTCAATGCCTTGGTTCATTACTCGGCCAATCCCGCTACTCCTCCAACGCCTCCAACTCCTCCAACGCCAACACCAACACCAACACCAACACCAACACCAATACCAAATCCAATACCAACTCCAACCACACCTCCGGTGGGTGAGAACTTTTACGCTTACTGTATGAATCCGAATATCTCCTCCAGCATTAAAAATACAGTAAGGATTATAATGAATGTATTTGAGACGAATGACTGTTTAAGCGCAGAAAATCAATTAAGAACAGTCAAGAAACTCAAATTAAAAGGACTAGGCATTAGCGATTTAAGACCATTCCTTTCGGCAAAAAATATTCGTTCGCTCAATTTAAAAAACAATGAAATTCGTGATGTCAGCATTCTTGCCAGATTAACGACATTGGATAGTGTTGATCTTAAAGGAAATCCGATCATTGTCGGACCTAGAACTTGTCCTGAAAATAGTGCGATTAGAGACCTCAATAAATTTTGCAAACGCTATAATCGCGGAGAGGATGACTAAACTTCATCTGCAAACAGCAACCGGTGCCATGCACGAATGGCACCTCGCTGCTACTCATAGTTCGGTATAACCTAAATGGAAATTTAAAAGAGTTGTCTCTAATACTGAGATAGCAGATACTACTGACCGCCATTACTTTAAATGGAGAAAAAAGGTTATTAAATAAAACAATGGCAGTAAAGGAGGAAAAATGGGATTTATTATTGGAATATTAGTTGTGATCGTTTTAGTGATAGTGATTGTAAAGCTGTTGTAAAGAATGCTATGAGGTATCTCACTTGCCAAATGATTGCGAACAGAAAGAGATATCGATGCTGATAAAAGTTTGTAATCTTACAAGAATTTATCGTGAAAGCAGAGGTCTCCACCGAGTCAGCTTTGATATAGAAAAAGGTGAGTTAGTCTCAATTATCGGGCATAATGGTGCTGGCAAATCTACTCTTTTAAAAATGTTATCTAACAGTCTACTACCCGATAGCGGAGAAGTTTACATGGATGGCATTAATCTAAAAAACAGGGTGGCACTCGTAAGAAAAATTGCTTTTGTCCCAGAAAATCCTACCCTTTTTGATTTTTTTTCTGTCGAGTACAATTTTAAATTATTTGCCCGTTTATTTCAAATCCCCTTTTCTAGAATAGAAGAAATTCTGAAAGAATTTAATTTGATACCTTTTCGAAAAAATAAAATTCAGATCTTATCAAAAGGATTAAAACAAAGGGTGAGCATCGGCCGCTCTCTATTGGCAGACCCTCCTATCCTTCTTTTTGATGAACCGACATCGGGGCTAGACTATGACATGACTAAAGAGATTTACCGGCTTTTAAAATATTTCAATACCCAAGGAAAAACAATCATGTTTACTTCACATCGCCCCGAAGAGATAAAAACACTTGCAACACGTATCCTTGTTCTGCACCAAGGTGACTTGATCTTCGACGGTTCACCGGAGAAATATTTCCATTCAAAAATCCATAAAGAACTCTATCTATGATAATAAAAAATATCGTTACCTTAACTTTAAATGATTTGGCCATTGCCTTTAAGAACAAGACAATCTATCTCATCTTTTTTATACCTTTTTTCATTTTTTTGTCTTTAAAATTCATAGATCAGGAAGCAGTCAGTTTTCAAAAAATAAGGCTAGGAGTTGTTCAAACAGAAATCTATGCTCCGCTTATCCTACAGGCCATTATTTTGGCCGATAGAGTGTTTACAATTTCTCGTATTACTACGGAAGAGGAAGGTCTGCTTTTATTAAAAGAAAAAAAAATTGATGGACTCTTATTAAGATCGGATAAAAATCAAAACAAATTAGTCCTTGTAGTTTTAAAAAAAGAGTCCATATCAACTATTTCAATGGTCGAAAACTTGGCAGTATTACAGAGAACAGTAGAAGGAAATAGCGCAAGCTGGATTAGTGAAATCAAATCTCTTCAGACAGGTGCAATCCAAAAACAAAGTTTACCTATCTGGATTCTGATGATAGTTTTACTGGTAGGCTTCATTATAATCCCTGCGCAAGTTGCCGAAGAAAAAGAAAAAAATTTACTTTTAGCTCTTTTGCAAACTCCTATGCGCGAAATTGAGTGGCTTCTCGCCAAGTTGTTTTCAGGCGTAATTCTAATATTCATGGCCGTCATATCCCTCCATCTGCTAAGTAATTTTAATTTTGAAAATAACTTGAATTATTTTGTACTTATTGGAATAGGCGGCTTCTGTTTTAGCGCCTATGGGGTTTTCTTGGGGTTATTATGTCGTAATCAGGCCAGCGCGAGAACTTTAGGAGTAATTTTCTATCTTCCCCATTTACTTCCTTCTGCTTTGTCAGATTTTTCAAAAAAACTAAACATCATTGCTCCTTTTTTGCCATCCTATCACTTTTACGAGTCAATTAAATCAATCCTTTTTAATGAATATAGAATATCAAAGCTATCTGTTGAATGGAGCTATTTATTTTTAGTTGGACTATTAACCTTTTGCTTCTCCTATCTGTTAATAAAAAAACGCTATTCAATGTAGTTAACTTAAATCGTAACTGCTCACTCCCTTCAACCATCAACTTTCATCCAGATGCTATCAGCTGATAGCAGGTTGAAGGGAGTGAGCAGTTACCTTAAATCTATTACTAGCAGATGCGCGGTAATTGAGTGGTTTCCAAGGGAGCGATCCGACGAATGCCTCCAGAAAGCACTTCTAGGAAAACTCCTTTCTTCACTCCCTCACCTTGTGCTTGTGCTTGTGCTTGTGCAGATACTTTTCCAATAACTTTTGCATCTTTAAAAAATTCTTCTACAAAAGCTACAGCACTCTCTTCACAAGCAATTACAAACTTGCCTTCGTTTGCAAGGTAGAGAGGATCAAAACCTAAAAGCTCACAAACAGCGTGCACACCCTTATCGATGGGGATGGCGCTCTCTTTTATTTCGATGCATGCCTGTGAGTGCTCGCTCATCTCTAAAAGCACGCCAGCAATTCCACCACGTGTAGGATCTTTAACCGCATGAATAAGCTGCTTTGCTTTGACGAGCACCTTTTGCATCGGGAGGCAAAGGGGGGCAACATCACTCTCTACACTGCTCATATCAAAGTCGACACCCTTGCGAGCAGCAAGCATGGCAATCTCATGATTGCCAATGGGCCCAGTCACCATGATCACATCACCTTTTTTAAGATTGTGGGAGGAGATTTGAAGAGCATCATCCTCAATAAAGCCAATACCACAGGTGTTGATATAAATTTGATCGCCTTTGCCCGCCTCTACCACTTTGGTATCGCCAGTGACGATTAAAACTTTTGCCTCTTTGGCCGCCTTGGCAATCGAATCTACTACTGTAGAGATGGTCTCAAAGCTCACTCCCTCCTCGAGAATAAAGGCCAGTGACAAGGCATAGGGCCTAGCACCAGAGGTGGTTAAATCGTTCACCGTACCACTTACGGCAAGTCTTCCAATATCTCCACCGGGAAAAAAGAGAGGACTGACAACGTAACTGTCGGTGGTCATTGCGATTCGCCCGGCACTAAGATTATTTTTCAAGATCGCACTATCATCGAGGCGCTCTAAAATACCATTAGAAAGTTTTTCCACAATAAGTTCACGAATAAGTAGTCCCATTTGACGGCCACCGGCCCCATGATTTAGCGTCACCTTGCTCTTCTTCATGTTCATACGTTAACTCCATACTTATAATAAGCAGCACACGTTCCTTCACTTGAAACCATACAAGGTCCAACTGGCGTTGCCGGGGTACAAGTTTTTCCAAAGTGCTTGCACTCGGAGGGTTTGTTTTTTCCCATAAGGATCGGGCCACACAAGCATCCGGCGGCCTCTGCAATTTTGGGTGTTTTCAAGGAGAACTTTTTGTAAGCATCAAATGCTTCAAATTCACTTCTCATCTTAAGTCCGCTTCCAGGAATCATTCCGATCCCTCTCCACTCGGCATCGCTCTCCTCGAATACCTCCGCAAGCACCTCTTGGGCACACACATTTCCCTCTTCGCTCACAATATGAGTATAGTTGTTGACGATGTCGTATCTCTCTTCATTTAAGTGCGAGGCCAAAAGGTAGAGCGACTCCATCATATTGATGGCCGCAAACCCGGTGACGATGCCGGAGACTTGATAGCGTTTTAAAAAATCAAAGTAACGGCGACCGGTAATGGCACCCACATGCCCAGGGAGCAAGAGTCCTTGGATCTTATTTCCAGGTGCCGACAAAATTACATCGAGGGCCACCGGAACCGTCTTGTGCATAGAGAGTACAGAAAAATTATTGACCCCCTCACTCTTAGCACTCTTAATGGTGGCGGCAATCAGTGGAGCGGTAGTCTCAAAGCCAATCCCTAAAAACACCACCTCTTTTTTAGGATTATCTTTGGCAAGCTTGACCGCATCGAGTGGACTATAGATCATCGCTACACTCTTCCGCCCTTGTAACGTCTCACCCTGACTCGGAACCTTAAGCATGTCCCCAAAAGTCGCCACCAGAAAGTCGTCGCGCTTTGAAAGTTCAATCGCCAAGTGAATGTCTCCTGCCGAAGTCACACATACCGGACACCCTGGTCCACTGATGATATTGATATTTTCAGGAAGCAGCGAGCGAATCCCATGACGAGCAATACTCATGGTATGAGTTCCGCACACCTCCATAATGTTAATATTTTTCTTGGACACACCTTTAATCTGTGTGGAAAGTATCCTGATTTTTTCTTGTTCTGATCGCATAAAGGCCCCCTACTCTTTCTTTTCATTAGCATAAGTTTTTTCTCTAATCTCTGCAAAGAGGGCCAAACTCTCCTTGGCGTCATCCTCGCTAATCTTTTCAATAATAAACCCCGCGTGTACTAAGGCGTAGTCGCCAACTGCTACCTGGCCGACTAAGAGAGATGAGACTTGCAAGGTGACTCCCTCCAAATCCACCTTCACCTTTGAGTTATCCAAAATCTCAATTACCCTTACAGGAATTGCAAGACACATAAAGAAGCTCTCCTTTCGCTTTACTTGATCTATATAATCTATGATCTATTTTTTTAGTAAGCGTTTTTATTTACAAAACCTTTCCAAAAGGTCAGGAAAAGAATTTTAATATCCAGCCACAAGGACCAATGTTTAATATAAAAAATATCACACTCAATTCTTCGTTCTAAACTGGTATTGCCTCTCCATCCATTGACTTGGGCCCATCCGGTGATTCCTGCTTTCATCCGATGGCGAAGCATATAGTTTGGAATTTGTCCTTTGAATTTATTCACAAACACCGGACGCTCTGGGCGCGGTCCGACTAAACTCATATCCCCTTTTAATACGTTCCAAAGCTGTGGTAACTCATCGAGTGAGGTTACACGAAGGAGTGTACCGAGAACGGTTCGCCGCGGATCATCCTCAACGGCCCAGACCGCTCCCGTCTCTCTTTCTGCATCAATTTTCATCGAGCGAAACTTCCACATTTTAAAATTCCTACCATCAAGCCCTACTCGCTCTTGCCCATAAAAAATAGGCCCCTTGGAACTCATCTTTACCGCCAAGGCAATCATCGCTAAAATAGGGGAAAGTATTAAAAGCCCCATAAAAGCACTAATAAAATCGAAACTACGTTTTAAAAGATAATCAAAAGGACCAGGCTTAGGCCAATTAATGGTCATGATCGGAATCCCTGAGAAATCTTGAATCTCATGGCCAATAAGCGCATACGACAGATCGGGAATTACCTGAATCGTAATCAGTTCACTATAATAGCGGCGCAAAATTTCATCAGCAAGCGAGGCCTTATCACCACGATAACCAATCACCATAACATCCACTTCTTCTGTCGTAATCATCTCGTTTACCAGTGGAATCGCTTTTTCTCTTGCCAGTTTCTGGTTACTTTCACCCGCGTCCTTCCATCCCACAAAAATTACTCCCGAAGCACGATTTTTTAGAATGCGAAGGGCATACTCAGCGATCATAGCACCATCACCAACTAGTAGCACCTTCAAGAAATTTTTATGATGCTTATTCCATTTGCGAAACGCTGTCCGTATCAAGGCGTGTGTGAAGAGCAAGAGCAGCGTTGAAAGCAAAAAATAGTTTACAAGCGCAATCCGTGATAATTTATCCTTCTCCAAAAAATAGATCAAAATCACCACCGAAACAAAACTAATAGTGCTCGCCTTCAGCAAGCGCAGCGTTTCAATGGAAAAAGCAGTAAAGCGTAACGAAGTGTAAACTTCATGGCGATATAAGATATAGACGGTGAAAAGGGCAACGGGCAGCGAGAGCATCACAAAGACACCCAAGAGTCCGCTCTGCCCTCCTGGAATAAACGATTCGAAACGAATAAAATAGGCAGCAAGCCATGCCAACACCAGCACCCCTACATCGGTGCTGACACGAACGAGATTAAAAAGCGGTTTTTCATGTCTTGTCATAGTGAGACCTAATATCGTAAAAGAGTTGTCATGGAGATCAACTATACTGATAATAACAATAATCTTAACAACAGCAACATAATCAAAAAACGCGAGCGAGTCGACAAGATTTTAGTGCAAAAGTACCCTAAATTCACCCGGCGCCTGATCCAAGATCTCATTCGCGCTGGCCTCGTCGTCTATCGCGGTAAGACAATTGCCCGTCCCTCTTACGCCATTGATATCGACACAGAAGAGCGTTATCTTACAGAGCTAGAGATTCGCCAAAGTGAAAGCAACCTTCGTCCCCTCTACGTCGGCCGAGCTGGTGGAAAGTTACGAGCGGGGATCGAGCACTTTGAGGTGAAGGTCAAGGGCCGCAGCGCTGCCGATGTGGGGGCGGGAACGGGTGGCTTTAGTGACTGCCTCCTAGAACAAGGGGCGCTTCGTATCTATACTATCGATGTCGGCCATGGGCAGCTGGCACCAAAGCTGCTTGCCGACCCTCGTATCTTAAACTACGAGGGCATCAACCTCAAATACCCTTTCTTGCTTCCAGAGCAAGTCGACCTCCTCGTGGGAGACATCTCTTTTATCTCCCTTCGAAAAGTTGTCGGAACTATTTTTTCACTGCTGCGTACGCAAGGCGAAGCGATCCTCCTCTTTAAACCACAATTTGAAGTTGGTCGGGAATTTTTAAGCAAGCGTGGAATTGTCAAGAGCGAGCGTCTTGCACTCACAGCACTCCACTCCTTTATTGATTGGTTCCACCATGAAGGATTCCCCTGGAAAGTAGTCAACTATCTCCCCTCGCCTATTCTGGGCCAAGAGGGAAATCAAGAGTATCTCCTTCACTTTAAAGGCCTTGAGATCAAAGCTTGAACAAAAGTTGAATAAGTCACTTCACTAGATGATCTCATCATCTTCGTAGTTCACTCCACGCATACTAGTGATGGTGCGTGCTTCGATTGCCAAATCGTCATCGACATCGATATCGATAATATCGTCATCAAAGTGACCGGAGTCAATATTGAGCTCTTTTAGAACTTGATAAAACTCTTTATCTCCACTTAAATCGCGGATAATGGCCTCGATATATTTCACAGGATATTTACTGATTAAATCTTCGATAAACTGCTGAAGTTTTCCTTCCTTTAAGATCGCCCTTTTCTTACGAATCGATTTCCAATTTTTAATATAGTGTTGCCGACAAAAGCCAGCAGTGGTTTGAATATTCTCGCAAAGTTTTTCCATACACTCATCGGTATCGCCATGATTGAAAAAGTCAATTTCCCTAATCACTTTGCGAATATCTTCAATGTTATAATCTTCACTTAAGCTTTCAATCTCTTCGGTAATTTTCTCTTCTAGCTCTTTTAAATCCTTGGCCTGAATCTCTTGTTTGCTAAGTTCTTTGTCTTTATCTTTGTCTTTGTCTTTGTCTTTGTCTTTATCTTTGTCTTTATCTTTTATTTTTTCTTTCTTTGCTGGTGCCTCTGGATATTCTGTAGTGATGATCTCCTCCTCACTTTTTTTATCAAGCACCTTTATACTCTTCTTTGATGCTTTTTTGTCGGAAGCTGTTGCTACTCCCGTAGTAACCAGCATTGGAGTGACTGTGGGAGTAACCGCTTTCTCTTTTTCTTTCTCTTTCTCTTTTTCTTTCTCTTTGCTTTTTTCCTTCTCCTTGGGGATCTCCAACTTAATAGGAGGGGTTAACTTATCTTTTTTCTTGAGATCTTTTTCTCGCTCCTTCTCTTTGTGATGAAGTGTAGGGTGCGCAGCACTTACTGGCTTATGCGCCGGCGCAGAACCTGATTTGGCACTCTTGTGCATAGCATGCGGAGCGACTAATTTTGGAGCACTCTGGCCGCCTTTACTCTTAGCATGAGAGTGTTGCCCTGGTCGCTTATCGGGTGACTTCTTCCCTTTTGCCGCTGAAAATTTTGGACGTTCAAACTTTTTCCCACCTTTATTATTGGCATTACTGGTATTACTGGACCGTTCTTGTTGTGGTGGGCGATGTTTCGAATGGGTCGCTACTTTTTTATTAGCACTGCTTTGAGCGTGTTTATGTTTATGATCTCGATCTTTCTCTTTTTCTTTCTCTTTATCTTTCTCTTTTGCTTTTTCTTTAACCACTCCTTTGGGAGCGTGATGCGCTTTTTTATTAGGAATAGTGCTTTTCTTGATCATGAACTCTTCTCCGTTTCTCAAATGCTAAGGCAAGACTTAAGACTAAGACTTATACGTATCACAAAACATAAAAAAAAACAGTGATAAGGGCCAAAAAGTACCAGAATAGTTCTATCGGTCGCTTGATAGCAAGGAGTTATAGGTCAGTTTTGCACCAAGCTTTTTTAAAAAAGGATCATCTTAGCACTTAAATTCCAAAATAAGATTTATTGAATTTTGGCACACATCTTGCTTTTAAAAATATATCAGAGACAAGGAATGAACCCTTGATTAATGAAAAGATTTTTTATTTCTATTTTCTTAACCAAATCCCCTCAAAAATACGTTGTGGTGATGGAAAGGCCAAACCACAGGGGAGACAACAAGACAAGGAGTTACTCAATGAAAAAGTTATTAGCACTCGTTCTTTTACTGGGCAGTTTTACTACAGCACAAGCAGACACTATCAGTCTTGATACACCTGGGTATGGCGGAACGGGATGTCCAGCAGGTTCCGCATCTGTGACACTTTCCCCCGACAACAAATCATTAAGTGTACTCTTTGATAGCTACGTTGCCAATGCTGGCGGCATGACTGGCAAAACAATAGACCGTAAAACCTGTAACCTCTCAGTTCCTGTGCACGTCCCACAAGGGATTCAAATATCGATCTTTAAAGTTGACTATCGCGGTTATGTGAATGTTCCATTTGGTGGAGAGGGCCGCTTTAATGTTGAATACTTTTTTGCAGGTACCAGAGGCCCAAGCGTACAAAAAACCTTCCCTGGTGGTTACGACAGAGACTACTTCCTAACCAATGATATTATCACTTCATCGGTTGTTTGGTCACCTTGCGGGGAAGATGTTAACTTAAGAATTAACAGTGGGATGTTGGTAAAAACCAATAGATCCTTTGCAGATGCCATGGCCTCTGTTGACTCCATCGATATCCACGCTGGTATCGTCTATCACGTTCAATGGAGAAGCTGCAGGTAATTGCTCTCTGACCAGTGTTGATTTTTATATATAAGAACACCAAGGTTAGCGCCTTGGTGTTCTTTTTTGCCTTCTGGCCTTCTACTTCAGGAGAGAATCCGCCTTGAGAGTGAGAGCGATGTTTTCGCGGGAGAGTTTGCAGTAAAATTTCATTTCATTAAAATCCACCTCTTCCCAAACTCCAGTGATATCAAGAGAAGTAGCACTCCCTTTTTCGTTAAAATATTTATCCCAGAAGAGACCAGCAACATCAATGAGGGAGTGGATCTTTTTCTTATCTAGTCCCTTTTCGCCCTCATTACCCTCAAAGTCGCAAGAAATAAAGAGCGTTAGTGCACTTGCCGACTCTACTTTATTATCGACCAAAGAGGTAATCAAAAGCAGTTCCGTCGGAAATAACTTAACATAAACCTCTATTTTTTTGCTCAGTTCATTTAAGTAGCATTGATAAACTCGAGCAAGTGTCTCCTCTATTGAGGTTTTAAGCTCTAAATCAATCTTTTTTTCATCCTCACTCTGATGTGAAAGTCTGGTTAGCATTTCTTACCCCTTGGATTTTATGATGGAGGAAAAATACAATAGAGATATAGCGTTAGGCAAACTGAAAGTTTGAAATATTATACCAAGCAAGGGATGATGGCATGAATGCCCTAGCAACAAAAGCAGCAATTAGACCCCAAAACACCACGGCCACCACTGCGCCAGCGACGGGAGGAGGAGAAGGGAAGTCCGGAATGATCACCCTTATACCAGGGCAAATCCTCTTTAATGATGGTGACTCCGCTGCTTCGCTTTTTATTATCCAAAAAGGACAATTGCGACTCTTTAAACCCAAGGGTAAGGGATTTATTGAAATTGCTGTTTTACGTGCAGGCGAGGTGATTGGCGAGATGGCCTACTTTGCAGAGGAGGATAGTGAGGCAAAGCGCAGCTGTTCGGCCCAGGCAATTGCACAAACAGACATCATCGAAATCTCCTTTAAGGCCTTTGCCAAAACCATGAGTAATTTAAACCCATGGTTCAAAACGATTATCAATACACTCGTCTCTAGGCTTCGCAAAAGCAATACTAAAATTAAGGAGCTAGAGTCTAACTCCGTTTCCAGTGGTTATGGCAAAAGTACACCTGAATATAAATTTTTTTCCAACACTGATATCATCAAACTCCTTGTCTCTTTTTATCTTATTACTAGAACACATGGTGAAATCAAGGGAGACAACTATCAGATCAATCGTAAAACATTAAAATTTTACTGTCTGGATATTTACAATCTTCACGACTCAAAATTTGAAGAGTTTATCAATCTTTTGCTAAATCAAGGGTTAGTTACAATAGAATACGACAACGATAAATTCCCCAATATTCTGATTTTCAACAAATTGGATCACATTAGAAATATTTTTATTTTCATGAATACTCAACGTACCTGTTCTGAAGAACACCGAATAAAAGTAAATGAAAAATGTGAGACCTTCTTAGAAAAAATTCTTTATCAGATCCAAGCAACTAATCCACAAACACCAAAGGTGACTATTTCCTTAAATCCGATTATTGATGATTTTAAAAGCAAAAACATTGTGATGGAAGCTGATGACTTGAAAAGTGCACAAGAATCGGGATTGGTTGGCGAAATTTTTGTCGATAACGGGGTGATGAGTACTTCCATTGATTATCAAGAATTAAGAAAAATTTTTCTTCCTATTCGTTTTACGAATGCTATTCATCGAGTAAACGAAAAGAAGTCAAAGATAAAATGATGATTGTCAAGCGATCACACACCATGAGGGAATGAAGATGGATACGAAATGGTTTTATGTTAAAAACAAAGAAAGAATTGGACCAATCAGTGAAGAACTTTTACAAGAACTCAACAACACCAAAGTGATCAGTGGGGACACTTACATTTGGAGAAAAGGATTTGATAATTGGATCAAGGCCAAAGATGTAGAGGAGCTGGTGAAAATCTTTGGTAGTGAAAGCAAGGCGGCCATACCCTCCTTTGTTCCACCAACACAAACTCTTGTTGCGGGAGCGCCAGTAGCTCCCGCAGTACAAGCACAAGTGCAAACACCTACACCTACACCTACACCTACACCTACACCTACACCGTCAGCATCAGCGTCAGCGACGGCCGCCGCCGCTCCCGTTGCAGCAATAGCACAATCACCAGTCACTCCAGCACCAGTCAAAAAAACTTTGAACTTTGATTGGAAAAAAGTGAGCATGGATGAGAAAATTTTTTACATTAAACAGTTGGAAGGCGGTAATACCTTTGGACCCTACTCTTTGCAAACCATCACGATGCTCTACCAGCAGAATCGAGTCAATGCAAGCTCCATGATCTTTACACCTAAATTAGAGCATTGGATGCTTTTAGCACAAATTCCAATCTATGAGCAGCTCTTTTTTTCACTTCCTCCAGAACTAGAAGCAGACGTTGCTAACACTACCAAGAAAAAACCGTTTGTGGTGAAAATCACTTATGAAGTCGCTCTAGTCTCCCAACGTTTTGAGGGTATCGCTCGCGATGTAACCACAGGAGGAATGCAAGTTTTGCTCAGCGATTTTCCTTGTCAGAAAGGTGACGTGATTCCTATGGATTTATATCCTGAAGGCACGGCCAATAGTCTGCCAGTTACCGCAAAAGTGGTTCGCCTGTTAGAAGGGAATCAAGGCATCTTTGTACGTTTTTACGATTTATCTGAAAATGCCAAAAGGGCACTCATTACTCATATCGAACGTAATAGTGATTAAGCTCAAACGGCATAGCTATGTTTGAGCACACATCAGGAACTTTTCAAGCAGCAAATAGCAAAGATCGGATCTATTTTCAAACTAGTTTTTCACTCCCTAGAAAACAGATCCGAAGCGAGCAGTTGCACCTAGTTTTGTTGCATGGGTTATTTGAAAATCATCACCACTACACTGCATTCAGAAATTATCTGATGCAGAAAATCCCCTGCTCTCTCCTCATAACAATGATTGATTTACGCGGGCACGGTCAAAGCAGTGGCCCTCGTGGGTATATTAAAAATCTCGATGAGTATGCACTGGACTTAATCTTTTTTTTAAACAACTTTGAAAAAATTTTCAAAAAGCATCAAATCCCCTTGCACTGCTTTAGCGAGTTTCCCTTGCAAACACTGCTCATGGGCCATGGATTAGGTGCCAATATCTCCTTGCAAAGTGTGAGCGATCTAAAAACAATGATCTCCACCTCTATTTCTGGAGTTATCCTTGCTAATCCTCTACTCTGTTTCAGAGATAATTTCATCACCGCCCTTTTGAAAAAATGTCTTTCTTCCATGGCATTTAATCTGCCACACCCACTTGCTTACTTGCAAATCTCTAGAGATTTTTTATTTGCCAAACGTACTACCCATTTTGATGCTTTGGCGATTAATGCCGTTAACCTCTCACTACTAACCCAGCTTTTTTCCATATCAAGAAATTCCACGCGCCAACTTTATGATTTGAAATTCACCAATGCTTTTTCAAAACTTTTCCTTCTAGCAGGCAAAGATCAATACGTGGATAATTATTACGCCAAGAAGATCCTTGCTCCTAAGCAACGATTAAATGACAACACTCTGTTCTACTATCCGGAAAAACAGCATGAATTTTTACAACTACATGGAAAAGAGAGTGTCTACAACGATCTTTTCCTTTGGCTGCAAAAAAAATTTATCCTTAGTGGACAATTTAAATCGACAAATCAATTGCTTAAAAAAAATTTATCGTCTGTAAAAGCAGGTAACTCGTGATAAGCAAATTTTATTGTTAAAAGAATTCGTAAAGAAATTACAAACAATGCCGAACAACTAGACCATCGGAGATATTACCATGGCAAATGATCAAATCGCGAAAGATAAAAACAGAGATCAGCCCCATAAAGCAAAAGTTGCAGAATCGGCAAGCTACCTCTCTCGTTTTGGTCGTTATCTTATCTTAGACCATCTTGTTGATGGTGGCATGGCCAAAATTTGTCGTGCCAGGATTTTAGATGAGCAGACCAATAAAATTGTGGCCATCAAAATGATTCGCCCTCAATACTCCCAAGATCAGGCCTTTAAAAAAATGTTCATGGATGAAATCAAGGTGGCATTTGGGCTGATCCATCCTAATATTGTACAAACTTACGATTATGGTATTTTACACGATCAACTTTATACGGCCATTGAGTATATTGATGGTAAAAACTTAAAACAATTTTTAGAGAAGTTAAAAGAAAAAGGTTTTATCTTCCCAGTGGAAATCTCCTCTTATATCATTTCTCAAGTTTGCCAAGCACTCTCCTATGCTCACACCTTTACCGACAAACTAACAGGAAGACTTTACAATATTATCCATCGAGATATCTCCCCACACAATGTGATGCTATCTTATGATGGATCAGTTAAAGTCATCGATTTTGGGATCGCCAAGGCCAATACCAATAGTGAAGAGACTCAGGCGGGCACAATTAAAGGGAAGATCTCCTATTTGGCCCCTGAATATTTGGAAGGGGTTGAACTTGATCATCGTTACGACCAATTTTCTGTTGGAATCACTCTTTGGGAGATGCTTTGTGGTAAAAAACTTTTCCATGCAGAAAATGAACTTGCCATCTTGAAGAAGATCCAGGCCTGTAAAATACCACGGCCTTCAAGCATCAATAAGAATGTCTCCTCTACACTAGATGATATTGTAATGAAATCGGTTTCAAAACAGCGTGAAGAGCGCTACGAAAACATGGAGCTGTTAAATCGCGCCTTAGTGAAATTTCTTTACTCTCAATACCCCGATTTCAATGCTGCTGACTTAAAATCTTTTGCCAGAGAGTTGTTTCAAGATGATATAAAAAAAGATCGTGATAAATTACAAGAGTATGGAAAAATTGATATCCATCCCTTCATCAAAGATCTAAAAAATGAGCTTTCAGGCAAATCACAGACACATGCCCATTCGACTACCGCCCAAGGAGAGTCCTCAGAAAAAGCCGCGGCAAAAGAGGCAGAGCGTACCGCCCATCGCGTGATTTTAGATTTTGAAGATATGACAGATGATAGAAGTAAGCTGGGTCTCGATCTTCCAGGTGCCTTAACCTCTAACAAAGGCCATCTTGCTAAAATCACCCCAAGAACTTCGCCAACACCAGCGGGACCCAAAGTAAATATTGATCATAAAGTCGATCATAAAAAAGAAGAGAAGCTCTCTCCCCTCCAACCGACAAGCACCGCTGCAAACAATAGCAAAAAAGTTACTCCGATCAAGAATAGCAAAGGGGTGCCTCCTGCAACAGATAACGATCTCCCCCCAGATTTTGTCGAGATTAACGATGTAATTCTCGAACAACAAGAGAGGCGACAAAAAATCATCAAGTTCGCTATGACCGTAGGGATCACCATCAGTGTAGCTATAGGAGGATTACTCTACTTTGGAAAGATAAAAAAACAAGGCAATACGATTGCACAAAGTGAAACTTCCCCTGCTGCTACTGGCAGAAAGCTCTCTTCCGTTGCTCCCCCTTCTGAGCAAACAAAATCTCCTAGCGATGTGAAGACAAAAAAAATCTCCTTTAAAAATACCAATCCTTACCAACGATTTTATATCAATGATAAAGAGGTCACGAACACTATCTATGGCATGGATCTACAGCTGTATTCTGAACTTAAAATCCGCATTGAACAAGAGGGAAAGAAGACGATCTTCCTAACCTTACAGTTAACCGAGGATGATTCAGGGATTGTCAATCTTCCAGATCCCGAAAATGGAACCTTTGGCATTTTAGATATTCTTGGAGATTATCCAGACGGCTCAACCATTTCCTTTCATGTTGAAGGTAATGAGGTAAGCTATCCTATTCCTGTCTCTGGCAAAAAACTTCCTGTAGGAAGTTATCAAGGGGTGATCTACAACGCCTTTAGTAAAATCAAAAGCAACACCACTTTTGAAATCAAAGAAGATTTAGTCACCAAAGTTCGCAATGGTTCTCAAAGTAAGTATAGTGAGTAGCGTTCGCTCCAGTGATATTATCTAAACCCATGATAAAGTAAGGCCACATTACTAGAGAGCATCAGCCCGATAATGATATAAGCAAAAAGATTGTACCAAAAAGTATTGCAGTAGCTACCCATGAGTTCCTTATCACTGGCAAGCCTGACAATAAAAATTAAGATGAGTGGAATCAAAAGACCGTTTAAAACTTGCGACCAGATTAAAATCTTAAAGAGTCCAATATTAGGAATCAACACCATAATTACACTGGCAACAATCAAGATGGTGAAGATAGAGAAGAAGTGCGGGGCCTCCCCAAAGGTTTTGTTCACACCGGACTCTAGCCCCATTCCCTCACAAACATAGTAACTGGTTGCCAGGGGCAGTAGTGCCGCAGAAAAGAAAGAGGCGTTGAAGAGACCAATAGCAAAAAGGATACTCGCATTGTGCCCGGCAAGTGGTCCTAAGGCCAAAGCTGCATCTTTCGCGTTTTGAACCTCTACTCCTGAGGGAAAGATAGTGCTAGCACAGCAGATAATAATAAACATACTCACCAATGACATCATTAAACACCCAAAGAAGACATCCATGCGTGATAACAGCAGCTCCTCTGGTGCTACCCCTTTCTCTACAATGGAGGCCTGAATGTAAAATTGCATCCAAGGAGTAATACTGGTACCAATAAGCCCCACAATAATACTCCAATCACTAGGGCGAATCTCTCTGATATTTGGAACCAACATGGCATGAAAAATTTCTTGCCACGGAGGGGCCATCACTAGCCCGCACACCACATAAGAGATATAGACTAAGCATCCACACATAAAAACTTTTTCTACAATACGATAGTTACCCTTTAAAACCAAAAGCCATACTGCCACTGCACACACCGGAACAGTGATATACTTGGAGATACCAAAAATCTCTCCTGCTGAAGCGATCCCTGCAAACTCTGCCATCGTGTTGCCAAGATCGGCAATAATCAAACAGATGAACATGTAAAAAGTAATTTTTAATCCGTAGCGCTCGCGAATTAAATCTGCCAGTCCCTTCTCTGTCACAATACCTAGCCGTGCCGACATCTCCTGCACCAAAATAAGTGAAGCAGCAATAAGTGGAATAACCCATAACAAACGAAAACCGGTAGCAGATCCAGCGAGCGAATAGGTGGCAATTCCTCCCGCATCGTTATCAATATTGGCGGTAATAATCCCAGGACCGATCACACTTAAAAACATCAGTAGCTTTTGCAACCAAGGGTTCACGCTGATCCATCGATCCATCCGCTCTTTAACTTTATTCACTCCTGCTGCCCATAATCTCATGCTATCACCTCAACTCTTATTGCTATTTCTCATTTAAGGCCCAAGGCAAGATATCATCGACAGAGACAATCCCTAAGAGTTCTCGCTGCTCATCAACAATGGGTACATTAATAAGATTATATTTACTCATATGTAGTGCAATCTTCTTCCAATGATCTGTTGGTGCCAAATATTTAATATCTTTATTCTCCATAATATCGGATACCACTACATTTTCACGTCGTGTAAGCAAGGCCGCTAGAGAACAATATCCCAGCAAAATATTTTTATCATCCACCACAAAAATATCGTAAATGGATTCAATGTTTTCATGTTCACTAATAATTTTTTCTAAAATCGTCTCTTTAGTATCGGAGGCCCCAACTGAAAACACCTCAGTCGACATAATTCCACCTGCAGTATCTTCATCGTAATCGAGCAGCTCTTGAATCTCCTCCTGAACTTCATTATCGTGAATTTGAGAAATAATCTCATCCACTTCGGCATCATCAAATTCACTCAGCACATCGGCGGCCTCATCTGGATCCATATTCTCAATAATTTTTGCCGTCACTTCTGGTGCCACATCCTCTAAAAGTGATACCTGTTTATCCATATCTATTTCAGAAAGTGTTTGTGCTTGAATTTCTGGATCCAATTGCCCAAAGAGCTGTTTTCGTCCCTGGAGATTTAAATCCTCTAAAATATCTGCCAAATCGGCGGGATGAATATTTTCAATATCCTCATTGGCGACATTGAGTTCCACATGCTTTTTAATGCTTTTGTCAGGAATGGCATGAACATATTTCCAACTAATTGCCCCCTCATTTTTTAAATATTTACTATTTTTAGGAAGCAAGCGTTTGCTTAAGTGATCAATGACGGCATCAAATCCCAGGCGTCGAATCACTCCCTTAACACCAATATCCGCATGAGTAACCCTTAAAGCACTCCCCACCTTTACCAAGTGAATATCATTCACCCGCACCACTTTTTTTCCATGCATATCCACGATCTGCTTATCTAAAACCAACTTGGCGACTCCAGGATAATCAACGATCTCCATAGCGTCGAGCCTATCGGAAAAGAGGTGCCGTGGTTCTTTACTCTCATTGACCTCCCGTGAATAGGTTTTGCCAATCTTGATACTTTTACTATCGCGAATCACTACACGTTCATAGGAAAAGCTGGTGATCTCACTCCAATCACAGTAGAAGTAGTATCCACGATCGTAAAATTGTACCGCCAAGACTGCAGGATAGATATCCTCAAAATCAACAAAAAGATCTACCACTCGTCCTAAGCGCTCTCCATTTTCACTCTCCACAGGAACACGATAAACTTTCGAGAAGTAGATAATCGATTGAGTTAATTTTGAAAAAATCGCCATGCCCTTACCCTTTACTCTTCAATTTTCACTTTTCAATAACCAAGACCTCGCTACTATTTTACCTCTAAAAAACGGTAAACCCTATTGAAAATCTGCTGCCGCTCCTTATGCGGAGAAAACATCTCTTGATCTTTCACCTTTTTAAACCAAGTTCTTTGTGCCTTGGCCAGGTGTTTGGTAGACAAAATGATCGCCTCTATCAAGGATGCCTGATCCAAAATTTCACCACGAAGATAGGCCTGCACCTCTTTGTATCCAATCGACTGCAGTGGACGCTCACTGCCCTTAAAACCACTTGAGAGGAGTTGCCTCACCTCCTCGATAAGTCCCCTCTCCAACATTTTCAAAGTGCGTGCGCCAATCACTTCTGCATGCAGATCTTTAGGTAGATCAAGGCCTAAATGACAAAGCTCCCACCCATGAGTTGGAAGCTGCTGCTGCCTTTTGAGCGCAGAAAAAGGGGTATTATGCATCCAATAGTGCTCTACTGCTCGCCTCACTCGGTAGTGATCATTGGAGTGCACTTGCTTGAAATAGTCGCTATCCACCTGTTGTAGAATCTCTAAAAAAGGGTGAATCCCTGCACTGTCATAAAGCTGCTGCGAACGCTTAGTAATATGCTCTAAGGTTGAGGGAGAATCGTACATCCCATTTAAAAGTGCCCGCAAATAAAAACCACTGCCGCCAACTAGCACAGGCACCTTTCCCAAACACAAAAGCTTCTCGATGACTTGCTGTGCACGCACCACAAAATCGTGTGCATTTAAAGGGGTGGTGATGGAAACGATCCCCACCATATGGTGAGGTACTAAAGCAAGCTCTTCACTGCTGGGTGCAGCTGTTCCAATTTTTAATTCGTGGTAAAAGAGTAACGAATCAAAATTTACAATCTCCATCTCGATCGTTTTATTGGAAGCCTGCTTTAAATCACAAGCAAGCTCAATCGCCAACCCAGTTTTTCCAGTAGCAGTAGGCCCCGACAAAATTAAAACCTTATTACGCTTAAGGGTGTGTAAAAGAGACATCCGCCATTACTCCTAATCGTTTTAATTCCTGTTTTTGTATTGGAGTCAATGCGCTGGCAATCTTAGCAATCTCCTCACTTGTAAGTGGAATCTCAATATCCCTTTCTTGCTCGGACTCTTCTTTATGGCCATAACCGCTCTCCAACAACTTCTCTATTAAAAATTTATAATCAAGGTGAGCAAGATAACGAGGAATCGTTCTTAATAAAATAGTATTGGCATTCACCCTTACAAAATCAAATCCCTTGGATGCAAAGAAAGGAAAGCGTTTATCAATCTCCTCCGCTATCGTCGTAAACGGCATCACCACCAATAGCGGCACCACTGCCTCATCATCATCAGCAGCTCTCTTAAACTGCTTAAACTCCATTAAAAAATAGTGCCATAACAATTTTCTCCGCTTATAGATCTCTAACACATCCTCACTGATCGGACGCAGATACAGCATGGAGGAGGTGTGTCCATTACTCTCCTGCTCACTCCCACTCTGATCTCCTTTACTACTACTAGCAGCAGCAGCTGTGATCTCGCCACTTGCTTTACTCGGCACCACGGGTTGTTGCTTTTTTTGGTAGCTGCCAACTGCCTTATTGCTCACCACCTGCAAGAGTGAATAGAGTGTTTGTGGGTACAAAAACTTTACCACGCTCTTATTCGGATGAATATTGACATCTAAACACTCTGGAGGGAGTTCAATATAAAGAACATAAGCAAGCGATCTCTCCTCCAGTCCTAAGGTTCTTACTCCAGCATGCACAATCCTCTGGTGCAAATTTTTATCTTGAACCAGTCGCTTATTAACCAAAATCATACCTTGATCAATTGAAGAGTTGGCAGATGCCATATACCCTACAATGCGATGGCCATCATACTCCCCTTGCAAAGGTCCAATGAGTTGTAAATTCTCCTCCACCCGCCTTTTCCCTTTAGCAAAAAACTCAACCACTCTTTGCCGAAGATTAGCTTCTCCTCCACTATAGATCTCTTTCTCCCCGTCATCCCACTTCACTTCAAACGTGATCTGCGGATAGGCGAGTAAAAAGGCGGAGAGCACACGCTTTAGTGCATGCTTTTCGGAGGCCTTGGAACGCAAAAATTTTAGTCTCACTGGAGTATTATAAAAAAGCTCCGTAACAAAAATGGCAGTTCCACTCTCTACCGCTACTGCATCCTCCTCGAGCGCAGTATGCAGCACCACCTCTCCTCCCTCCAAAAGCATTTTGCCACCAACGCCACTGCCCTTTTTGGTTCTGGAAACACAAGACACCTTGGCGACACTAGCAATACTCGCCAGTGCCTCTCCTCGAAAGCCATAACTTCCTAGGCGGTAAAGATCATCCATATTACAAATTTTTGAAGTAGCGTGTCTGGTAAAGGCCCAAGGCAGATCCTCGGCGCTCATTCCTTCACCATTATCGATCACCGCAAGCAAATCCAGCCCACAATTTTCCAAATGGATGGTAATCTTTGTGGCATTGGCATCGATCGCATTTTCTAGAAGCTCTTTTAAAAGCTGTGCAGGACGTTCAACTACCTCACCTGCACGAATCTGATTGACAACAAACTCGGGCAAAACAGAGATACAACTCGGCTCATGCTTTAGGTTTTGACTCTGATTTGAATTCGGCCGCATGACTTGCTTCATGAGGGGTATTACCTTCGCCTTCTTTATAAAAATTAACTTGATTTCGGCCCCCATTTTTAGACTTATACAAGGCGATGTCAACCCTTTTGAAGAGATCAGCACCACTATTCACACCTTGCCTATAATCAGCAACCCCTAGGGAGGCAGTAACTGGCAGACGCTGCCCATGATAATTAAATTCATACTTTTCAATAGTCTGACGAATCCTCTCTGCAATCACAAAACCATTTTTTAAATTAGTTTCAGGTAACAATACCACAAACTCCTCTCCACCATAACGAGCAAAGATATCGCTCTCTCTGATTGCGTTGCTGCGAACGATCTGTGCTAACTCCTTTAAAACAAAATCACCAGCATCGTGTCCATAAGTATCATTTAAATTTTTAAAGTGATCCAAATCGAAGAGAACCAGGGAGAGTGTCTTCCCTGTAGCACGAGATTTTTTTACCAAGGCCTCGCAAGTTTGATTAAAATACAATTTGTTATAACATGTTGTAAGGCCATCAGTAACCGCATCTTTATTTAATTTGTCATAGGCAAGTCTTTCCGGGTCACCCCTAGGAATAAATTTTAAGGTGATTGCACCCAACTTCACCTGATCACCTTTCGTTAATTGCAAACTCCCCGTTAATTTTACATTATTAATAAAAGTTCCATTTTTAGAACCAAGATCAGTGGCAATAACAGTGATTTCATCCTCTTCATTTGCCGCTACTGTAATTTTCAAATGCTTCCTAGAAATTCCTGCAAAATCGAGATCAATAAGATTATCCGCTCCACGTCCAACAATGATCACGCCAGGTTTTAAGTCAAAAAGTTTTCCACTGATCTCCCCACTGATGGCAAGAAAACAGGCCGGTCGATTTTTGGCCTCTATAGTGGCACTATCGAGCACATTTTCCATATCGGTTAGTACAATAGTTGCATCGTCGGCCATTGCAAAACTCCTACTAAGGTAAATTTTTTTCTCGCAAGCTTATCGGTGTTCAAAATAATCCCTAAAGTAAATTATTTCCATGCCAGACAATAATCGCATTGTTACTATTAATTATCGATAAACTTGTGCTGTCAGGAGATCAGTCCTATGTCATCTTCTATTCACCCGACTACCGCAGAACGTTTTTTCTTCTATTGGCAACACTCCAGCACACTTTGGGAAAATAACTTAAGAAACTACCTCGACGAACAAGCAAATACATCATACCTCCCTTTGTTCATTCCCCTCAACTGGGCATTTCACCAAGTACAAACGCCACTCTCTTCATCAAGTGAACTCTCCTACGATTTTGGTCAAGAAGCGATGGAAACCAATCTGACGTATTTGATAAACTTAGCACTCTCTTTAAATTTAAATCCAATTCTCCTTATACCCCTCACTCCTGTTCCCTATCTCGCCAATGGTGGAGTTCCCTCCTCTATTGCCAAAATTTTATGCAAAAATCCTCAAGGCCTAATCAATGCGGTGGCAACCACAGATCACCTCTTAAACAAAATGTTTTCCTTTTACGATCCAAAAATCTACTGGAGCTATAGCAAGTTTTTAAAAAAATTAAGAGAACACCTTTTACCTCAAGCTAATAATATTAGCGTTGCGGCCATGGGCTGCGGTTATAACTTAGATGGACGCTTTATTACTTATCTTGATGACAGCTCTAGCGCTTTTGAAGAAGGCCTTTTGAAATATAAAGCGCAAAGTGAACAAAATAGTCATGCTTACGCTTTTCAAAAAACTGTAAAGAACCTTTATCTGCAACTTATTAAAGAAGCATTTAAAGATAACTGGGTAGGTGAACTCTCCTTCTCCTTCCTCCTCAGTTCTCCCTTAGATATCTTGGTCAAAGCCAGCTGTAATTTTCACCTGGACGAATATATTTTTCAAGATACTATCACTGCGCTTGTGCAAAAGAGCATTCCTTCCGCAGCACTGCTCTCCTCTGAAGCACTAGAAAATCGTTCCCTTTCACAAATCTTTAAAGAGCTAAGCACACCTGAATTTTATGCTTCCAAATTAGAGGGGATGCAAACCTATGAATCGGAACATACCTCTTTTTCCATCATGCACTTCTTTGAAATTTATGAGTTACCCAGTCACCAAACCTCACTCTCAACAGGAGTTTTGCCCTACTTAAAAAAGACCCATCCACAAACTTATCTTTTAAAAAGTTCCCTAGAGAATAGCAGCGATGCCGTAAGTGATGGTAAAGTTTTATTTTGTCTTTTACCTCACATCGGAGAGGAAGAGATACACACCCTTTTAAAACATCTCATGATGGGTGGAAAAATCGTAGTGAACTCATCAGCACTCGACACCCAGGCAAAGAAAAAATTAGAAATTTTCTTCTTGGAGAATTCTATTGTTACACAAAATATTAATTATCTTTGTGATATGACCAATGCTTCCCTTGGCGAAGGCAAGTTAATCTTATTTGCCGGAGAGCAAATCGCGCCCGAATCTTTGGTGAAAAAATTCTCCTTCTGGGAAAATCTCATCAGCTATCTGGAAATCTCCCATCTCTCCTTTAATTATGATCAAGGGATCTCTTTCCTTTGGAAAAATCGCTCCCCCTTTGCTAGTGAGCTACATTTTTCAGAAGTACGCCGCCTCTCCATCTACAATCCCACCAGCTATAAAAAATATGTAAAAGTCCCCTTTCACAAACGCTTTACCTTTATGAAAATGATTGACGCCATTAATACCCAAGCACGCTGGAGTGAGCAAGAGCTTATCATCGAACTTTTTCCCAGTGCCTCTCTCTCTATCGATTTCGGCCACAAGGAGTAATTTTTATGCTTGCAACTGCCACCCTATACCTTCTCTACTCTGTACACACTTACTCCTCTACCAGTGAAAATGGTGATCCCTTACAAACGGAAAATTTTCACCTCACCGCTCTCTTTACTAGCGAAGGCCCACTAGCACTTGAACTTTTCCCTACTGCTTTTCACTCTGCCGAAGAGTTAAATGATTTTGCGCAGAACTTGCTAAAGAAGATGGATCTACCCAAGGCCATTGCACTCTCTACGGAAGAGTACAATTGGGCCTTAGAAAACCACCATACCTTGCTGGCACTGACCAGCGACCTGGGAAATTTAGGAAAAACCATCGCTCTTCATGACAATGAGTTCTCTTCTCTTCATAATAATAGTAATTTTGATGCAACTTTTTCTGCTGAAAACCGACGCAATTTCTTTAAGAGACTGTTCTAATTTAACTTTCCTATTTACTGATTGCTGTTTTTGTTATAAACGCTCCCGTTATGATAAACGCTAATTTTTATGCGCTAACAGCGCCAGCACTCACAAGCTATTTACAAACAAAGCAATACTCCAGCTATGTTACTTCACAACTGCTCTCTTGGGTTTATAAGCATCAGCACTTAAGCATGGAACAGTGGATGAATGTCTCGAAAAAACTTCGGGCACAACTTTGCCTCGATTTCTCCTTTGAACTTCCACTGATCGAGAGTATTCAGCGCTCTATTGATGGAACCACTAAATTTCTACTTCGCTTTAACGATGGTGAAGGTGTAGAAAGTGTGTTGATTCCCACTGCCAATCGCCTTACACAATGCCTCTCCACACAAGTTGGCTGTGCCATGAAATGCGCTTTTTGCTTTAGTGGTAGCGAAGGGCCGAAGAGAAATTTGCAGGCCCATGAAATTGTCGGCCAATATATTGCTGTCAACCGCTTCCTCTTAAAAAATCCCATTATCATACCTGAAGATCCCCTCTGTACCTACTATCCTAAAATCACCAACCTGGTTTTCATGGGCCAAGGGGAGCCGCTTAACAACTATGAAGAGGTTAAGCGTGCAACGACTATTTTTCTAGAACCCCAAGGCATCGCCTTTGGCCAAAGAAAAGTGACGCTCTCCACTTGTGGAGTGGTTCCTAAAATTCTCCTCTTAAATGAGTTTCCTCCAGTCAACCTTGCCGTCTCCCTGCACTCTCCCCGTGATGCCATCCGTGATCAATTGATGCCCATTAATCGTAGCTATAATCTGGAAAAGCTATTTACAGCACTAAATCAACTCTCCCTTAAGGCCTATCGTCGTATCACGTATGAATACCTTTTAATCGATGAGCTGACCAATACCCCAGAAGATCTTGAACTTTTAATAAAACTGCTGATTCGGGAACGCTCAAAAATTAATCTCATTCCCTTTAATGAGTACCCTGGACACAGCTTCAAACGGCCATCTGATGAAAAAAACCTTTGGTTCTGTAATGAACTAGGAAAGCATGGATTTACTGCAACCATTCGCCAAAGCAAAGGCCGTGATATCCTCGCCGCCTGTGGGCAACTAAAAGCGACGAGAACCTCGGTTATCACCACTTCTAACTGCTAACCTGTAAAAAGCAAAGAGCATTACCTTTTTAAGCCCTTGATTTTTAGCAAAAGTATAACTTTATTGCCTAAAATTTTTGGCAGTAAATCAAAAAATACGAATACAATCAGCGCAAGAGGAAAAAGGAGTTGCCTCAAATTATTGACAACTTTAGGCCGACAAAGTAACGGAAGTCAGCTTAAAGTTAGCCCCAAAAGAGATTAGGTATTAATTGTATGAGTGTAAAAATTTCCACGTTGTCGCTGACTTGCTTTCAGCTTTTAGTTGTTCTAAGTGCGCTTCATGCAGAGGATCCTACACTTTGGACAGGACGTGTGAGCAGTGGAATTGGCCACTCTTCGACCTATTTGCCCTTAAATAAAGGATACCTCATTCACGATCGCTACAAGCAAGATGTTACGGCATTAGTTCCGCCTGATTTAAATCCAGGCCTTATTGTTACTGACACCTCTGAAAAAAACTTATTACAACGTTTTGAAGAGGCACGTGCCGACGTTTTAAAGAGGGGCGCGGAAGAGAGTCTTTATGGATTTTTTGCCGATTACGATTATGAGGAGGGTGAAGCAGAGTGGAGGGGCATGTGCCACCAATGGTCTGCGGCCGCTTGTGACCCCAAAGTAAAAAAAGAGATCTCACTTGATCCTACAGTAAATCCTGCGCAAAAAAAGAGCATCCTTTGTGGAAAAAATATTATCTCTGCTAATGAAATTCGAGAACTTTTCACCGCAACTTATCCTTCGAAAAACTCGCTCTTTCTAGGCTCTGCCAGAAATGCTCCCAATGAATACTACAATCAAGCTTTCTTTCATAAAAAGCACATGGATGTGATCTTGGCCCATGGAGGAATGGTGGCATTCAAAGAGTTAAATGATAGCGACTATGCTGTCATGGACTCTCTAGGAATGATCACACTCAAGGAAGGGCCTTCCTCTCCAGTGAAGTGGACACTCCCCGCCCACCAATTTCACAACACCACTAAAGAGCAACTTAGCTCTAATGCTGGTGTTGTCTTAAATATAGATCCCGGTGAAGAGATCTGGAACCAACCCGTCTTCGAAATGGAGTCTTCTGCAGTTGAGGTTTCTCATCAGGGCAAAGAGATGCCTTACCTTCGCTATGATGCAGACGATGCCGCCACCAGCAATCACTTTTTCTATCTTGCAAGTAATGAACTACAAAAAACAAAACTCGATCTCCTCGATGAAATCGATGCGGTTTTAAAAATCTTAATTGAAAAACGTAATAAAACTCCTGATGAAAAAATTTCTGAAATCATACAAGAGAAAAATCTGTTACTCTCTTCCACTCTTGAGAGTTTCATCACTAACTTAGAAAATAAGCGTGAGCAATTTGCACTACCAAAAGAGATTAATAAGCTTCTCGCTTTTAAAGCGGCAAGCTTTGAAGAGGCAAAACAGGCAGGCATCCAATTGAAAAATCAATTTACTGTCCACCACTACACCACTACGGTGCGTTTCATGGATGAAAACGATATCTTTCGTTCTGGTGGTGATCGCATTGGCAAAAACACCTACACCTACTATATCATCAAAAACAAGCAAAATGGTTTCGTCTACTCCAATTGGAGTGGCCCACATCTAGCTGATCATCGTCCAGGGTTTATCTGGGTTCCTATTCCACAAGCAGACTCTTGTCACCTGGTGGCCGCTAGTGAAAACGAGACACTCAAAAGAGTAGTAAAAAACCAAGAGTACCTCTTGCAAAGCGGTCCAAGCATCGACGAGACTAAAGAGGCCGATCGCCTCGCCAGTGTGCGTGACGTGTGCTTGAACACCGGACTTAGTGATCTGCTTAATCTTTGCAGCAGCTGTCCTACAACCGATGAAGCGTTGCAATCAGTACACGACTTGCTTGCTGCTATCGAAAAAGTCTCCTTAACCTTGCAACTAAAGGATAGTGGCACTCAAAAAGATCTAAGAGGGAAACTCAGCGCGATCAAAGATAAAAACATCCTCATCAGTCGCAGTGAATTCAATAAAGAGTTGCAGGCCAAAAAGATCCCACTCTCCTTAAATGAAAAAAGTGAGCTGGTTTTTCCTTCCAACTAATCTTTTGCTTAAAGTTTACTGTGCAAGCCGCGATTTTTTTTGATGAAGATTTCCCTCATCAAAGCTCTCTCTTGCTTGAAACTTCCAGCGCCACCCCACAGGAATTTGTCCACTATCACCATTATCAACACTACCACTGGTATCACCACTCTTTGCCTTTTCTGTAGAAGCGATATCGCGAACCTGCTCTCCGCTGGCCTCTGTGCGCTCGAAGCGATAGCTAGTGGCATCGGAGATCACACCATGCTCGGGATTACTCCCTTTCACCAAAGCACTGCTCTTGCTTGTAGGGTGTGATGTGGCCTTTTCCAGCAAACGATTTAACCTCTTTTGCTGGATCTTACTACTACTGCTCGTGGACGCCTTTTTCGCCTTCTCCTTTGCCACTAAGATAGTAAAGGGAATAAGTATAATGGAGAACGCTAAAATCAAGATAGTAACTCTTCTTCGAAAAAACATAGAACACCTCCTCCTGGCTTTTGCTAATACAGCACACGGCCTGTTATTAGTTCTTCGGAGAAAATTAACAAACACTTTAACTCAACTATTAGGTCTAAACAAAATAATTTTATCTGTTCTAAGCAATCAAGTTTGTCTAATATAGTAGAGATTAGAGTTCTTATTTAAGGAGTGCACACCGATGTCTTTTCAAAAAACTCGCGGAATTGGTTGGCTGTTATTCATGATCTTAATCATGTTTTTCGCCTTCCTCTTTTTTGCCATCTATACCATCAAGAGCGCCTCAGATGGAACACAACTGGCGGAACTGGGTGCTAAAAATATCAAGGATCTCATCGGAGTGGTGGAGGTAAAAGGGGTCATCATGGAGTCGCAAAAGGTGGTAGAAAACCTGATCAGCGCCGAAAAAAACCCCAAGGTCAAAGCGATCATTTTAAGAGTTGAATCACCTGGAGGGGCGGTTGCACCTACCCAAGAAATCTACCAGGAGATTTTAAGGATCGATAAGATAAAGCCTGTCTATGCTAGCATGGGTACCATGGCCACCTCTGGGGGCTATTACGTTGCTGCTGCCACTCGAAAAATCTACGCCAACCCTGGAACCTTAACTGGCTCCATTGGTGTGCTGATGCAGTTTATGGATCTTTCTAAACTTTATGACTTTGTAAAGATTGCACCGGAAACGTTAAAATCGGGAGACTATAAAGATGCTGGCAACCCTTCACGTGCCCTTACCACCAAAGAGAAGGAGCTCTTGAACTCGGTCATCAAAGGAGTTCATCAACAGTTCGTCAATGATATTCTTCGTGTGCGCAAAGATCGCATCGTAGGCGATCTCACTGCTCACGCCCAAGGACAACTCTTCTCTGGAGAGAGCGCACGTAAAGCGGGACTTATCGACCAAGAGGCCAGCTTATGGGAAGCCGGACGCGAGATCCATCGTGAGCTAAAACTTCAAGGTGATTTTCAACTGCTCTATGTAAAAATCCAAAAGAAGGGATTTTCACTGATGAATTTTCTTGATTCCGTAGAAGAAAGCTCCTCCTCTATAAAACAACTCCTCTCCCTCAAAGATATTCCCCTTTTTCTTTATAGAAACGATTTAAATGGCATTGTGGTCAATTAATGGACGTACTACTCGCCTGGATTTTAGAGCATATTTTAGCAATCATTGCCATGATTGTGACGTTAGTATTACTCTTTCACTACTTCATTGAAAAAGAGTATACCACTCGCTTATCCAAAAAGTATCGCACCTCCATCTTTGAAACCCAGTCCAGGATCTTTTTAAACGCCACTCAATACCTTATCTCTGGAAATCGTGATCTTGCTATCAAAGAGTTTTTAAATGCCATGGATCTAAATCGCGAAACCATTGAGACCTACTTCGCGCTCGGAGGGCTTTTTCGCAGCAATGGGGAGATTGAAAAAGCGGTCAGCATCCATCGCTCGCTTATGGCCAAAGATAACATCTCCGACCTCACTCGCCTCCGCGCCCTAAAAGAGCTCGCCATCGATTTTGATAAGGGTGGCTTTATTGATAAAGCAATTGAAACCTACAAAGATGTTTTAAAAATCGGCCGCGACCAGCCCGATGTGATCTTGGCGCTTTGTCGCATTTTTGAAGATATTGAAGATTGGGATGAGGCCTATAGCTATCGCCTGATGCTTTCGAAGGTTGCCAATCAAAATCAGTCGGAGACCATCTCTCACCTTTTAGTGCAAAAGGCGAAGCAGCTTTTTGAAAACACCAACTATGCAGAGAGCATGGAGGTGCTCGATGATGCTTTTAAGTTTGCACCCTCTGTCTCTGCAAAAATTTTACGCTTAAAACTCTACCTTGTAGTCGGGAATATTGAGGATGCCAAAACACTGCTATTAGAAGTGTTACGAGAACGGCCCATGTACACCTCCTTCATTTTTCTTTCGTTAAGCGAAGGGCTTTCTGAAAAGGAGAGTGAAAAATCAAGAGAACTCTATCTTTTGCGCTTAAAGAGTATCAAAGCACTCTTCCTTTCTATGCAAGATAAAGATTTGGACAACTCTCCCTCTGTTATTCTCTCCAAGATTCGCCTCTTAAAAGATGAGAAGATGCTCTCCGATGCCTATGATACCATTCGTGAGTGGATGAAAAATAGTAAAGTTTCCAATGAGGTTTTAAAAATTGAGTACGTTAAGCTACTCATTGAGATGGGTAGAGAACAAGAGGCACTTAAAGAGGTGGTACCACTCCTAGATAGCATGCATCATTCTTTTACTCGACACTACTGTAGTCAATGTGGTTATAACTCAGATAATATTTTCTGGAGGTGCCCACAATGCCGGGAATGGGAGACGATTCAATTTCGATGGAAAATATGAGGGAGGAGAGATGTTTAGATCATTAACCTTACTACTATTCTTCTTACTATCTTCTATTGTTATTAACATTATTAACAGCAGCAGTGCTAGTAGCAACGACAACAAAAACGAACTGCAAAAAAAATTTATCGGTACCTTCTACGCAAGTCATTTCTTTATCAATATCCACCAGCATCCCTCAAGCTTTGCGCCTTCACTGCACACCTTGGCCTGTGGAGATAGTGTGAAAGTTTATGAAATTAGTGGCAAGGGAGCGGCCATCCCCGAGGATTGGCATAGTGTAGATATCGAGACCACTCAAGGGTATGTGCAAAAGGCGCTGCTCTCTACAGAACGCCCGAGCTGCATGCAAAAAAACTATCCAAAATTTTTCGATCACTTGCACTTAGAACCAACCGATCTCTACTACTGGGGAAAACTCTATGATCAACTTATTATGGAGAAGACGCGAGTTAGGTAAAACCGTGTTTGCGATCCTGCTGACTCTCTTGCTCTACGCTTACGCAGCAGCAAGTGCAGCAATTGCTGCACTTGCTGTAGAAACGCCGACTCCGGCCACGGCCCTGGCCACGACAGCAGAAACGATCGATTTTAAGGCGATTAAAGGCATCATCAAAAATGATATGCTGGAAGAGGTGGTAGAAAAAAAGAATGAAGAGGCCATCATCAAACAAAAAGATCTGCTAAAGAAAAAGGTCGACACCTATAATTTTCCCACTTCAGAGGAGTTTTGGACACTCATCTCAGAATACTGGCTGATTAAAAATGCACAGAAACTGCGCTGGGATTTTGAGCACCCCGATTTTGGGTTAAACCTAGCGGTTCGTGACCTCTTCGAAAGTTTAGGCCACTATGAGATCAAAGTAAAAATCTTGCTTGCCGACATCGCAAGTCCCACCCATTTTGCACTTCCTGCCAATAAGGATGAGTATATCTTTTTCATCTCTCTTCCCTTTATGCGCGCTATGGATCTCTCGAAACTAGAGATTGCCCTGTTAATCTTAGAGGATTTTCATCGTGCCAAAGCAGGATTCATGCAACAATACGTTTATGAAAAGGAGTTAGATGAGTTTTGGGGAAAGAATTTTTACAATAAAAAATTCAAAGCAGAAGTGTTCCAAAAAATGTTAAAGAACTACTCTTATTTTATCTTTGAAAAAGGGTTTAGCTTTCAACAACAGTTTGAAACCACCAAAACTATCAGCGCACAAATTCGCACCAATCCCAATCTTTGGAAGAGCTACAACAATCTACTCTTTAAGATCGATACCCTCATCAAGTCCAATCCCACTTTCAAAGAGTATACAAAAATCTATCCCTCTCCAGAGATTCAGTTACAGTGGTTAAAGGCGTCTGAAAAGCAATGAAAGAAAACTCGCTGCTTAACAATTTAAAATATTACGCCCTTGTGTGTATCACCATTGTCTTTTTGCACATTTTATTCCTCTCCATCAGCACCTCGATTACCACCTTTATTTTTGGCAATATTAAGGATAGTGGGGAGTGGATCTATCAAAATGAGTGGCTTATAATCTCATTATCCAAACTATTGTCGATTATTGGCATCTACTATTACTTAAGAATCCTCACTTATAGTCACATTCCCATGACAACAAAAAAATTTCTTCTCACCTATCTTCCTTATGCTCACAATTTGCGCTCTCGCGGCCTGAGAAAAACTTTCTTGCTAGGCATTGACAACGCCCTAACCCCAGGGTACCTCGCCTTTTTCATCTATCTTTCGCTCTTCTCTTGGGCCTCTGTGCTGCTGTTTTCCCATGATTTGACCGCTCGCTCTCTCTTTGACTTCTTCACTCCCTCACTCTTCACCTCACCCCTTGCCAGTAGCAGTAAAAACTTGATTCCCCTCATCCTAGAGGAGAGGTCTCCCTTATCGCAAGTTATCTCCTATATTGTCACTCTCTTTATCTTTTATGGGTCGGACATTTGGATCTTAAGTAAAATAAAAGAGCTATGCCCCTTAAGCACTCTCCTCTTAAGGCTTGCTGCAACCTTAACCACGACTCTTCTCTTTGCCATCACCCTCCCCATGATTGTTCCCCATCCTCGTGGTGACAACTTCTATTTTTGGATCACCATGCACTTTTGCACGCTCTCACTCCTGCTAAATCTTGCAGCAAGGCCCTCAAAAATGGCGATCTCGCTTTACCTTATCTTGATTGTGCTTCCTTGTGATTTGGTCATGAACTTCTCCATTCTTCCTAGTACACTCTCTGTCGATTTTGATAATCTTCTGCCTGCGGCCACAACCACGCCCTCCCTCTTGTTTAACTATAAAGGATCTCTTCCCAGTAATGAACTTTGGTCACACTTTACTTCCGATATGAAGCTTATTCTTCAGCAATTTTTCCCACAAAAAAATGCTCTCCCCTATTTACTATTTTGGTTATTCGCCTATATTTATCTAATCATCAAGTTATCTCCACTTATACGTGCGAGCAGGCACGAAGAGGATTTTGTTTAATGGAAGGCAAAATTAATATTCTACAGATTATCGTAAGCTCGGGTATTGTGGTTAAAATTGTGTTATTGACTCTGATCTCCGCTTCCATCTACTCCTGGGCACTCATCTTTAAAAAACGAAAAGAGTTAAACCAACTCCATGCTCGTGATCTGGAGTTCCTGGTTTTTTATCGCAGTAGCGTCAACCTCAATGACATCTACTTGAAGTGCAAAGAGCTTCCCTATTCCCCATCCATGTCTGTCTTTCAAAAAGGGCACGAAGAGTTTTTAAAGATTCGTGATGGACTGGGAAAAAATGTTGGCAAAGAGGTTTTACAAGAGCATTTCACTAACTATGGCCTAACCTCGATTGAACGAGCAATTAAACGCGCCCTCAGTGAAACCAGCGACAAAATCGACGCCTCCCTCTCTACACTTGCAAGCATCGGTTCCATTGCCCCCTTCATCGGTCTTTTTGGAACAGTTTGGGGCATCATCGATGCTTTTGTGGGATTAAGCTCTGGCATTACCAGTCTTGATGCTGTAGCACCAGGAATTGCCGAGGCCTTAGTGGCAACCGCTATTGGACTTGCGGCCGCTATTCCTGCCGTCTTTTTTTATAACCACTTTAATAACCAAAGCGATAAACTTATTTCCCAAACTGAATCTTATGCTCACGATTTTCTAAATATGCTTGAACGCTTGATCGCTAAACCAAGCCAGCACCATTAAAACAAAAACAACAACAGGACTAGATCATGGGTTTCGATCTTAAATCAGGCAGCTCATCAATGACAAGGCGGCGGAGTCGCAGTATCTCCGATATCAACGTCACCCCGTTTGTGGATGTGGTTTTAGTTTTGCTGGTGATCTTTATGTTGACAGCTCCCTTGATGTATAATGGGATAAAGCTGGAGCTGCCAAAGACCAAAAAAGTGAACAACATCCGCTTAACCTCCAATCAAGTCATCCTCTCCGTCTCCCTTAGCGGCGAATACTATATTGGCAAAGAGAAGTATCTCTTAAATGAGTTGATCCCACAAATCAAGAGCGACTTTACTGCTTATCGTACTGATGTCATCTTTTTGCGTGCACACGCCAAACTTCCCTATGGGCAAGTGGCCAAATTAATGTCCTTCTTAAAGCAAAATGGGATCAGCAATATCTCCTTGGTGACGGAAATAGAGGAATAAGAGGAATAGAAGTTTGCTTATGTTAAAATATCTTTTTCAATCCCTCCTATTACATGCACTACTTATCGCCTTCTGTTACGCGATCTCCTGGGGATGGTGGCTTTGGCAAGAGGAGCGCACTCTTAGCAACTTAAAAATGCTAGAGTCTTCCCTTCGTGTCGATGTGGTCTCACTTCCTAAAGAGACACTTCTCGAGTTAAAGGCGATGACTAAGGCCCCTGCACCTAAAGCAGTAGAAGAGGAGAAAAAGCTAGCAGAGGCCCCTAAAGAGGCAGAAAAAGATGATAATAAAGAACGAGAAAAGAGTGAAAAGGAACTCGATAAATACTTCTTTGAACAAAATCAAAAGAAGCTTGCCGAAGAAGAGAAGAAAAAGCGCGCTTCCCTCGATAAAAAAACCCAGAGTGGCCTCGATGATTTAAAAAAGCTTATCATCGAAGGCAATAAGCTCAGCAAAGGCAGTAACCTCGATAAAGGCGCCACCACCGATTCGCAAGAGGAGACTCTACTCCTCACCTACAGTGCAGGCCTAGCGGAAAAGGTTCGAAGTTATTGGAAGCTCCCCTCTCATCTTTTAAATCAAAGCTTAAAGTGTCGTATCCAAATCTTCATCTCTAGAGAAGGAGAGCTCTTAAACCTGCGCATCCTTGAAGGAAGCGTGGCTTCAGAGTTTAATCAAAAAGCGGAAGAGACTATTCGACAGGCAGCGCCCTTTGCTCCTCCCCCACCAGAGATTCGTGATTTGGCCCGACAAGGATCAATAGTTTTAGGTTTTCCCATGTAATACGTAACCCTTTTAATAGGATCATCTTCATATGAAAAAACATACTTTTAAATTTACGCTTGTAGCTCTTATGTGCATCTGCCTCTCTTCACAGTCGTGGGCCCGTGCAATTTCTAAAACAGCGACCACCACTTCAGCGGCCACAACCAGCGCAACCGTAGAAGCACCTAAAGAAAAAGAGAAGACGATGAATATCGTCCCTGTAGGCGAGGCGGTTCTCGATAAAGAGAAGTTGCTGTTTGTTCAACTGCCACCCAAAGGCACACTTCAAGAAAAACAGCAAGAGTCCGCAAACTCCTTTATTGGCATCCTCGAAAACGACTTCGCTTTTTACCGTCATCTCTTCTTGGTCACCGATGCGAAAAATTATCAAAATGCCAGCACACAAGCGGGATCACTTCCAAGCAGTGCTGCTGATCTGATGGCAACCTCCTCGCCTGCTTATAGTTACTGGCAAGAAAATAAGATCGATTACCTGGTTACTATTGTCACCGCTCCAGATGCAGGCCCAGCTGCAGGAAAAGGGAAAGGAGCTAGCAACGTTCACAGCACCATCATTGCCTACGATATTCGCAAAGGCAGCATCATCCATAAAGAAGATATCAGTTACGGTGCAGAATCGACTCGTAGTAGCGCCCACCAAGTGGCCAGTAACATTTTTTTTAAAATGAAAGGCCGAGAGGCCATCTTTAAAAGCAAAATCTTTTTTGTCTCTGATCGCAGTAGCGATTATAGCAGAAGAGTGATCATCAAAGAGATCTATGTGATGGACTTTGATGGGCAAAACATAACCAAGCTCACTAATCATCGTGGGATTGTCATTTCACCTGCGATCTCCAAAAACAATCAATACCTTCTCTACAGCCTTATCAAAGAGGAGCGAGGAAAAAAGCGTAATGTAGAACTCTACCGCCTCGACCTGCAAACACGCAAACAAACACTGATCTCTTCGCTTGAGGGAATCAATTCCGGTGCAGTCTTTTTTATCGATGAAAATTATGTTGCGCTTACACTCACTCATAAAGGCAATGCTGAAATCCATATGTTAAATTTAAAGACAAAAGATCTTCGTCCACTTACGAATCACCCTAGTGTTGATGTTGATCCCTTCTTTGCTCCCGATGGAAAATCGATGGTGTTTGTGTCTGGAAGACATGGCAATGCCGCCATCTTTATGCTCGATCCTAGCGGCAAAGAAAAAGAGGTACGTCGTCTCAGTTATGTGGGAGAGATTCACGGCACTCCTCGCATCTCTCCCAGCAACAAAGAGATCGTCTTCTCCTCTTGGATTGATGGCAGTTTCAGTATTTATCGCATCGATGTTACTGGCAATGAAATTCATCGTCTCACAAAAAATTTCGGCTCCAATGAAAATCCCTATTTTTCCAATGACGGAGAGTTCATTGTCTTTAGTTCCAAGCGAGTTCTCTCCAAATATTCTAGTGTCAACAACCTGTACATCATGACTCGCGATGGAGAAATCTTCGGAGCGATCACAGGAGACCTAGGCAATTGCACCTCCCCCGTTTGGTCCAACTAACGAAAATCACATTTTCCCTCTCAAAAAAAATTTTACGGCCGTACACATTTTATACACTGCGAAAAAATCTATTGTAAAATTTTCTTTACACTGCTATAATATAACGCATCAAATTTGTTTTAGAAGGAAACAAAGCAAAACAAAAAAAGATTAGGAGTATCACTCATGAATAGTCACCACCTCGTTCCTGTAAATGTCCGCTACCAGGCCCTCAATATAAGTTCCCTCACCACCACCCTCCTGGGAACACTTGATGAAAAGCGTTTTTTTCAAGAGCTCGCGAACTATTTACAGAGCATGATGGCCGTTGATCAACTCTTCGTTTATAAAGTTCATCCTAATAATCAAAACATTTCACTTCTTAATCACGAGTGTGACGCAAGTGAAGTGACCTCTCCAGATGGTATCGTAGCACAAGTGATACGCAGCAAACGCGCTTACTACAGTAATAACCTCAAAAGAGATCCTCTCTATACACCCGCCTTGTATGCCAAAGAGGTTATTGCAGAACTCTCTATTCCTATTATCAGTAATAATATTTTACTGGCGGTGCTTTGTTTGCAACGAAATGAGAATAGCAAGGCATGCCCCTTTGATTATAACGATATTACCGCTATTCTCTCCCTGCTCTCGGAAATTGCTGTCCCTCTTAGTAATTTGCAAATTATTCTTTCTGCTCGTTACTTAAACGACGTACTGACTCATAAAATTAAAGTTGCCGAGGCGAAAAAGCTGGGACACAAGCACCATGGCGCTATCTTTAGAAGAGAGGATTCGCCCTCTTCGCAATTGCCAATCGGTGATTCCAAAATTTTTCAAGAACTCTTAACCAAAGCAAAAATAGCAGCAAGCAGTGATCGCAACCTTCTCCTCTGTGGAAGAGCAGGCGATGGTAAGCATACACTGGCAAAATATATCCACGCTATTAGTGCAGCAGCAACATCTGCCAGCGAGCACCCTCTCATCGTCGTTAATTGCTCCTCCCTTAAAGAGCTTCCTTTGCAGCAACACCACGATTTTGCTCCTCTGGCCGAGGCCTACCTCGCGGCCTACGAGGGAACGCTGCTCTTAGAGCACGTAGAAGAGCTGCCTTTTCCCATGCAAGAGTGGCTAGTAGGCCACCATCTTGGAGAAGCAAAGAAGAGTGTGAGGATTATCTCGCTTTTAAATCAAGAGCTGGATGCCCTCTTTGCCGCCAGGTCTGCAGGGACTTTAAGCACAAAATTTTTCTTCTCTTTGCATACAATGAATCTCTCTTTGCCCCGTCTAAAGGATCGTGGGGAGGATGCACTAAAACTTGCGGCACATTTCTTAGGGGAGAAAAAATCCCTCTCAAAAAAGGCGCAAGAGTTTATTAAAAATTACTCTTGGCCTTCTGGCATTAGTGAACTAAAACAGGTAATTTTGTGTGCAAAAACCATGTCTTTCGAGAGTGAAATTTTACCCACGCACCTACCAGAGTATGTGCGCTTTACTTCTTCTCATAGTGAGGAGGAGAGACCAAGCGGTAGTAAACTTAAAAATATGACTAAACCCATGCTGGAAAAATATCTCGAGAGCATCTTTATGGAGAGTAAGCTTGAGGTACCGCTCGAGTTAGTCGAGCGTATTGTTATTCTTGCGACTCTACAAAAATGCCAGAGCAATAAGAGCATGGCGTCCACAAAGCTGGGGATCACCACCAAAACGCTCTATAATAAGATTCGCGCTTATGGACTTGATGAATTAATTGATAATAACCACAACTTTGCCAGAAAGTTGACTCACTAAAGCTTCTGGTTATATAATCGCCTCTAAAAGGAAGGGGCGAAGGGACTTGCCATTATTAAGGAAAGTTTATAAGAAAATTTATAAAGGATCACTACACTAAAAGGAATTTTATGAAGGAAACCACCACCACCCCTGCAGCAAACTTAAATATCTCTCCCCTAAAAGTGGAGGAGCCCTTGACTGGCGAGGCCTTGGCCAATAAGGGCCTACGAAATTTTCGCCACTCCTCCGACATCGAAAATTTCTACCGCTTTGTACATGAGTATGACTTACGAAGAGAGGCCAAAACCATTTTAGACTCCATCATGAGTTACGTCGCCAAAAACAATCGTAAAAAGAAAAAAAACAAATCGATCCAGTAAACTCCCCCTTTCGCTATTTTCATAAATCGGTGAAAAAAATTTTTCGCTAGCACTTTTTTTAGCTAAAATTAATAAAGAAGGATAGATCGTTACAAAACCTAGGAGGGGTGGGTGACATTTCGTAATCATTATACATTAGAGAAAGAGAGTAAAAAAAACGCATCATCATCAGTCACCAGGCCAAGCAGTGTGGCCTCCTCCATCTCCTCCTCCTTTAACTCCACCTCTCGTCCCAAGTCACCACTTACGACAAGTACCTCCGTTTATAAAGGCCCTAGTCATAGTAAACCCTTTTTGGATAAGGGCACACTACTCTACAATCTTGAAGAGCTCTCAGTGGAGTTTGGAAAAATAGCTGCCCTGCGCTCCATTAACTTAAAGATAGGAGTGAAGGAGAAGATCTTCTTAACCGGCCCCTCCGGTGCAGGCAAGAGCACATTATTAAAGGTGTTGGGCGGAATTATTCGTCCGACTCGAGGAAAAATCATTGGCCCTCACTTAAACAATCAAAAAAACCGCTACATCTCTTTTATCTTTCAAGACCTACGACTGCTTAACAACTGGAGCATTGAAGAAAATTTGCACTTTGCTTACGACCCGGCCCTCTACTCTTCGGCAAGCGAATTTTCCTCCGAGCTAAAAACGCTGGCCAAAATTTTTGACCTTTATGATCGCCTTCACTATAAAGTAGGCGATACCAATGGTGGGATGAAACAAAAAGTGGCGATTATTCGTGCACTCCTGACCAAACCGCAAATTTTGCTTGCCGATGAACCCACCAGCGCACTTGATCGCGAAAGTGGACTAAAACTCTATGAGGTTTTAAGCAACTACAACGATCGGAATGAAATGACCATCATTTGGGCCTCTCACAACCAAGAACTGATTAAACAACTTAGTGGCAAGGTTATACAACTTAATAATGGTCAACTTACCTACTCAGGATATTCATGTTTTACATCATAAATTTTTTTACAATCACTTCCAAGCATCCACTCCGAGGTTTGGCATTTTTTCTCTCCAGCATCTTATTGCTAGTTGTGCTTTACCAAGGTCCCTACTTAAAAAAAAAATTTTGGCATCACTTCGGTGAAGATCTTTTTTATCCCCATTTTTATACGCTGATCAGTGTGGAGAAAACTCGCTCCTTAAATGAAGAGGAGGTTAAAAGCAATTACAAAAAAATTGCGGCACTTCCTGGAATCTATCGCCTCGAGGTTGAAGCTGCTGAAAAACTACAAACAAAAATTACCCAAAGTTTAAATGAACTGGATAAAAAGAGTGCAGCACTTGCTGACTCCTCCATCACCTTGGCCTCAGAACTTGCCACTTGGAACTATTATGGCATGAAAATTTTTTTAGATCCTGGGATCTCTCTTGCATCTTATGAGCTGATTAAAAAGTATTTAGAACGACTCTACCAAAATCATCAAGTCGAATTTACCCCTCTTAAAAACACTCCCGCCCATTTTAAAAGCGAGCATGTAAATAGCAATAGCAATACCAATACGAGTTCACACTCCCTACTGGCCGCAATCAAAAAATGGGGCGATAAAGTGATTCTGATTTTTGCTCTCATTGTTTGGTCGCTCTCTTTTTTCCTCCTCGCCGGAAAAATCATGAAGGTATCGATGATTATGGAGATGTATCAACGGCGAAAATTGGTGGCACTTAAAACTTCTGTATCCGGCCTTATCTGCTTACACCTGCTCATTGGACTGCCAACACTACTCCTCTCTCCTCCATGGCCTAGTGGTGTAATCACCTCAGTGATCATCTGCCTTTTGTTTGCACTGACGACTTGGAGGAATGCTTATGAATATTTTGATAAAATCTAACAAACTTACTGCACTGCTAGGCCTTTCTCTCTATTGCTTTGTTGCACTCTCTTCTGAAAGTGCTTATGCGATCATTAAACACCCTACGCTCAAAGTCCAAAACAGAAAACAGTTCCTGATGCAACAACAGATGTTAAAGTTAGAGCAAGAGTTGTCGCAAAAAAACCAACAATACTTAGAACAGCTTTCCAAATTAAAAACTCTCGACTTAGATATCGCTAACCTCTCGAACTCCTTAATGGAGTCCTCCCAATCTATTGCCTCTAATAAAAAAGAGTTAGAACAACTGATGCACTCTTATCTCACCGCTTACGCTAGTGAAGGGGCCCTCTCGCAAGAGCAAGAGGATTTACTCACTCAAGAAGCAAGGCATGAAGGTCACGATCTTAAAGCAGTCATCAAAAAACAGATTCTTCGTGGAAAAATTAGTGAACAAAAGCGTTTTCTAGAGGAGGAGATCTCGAAAGAGCAATCCATGCAAAAAGAGTTGAAAGTGATGAAGGAGCGTTTTTTTGAATATACCGCTATCAACGAAGAACTCTCCAAACTTTTAGTCGAGTTAGAGAATCAAAAACGCGCACTCACCGAAGGATCGCCCAGCAGGTCACGAGTTGTAACCGCATCCACCGCTACAGCTATTCAAGCGACAACAACTGCCGAACAATTCTCTCCACCCATTGCCGTCCAAGATGCCCTACAAGTGCGCATGGAAAAAAAAGGATTTGTCTTTGAAATTGCCCATAACCATGCCATTCCCGTTGCTGCCATTGGCGACGGCAAAGTTGTCTACGTCGGAGCTCTCTCCACCTACGGTAATATTGTCATCGTTGATCATGGTGCCGATTTACGCTCCATCACCCTTGGAAATTTCAGGCCCATGGTTTCCAAAGACGATCGCATTCACAAAGGTAGCGCGCTTGGAAAAACCATCATCAGTGAAAGCGGTAGCAAAGGGCAAGTTTACTTAGAAATACGCAAGCAAGATCTCATTCAAAATGTATCCTATTGGGCCTCAAAGTTAGGCCTACAACCCAAAAGAGTCACCACTTTGTAATCAAATGAGGAGATACCATCATGCCACGACACCTCTTTCTAGCTCTCTTACTAAGCTTCTCTCTCTTTTTCTCTTTGGCCAAGGCCCAAGAAGAGGCACTCCCCAAAAGCAGCGACAACGCTCAAAACATTCCCCCCACCGACAATAAGTCGCGCTTTGAACATTTGGAACTCTTCAATAAAGTTCTCTTTATGATCGAGTCGCAATACTATCGCGAAGTGGATATTGAAAAGGTAGTGCATGGAGCGCTTAAGGGAATGATGGAGACACTCGATCCCCACTCCTCCTTTTTAGAAAAAGATTACTTCTCGAAAATGCAAGACGAGACCAATGGAGAGTTTGGAGGTCTGGGTATTGAAGTGACACTTAAAGATGGTATCATCTATATTGTTTCCGCCATTGATGATACTCCCGCCTATAAGGCCGGTCTTAAAACCGGGGATAAAATTATAGAGATCGATCATGAACCCACACTAGGACTCTCCCTCGATGAAGCAGTAAAAAAGATGAAAGGCGCCTCCGGTACCAAGGCAATTTTAGGGATTGCACGTGAAGGCATCTTGGGCATCAAACACTTTGAAGTGATTCGTGAAAAAATCAAAACTCAACCCGTAAAATCGGAACTGCTCTTTGCTAACATCGCATTCATTCGCCTTACCCAATTTCAAAAAGGATCGGCAGTGGCGATTCGTAAAGCGATTAAAAATTTGCGCAAAGAGAGTGGGGATAAACTTCAAGGCATCATCCTTGATCTTCGCTCCAATCCCGGTGGTTTACTAGATGAAGCAGTAGAGGTCTCTTCCATCTTCTTAAAAGAGGGCCCCGTCGTCTCTATTGAAGGGCGTGATGGTGAGAAAAAAGATGTTCGCTATGCCACCCAAGCACCCGAAGAGGAAAAAGAGCTACACATCCCCGTTGCTGTGCTCATTAACGGCTCCTCCGCCTCCGCTTCAGAAATCGTAGCAGGAGCACTTCAAGATTATGAACGCGCGCTCATCTTAGGTCAACAATCGTTTGGCAAAGGTTCGGTACAAGCGGTAAGCCAAGTCGATGATGACAACGGCATCAAACTCACCATTGCCCAATATTTAACGCCCAAACAACGTCGCATTCAAGCGTTAGGGATCACCCCCGATATTGAATTAGAAGAGTTTGATATCGATCCCACTAAAGATGGCATCAAAATTCGTTACGTCCGTGAAATGGATCTAAAAAACCATTTAAATGCCACCATTGAAACTCCTCAAGAAAAAGAGTTGCGCCTTAAAAAAGAAAAAGAGGATCGTAAGCATCGTATCCAAGAGATCGAAGAGCGCAGAAAGGCGAAAGAGCATAAAAACAAGCGCAAAGAAAATGCAGAGAGTGGCGACGGTAACGGCGACGGAGCGGAAAATGATAATATCCTCAAAAAATACTCTCCAAAAGAGGATTTCCAAGTTGTCCAGGCCGTAAACTACTTAAAAAGTTTTAGCATTTTTAAAAATTTCTTACAAGGAGATAGCACCCAAGAAATTTTAAAAACCTTAAACGACAAAACTCCTTCCCCTAAAGCTAAATCAAAAACCAAGTAGCAATCTAATAGAACTCTGTACGTCGCTAACGCTCGCTCTGCCTCAATGTTTAACCAAGGTAAATCAGCATATCTTAAGTACTATTCTCCCAAATGTCGGCCGGCACATAGAACTTACATGGTTTTGGAACAGATATTGTGGCATTCGATAACATTATCAATCAGGAAATTGTCGATCATTTTGCTGTTAAACACGTCAGAAGCAATGAGAGAAATCGCGCAAACCAGCTTACGCAATATCAGTGACTTCTTTGCAGGCAAAGATCTAAAAAATGAGGTTCACTGCTAATCCAACTCCTCTATGGGCCACTAAATCATCTTATTATAATATTTTTTTAATGCTTTAAATACATTCGCCGATCAAAGTGTGCAATTTTATAAAAATTGTTAAAAATTGATTAGGAGAAAGCAATTAGTGAAATTATCATTAGCAAAAAAAATATCTGGAGGATTCATTGCCACACTGATTCTTACAACGATCATCATGATCTACTGCTTGATTCAATTCTTGAATTTACAGACCTTACAAGATGAAGGGGCAAAGAGATCTTCTGAGTCAACTACTATCATGGAAACATCAATGATGGGATATAAAATTTATTCCTCCATTGCTGATTTTGTCATCAATGGAGTTACTGAAGAATTAAAGAATGAGTGGATTAAGGTTAAGCAAGAGGTTGATGAAGACATGGCAAGAGCTGCGCAAATTGTCGACACACCTGAAGAAAAAGAATCCCTCAAAATTATGGAAAAAAATATCAAAGAGATGATTAAAATTTCTGATGAGCAAATAATCCCTATGCTTGCAAATGGATACAACGAAAACAACAAGCAAGCTATCATGGCACTCGATGGAAAGATTGATGATATATTAAGCAAGTATGTAGCGGCCGCTCGTTTTGTAGAGAACTCTATTCATCAAGAATCGATTAATGCTGATGAAAAGTTTGATACTATTATCTCCCAAGTCATCACCTCTGTCCTTATCGGTATCATCACAGCAACAATCCTCTCTCTTATCTTTGCTTATGCCATTACCAATGGAATCACAAAGACTATTAACCAAACGACCACCAGTCTCCACGACTGCTCCTCGCAAGTGGCCACTGCCTCTATGCAATTATCATCGGCTTCACAACAACTATCTGCGGCCACAAGTGAACAGGCCGCTTCTATTGAAGAAACGTCCTCCTCTCTTGAGGAACTTACAGGCATGGTTGAGAACAACCTCGGGAATGCAGAAAAGGCAAAGCAACTCTCTGACGATGTTCGCACCATGGCCAACCAAGGAAATGATGCAATGGTAGCACTCATCAATTCAATAAAAGAAATTATGGAGTCAAACCAGCAAATCAAACAGCTTGTTGCAGTCATCGCCGAAATTGGTGAAAAAACGGAGATCATTGATGAAATTGTATTTCAAACAAAGTTGCTATCTTTCAATGCCTCTGTTGAAGCAGAAAGAGCAGGAGAGCATGGTCGAGGTTTTGCCGTTGTTGCCCAAGAAGTTGGCAATCTTGCGCAAATGAGTGGCAAAGCTGCACTCGAAATTTCAAGCATTGTTAAGAATAGCATAAGAAAAGCAGAGATCATCTCAGAGGAAAACAAGAGCAAAGTGGAAAAGGGAGATGCCCTCGTTCAAAAGACTGCAAAAATTCTCCTCCAAACTGGTGAAAAGGCCGCAACTGTTTCGACAAATACCGCTCAAATTGTTGATGCCTCCAGAGAGCAAAATAATGGAATTAAGCAAATCTCGAAAGCGATGGCCCAAATTGAAAAAGCAACTCAAGAAAATGCAAGCACTGCTGAAGAAGCAGCAAGCTCAAGTGAAGAGATGACAGCACAAGCAGAGACTTTGCAAATACTCATCCAGCAATTAAATGAGCTAGTACACGGTACACGCATAGCTACTTCTCCAGCGCAATTTAATATCGTTAAACAAGCACCAAGAACTTCACCGCAAATACACATAAAAACAAGAGAGCATAACAAAGAGTGGGAACGATATGATAGGGATAAACATCAGAATGCTGCCTAAAACCTAAAGATAACATTATTTTCGAAATCCCTCGAGTATTCCCTAAAAAACTCTCGATCGGCAATCTGCAATAAAATATTTTTTGCCATTGTTGTTAGAAGCGCTTCGCCTCTTGGGCCCAAGCCAAAATTAGATGGCCTTAAGATAATCCACAAACACTGGATCATCCCAAAGATGAGTACCAACTACTCTACGAATTATTTTTCCATTCTGGAAGATGTGTGTCTCTGGAACCTTCACTATATCCAACTTTTTCATTAAGCCATTTTTATCTTGTAGTAAGTAAACGTTCTTTCCCAAAAAATTTACATTTCCTGAGAACATTTTTCTCCAAAATTTTTCGTGATCATTGTCATCTTGGTCTAGTCCAACAAAATAAAAGGCATCAAACTTATCGTAATGTTGATTTAAAAAAGTGATAATCAGAGGGATCTCTTGCACACAAGGCGCACACCAAGTGGCCCAAAAATGCACAATCACCCTCTTGTGCAAAAACTGCTGCGGGCCCAAGCTCATCCCTTGGGGATAATAGGGGGTTAATTTTGAAAAGTATTGCGCGCGTAGTGGAGTCGTAGTCGTCTCCTCCTTTGCCACTAAAGACAAATGCATCTGCAGAAAAATTCCAACAAAGATCCATAAATAAAACAAGCGTTGTTTCATCTTTCCTCTACCTTTGCCTTTGCCTTTGCATAGGATATGCGATAGCGGATCACCCCAAGGAACAAAATCATAAGCTCGACAATGAAAATGGAGAGTAAAAAGATTGTACCGCCTGCACTCACACCATAGCTATGCAGACCGACAGAGAGAATATAGTTGACTCCAAACCAAGTCATCAGCACTAGCATAAGGCCAATGATGGCCACAAAGGAAAAGAGAATCTCTCGAAACCACCCAACATGCCAACCATGCAACACCACGAGATAAGCAATCAGTGTAATCAAAGACCACGTCTCCTTTGGATCCCATCCCCAAAATCTTCCCCAAGAGTAATCGGCCCAAATACCGCCTAAGAGGATTCCAATGGTTAAAAAAACCACTCCCACCTGCATGGTAATTCTGATGATCTGATTCCACTCTTGGACTTGCTTATAAAAACGAGTGGAGAAGATGTAGGCAATCACCACAACATTGGCAACCAGAGATCCTAGAGTAAACGCCGCATACGAGAGAACCACCGAGGTCACATGGGTTGATAGCCAAAAATTATCTCGCAAAACCGGAACCAGCGGCTTAATAGAGGCGTCCAACATGGTAGTAGAAAAGTTCATCATAAAAAGTGCGGCAAGATTACAAACAAATCCCAAAGGCAATAGACGCTTATCCTTATCTTTACCAAAATAAACAATCAGCGCTGCCAACAGCAAAGCTCCCCACCCTGCGATTAGTACAGTCTCATACATATTGGTGATTGGCGCTCTCCCTGAAATCATCATTCTTAGCACGATCCCATAGACCTCCACAATTAACGTAATCCATAAAACAATTTGCGCTACAAGATCAAAAGAGGATCTTTTGATCGCAAGGAGGGCACAAAAAAATCCTAGCAAGCAAAGAATGATGGCGGTTGCAAACGGTCGGCTTTTTTCATAGAGAGTTACTAACTGCAAGCTCTGCACCTCTGAGGCCGAAAGATAAGCGTTTGACTTAAGCACAATACGAGAAAACTCTTCTTCATTAGCATTAGCGGAGAGCTCTTGATAGAGCGCTAATACCTTGGCCCACTTCCCACTACGCTCCAAGTAGTTCCAATCCCGTCCCTCCGTTACCATAACGAAGTTGTTGTAAACTAAAAGCACTTCTCCCAAAGCAAGGCCCACCCCCTCGCGATCACGGCCAGCGTTTACTTCCATTTGGTAACGCTGCCAAAGCTCCTCTTTTTTACTTGCTAAAATCTCGATCGATACCTTGTTGTCGTTTTTGTCCAAGTGAAAAAAATCTTTGAGTTGTGGATGCTTCACCTTTGCACCTAAAACAAGCGCAAATCTTTCGCTAACCATCTCTTTTTGCCCTAACGAGAGGTAGCAATAAAGTGCCGTTGCAGTAAGCGCATTATCTCCTTTCTTCTCGATAAGAAAACCTTTCACCATCTCCTGTGCATGTACAAACAGTGGAACGACCCTCCCTGCAGTTAACATCGGCAATTTTTCCAATGCAGGATTTTGACAAAACTCTAGTGCTTGTCCATAGGTGGGAAACAGTATCAGCAGGATCAAAAGAAGCATTTGTAATTGTTTCACCTCATCTCCCCTCCTTTAGGTTCTCTATACACAATCAAATAGTGAACAAGCACACCGATCATCAGCAAGAAAGCACCTAAGTATTTTAAGGCACGCCCCGGATCTTTATTGACAGAAAGCACAGAGTGGTAATTACCATGATCATCTTGAAAATAAGAGGATTGATAAAAGGTGTATCCATCGACTTTTAGTGGATGGTTCATAGAGATGTGTGATAGCTGTTGTTGATCGCTTACAGTGATAAATGACTCATAACTTGCAGCTTGCATGGTTCCAGGTACTAACTCTATTTTAAAGTGATCGAGGGCCAGTACCACCGGAATCTTCAGCTCTTCGCTCTTGATTTGCAAAAAGTAAACACTCTCTCCAATACGCAATTGCTTCTCTTGCGCATTGGTTATCCACTGCTTCTGCTCCATTCCTTGCAAATCCCGATATGCAACTTGCATTGCTTGTAAATTCTTATTGCTATCTTTAGTGGGTTTCTCCGGAATGTAGTTTTCTTTTATAACTACATTTGAAAACTCTTCTAGCAAGGCCAATGAAAAGTCGGTACCTGGAAGTTGTAACTCCCCCATAGTGTATTTTTCAAAAGTCCACTTTTTACCAGATCCATAAGCTAAGCGAATAAAATCGTTCTCATCTTTGGTGATAAACAGAGTGACTTTATCAATAGCTTTTTTCGGCAGCAAGGTTTTCATGGTACGATAGAATTCATAAGGGACAATAAACAGCTCCACTCCATCTAGTAAAAAATAGTTTTTAAAACGGCCATCAAAATAATTGGCAAGTCGAATGCTCCCCTCTCTTTGGCCTTTACGGATCTTCCAAGTCGTAAGCCAAAAACCGTCACGCCTTTGCCAGCGGAGAGCTTCCTTGGCAAATGGAATATAGTTCAGCACACGGATCTTCACCTTATTAGGCAAATCAAGCTCCCAATCAAGCTTATTAGCACTAGTGCTGAAAGGGATTTTATAGTCGTAGTTCTCCTTGCCACTCGTGATACGCAAGATATCCGAAGAGAGCTCCACTAGCGAATTTTTAACTCCGGGAGCGAGTACCATACTGCCATCTGTTCCGAAGTAATAGGTTATACCAGAGCTGATGATTAGCGCTACCAGCGAGGTGTGGACAATATAAAATCCCAGCAACCTTTGTTTATAAGGCAAACGATTAATCGCAGAAAAAATCAGGGACAAAAGCAGTACCGCTTCGATAAAGAAAAACCACCACGAGTGGTAAACCGCCCTCAGAGCAAAGGTCGTGCCATAAATACTCTCTACGAAGGTTCCTGCCATCATTCCCAGCATAAACAGCATCAGAAAGAAGAGTGCACACTTCATCGAGGATAGCAGCTTATAACTTTGTTTAAGAAAATTAAGCAATGAAGTCATAACTCATTATGCCTTTAAGTATTCATCAATTGTGTGGGAATTGAACACTATTTTTAAATTCTGTCAAACAGATTAAAATTTCATCGATTAGAGTTTTACAGCAGTACCTTTGCCATCACTAAAATGAATGGTGACTCTTTGACCATTTTCAACGGCCGCATACTTTTGATAGTCGGTGATGGCAATGCTATTTTCATCACTGATATAAGCGTAGCCCTTTTTTAAAACATTTTTGGGATCTAATGCTGTCAAGGTTTGATAACACTTTTCCAAAGTAAACCCTCGCTCTCTTAGTACTCCCTCCATGGCATGCTCCCCTCTTTGCATAAAATCTTCTATGGCATAACGGTGCTCATACAATAAAAGTTTACGATAAGCAAAGGCCTCATTCAGACGCAGTCGTGAAAGCCGCTCTTGCTCACTTAAAAGTTTTTTCCATAAAAGTTCTGCTAATCCCCCGGGGGAGGAGATGGCCTTGGTATGTGCTAGCCACTGCTCTAACTGCACTCCTTTAACATACAACATTTCACGAAGATGTTTTAACTTCATAGCAAGCTTCATCTGTCCTTCGCTTAAAAACTCTGCTGCTGCAGAAGGAGTTTCGGCCCGAAAATCGGCAACGTAATCGGCAATGGTAAAATCCACCTGATGCCCAACTGCACTAATCACCGGGATGGTAGAGGCATAAATCTCACGGGCAAGCGTTTCATCATTAAAGGCCCATAAATCCTCCATTGATCCACCACCTCTAGCGAGTACCACTACATCGACACCACTACTGCTCTTCTGACTATTCACCCTTCTTAACGCTTCTACTAGGGAGGCCGGAGCATCCGCCCCTTGCACTAGGGCGGGCACAATCAGTAAATTCATGGCCATTGATCGCCGCCTAAAGATACTTAAAAAATCTTGAAGTGCCGCTCCCCCCTTAGCGGTAATCAGCGCCACTCGCTTAGGGAAAAGTGGAATCGCCCGCTTTCTCTCTAAATCAAAGAGTCCTTCCAGCTGCAACTTTTTTTTAAGCGCTTCAAAGCGCAGTTGTAAATCGCCCGCTCCCGCCAGTTGTAACTTACGCACTAAAAGTTGCAAACTGCCTCGTTTGGGATAGATCATCAGCTCGCCAGAGCAGCAAACTTTCACACCATCCTTCATGCTTTTATGACGAATAATGGGATTGCGAAGAGCATCCATCTTAAATAAAACTGCTTGAATCAAACTCTCCTCATCACTAAGCGAGAAGTAGTAGTGGCCCGCCGCCGATGCCGACAAATTGGAGATCTCTCCACTAACCACCACACTTGCTATCGATTTTTCTAAAACATGTTTAATGGTATAAATCAATTCACTAACAGAATACACCTTCTCTGCTACTGGCATGCTTCACATCCCCTGTTGCTTATAACAAATTTCATACAACAAATTTTATTGCTCACCTTTTCCCCTAAACAATTTTCTAACATTATCCGATAGGCATCAAGAGAATGCAATCATGCTAGTTAGTGAGGTTCATTATGTCGCAACCGAATACGATACCCAATCCGCCAACAACGCCTGCTCATACGCCTTTAGGCCTTTTTGTAAACATCTATCGCTCCAATAAATTTACCTGCTCTCGCATGAAACTCTCCTCATTAACTCCTCATACTCTAAGCTTAAGCTTTATTGGCCTGATTTTTGCCCTAAGCTCGATCGTCATCGCCCTCAAATTTCTCGCTACCAGCGACGCCTTCATCACACTTACACGCATGCAAGATTATTCTGTACTTAAAATTTTTGAGCAATACGCACTCGACCACATTAACCATATAAACTTAATGGTGTCCCTTGCTATCTCGATCATCTCTTTCTTTGCTTACCTACTAACACTTGAAAACATGCTTGATAACTACTGGGGGGAGCTAACCCAAAAGAAATTAAGCAATCGCATCGCTGTTTATTGGCTGCTCGTTCCCGTGGTGCCTACGTTACTCATCATCTCTATCCTCGCCAATATGCAACTCAATTTTCTCTCTCCTAGCGGATACTATCGAAACCTTCTCTATTACGCTACCCCGGCCCTCACTTGGTTTGCCTTTACTATTTTCTTTAAACTCATCTCTCATAACAAATTAAACTGGGTAAGTTCTCTGCTCGGCTCTATGATTATGTCCATAACTTTTGAAACCACTAAAATACTCTTCTTCAAATATTTACAAATCGCCATTAGTAGTGGCCTTGCCGACTCTCTTCTTCTCGTTATAGCAGCACTTATCGTTTGCATCATTATCAACTCCATGCTCGCCATTATCAGTGGTGTGTGGGCACACATCTATTGCAATATCTCGCGCTCTCTGGTTCCTATCATGTATGCTCAAGACCCCAATACTATAAAAGATGAGTATCGAGCAACTAGGCAAGTGGCCTTACAAGGACTTTTCGAGGCGATTAAAAAATCGGTCATCAACAAGGAAGGCATTGGCAGCAACGCTGTTGGCATTGTCCCTGATGAACTAGCAGTGCTTGCACAAACCTCCAGTGAACGTGCTAAAATGGTGATCGCCCACTTAAAAAAAGTAGGCCTGGTCAAAATTGTCAATGATGGAGAACAAACGGTAGCAATTCCGACCATCTCTGCCGATCACCTAAGCCTCTATGAATTTTTAGAACGCATTGAAATGCGCAATGGAATTCCTAGCGATCTCAAAAATACCAGTGCCCTTGATTGGTTCTGGCTGGAATACACCACCGCGCTTAAACTCAAATTCCAAAATATCACCCTCATGGATCTAGTCAATCGCGATGTCAAAAAACACGACGATGAGGTTCCCGAACTCCCCGACCAAGATATCGCCTAAATTGAAGCTTGTTAAAGATGTTCTAGCGGATACTTACTACCATTAGGTGTCCTTGCAAAATAAGTGGCCAATTGATCTTTAAATTTATTAGGGGCCTTATGGAAATCGCTAGCATAAAAAAAGAAACAATCCTGACAGTAATGGTTTTTGCGAGTGATAACATCGAAGAGAAAGCTAAAAAAGAGCGGTCGGAGTTGTTCTACAATATGCACGGATGGGCGCTTATTCATGCGGCCATTACCAGCGTGAACTTGGCGAACGTGGCCAGTTATGAATTGTAACAGCTTTTTCTTATGAATAGGGTAGCGAAAAATGAGTTCACTCTTGCCGTGAAAGATAGAGTGTAAAGCATAGATAGAGTAGTGCTCTTTGATGAGGTGAGGGACAATCAAGAATCCTTTGCGAATAAAGTCATCAACACGCTCTTGATCAGAAGGAAAGAGTGTTTTCCACCCGTAACGTTCTTGTAAAAAAGAGAGTAGCGGAGGGTGGGTATGCTTGCTGACACTGTGAAAGTGACAGTGGAGCAACTTTAAGGCCTTAAAGAAATGGCCGATGATTTTGATGGTGACTGTATCCCAGGAAGTGCTTTCAAGGGCCCCTTTGATGGTTTCAATATCGCGTGGTGACTGCTTCATCACGGGAAGCATGTGCAAGATGACCCCTTTCTTTCCTTTTACAGTAAGCACAAAGGGATAACAGTTCTGTGATAAAGCAGCGATGATATCCTCGGTATTGGACTCTTCACGAGCAAAATTGACAGAATCAAATTCAAATTTACGTTTAGGGTAGTAGATGTGATTTAGTTTTTTTATTTTTCGAGAGAGAAAAAAATCGAGATAGAGGAGGAAAAGTTTGGCAGTCACTTTAGCATCTTCAAGCGCGCGATGGGCATGCCTGTGACCGATTCCAAAAAGCTCACCAACATAAGCAAGATTGGAGTTCATAATTTCAGGAATCAGAAGCCTTGTCATCATGTTGGTACAGATAGTAGGGCGCTTCATCTCTTCGTATTGCAATCGCCGTAAAACCGAGTTAAAAAAAGGAATATCAAAGGCCGCATTGTGAGCGACTAAAACACTGGACTTCCCAATAAAGGAAATAATCTCCTCTACCACCTCTTCAATCTTGACTGCCGATTTTAAATTCTCTTGCTTAATCGCAGTTAAGCGTTGAACAAACTCCGGAATAGGAATTTCTGGATTAATAAGAAAAGAAAGTTCTGCCACAATTTTTAAATTCTCAATTTTGACCAGCCCAATTTCAATGATCTTATCGAAATTGTGATCCCCTCCTGTGGTCTCTAAGTCCATTACACAAAAAGCTATATTGCTTAAAAGGTCACTATCACTCTCGCTAGTGCCGGCCATAAGTTCACACTTTTCAAAAATCTTCATCTGAAAGAAAAATCCCCTCTAAATCCTATCCGTAATAAAGATATAAAAAACAATTCAAAATTATACACCCAAGTGATCGGGACGAAACGATAGTGGATAAAGCTCCTCTAACGTCATCACTGTCTCTGCACCCTTGGCATCACCAATAATAATCGTCGCATCATCATCAGCAAATTCGCGAATCACTTGTCGACACATTCCACAGGGAGGCCAACCCTCTTCTGTATAAACGTAGACCACCTTTACTCTCTTTTCACCATTTGCAACCGCTGTCAAGATCGCTACTCTCTCTGCACACACCGTGGCACCGTAACTGCCATTCTCAATATTACAGCCAAAATAGATTTTCCCGCTATCAGTCAGGATCGCACTACCCACTTTTGCTTGAGAGTAAGGCGAGTAGGCGTGCTTGGAAGCCTCCATGGCCTTTGCTCTGAGTTCTTTTCTGATCTCATTTTGATTCATAAACTTTGTCCCTCATTTTGATAATTGGGTGAGAACACCTTTTAACAAATTTGTAAAATTTTTCATGGCCTTGCTTGCTTCTACCTTCACCTCTTCGTGATCCAGTTTTTTTCCCGACATCCCTGCCGCTAAATTGGTAACGCAGGAGATGGCCGCCACTTTAAGTCCTAAGTGATTAGCAGCAATCACCTCGGGTACAGTACTCATTCCGACAAGATCTGCACCTAACGCTCGCAGCATCCTGATCTCTGCCGGTGTCTCATAGGTTGGACCTAAAAGCGCACAGTAGACACCACTCTTTAAATCGAGGCCGATATCGCAGGCCACCTTTATAAAAACATCTCGTAAGTGTTTCTCATAAGCAGTGGTCATATCGGGAAAGCGTGGTCCAAGTTCCGCAATATTTGGCCCAATTAAAGGGTTATGTGCCATCAAGTTGATGTGATCCTCAATCAAAACTAAATCACCGGGACGATAGTCATAGTTAATCCCTCCGGCAGCATTACTTAGAATCAAACTCTCTACTCCTAGCGTAGAGAGTACACGCACAGGAAAGACCACCTCTTCCATAGAGTGTCCTTCATAAAAGTGAACCCTCCCTTGCAGTATTGCCACTTTAACACCGCACAGCTCTCCTAGAATCAATTGGCCTTCGTGTCCCTTAATAGTCGTCTTCGCAAAGTAAGGGATCTCTGAGTAAGGAATGGCAGTGCGATTTTGAACTTCATCGGTAAGCCACCCAAGTCCCGAACCTAAAACAATACCTACTTGAGGAACGCTTGTGCGAATCGATTGGATATACCTAGTAGCAGCGGTTAGCTTTTCGTACATTTTTTCATTATCCTGATCAAACCAAAACCATCTATCGTAGAATTCTCTCTGCAATTAATTTAGGAGCAGGAACCTTCTTTGAAGATACTTTTATTATAACATTAATAAAACGCTGGGCCAGCGTTTCACAAAGTAATTCTTGATCAGCGTTATAGTGAATAGTTACTAAGAGGTCACCCTTCTTGATTTTATCACCAATCTTTTTATGGAAGGAAAAACCTACCCCATGATCGATCGGAGCGTTAGCAACTTTGCGCCCACCTCCAAGCTCTGTGCACATATGGCCGATCTCTTCATTTTCAAAGGAGGCAATGTAACCATCAGCATTAGCGCACACTTCACGCCTCTTTGCTGCAGTTGGAAAGAGTGAGTAGTCATGAACATAGCTGGCATCACCACCTTGAGCAGCAATCATCTGCTCAAACTTTTTCAGTGCGGCCCCACTCTCCACCATAGCTTTGGCCTTGGCCATACCTTCTTTATGATTTTTTGCAAGTCCCGCAAGGAAGATCATTCCCCCTGAGAGTTCAATACAAATATCGTAAAGATCTTTAGGGGCATTTCCCTTTAAAAGCTCAATACACTCAATCACCTCAAGTGAATTTCCCACGGTGATTCCCAAAGGCTGTGACATATCCGTTAAAAAAACCATACTCTTTTTATCAAACCTTGCAGCAGTATCGGCCAAACTCTGTGCAAGGGCGCGCGCATCCTTCCACTCTTTCATAAAGGCCCCAGCACCATACTTCACATCAAGCACAATTCCCGCCAGGCCTTCGGCCAACTTTTTACTCATAATCGAAGCGGTGATCAATGGAATGGAGCTCACCGTTGCAGTCACATCACGAAGCGCATAGATCACTTTATCGGCAGGAGCAAAGTCACCAGTTTGTCCCATCAGCACGAGACCATTTTCCATGAGCAATTTTTGGTATTGCTCTAGTGTAACTGCGGTTTGATAACCTTTGATCGCCTCAATCTTATCGACGGTGCCGCCTGTAAATCCGAGCCCTCGTCCCGCAATGCTTGGAACTTTCACTCCTGCAGCTGCCGCAATAGGGGCCACCACAAAAGTGGTCTTATCACCAATTCCTCCGGTAGAGTGCTTGTCAATAACAGTGGGATCATCAAGCTTAATAATGGTACCTGAATACAACATAGTGTCGGTAAGTGCTGCAGTCTCCTCAGTACTCATGCCATTAATATACATGGCCATAAGGAGCGCTGACATTTGATAGTCAGGAATTATTTTGCTGGTGTAGCGATCGACAAACCACTTGATCTCTTCTGCGGTTAATCTTTTTCCATCGCGTTTTTTTCCAATAATGTGAGGAACGCTTAAAATTGATTCCTCCGTTTTGGTTGCTGCTTTTACTACTACTTTCTTCTTTACTACTTTCTTCACCACTTTCTTCGCCGCCTTTGCCGGTGCCACTGCTTTTTTCTTCGTTGTTTTCATAAACCCTTTCGCCATTTAAAATTTTTTCGTTATTATGTTAATATATTGTTGACCTGTTAAGGTCAGGAAGATCTATATACCAAAAATTTTAACTTATACAAATAAATAATAATACCATACGCCAAGGGAATAGTGATTTATGAAAAATTTTTTTTTAAACTTGCGGAGCTTTTTGCTCACTTTATCCACTTTGCTCCTGCTACTCTCTACTCTCCCACTCTCTAAATCCTATGCACAAACAGATGCTACCAGCACAAACGCCCTCTCACAGCCCATTACAGACTTAAGCATTGTGCTTGGTTGTGGTCTCGGTGGTGCCGTTTTAGGACTATCGACACTCTCTTTTGTAGATAGGCCCAGCAAGCATTTAAAAAATATTCTTATTGGTGCCTCTGTTGGCGTGATTATTGGCGTGGGTATCGTCATCTGGGGGCAAGCAACAAAAACTCAAGAGATCGATCCGAACAGTAGTGAAGAAGAGAGTGCCTTCTATGCTCCCGCAAACAATCCCTCCTTCAGAACTGAAGATCGCTACTTGTGGCACTCACTAGCAGCAACGGAGAAGAGGGGGGGAAAGAGGCCTGATGCAGAAAAAGGGGGAATTTTTCCACTCTTTTTTTCAAAGAGCTTTACCTTCTAGTTGCTGTAAAATATAGATGATAAGAAATAAAAAATTGAACGTTAGAACTTAGGAATTTTCATGGCCAAAGAACTCATCATTAATCAGACACTAAGTGAGCAGCGAGTAGGCCTTATCGAAAATGGAGAGATCCTCGATCTTTTGATCGATCGTCCAGGTGATGAACGCGATGATCGCCCCTTTGTCGGCAACATCTACAAAGGGAAAGTCATTCGTGTGTTACCAGGGATGCAATCTGCTTTTATCGATATTGGGCTAGAAAAGGCGGCCTTTCTCTATGTTGATGATGCTTACATCCCCTCGATCGAAGAGCAGAGGGAGATGATTAAGAATCGTACCAAAGAGGAGCGCCCGGAAGTTGGGAATGTCATTCCTGACGAGATGAGCACCTTTACAGAATCGGTGTTAAAGCTGCGCAAAGATATCTCGATCGACTCCATCTTGAAAGAGGGCAAAGAGGTCATCGTACAGGTGGCGAAGGAGCCGCTAGGAACCAAAGGACCGCGAGTTACCAGGCACATCACTTTAGCGGGTAGGCATGTGGTATTTATGCCCTTCATTGAGCACACCGGTGTTTCTAGGAGAATTCAAGAGGAGGCAGAACGAGCACGCTTAAAAGAGATCCTCGATTCCATTCGTCCAGAGGGAAAAGGGATCATTGCCCGTACAGTGGCAGAAGGCCAATCGTATAAACTATTAAAATCCGATTTCAATATGCTGGTGAAAATCTGGAAGGAGGTACTACGAAAGGCCGGCAAGGTGAAGGCACCCGGACTCATCTATCAAGATTTAACCTTTATTCAGAGGGTACTTCGTGACATCACCGATGAGGATGTAGACACTATCGTAGTGGATACCAAACACACCTATAACCAAGTGGAAAAATTCACCAGTAAATTCCTTCCTACCATGAAAGGGAAAATTAAACTTTATAACGATGACACTCCCATCTTCGAATACTATGGAATTGAACTAGAAATCGAACGAGGAATTAGCAACAAAATCTACCTCAAATCGGGCGGCTCCATCAATGTTGATCAGACAGAGGCCTTAGTCTCCATCGACGTCAACACGGGAAAATTTGTAGGCAAGAAAACACCAGAAGAGACCATTTTAAAGACCAACCTAGAGGCGGTTAAAGAGATTGCCTATCAGTTGCGCCTTCGTAATTGTGGTGGCATCATCATCATCGATTTCATCGATATGGAGAAGGAGGAGCATCGAAATAGTGTTTACCAAGCACTACTCGAAGCTTTGAAAAAAGATCGCTCCAAAACCAATGTGCTTCCTATCTCAGCACTGGGCCTTATTGAGATGACAAGAAAACGCACACGGGAAACCCTTCCCCGCATTCTTTGTAATAGTTGTCCCTATTGCGAAGGAACGGGCCGCGTAAAGTCCCCCACCACCGTTTGTTACGACTTGATTCGTGAACTAATCAAGGTGGTGAAGAAGGCCAAAGGGCAAAAGATCTACGTCTACGCTCACCCTGAAGTGAGTGCTCAGCTTAGTGGTAAAGAGCTTGACATCATCGAGACCTTAGAGGAGCAATACTCCAAGACCTTTATCATTAGGGCCGAGAATAACTATCATATCGAACAATACGACATCTATGCTCAAGAATTTTAGCGAGAGCTAAAGCTTAGAGGTTGTTATTTCAATCTTAGCGTGTTACGTTTTTAAGAAAATTTTTGCCGTGCGCACATGGTTGCTGAAAGTGTGCGCCCAAAACTTTATTTCAACAAGGAGTTTCTATGATTTACGAAACAGCAGTTTTGGCCCAAGCGGATACTAATGATGAGAAGTTAGCATCTATCAAGGGCATTGTTACTAGTGTTGTGGCCGAAAGTAACGGCGAGATCCTCATCGATGACGATTGGGGGGTGCGTACACTGGCACAGCCAACCGAGAAGAGAGCAAAGCGCGGACGCTATCTCTACTTTATGTATCGTTCTAACAATAAAGCAAATGCCGAAATTGAACGAAAAATGAGAATTAATGAAAATGTGATTCGTTCCATGATTGTGCAATTGGGGGATGAACACCAACAGGAAAATTTGGTGAAAAACTACAAGTGCCCTCTACAAAAAAATAGTTAACAACCAAACATGTAACTTTAAAGTTTAAACTAAAAAGGAATTTAAAATATGTGTGCTAATCACTACAATAACAATGATGATAAAGAGACAACCGATCCTCGTATGAATGCATCAACCTACGATCTTGGCGATATGGATGATGAGATGGGTGGCGATGACGATTCAGAAGCGTCTGGCAGAGGTGGAAAACGCCCTTATGATATGGATAAAGATCGTAGAATGTTTTCAAGAAAAAAGAGTTGCTGGTTTTGTGCTAAAGAGAGCAACCCTGATTGGAAAGATCCACACAGCTACGCTTGGTTAGTCAATGAGTTTGGAAAAATTTCTCCAGGAAGAATTAGCGGACTCTGTGCTACTCACCAACGTCACGCAACCACCGCTATCAAGCGTGGTCGTAATATGTGCTTACTCTCTTACATCTCAAACCATACAGCACAGTAGGCGAGAGCTTAAAGAGAAAGAGAAGGATTGGGTTAGATCATGTTACAAGCGATGAATCTAGGTTTTGGTAATACAAATGCAAATAGCGCAACGCCTTCAGGTGGTACTCCTGCATGGGGACGCCCGCTCTTTTTACTTGTTATCTCCCTAGTTTTTACCGCTAGCTTTATCATGTCGATCTTTACCCCTTGTGTACTTGCACTTTTGCTGCTGATGCATGGACGACTTCAAGGAACATTGCTGATACTTTGTGGGGCGACTGCCACCTTCTTTTATGGAACGAAGCTACTTCCAGGTTCCATGGTCTTCTACTCCTACCTTACCTCTGCACTTCTTGCATACTTAATTGCAGAAGTGATTTACCGTAAGCTTCATCCCTTAAGAGGGCTCATGGTTTGCGGTAGCATTTTGGTAGTAGTGGCCGGACTGATGCTAGGTGCACTCTCACTCTCACTTCCCGCTGGACTTAGTGGTGAACTAGAGAAAAAAATTGGTGAATTCTCCTCTAAGCTTAAAACAGATGAGGGGAAAAATCTTGGGCTACAAAGTGAGGATAAGAAAGTTTTATTAGAGACTTTTGCTAATCCAAAAGAGCTAACCAAAGATATCCTAGCAGGATTACCTTTCACCCTTTTTATCTCTATCTTCTTTGCCCTTTGGACCAATCTCGGGCTACTGCTGCGAGGACCCTACTTGTTCGCCGCTCATATCAGCTACCCATTCACCATCCGTGATTTACTTCACTTTAAAACCCCGGATGTAATGATTTGGCCGCTGATTGCAGTGTTGCTCTTAATGTTGCTTGAACCCTATGTATGGCCAAATGTTGCCATGATTGTGGGTAAAAATTTGCTCTTTTGCTTTGGAGTCTTTTACTTCTTCCAAGGCTTTGGCATCTTTGTAGAGCTGCTCACCCTTCTTAAGATTGAAGGCATCTTTCGTTCCTTGCTTATTATTTTAACGGTGATCACCAGCTATTGGATTTTGGCCTTGGTAGGCCTTTTCGATATGTGGGTGGATTTTAGAAAACTGATCTCAAAAAAATTAGATCGAGGAGATACAATATGAAATTGATTTTAAAAGAACATGTCAAAACCTTGGGCAACGTCGGTGATGTTGTCAACGTATCAGTAGGATACGCTCGTAATTTTCTTATTCCTAAAAAATTGGCAGTGATTGCTGACGAGCAAAACAAAAAATTTGTAGAGGATCAAAAGCGCCGCCTCTTAAAAAAAATCAATGGCCAACGTGATCAAGCAACTGTGATTAAAAAGCAGATCGACGGTCTTAGCATTGAACTGGTTAAGCGCGTTGGCGGTAATGGCAAATTGTTTGGTGCAGTTACAGGCAATGAACTTGTAAATGAACTTCGAAGTAAAAGTATTGAAATTGAGCGCCGCTGGATCAATATGGACGCACCTATTAAAGAGTTGGGTGATTTCGATATTACAGTGAAAATTTTTGCTGATGTTGAAGCAAGCTTTAAACTTAAAGTAAGCGTTGATCCAAAGCAAATTGATGAACTGAAGAAGAAATCGGAATTAAGAAAGCAAGCACAAAAAGAGAAGGACGAGATGGAGAAGCGCATGCAAGAAGAGCGTGAGCGAAGCGCACTCAAACTTGGTGAGGAAGAGGGTGAAGAGAGCAGCAGTGCTGCAAGCGTTACACCTGTAGCAAAAGTAGTAAAAGTAGAAGCAGCAGCAGCAGCAGCAGCAGCTACCGAGAATAAAGCAGAGAAGAAGGGTGGCAAGGAAAAAAGTAAAAAGCAAAAGTAATTTGGCATTGAAAGCACCTGACAAAGAGAATCAATTACTCTTTGTTCGGTGCTTTTTTTTTTCCATTTTTTCTCATCGGGCATTTCATTTTCGAATGAGTCTCGCTAAAAATAGTCCTTTAATACACCTATAGACATTCATACGATCATGGAACGGAGAAATTAAAAAGTGCCTGTATCATCTTCGACAACCACCCTCGAACTTCCTCACGATCTCTTAGCAGAAAAGTCACTGATCGGGTGCCTGATGATCGACAACGATGCCTATAATGATATTGTCGATCTCTCCTTAAAACGAGAAGATTTTTACAATCCCCAATATCGCGTCGTCTTCGAGTGCATTCAAGATTTAGTGCTCGCTAATCGCCCTGTCGATTACGTCACCGTTTGTTCACGCCTCTCCGATTTAGGCAAGATGGAGACCCTTGGACAAGAGGAGCTAAGGGGACAGGCCTTTATCTTAAACTTAATTGAAGAGCAGGCCTCCTCGGCCAACATCTATCACTACGCCAAGACCGTCAAAGATAAGGCAATTCTAAGGAGCGTGATCAAGACGGCCAATAAAGTGGTGAGCGCGGCCTCAAGTTTTAGTGGCAACGACTGTCGCTCCTTCATTTCCGACGTAGAGGCAGACTTCTTCAAGATCACTCAAGATATTCGCAGTAGTGGGATCAAAAAACTCTCCGCCTGCCTGACTGAAAACCTTCAAGATCTGGAGTCGGGACAGCGCCATTTAGGTGAGATCAGTGGTCTTTCCACGGGCTTTGATAAGCTCGATAGTTTCCTTCTCGGACTGCAGCCTGGGCAACTTATCATCTTGGCGGCAAGGCCGGCCATGGGTAAGACTGCTCTGGCCATCAACGTCGCAGTCAATGCTGTCAAACGCTCTGGACTTCCCGCTATGATCTACTCTTTAGAGATGATGTCGTCGGAGCTTAGTTTACGTATCCTTTCCAGCAATGCTCAGGTGGAGTTTAAAAAACTTCGCAGTAAAAACTTAAATGAGAATGAGCTCAAAAAAATTGGCCGCACCATTCAGCAGATCTCTTCGCTGCCCATTTTTATCACCGACGATGGCAACGCTACGGTTTTAGATATTCAAAGTGAGTGCCGTAAAATCAAGGCCGAGTATGGCCTTGGTATTGTTGTCGTTGATTATGTGCAACTCCTACGCCCACACACGAAAAATCCTTCTAGAGAGCAGCAGATTGCTGAGATCTCTCGCCATTTAAAGATGCTCGCCAAAGAGCTTGCTTGTCCTGTCATTGCACTTTCTCAGCTCAATCGTGGGGTAGAAGCAAGAGTAGATAAGCGCCCTCTAGTATCCGATCTTCGTGAATCGGGATCACTCGAGCAAGATGCCGATGTGGTGTTACTGATTTATCGCGATGATTTTTACTTTCCCGATACTAGCAAGGAGAAAGGGGTCGCGGAGGTCATCATTGGCAAAAACCGTTCAGGAGAGTCTGGTACTGTAAAGCTTGCCTTTCACGGACCCTATACTACCTTTGCACCGCTGGCCCACGATCCTTATGCCGACATGGGAGGTCAAGGTCAGCAGCACTATAATCCCCATGCACATACCAATAGCAATACTCCCACGATGGATACAGTAGATTTCTTCGAGGCCTAAGCATAAAAAAAATGAATGACCTATTTACCCGCCTTCCCCACGAAATCTTCACCCATCCTCTTCGCGCCTATGCCTATTACAGAAACACTCGCCTCGATCTTTTGAATGGGATAAGCGTTGCTTTTTCCCTCAAAAAACTAGAGGAGCACCTTACTACTTTTGCTTTAAATGTGGATTATAAAACCCCAATCGTATTTCACTTAAGCTATGAGTTTGGCCTCTATTATAACCGCCTTGATCTTCCCTCTAATATTGAAGAAAGCACACCTCTAGCACTAGAGATCCACTACCTCAAGGCAACAAGAGTTTCCAAACAAAAACTTTCTGCTTCCACACCTCTCCCTGCACTAACTCCTGTGGCCCCTATCCCTAGCTATCAAGAGTATAAGCAGGCCTTTAAACTCGGTTATGAGCACCTCCTAAACGGAGATTGTTACCAATTTAACCTTACCTTTAACCACCACTTTACAATCGATCATCAAAGCAGAGTGAACGACTTGATTGATCAATTTTTTTCCAACAGTAAAGCACTGGCCCCTTTTGCCCATGCAACCTCTATTCCTAAATTAAATCTGCTGCTTTTAAGTAACTCTCCCGAGTCGCTCTTTGAGATCTCTAAGTGTAAACTCCAAACTCGTCCCATCAAGGGCAGTATCCACCTCCATGGCCATATCGATTTACAAAAAGCGTGGCAAGAGATGCTAGCAAGTCCCAAGGAGAGCTCTGAACTCAATATGATTACCGATCTTCTAAGAAATGATCTGACAAAGATTGCCCACCCTTATGCTTATGCAAAAGTGTTAAAACATAAAGCACGCCTCTTGGTTCCGCAAATCATGCACCAGTACTCTATCATTGAGGTGGAGCTCCCTAGTGCCACGACGCTTGGAAAAGTTTTGGAAAATATATTCCCCGGAGGAAGTGTCACCGGTGCTCCAAAAAAATCCTCTATGCGCATTTTACAAAAACTTGAACACTCTCCGCGTGGGTTTTACACTGGCAGCACAATTATTCTTCATCGCAAAAAAATCAAGGCCTCGATTAACATTCGTACAGCAGTAATCGATTTCAAAAAAAATTTACTCACGTATGGTGCCGGTGGCGGCATCACTTTGCTTAGTAAACCACAACAAGAGTACCAAGAGATGAAGCTAAAAGTTAAAAGCTTTATTGATCTCTTGAACAAAATATGAGAATTTGCCCTCTGGCAACCTCAATCTTGTATCCACTGGAACAAGCTCTATCATCTGTTTTTCCGCAACCCCATAAGTCGCACGTGCCAAAGTAAATTTTCCGAAGACTGTAGTACTGCTTGACCCCCTAAATCTCCAGTTCCAGTTTTATCAAAAAAGCATTGTTTACTTAGCATTTCCATTATGGAAAAAACTGGGGGGCTTTTACAAGAAAAGCGCAGCGAGTCATCATATGGGAAATTAAGCTTTAAGGATTGCGGGAGACCGGCCACACCCAAAAGATAAATCGCACAGATAAATCTGATCCAAAAACTCCAAAACCAAAAAAGTGAGATTCAATGGAAGAACTACTTCATAACACATTGTCCTTTGAAATACCCTGAGGTGTTTTTCAATAATAAAATCTCGCTTGCTAGTACAAGGTTTTTGTGACAATAATTTAAACAACTGTTTAAAACAATCGTTTAGAATAAAAGTTTCATGAAAAATGGCCAAAACTGAAAATAAAATCCTTCAAAAAGCTAGAGAACTCTTTTCTTGCAAAGGATATCACTCTGCTTCTATACGAGAGATTGCAAAAAAAGCGGGAGTCAATGTTGCTTCTATTAACTACCACTTTGGCAGTAAAGAAAATCTGCTTTTGACTGTGATGGAGACTGGCCATCAACAGATGAGTGATGAGTTTTCTAAGATTGTGGTGAGCAATAAGACGATCACCTTTAGACAATTAAGCATTGAGTTATTGCATCTCTTCCTTGCTAAAAAAGATCTTATCATTCCTATTTTTCGTCTAGTCCTTCTTCATGAGAGACTTGATTTGAAAGATTTTTGGAAAAAAAATCGACCTCATTTTCCTTTTGGTATTATCCACTTTCAAGAGGTGTTAAAACGAGAAATTGGCCATGACATAAAAGAGAAAGATATTTTTTGGGCGGTTCATGTAGTGAATGTTCAAATTTTACATCTCATTCTCATGATTGAAAGTGGGCATGCAGAGGGACCTATTATTGGCAATCTCTTTGGAAAAAATTTTGCAGAAGAGGTCATGGTAGCAGTTGCAGATTCCATTTTAGAACATCTGAGTAAATAAAAAGGAGAAAAGTTGAAAACGATATTTATCTTAATATTGTATTGTTTCATCGCTAGTGGTGGGAGGGTAGAGGCACGTGTATTAACCCTTCAAGAGGCCACGACGCTTGCACTCAAGGCCAGTGAAGCGGTGGCGCTTGCGGATCAGCAGCAGCAGCTAATAGAGGAAAAATATCAAGAGATTTATGGTGGAGTCTTGCCTCAAATCGATACAACCATTAGCTATACCCACTATCCTATTATCCCTAACAATGAGATGAATCTTCCAGCTCCGATGCCTAAAGTAAAAATCCCCCTAAAAAAAGATTATGAAGCATCGATTAACACCACAGTAACTCAAGTTCTTTGGGCCTTTGGTAAAGTTTCGACGGCGATTGAATTAGCAAAAAAGGCCAAAGAGGCCTCTGTAATTGGTAAAGCAATTGCAAATCAGGAGATCATCTATCAAACAAAATTGGCATATTACACAGCGCTTTTTGCAAAAGAGGTTTTGGATATTACAGAAAGCTCTTATAAGAATGCCCTCATCAATCGAGATATTACCAAACAGCGATATGCACTGGGAAAAATTCCCCAAGGACAAGCGATTAAAATTGAGGCCGATGTTGCTGGACGAGTGGCCAGTAAAGAAGAAGCTTTAGGGGGGCATCAGAAAAGTCTGCATTTTATAAAACGTTTAACGGCACTAACAGCAGATGAGGCCATTTTGCTAGTGGCCCCTTCGATCGAAGAAATGAGCAGTGAAGTTCGTCATCATATTCCAAATACTCCGAGCAAACGACATTTATCTTTGGTTGACCCTCGTCTGCTCGCTTTGGATAAAAAAATTGAGATGAGCGATGATATGATCAAGATTAACCGGGCCGCTCACTTTCCTCTCTTGGCAGGATTTGCAAGTTTCAACTATTTCGGGGATTCTTATGAAGCTACCATAGGGAGTGATAATATGAAAAGTATGGCCGCTATTGGGATTAAGCTCACGATACCTATCTTTCATGGAGGGTCAACGGAAGCCGTTTATCGAAGTGCTGTTATCGAGAAGAGAAGTGCAGTTCTTGAAAAAGAAAAAGTAAAGAAGGATCTTGAAGTGCAACTTAAGAATGCAATCACCGATTATGAAACAGCACAGAGAACCCTTCATGCAGGGTTAGAGGCAGTTTTGTTGGCAGAAAAAAATTATCTCTTTGCTCGTAAACGTTATGCTGCTGCAAATGTTGCGCTCAGTGAAGTTAATGATTTAGAGTTAGCATTAACAGGACAGCGAGTAGCACTTGCAAAATCAAAATTTTCATTATTACAAGCGCAGGCCCTTATAGAAAGAGTTAGCGTAGAGGATGGTATGCAATGAAGAATTTCATACGCGGGTCTTTTTATGTGACCCTCCTACTTCTTTTGATGGGAAAAATAATAGTGAGAAAAAACGAAATAATTCGTCAGCGGGAAAAAGTGATCCCCAGTACTCTCTCTATTTATGAATCAAAGGGGAAACCTGTTATCACTGGTAAAATAAGCGAAGGCATTGCCAGCAACTCCATTATTTACAAGGAGAACCATCCTTTTATCTTTATAGTAAAGGAAGGTACTGCAAAATTAGTTCCTATAACAGTAATTCGAGAGAAAGGTGATTTCTTCTTTATTACCTCTGTTGCTTCTGTCAGTGATGCCACTGATTATGTTGCAGAAGGAAGCTCTATTTTAAAAGATGGAGACAAGGTCAATTCAATTTCAAATGCAAATACAAACTTAAATCTGCTTGGTGGAAAATAAATGATTCGATATTTTGTACAAAATCCAGTTGCGACACTTATGCTTACTTTAGTTTTTGTTATATTAGGTTTTGTCTCTTTCTTTAATTTAAATATTGAAGATACTCCTAAAGTGGATTTCCCTATTGTTAATATCAAGGTTGTTTACCCTGGTGCTTCTCCCCTTGAAATTGAACAACAAGTTATCAAAAAGATTGAAGATGCCATTAGTGAAATCTCAGAGATTAAAAAACTTCACTCCTTTGCCTATGAAAATTTTGCCATGATCTCTGTGGAGTTTAATCTTGGTGTTATGGCAAACATTAAATCGATTGAAGTCAAAGATAAGGTAGAGGCGATCATCAAAGATCTGCCAGAAAAAGCGGAAAAACCGATTATTGAAAAATTTGATCCTTTAGTAAAACCGGTTGCGCAACTCGTGTTACTTTCCGATGGACAGTATAGTGAGAGTGAACTGTATGAATACGCCGATAAAAAATTACGCACAAAACTTGCTTCCATTAAAGGGGTGGCCACCATTGAACTTAGTGGTGGAAAAAAACGCCAAATTAATGTTGAGGTAGATGCTAAAAAGTTGGCCAATCATTATGCAAGTATTACCGATATTATTCAAGCGCTCTCCTATAAAAATCTTAATATTCCAGGAGGGTCTATCGAGAAAAGTGAAAAAAATATCTCGGTACGCTTTGTGGGTGAATTTGAAAATATAAAAAAAATTGAGGATACCCAAGTGGCCTCGCGAGAAGGAACCTCTTTTCGCTTAGGGGAAGTAGCTCAGGTTGTTGATGGCTCAAGGGATGCAGAGACCATTGCTCGCTATGATGGCAAGAGCGTGGTGACCTTAGCACTTAAAAAAGCTTCTGATGGGAATGCTGTCTCTGTGGTAAATGCTCTAAAAAAAGCGATGCCGAAACTCTCTGAAAACCTTCCCAAAGGGTTATCACTAGCAGTGGCCGCTGACGGCTCTAAAAAGATTGTTGATGACACCAAAGAGGCGATGGTGAACATTCTCTTTGGGATTTTGCTGACTATCATCATCCTCTATCTTTTCACAGGGGATTTAAAAGTGACGATGATCGCGGTGCTGGTTATTCCCACATCGCTTATTGCAACTTTCTTATTGGTAGATGCCTCCAATTTTAGTGTTAATATGATGACCTTGATGGCCGTAGGGACAGCGCTTGGAACATTGATTGCAAATGCTATTGTTATTATTGAAAGTATCATTGTGAAGTTAAAGGAGGGTCTTCCACCTCAAGAGGCCGCTATTGCAGGTACTAAAGTAGTGGCGGTTGCCGTGTTCGCTTCAACGATGACCAATGTAGTGGTGTTTACTCCGATTGGATTTATGGGTGGAATTGTTGGCCAATTTATGAAACAGTTTGGTCTAACAGTGGTCTATACAACGCTTTTTTCTCTGCTCACCACTTTTACCTTTACACCAATGCTTTGTGGACTTTTCCTCAAACATCGTCCAGAGGAAAAGAAATTTATTGTCACTCGTTGGATGGATTACCTTTGTGATTTTATAGTGAGCGAATACTCAACGGTGTTAAAAATTATTTTAAAATATAAAAAAAGTACTCTCCTACTTTGCATCATATCGCTCTATGCGGTTAAGGCCATTGTTCCCTATATAGGTAATGAGTTTTTTGCACAATTTGATCAAGAAAAAATTAATGTTTCACTGACTATGCCAAAGGATTCGACCCTAGAAAGAAGTTCTAATAGCGCCAAAAAGATTGAGGAACTTTTGAAGAAAATTCCCGAAGTGACTCATGTGCTTACAACCATTGGTCACAACGGCCTTGAAAATACCTCGATCACCGTGGATCTTACACCGGCCAAAAGCAGAAGAAGTGATTTAGAAATTATTAACGAACTTATTCCTCTGCTAGCAACGATTCCCGATGCTGAAATTTCCATGTCCAGAGGAGAGGGCAAAGCAGGGGCCGCAAGTGATTTTTCGATCGATGTCTATGGTAGTAACTATGATGAAATGGTGGCCAGTGCAGAGAAAATATCAGAGATTATGATTAAAAGTGGTTTTTTTAGATCTCTCTCTCTTTCTCATAAAATGCCCAAAACAGAAATTCGTTTTCTTCCTGATGAAAAGGCGATGCTCTCCTATGGAGTCACCAATGTGCAAGTGGCGCAAACTTTACGCGCCTCTGTTTATGGAGATGATTCCAATATTTTTCGGGAAGATGGTGAGGAATACAAGATCAACGTGGAGCTAGACAAAAACTATAGGAACCGCCCTAGTGATGTTAAGAACATTAGCATCCTTGGTACAAAAGGGTTAGTGCCTCTATTAAAACTGGGTAAAAACTTTTTTGCAGAGTCTATTCCTCCTCTGCAAAGGCGTGATCGCACTCGAATTATCAAGATTGAAAGTTTTCTCTCTAAATCAACCGCAGGGGAGGTGCAAAATTTACTCAAAAAAGAGTTTAATACTCTTCCCTTCTCACCTGGACATGGATACCATTTTTCCGGAAATGCAGAAATGCAAGAAGAGTCTTCTCGTGAAATTGGTAAAGCTTTTATTCTTGCAACGATCCTGACGTACATGGTTTTAGCTGCTCTTATGAACTCCCTGGCCTATCCTTTTGTGATTGCATCGACTATTGTGACTGGCATGACCGGCGTTTTTCTCTTCCTCTTCTTTGTCGGACACTCCATTAATATTGGAAGCATGTTGGCAATTGTGATGTTAGTTGGGCTAGTGGTGAATAATGCGATTTTACTATTAGACCTCACATTGACTAAACTGAATGAGGGACTTCTTCCAATCGATGCTTTGTTGTTTGCAGGCCGTGAGCGACTTCGTCCCATTCTGATGACAACTATTGCAATTATTGCAGGAACTCTTCCACAACTATTCACTCTTCATACGGTTAAAGCATCGATGGCCTCAGTGATGATTGGAGGGATGATGGCCTCCACTTTTTTTACTTTTATCATGATTCCTCCTCTCGTGATTTATCTTGAGCGGGCCAAATCATTTTTTTCTCGCTAGATCATGATGGCCAAGGCGCTTTTTTCCACTTGGCATTGGTGCACTCTTTAGCTCGAAAAGAGTTGTACTATCACTCATTTACAGCACGCAATGCATCTCTTCTTTTGACGTGTTTATCACTTTGAAAGCGGCCAATCATTTTTTAAATATCTGCGGGTGATTTGATTTTTGCTTGTCCAGCTTTTCCAGTATTTGCTTTTAAACGTGAATCGGTCTTGAATGCTGCTGCTGCTGTTGTTGGTGTTGCTGTTGCTGTTTTTTGAGCAACATATTTTGTCCCTTCGGTAAAATTAGTCAACTCTCCCTCGATTTTTCCAATTTTCACTTTGGCCATAAATTTAAGTGGCCTTCTCACATCATCTTTTGAGACCCAAAAATTAATGTCCCCACGCTTTTTCAGCACCCCGGGAAACTGTGTCTCTGCATCTAAGCGAATCGCCGAAAAATTCTTCCCTTGAATCGTCACTATCTCTTCTTGTGCCACCTTTACTTTTAAAATCCACACCGTACCTCGGGTGATCACAGGAAATTCATACACATCTCCAAATTTAAGCGGAAGGCCGCGAATAAAAAACAGAGGAGCGAAAGAGTCGAGAATCAGTCGAGGTAGTATGCTTTCTTTACTTTCCTCTTTGGTTTCACTCTTTTTTACTCGTTTATAGCGATAGTAGTTTACGAGTTTATCCAGATCAAAGAGTTGTAAATCATCAACGTTTTGCTTACTCTCTCTTTGCACCAGCGTGTATTTTATCGGCAGAAAGGAATCAATATCCACAAAGGCCTCGACATAATCGTCTAACTTATAAAACGATTCATAAAAAGGAGCAGACTGCACTCGCGCAAAAAAGTGAAACGCCATGCGCTCTGCATCTCCTCCCATTTTGACAATCTCTTTCTCATAGATGGCAATATTTCCACAATTAATCCCTAGGTACTTAATCGTCATCTCGGTCTTCGCTCCTAAGTAGATATTAGGAGTAAAGAGTTTCCAAATGGGTAGGGAGCGCTTATCGTACTCTTTAAACTCTCCAGGATAGTTTACAGGAGGATACTCTCCCTTGATAATCTTCCGTTCTATAGAAGAAAACGACCAACTACTCTCAGGAACCTCCTCTACTATAGCTATTGCTTTCGGCCCTACTTTTTCCACAGGAGGGGTGAGTACAGGGTTCTGCTTACTCTTTTTAAGGGGAGTGGTTTTGGGAGTAGCAACTGGCGCCTCTTGAAACTTATCAAAGGAACTTTGCTCTAAAGAGAACTGCTTCATCAAATTCTCTTTGAGAGGTAGCTTGCTGGCATTTGCATCTGTATTTGCCTGTAAATTAGCGTTGAAAAGTTTAAAGGGATCCGAGCGCTGTTTATAGGGATTAGGGCTACAAGAAAGTGCCAGAAGGGCCAATAATAAAAAAAAACAATCTCTCTTCATGAATAGCTTAACCGGATAGTGATGAATTTAATATTAACTCATTGAACTCATTCTCTCCTGTAATCACTTTTAGCTCAATCCCCAGAAAAAGTATCCTTTCATCAAAGTATCGACGATTAATCTTCACAATATCTTTTTCCGTTACCACAATTTTCAAATCCTCCTGCTGTGCTCGCTTGAGGACTTTAGAAAATTCGCTCCCTTTAAATGCAAAATGGTCTGGTAAAGTAATCTTCTCAACCAAGGTAAATCCCAAGCTCTCTAACATCTGAAAAAAAACTTTTGCAGAAAAAGGGGCGGTTGCTGTAAGTGCAATCACCTTTGTGCCTTGATTCTCACTAGGTAAAGTAGAGTAAATCTTCTCGTAGTATTGATCAAATAGTGCTGTAGCATAGTAGCCTACTCTAAAAATCTTGATCGATTCACTAGCATGCCTATGAATATAACTCTCTAGCGCTGAAAGCTTCTCCTCACTTGCAAGGTTGGCCCGGGTAATCACCGCTACCGCCACTTCACCCGCCACATTGGAAAGTGCCCATGGTCCCTCTCGCAATTGCCCACTAGGAAACATCTTATATTGCGACAGCGGCAAGAGCGCATCGAAGGCAATGATATCGAGATCACGGCGAATCTTTAAATGCTGAAAGCCATCATCTAAAATCACGACTTGAGGTTTACACTTGGAGAAGTAACGATAAAAATTATGCAAGCGTCTTTTTCCGACCACAATGGAGCTGCCTGCATAGAGATGCCGTGCCATCATTGTCGGTTCATCGCCATAAAGTGCTGGATCTGCCTGAAAACGATCTCCCGCCATGAGCACCCCGTGAGAGTTCTCCAGTTTTCCTTTGTGCCCACGCGAAAGGATCATCACCCTTCGCTCTTTTCCTAGCATCTTTGCCAAAAACAGTGCAAGCGGCGTCTTTCCCGATCCTCCAATGGCCAAACTGCCAACCGAGATCACAGGAACCGCAAAGGCCACCGAGTGTTTGCTACCATAAAGATAGAGTTTTCGCCGAATCCGATAAATGTTATCAACTAGTGGATTTAACACTGCAAAGACCAAAGACCACAAGAACTGTTTCATGCTTACTCGCTCCTCTTCTCCATAATAACATCACCAAGATAACTCGGAAGAGAAAAATCATCTCCTTGCAAAAGCGCGTGTAGCGATTTTAGTTCCTTTACAATATTTAAACGTTTTTCCTCATGACAAATCCACTGCTCTAAGTGCGTATGCATATTCACTGCCGTGGCACGCTCTTGGAGCAATTCCGGGAACACCATTTTGCCTAAAACAATATTGGGAAGTGAAACCGCTCCCTCATATCCCACCCAATGATTAAAGACCAACTCTGTCAGCATCGAAACCTTATAGCATACCACCGTGGGGAGTCCCATAATTGCAGCAGTCAAAGTCACCGTTCCACTTGAGGCCAAACAAAGATCGGCCTTAAACATCGCTTGTAACAAATCACTAGAGGTATACTCATCCTCATAACCAATGATCCCTGCTGCTATCGCATAATGGTGAGCGGCCACCGTAGGCGACTTGACAATACTCACACTCACGCCGATACCATAGCTATGCTTAAGCTTTAAAACCACTTGTAAAAAATCGGGAAGCAAATTTTTCACCTCATGGGTGCGACTCCCTGGCAGTAAGAGAATCTTAAAGCTCCTCTGATTATTGTTACGCCTTTGTAACCTTTTCTGAAAAAGCGTTGCATACTCCTGCTCAAGTCCCCTTTGCAACACCTCCTCTTGCACACGCACTAGCGCTGGATGAGGAATGGCCTTAATTCGTGCCACCCCTCGCTTTAAAAACCACTCCTTTTCAAAAGGAATAATGGTAAAGAGGGTGTGCACTGTTTGCCCTAACACAAAGGCCCTCCACTCCCTCCAGGCCCACGCCTGTGGGGCCACATAGTAAAGAACATCTACTCCTCTCTTTTTCAAAGCACGCGCCAAACGAAAATTAAAATCTTGAAAATCGATCAAGATGGCAACGCGCACCTGGCGCTTCTCCACCTCTTGTTGCAAGCGGTGGAGTGCCTTGATATAGAAGGGGATCTTGGCCAAGACTTCAGAGAGTCCCCAGCTTGAAAAATCGTTTAAGTGGTAGAGGAGTTCAACGTGATGCTGGTCTCGCATCTCATCGCCGCCTACCCCAAAAAAGTGCACACGCTCACCACAAAGCTCTCTAAGCTTTGGCAAAAAAGTTAGTGCATGCTCTTCACCCGATTTTTCTCCGGCGATGATAAGACAATGGATTTTCTCTTTCATTATTCGATTCGTATTGCTTTGCTGCTTAAGAATTTATTTTGAAATTTTTTGTAAAATTTGTTGCGCCACCTTTACAGCATTAATGCCCTCTTCAAAAGTAACCGCAATACTTGTGCCCTTTAGGATGGAGTTATAAAACGCCTCCTGCTCCAAAGCCAGATGATCGCGCTTTTCAAAGGAGACTCTTTGTGCTGCCCCTTCTTGCGCCAGATTATCCACAAAGGTGATCTCATTTTCGGCAAGGTTCACTAAAATAGTTCCTTGATCATTAATGATCTCCACACTGCGATCACTCCTTACATAATTGCGTGCGGCCCTCAGATGAACTTTTGTCTCCGAAGAGGGCAAGAGGGCACTGGCATGAACCACATCAAAGGTATTGCTGACAACATGAAATCCTCGTGCAGTTAGCTCACAAAGCTCTTGCAAACTCTCTTTGCGCAAAAATTGAATGAGGTCGATATCGTGAATCATCAAATCTTGAATCACATCCACATCGAGTGCACGCGCCTTAAAGGGGGCCAAACGATTAAGATAGATCTCTCCACCTTTGGCATTAGCTATCTTTGAAAGTAAAGGATGCTCTCTTAAAAGCTCCCACGCTTGTGAAAAGCGCTCACTATGGCCAACTTGTAAGATGAGCTCTTTCTCATTTGCAATGATTTTTTGAATCGCAATTGCCTCGGCCTCAGTAGCACAGAGTGGTTTTTCACAGAGGATATGTTTTTTTGCTGCTAAAATCTTTTGAATACATTCATAGTGGCCGCTTGTTGGCGTTACAATAATTGCAGCATCAACAAAAGGTAGAGCATCTTCTAGTGCCGTAAATACTTTCACGTTTGGATAGAGTTTTCCCACCTCTTCTCTTGTGGTAGCTGAACTATCCACAATCGCCACCAGTTCGGCAAAATTACTTTGTACCACTTTTTGCGTATGCCACCTTCCAAGATAACCATGGCCAATCACCACTACTTTTACTTTACTCTTCACGCTTTTTACCTCATCACTATTTTTTAAGAGTTAAAACTTGCAATCCCAATCTCACTCTTTTTAATAAAGCTCACCATCTCTTGCACTAGAGGGTTTTCTTTATACTCTTGCCAGTGCTCCTCTTTTTCTACAAATGTACGCGGAGAGAGTGATGAGGCCTCCATTGCACGATAAAACTCTGTGGTCTCCGAGATCACACGACGATCGTGCCCTTGCCTACGCAGTCCAATAATATTAATGCCCTTTAGCTGTACACGATTTCCATAAGCAGTACAGAAGGGAGGAATATCGCGATCGATTGCCGTTGCTCCACCAATGTAGGAGCCGCGACCAAGACTTATAAATTGTCCAATATTAGTCCCGCCACCAATGATAACATTGTTTCCAATCGAGACGTGTCCTGCAAGGTTGACACTATTGACGATAACCACTTTGTTCCCAATCGCTACATCGTGAGCAATATGCACATAGGCCATAAAAAAACAGTTATCACCAATGATGGTGATCTCATCTTGCTTTAAAGTTCCGCGATGAACCGAAACGTATTCACGAAAAGTATTGTTATTACCAATCACCACTTTTGTGGGTTGCCCCTTATAGCTAGTATCTTGAGGTGGAGCACCGATAGAACAGAAAGGGTAAAATTGGTTTCCCTTACCAATGGTAGTATGTCCATCGATTACCACATGAGCGTGTAGAAGCGTCCCTTCATCAATCTCTACATTAGCACCCACTACACAATAAGGGCCAATTTTTGCTTCTGGATGTACCTTGGCCCCCTCGTAAATGACAGCGGTAGCATGAATATTACTATTATTATTTGCGCTCATAAAATTTCCTTGTATTAAATTAAAACTTATGGTGTGCCATTACTTCACACTCAGACATTACTTCATTTTCATAGCGTATCATGCATTGATAGCAGTGCATGCTTCCGCGCCTCTTGGTACAAATCGCCTCTATCGTCAGTTGCATTCCAGGAAGAATGGGCCTTCGAAACTTGGCACTCTCGATCTTCATTAAGTGCACCTCTATTTGCACATCGTTTAACTCAGCATAGAGGGGACGAATCCCAAAACAGGCCGCTTGTGCCATCATTTCCACTTGCACCACTCCCGGTAAGATCGGTCTTCCTGGAAAGTGGCCCTGCAAGATGGGCATTTTGGCATCCACATAAAAGTGGGCGCGTATTCGAAGTCCTGATAGATCGTCTACATTTTCCACCAATCTTGTTGGTGATCCATCCTCTTTTAAAAACGACACTCCCTTAGCATCCCAAATATCCTCCACACTATCGATGAAGAGGAAGGGATCACGATGAGGGAGAAACTGCATTACACTCTCTTTAAGAAGCTTCATTTTTCTGCTTTTCTCCTTTAAGCGATTCACGTCTAATAAATGCAAGCCCCCTCATCCACTCTGATAATGGTCTTGCAGGGTGACCTCCTAGCACGCTCTTGTCGGGCCAATCGCAATTGATCATCGCCCCACCGGCCACTTGGCACTGCGATCCTATAACAACATTAGGACCACAACCTGCTCGACCTCCAAAGACGGTATAATCCCCAATCACCGCACTTCCAGAAATTCCTGCTTGTCCACAAATAATCACACCTTTGCCAATTTTGCAATTGTGTCCAATTTGCACATGATTATCAATCTTGGTTCCACTCCCAATCGTGGTGGGTGCAAAAGCACCCGCATCGACAGCAGAGTTAGCACCAATCTCCACCCCACTAGCAATCTCCACTCCACCCATGTGCCAAACCTTACGATGTTCTCTACCATCAAAGTTATAGCCAAAACCATCGGCACCAATCACCGTACCTGAATGAATACGACACCCCTTCGCAATCTTTACCCATGGATAGATGGAAACATTCGAAGCAATCATAGAGTTGTCTTCAATTCGCACATAAGGCCCGATCATCGCACCCGCCATAATGGCAACATTCTCTCCAATAAAAGAGTGTTCTCCAATGAAAACTCGATCAGCAATCATCGCACTCGCGGCCACTTCGGCGGTTCCGCTGGCACGGCCATCGCGAAAAAGATTCACTCCTTGCATCTTTTTTTGATAAAAGGGATAGGAGAGGTTGGAGATGGCAAGGTCTACATTTGAAACCGTTGCCACCAATAAAACCTTTCCCGAAAAGAGTTGCAAATCAATTTTTGTTGCCAGCGATTCCGAAAGGATGGCGCCACAAGAGCGCCAATGTTCATGATCACTCTGCGCCTGCCAGCGTGTAAGGTACTTTTGATCTTTAATAAAAAAGAGCGCTCGCGCTTGCGCTACATCTGCGGTGGTCAAGGTATCAAAATCGCTTCCAAAGTGATCATCAAAGGGTTTCAGTGATGGTTCATAGGCAATCAGTGTTCTTAAATCCATAATTTATTACTTATGCGTCCAACTACTTCGATGGGTATTGTTTATTGTAAGCACTAATCACATCTTCAGTGATATCTTTTTTCGTTTCAGCATACACTAGTGGAGTAGTTCCTACTTCGAAGGTCAGATCCACACTTGAAGTCTTAGAGACTGTCTCTACCACACTCTTTATTTTATCAATCAGAGGCTTCTTTAAGGTTCGCTCAAGATCTTGTAAATCTTGTTGAAACTTCATGGTTTTTTCTTGAAGTTCCACATAAAGATCACGCAGCTCCTTCTCCTTCTCTGTACGTTTGCTCTCATTTAAAACACTTCTTTGCTTTTCAAACTTATCTTGAAGATCTTTAAACTTATTTTCATCTTTTTTCAAAGAGTCTTGTTTCTTTTTGAGATCATCTTCAAGTTGCTTGCGTACGCCTTTGCCTTCATCAATGCTTAAAAGCACTTTTTGCATATCCACAAGCCCAACCACAATCTTTGCCTCTGCATCGGCACTACGTATGCCCAGATTCACACACACCACAAACAGTGCCATCATCAAAACTTTGACCATTAATTTTTTTCCCAAAATCATACATGCTCCATAGGTATAGGGTTAACTCTATTATTAACTACGCTTAAAAAACTTGTCCGATATCAAAATGAAATTGTTGTGTCTCTTCTCCTGGCTTACGATCGAGTGGAAAACCCCACTCAAAGCGCAAAGGCCCAATGGGTGAGAACCAACGAAGACCAAACCCCCAGTCGGAGCGCAGTCCATAGTTATTCTTTTCTCCAAGATACTTCTCAAAAATGTTACCAGCATCCACAAAGGTGGCCCACTTCACTCCCGCCTCTTTTACCAGCGGATACTCTAACTCCATCGAACCGTAGAGGGTAAACAATCCGCCCATATTATAGGTAAACTCCACATCCTCATTCTTCTCATTCTTAATCGTCGTCGTTATCATCGGGCCAATCGACTGAAAGTCAAAGCCACGAAGGTCACGTGGACCTCCTAAGAATAAGCGATCATCTCTTGGTACACGCTTATTATTTCGGCGATAAATTTGTGCAGCAGTGGCCCTAGTTCTAAAGACCAAATCATCTATAATATTGTAATAGTAGCGGCCATCAACTTCTGAACGCGACCACATCTTACTACCACCAAGTCCCACGTATTGGAAAGAGGCACGAAGTAACATTCCTCCCGTTGGTGACCAGCGATCATTACGCTTATCATACTCTAAGAGGAGTTTTAATGACGAGGCCGTTCCATTCTCGAGCGTCTCATCCAAAATCGGATTTAGCGCAATGCCATTAACATATTTCTTGCGAATCTTTTTATAATCAAGGTTATAGAGTAAGTAGAGGCGTGTAAAATCAAAGATCGGATAACCAATACGCGATTCGGCACCTTTCTCATTGGTAAAATAGTCCCGAAGCTCCTCTTTACGATAGTAAAGATCACCACCCGCCGTCCATTTGCTATCAAAGAGGTAGGGCTCAGTAAATCCCAAACGATACTCCGTCGTACTCTTGGCCCAGTTGATGGTCGCTGAGAGATCTTGTCCTAGGCCTCTGAAATTGTGCTTAGTCACCGATGCTTGAATAAAGCCAGCAGTCGCGGTCGAATAACCGGCACCAAAACGAAATTCTCCCGTATTCTTTTCCTTAATGGAGATCTCTAAGTCCAAAACATCGTCACGATCTTTTACCGTAACCGTATTGAAAACAATCGCCTCTGCTTCAAAAAATCCCAAACGGCTTACATTCTCCTTTGATTGTCGCAGTAGCGACCCCGAGTATTTCATCCCTTCACGCACCAACAGCTCTCGACGAATGACCTTATCGCGCGTTTGTGTGTTCCCCTTCATGACAATCTTACCGAAGTAAGCAATCTTTCCTTTCTCAAAGGCAAAGTGAATATCCACTTTATTTTCGCCAGGAACCATTTGCAAATTGCGAATGACGTTGGCAAAAGCGTAACCCTCATCTTGATAAAGCTCTGTCAAGAGCACAATATCTTTTCGTAGTGACTCTTCGGAGTAGGTCTCTCCCTCTTTAAGTGCAATCTTTTCACGAAACTTCTCTTCAGGGAAGAGCAGATCCCCCTCAAAGAAAATCTTATTTACACTAAAGGAGGGCCCCTCCGTAATCCTAAAGGAGATAAAGACCCAGCGTTTATCCTCTGAGACTGTCACTTGTGGTTTTCCAATATTAACCTGCAAGTAACCCTTGGACTTATAAAAATATTTGAGGCGCTCGATATCGGTCTCAAAATCGAAATCGCGAAAACTTCCCGTGTCATTCATAAACGAGAGCAGCGTCTCCTCTCGGGTACGCATAAACTCTTTTAGCTCTTTATCACTAAAAGCACGATTGCCTAAAATCGTAATCTTCTTTACACGTACTTTATCGTACTCTTTAATCTTAAAGATAAGCTCTGCATTCTCCTCATCAATCCGCTTAATCTCATAGTCGATGGAGGCCAGATAAAATCCCTTCTCCTCATACAATTTTTTAAGTTCACCGATATCCGATTTTACGGTGTGAATATCGAGAATGGAAAACTCCTTACTCTTAATCTTCTCCGTTAAATCGTCTTTACTTAAATCGTCGTTACCACTAAAAGTAATGCTCTTGATGATCGGCCGCTCTCGCAGTACCCATACTAAAAAATTTTTTCCTTCACGAATCTCTTGATGGGCCTCCACCGTATCAAAATACTTCATACGATAGATGGTTTGAATATCGCTTTGGAGCATCCGCTTATCTAGCGTTACCCCCTTCTTTGATAAAATCTTTTCTAAGATGGCCTCTTTTTCAATCTTGCGATTGCCTCGAATCTCCACCTCGTCGATTTTAAAAAGCTGCTCACTCTCCTTGGCAGTCCCTTTCTCAATTCCCTTCTCTACCGCGAGCACCAGTGAGGTGCTTTCAAAGAGATAAACAAAGAATAAGACAATAAGAACAAGTGCACGACTACACCACTGGATTACCATTCTAACCCTTTGACGAGAACTCTCTATCTCCATACTCTTTACCACCACACTGTCTATGTATAATCCTTCAAAATTACTCCGATAACACTCCATCGGCCATTAAAATTTGCCTTGAAAATTTGCCCGCCATCTTTTCGTTATGTGTAACTACGACTAGCGTCGTTGCTTGTTCCCTTGCAGTGTCTAGGAGCAGCGAAGTCACTTTTTCTGAATTTGCTGAATCTAAATTACCAGTGGGTTCGTCACATAACAATACTTTGGGTCTAAGTGAGATCGCGCGAATGAGATTTACACGCTGCTGCTCCCCTCCCGACATCTCATACGAGTGCTTTTCAAGGCAGTGCTCCACCCCTAAGTGACGCGCAATTTCGCATGCGCGCTCTCGCAGTTTATTCAATTCAGCGCGACTAAACGATGCAATCTTTGCCGGTAGCAAAATATTATTCATAGAGGTAAGCGAAGGAAGCAAGTAGTGAAACTGAAAAATAAGCCCAATCACAAGGTTGCGATACTGCGCACGCTCATCATCACTCAGCTGATTCACCTGCACACTCCCAACACTGACCTGCCCACTACTAGCAGTCTCTAGTCCAGCGATAATATGCAGAAGTGTTGACTTCCCCGAACCTGAAGCCCCTTGAATCACACACTGCTCTCCACCGCTCACAAAGAGGTTGACCCCTTTTAAGACCGAAGTTTGTCCAAAACTCTTTTGCAAATTTTTTACCTGAATCGCAAACACTATAAAAACTCCTTCCGTAGTCCCAACAAAACAGAGCGCTTCTTTAATCGATAGACCCCAATCCCCACGATAAGTAAAATCCAGGCCAGCACCATTATAAATACCAAAAGATAATCTCCTACGCCCAGCTCTAAGCTAAGACGAGAGAGGTTATACACCTCCCCTGGAAGTTTCAGAAACGATAGGTGTGAAAGCGCATAAGAGAGAAGCTTTACCAGCACGATTGCTAGCGCCGAGGAGATCGCCCAAAGTGCAAGCACCGCCACTAGCCACAGCTGTGCCAGCTTCCGTTTGCTCACTCCTAAAGTCTCCAGTAAAAAAATCTCGGCCGCATGCCGCTCATTAAAGAAGATGAGAAAAGCGAGAATATTAAAGATAGAGATCACCACAATCACTTGCAACACCAGTGCAATAATAAACTTCTCTACCTTTACTGCTTGAAAGAGCAGATCATACTCTTGCCAAAAACTTCGCACTAAAAACCCATCGCCAAGATCGAGCTGCAACTGATCGCGAAGTTCATCTACATCCACACTCCTATCAAGATGATTCGATCCTGCACGCACCATCAGTAAATTGTACACATCCTCCGAGGTACGAGTCACCGCCTGCAGTGTAGAGCGCTTGATATAAATAAAACGTGAATCCTTTTTATAAATACCATGATGAATCTCACCCACCACCCGCAAACGCTCCAAGACTGGTAAGAGCGCATCCCCTTGCTCTCCTCCACTATTTGCAAAGGCCAGCACCACTTCATCGCCAATGGCAATCTTTTGTTGCTTTAAAAGTTCACTCCCAACAACAATCCCACTCTCTCCCTCTCTTTCAAATTGAAATTTATTCCCAACAACCTCTGCAAAACTCTTCTCATCCACTCCCATCACCAAAACGGCAGACGATTTTTCATGATGAATGAGAAAGGCCTCACTTTGCAGTACCGGTGCATACACACTCTTTATCTTGGAAGTCAGAAAAGAGTCATCCTCCGCATGAGAGAACCAAACACTCTTTTTAAAAACCAACAAATCGCCACTACACTTGCGAAGCGCCCCTTTAACCGACTTTTCAAAACCATCCATTATCCCGATGGTACCAAGGATGACGGTGATGGAAAAGGCACAACTAAAGATCGCCCCCAAGGCCATCTTGAAAACACCTTTTCCATACCAATTAAAGATCTTTAAAATATTAAACATGATCCCCTTCGCTCTCGCTCTCGTTCTCGCCCTCGCCTTCAGTAAAGAAGGCCTCTCGCTTTAATTGTGGAAAGAAGATCACATCGCGAATGCTAGGTGAGTTAGTCAGCAGCATACAGAGACGATCAATACCAATACCTTCTCCCGCTGTTGGTGGCATACCCTGCTCCAAACAGCGAACATAATCGTAATCCACATCACAGGCCTCTACATCTCCACCCTCTTTACGCATGGCCTGCTCTGAAAAGCGCTCCAATTGATCTTGAGGATTGTTCAGCTCCGAAAAGGCGTTAGCAATCTCCCATCCATTGATATAGAGCTCGAAGCGGTCAACGATCTCTGGATTTTGATCGTTCCTTCTCGAAAGTGGTGACACCGCCGTCGGATAATCGGTAATAAAGGTTGGGGCAATCAGATTTTTTTCCACATACTCATCAAAGACCACCATCAAGAGATCCTCTTGACTCATGGCCTTCCACTCCTCCATATCGATACTCCCCCCTTGATCGATTCGCTTCTTCTCAATAAGGGAGATCAATTTTGCCCGGTCTTCGATCTCGCTTGTAGCAATCCCCGCATAGTGAGAGACCGCCTCTTTTATGCTTAGTCGCCGAAAAGGGCGCTCAAAAGAGATCTTATTTTCACCAAAGGTAATTTCTGAACTACAAAAAATATTTTGAACGAGCTCTGCCAAGAGATCCTCGGTCAGTTTCATCAAATCTTTAAAGGTAGCATAGGCCTGATAAAACTCAATCGAAGTAAACTCTGGATTATGCTTGATCGAAAGTCCCTCGTTGCGAAAACAGCGATTCATCTCAAACACCCTCTGAAAACCGCCGGTAATCAGTCGCTTTAAATGCAGCTCTGGTGCAATTCGCATGAACATGTCCATGCCAAGAGCATTGTGGTGAGTGATAAAAGGGCGTGCAGCGGCACCTCCAGCAATCGAGTGTAACATCGGTGTCTCCACCTCTAAGTAGTCACGCTCATAAAAGAAGTTACGAATAAATTTTACCACCTGAGCACGCACCCGAAAGGTCTCACGCACTTTGGGATTCATCACCAAATCCACATAGCGCATACGATAGCGAAGTTCTGGATCACTTAGACCGTGAAATTTTTCAGGTAGTGGACGCAGCGACTTGGTTAAAATGCGAAACTCTTTTGCTTTAAGCGAGAGCTCCCCTTTGTTGGTTTTAAACACCTCACCCTCAGCATAGGCAATGTCGCCGTAGTCGAGAAATTTATACTCCCGCACACTCTCTTCACTCATCTCTTCATTTTTAATATAGATTTGAAAACGCTCACTGCTGCCATCATCAAAACTTAAAAAAGCGGCCTTGCCAAAAGAGCGCACTAAGAGCACTCTCCCTGCAAGCTTATAGCTGCGGCCATGGCTTACCTCTGCGATCTCCTCTTTACTTAAATGGCCATAACGAGTATGCAACTCATCGGCGCGTACATCAGCACTATAACCATTCTTATAAGGGTTGCATCCCCCCTCACGCATCGCCTGTTCCGTTTGCAAGCGAACACGGATCTGTTCATTATCGAGATCACGCCACCTCTTGATATAAAAATCTTTACCCTGCTTTATTTCGCTCATTGCTCCCTCGCTTTGGTTATATATTTTAATATTTGATCACTATGTTTTACACTCTTGGTATAAAAACGCGTTCGTAACCTCTCAATATCCTCTGGCAAAAGATCACCATGCTTGCCTAAAATTTCCATGCGCCTCTTATAGATACTATAAAGCGCAATCCCCACTGCCACTGAAATATTAAAACTCTCAGTAAACCCCACACTCGGAATGTAACAAATCTCGTCCGCCACCTCTAAAATTTCGCGGTTCACTCCTTCCTTCTCGTTCCCAAAGATCAGCGCCATGGGTCTTGTGGTTACATCGATCTCATCAAGAGGAACCGCCCCGGGGGCGAGTGAAGTAGCAACCAAGCGATACCCTTTCTTCTGCAAACAGTTGATACAATCACCGCGCGTTCGGTATTGAAACAGCTCCACCCACTTCTCACTCCCCAGCGCAATCCGACTGGAGGCCTTAGTTTTTTCTGAGCGAATCAGGTGCAGTGATTGGTACCCTAAAATCTCAGCGCTCCTCATGACTGCACTAATATTGCCTTCATCATAGATGGTGTCGAGAACAGGAGTGATACTATAAGTACGCGAGCGCAAAATCTCTTCAATGCGTTCTCGCCGATGCTCGCTCATAAAAGGCGCCAGCTGCTCAATTACACTAAGACTCATAAAGACCATTATCCTCTTAAAGATTAAAGATCATCCTCATCTTCTGGTAGATCACCTGCACCCACATAGGGAGTGGAGCCTTTCATCCGGTACCACTTTAAAAAGGCGCGAATAAAATCGTCGATCTCACCATCAAGTACCTTATCCGCCGTTCCCACATGAGCACCAGTGCGATGATCTTTGACTAGCTTATAAGGGTGAAGCACATAAGAGCGAATTTGCGATCCCCAACCAATCTCTTTCTTCTCTCCCTCTATCTCCTGTTGCTTGGCCTTCCTCTTCTCCATCTCTTTTTCATAAAGGCGTGAGCGTAGCACCTTCATCGCGAACATTTTATTTTGTAGTTGTGAGCGTTCATTTTGGCAGGTAACCACAATCCCCGTTGGCAAGTGTGTAATCCGAACTGCAGAGTCGGTGGTGTTGACCGACTGCCCACCTGCTCCTCCCGCGCGATAAACATCGATCTTTAAATCTTTATCAGCAATCTCAATCTCAATCTCATCATCAATCTCTGGTGAAACAAAGATCGAGGCAAAGGAGGTGTGCCTTCTCGCATTCGAATCAAAAGGGGAGATCCTCACTAAGCGGTGAATTCCCGTCTCCGATTTTAACATGCCAAAAGCGTATGGCCCCTCCACTAGTAAGGTCATCGACTTAATTCCTGCAGTTTCTCCCTCAAGAACATCAATGGTTTTCAGCTTGAAACGCTGGCGTTCACTCCAGCGAATAATCATCCTCGAAAGCATCATCGCCCAATCGCACGACTCAGTTCCACCGGCCCCCGCATTCACGGAAACGATGGCATTGTTATAATCCATGTCCCCTGAAAGTAGCACCTTTTGTTCTGCGCTATCAATGGCCGGGGCCATCTTCCCATAGAGTGCAATCGCCTCACGGGCGGAATCCTCATCGTCACCACTTAAAGAAAACTCCTCCAACACCCCATAGTCGTCAATCATTTTCTTTAAATTTTCGTACGACGCCAGCACCTCATTTAAGCGCGACTTCTCCTGCATAATTTTTTGTGCTTGCGCAGGATTTTGCCATAAATCCTCCCTCTCTTCGAGTTCGCGAATCTCTTCTAAGCGCTTCTCTTTGCCAGCGATATCCAAAAGCTCTCCCATCAGTTGCAGCTTTTCCCGATACTCTGCAACGCTCGCCTTCTGCTCTTCCAATTTTATCGTCAGTGAATCTTCCATTGAACTCTATACCTTTGCCTTTTTTAAAATTGTATTGACCAACTTCTCTTGTAAGGAAAACATTCTCTTCTCCTCTAGTTTTGAGCGCTCATGATCAAAACCCACCAGGTGAAGCACCCCATGCACTAAAAGAGTTGCTATCTCTTCCTCAAAGCTGATGCCGAAGCATTTAGCGTCTTGTAAGGCCTTCTGATAACAAACCACCACATCCCCAAGGTGCATACAGGGGTGTGCTTTGCGTTTTTTGAGTGAAGAGTTCCACCACTGCTGATCGTATTGAGGGAAAGAGAGAACATCAGTTACCTTATCCTTGCGGCGATAAACTTTATTCATCCCTTGGATCCGCTTGGCCCCTACCACCCAAACGTGGCACATCACAGTTCCAAGTTTTTGCTGTAAAAACCACTTTTCCTGTAAGACAGCTTTACACAGCCGGCGAATCAATTGCTGCAAAAGCTGCTCTTCCCCAGAGCGCCAACTCTTGATGCTAGTGTCAAATTCAATGGTGAGATTCAAAAGAGCTCCTTCAAACTAAAAATGCCTCTGCAATAAGCTACATTTTTTGCACTTAAAAGGCCATCCGATTCCTATCCTCTTCACAATTTAAAGCATAGTTATATGTAGACTTAGTGTGAAAAAATATTTAATTTTTGCTTATTAACTAAGGAGTGATGAGTGTCGACGAAGTGTCGTTATCAAATTTGTCTCTACAAGGAGTCGTTCCACTTTTCATCGGCCCATTTTGTCATCTATAGTAAAGAGCGGCGCGAGCTTTTACATGGACACAACTATGCAGTCCGTTTAAAGCTCTCAACGAACACGCTAGAACAAGATATGGTTTTAGACTTTGATGACTTAAAACCGCTCATCAAACAGCTCTGTAGCTCTCTCGATCACAAAACCCTGCTTCCCACTTACAATCGAGAGTTGAGCATCGTAGAAGATCCCCTCTATGCAGCGAATTTCCTCTTGAAAGTTGGGGAAAGCAGTTTTTCACTTCCCAAGCATGATACGTTACTCCTCCCCCTCCCCAATATTACCGCCGAACGCCTTGCCGCCTATATTGGTGAGGAGTTAATAAAGCTGTTAAGCAAGATGAGTGTGGCGGCCCACCTCTTTGCAAACAGTGAAAGTTCACTAGCTATTGAGGTTGAAGAGTCTTTGGGGCAATCGGCAACAGCAACTTTCCAATTGACATCATAGTTAACTCTCTTGTATTCAAGTGCAGATCTTAAGTTAGGTCTATAGACGAAGGAATGTTTAAAACATGAAGCTTATTGATTTAAAACCGGGAAAAAGTGTTGAAATGAGTGATATTCACGCCTACAAGAGTGATGTCAATAATGGACGTTACATCTACATCCTGGCCGGTGTCCATGGTGATGAGGTAGAAAGCATTTACGTTTTGAAAGAGCTCTTGGCCAATGCCGAACTCTGGGAGAAAATCAATCGTCCCACCATTGTCGTTCCGATTGTCAACGTTGATGGCTATCGCATTGGTACTCGAACCAACTCCCATGGCGTTGATTTAAATCGCAACTTGCCGGCCTCTTCCTGGAGCCACGTTATCACCGAACCCCAATACCACCCTGGCCTTACCCCCTTAAGCGAACCAGAAAATCAATTTCTTGTCTCTCTCTTTCAAAAATATCCCCCAGGCATTGCCATTAGCTTGCACTCTTGGCGCCCAATTTTAAACTATAATGGAGATTGTATCGAAGTAGCGCACTTCCTGGCCGAACGCAATCAATACCCGATTGCTCCCTCCATCGGCTATGCAACCCCTGGCTCTCTTGGTGATTACCTACCAGAAAAATACTCTGCTCCCGTTCTTACCTATGAACTCCCTCGCATCGGTCATTTGCGCACTCTTCGCGATGTGTGGGATGAAAACAAACTAGCACTTACAGACTTGTTAACCAGTGACCTGCTTAACAAATATTGCCTTCTCTAAATTCATTTAAAAAAGTCGTTACTTAAATTTGCAAGTGTCCAACTCTTAAACGGCCCCCTTAGCTTAACTTATTAAAAACTCATCTTCACTCTTAATAAAATCTTGGTATTCAATTTGCACATATAGCGGCTAACGGACACAAAAGTAACAAAGGACTGCTTTATGAATCGCATTTTTCACCTCTCGCTCACTGCTATCAGCACCATGGTGTTGATGTTTTGTTTAAAGGAAAGTGGCGATATTGAGCTAAAACTTGTCAGTAATTTAAAGACCCCAGGGTATGGACATGGGTATGGTGTTGAACCTTCGCGCTCTATTGCCAACACTGCACCTGCTGCCGATACCGCTAAAGCAGATACAGATAAGATAGCAACGATTGTCGAAAGCTCTTCCCCCGCCGATGAAGAAAAAAAAGAAGAGAAAGAAGAGAAAGAAGAGAAAGAAGAGAAAGAAGAGAAAGAAGAGAAAGAAGAGAAAGAAAACAACAAGGAGAACAAAGTAGAAAAAGAAAAACGTGATCTCAAAAAGAAGAAACTTGCAGAAGATGAAGAGATCTTATCTCTAGAAGAAGCAGAGGAGCGCTGCCTTCCTAAAGAGTTAAATCCAAGTTACGTGCTACTACCTGTTAACAATTTAGAGGATCTCAATAAGGTAGTAGGATTTTCCAAGTACGCAAGCTTAGATTTAGAACGAAATGGTGGCCCTGTTGCCGGATCTGCTACCGGATCTGCTGCTGCCATTCCCAACACCCCATCCCCGCTCTACAATACGCCCTTTTTTCCTAGCATGTATCCAGGATCGCAAAATAACATGCAAGAACTCTTTACCCCCCCGATGATGAGAATGAGTTATCCCTCGCTCCTGGAAAGCATGTACCAACAGCCGCTGATGTCTTCTCTCTTAAACAACTACTTGATGTCGGAGATGATGAAGATGCAGTTTTCGCCTCAAAATTTAAACTCTCCCATGAGCACACTTCAAAACGTGCTTTTAGGCCAGCACTATAACCAACAAAACTCTCTCTTTATGGGAGGACTTGTCGCAGGAGGTGCAGGCGGTATTAACAGCATGATGGGAAACGGAATGGGTGGAATGGGAATAGGGATGGGAATGGGAATGGGAATGGGAGTAGGAATGGGATCACCCATGGGCACGATGCCCGACATTTCAAGTGTCACCAATAATACAATCTATGCTGGTTCACGCGGACAAAGCGCTCCCTCCAGTGCAAACTCTCGTAGTTTTGCTTTCTAAACGTTCAAATAAGTCTCAAGGAGTTGTATCACCTCTTGAATAAGGTAAGGTTTAGAAAGACTATCGGTAAAACCAAATTTCAGAGGTTGTGCAATCACAGGATCTTTTGAAAATCCACTAGAGACAAAAGCGGGGATACGATTATTTTGTTTACGAATTTCTGTGATAGTCTCGAGGCCACCCATTCCACCTGGAATCGTCAAATCAAGAATAAGAGCATCAAGGGGTTCCGCTTTTTTCTCATCTTGCTCTCTAAGAAATTGTAAAACTTCCTGCCCACTTGCCGCCTCAGAAACAGTGTACCCATGGAACTCTAAGACCTCTCTTAAGAAATCACGAATGTAATCCTCATCATCCATAATGAGAATGTGCCCCTTCTTTTGCTGCTTCTGCTTTACCTCCAGGTTTGCTGGAGAGTGATCCTTAAAATCTAAATCTATCAAATCTGTGGCCGGCAGAAAAAGAGTGCAGCTTGTCCCTTTTCCTACTTCAGATTGCACTTCAATCACTCCATCATGTTTTTTGATAATGGAGTAACAAATTGCTAATCCTAAACCTTTTCCGTATTGTTTGGTTGTAAAATAGGGATCAAAAATTCGTGATAAGTTTTCCGGAGCAATGCCTACGCCGGTGTCGCTGATCATAATCTTTACGTAATCCCCTGCTTGCAGCAAGTGGCCTACACGCAAATCGGCACTAGTAATCACAACATTCTCGGCCGTTACTTGCAACACTCCTCCGTGTAGCATGGCCTGGTGGGCATTAATAGTAATGTTACTTAAGACTTGCCCAATTTGATTCTCATCAATTTTGCAGCCCCAAAGATCTTCTGCAATTTGAAAGTTGATCGAGATATTGGAACCACTCAAGGCAAATTGCATGCTTTGTTTTAAAAGCATTTCTACCTTACAAACTTTCTTCAGAGGTTCCCCTCCTTTAGAGAAGGTAAGCAATTGCTTTGCCAAATCTTTGGCCCGTGCAAACGTTTCCATAGATTTTTTCAAAAATGTTAGGCCCTCATCACACTCCTTGGTCAAAATTTTTTCCTGGGCCAAATCGATATACCCAAAAATTCCAGACAAGAGGTTATTAAGATCGTGAGCAATCCCTCCCGCTAAAACGCCTAGAGACTCCAATTTTTGAGTGTTCATAAGCCTTTCTGCAAGCTTTTTGGTCTCGGTGATGTCTATCAAAACCACCACTGCGGCAATCACCTTTTGTTGCTCATCCCTAATCGGTGTGGCCTTGGACAAGACAATACGATCCTCTCTATCGCTCCTACGAATAATAAGTTCACGCCCATTGCTCTCTCCATAGAGGATTGCACGCATTAAGGGAACCTCTTCCAGTGGCAACACCTCTCCATCTAAATCCAAGAGTTTCCAAAGCGAGACATCCTCGTTAACACTCATCGCACTGGTCAACTCCTCTCGTGTAATCCCATGAATAAGCAGACTAGCATCGTTGACATAGCGAATCTTGCCATCAGGGGCATCTACGATGGCAATGCCCACTTGCCCCTGATCCATTGCCGCCTGAAGCATGACTTTGATCTCTCGTAGCTCCTCCTCCACTCGCCTTTGCTCTATAATCAGCTGTTCCATCTCTTTGCGCTTGCTAATATCACGAATAATTGCCCACATTGCAACTGGCCTACCTGCCTCATCTCGAAGCAGATTGGTTCTAAGCTCCACGGGAAAGGTTGTTCCATCCTTACGACGATACTCTTTCTCATAAATATCGGAATGGCCGCGAATAAACACCTGCTTTTCTATAATTTCCGCTTCCATCGCATGCCACTTTGTAGGGGTCAAATCCACATAGCTGAGTTTTTGTAACTCTTCTGAGGTGTACCCCAGCATCTGCTGAAAGCTCTCATTAAATTCTTGAAGCTGTCCTTGCATATTCACGCTAGCAAAAGCATCCATCATGCTTTTATAGAGCTGTTGGTACTTCAATTCTAATTTTTCATGAGTCATACTCTTTTCCTAGTAAGGCCTTCACAAGCAAAGCAACCATACTAATTTTTTTATAATCTTCAAATAAAAAACTAGAGGGTTCTTAGTTCATTAGTTCCACAATGAATATCCCCCAGGTTCTCATGATAGCAATCATTATCATCTAGCAAATGAACCTTTTGTTTTGCTGCTTGCAAGGCCTTTTTGGTATATTTTTGAAAAGGGGCAAAGAGAGGATCTGGCACAATTAAATGTTGTCCAAGAACACTCATATTAACACTATTCGGGAGAACCGATACACAGCCTTGCAAAACATGGACATCTTCACACTGAAATAAGACCGGAAGAGAGATCACTTTGATCTTCTTACAGGCCGGTGTCTTCTCCATAATTTTTTGTTTCAAAAGGGCAACATTAGCATCAATCATTTTTGCACTCTCCAGTTGCGCTACTACCAAAGGACTTAACTCTCGTGGATTTTGTTTTTGAAGATCTTTTGTACTCGATCTTACAAATTGTTGAAGGAGCATTACAAAATCAAGTGTACTCCCTGCTTGATACCTTTGCGGAAGCTGCTTACTGCTAATCATTGATTGTTTCTTTATAATAGAGATTGCCAATAGAGGATCTGCTTTGACAATCGCCATACCACAACGATCGTTTGGAAGATTGACCATAGAAACTTGTTCATCAACATGGCCAGCAACAAGCCAATCATTCTTCATCACCACCATTTTGTCTGCATACCCTTTGCTGCTAAAAAAGTTCCTCATGGTAGCGGAAAGGTTGCTGCCTGTATAGAGGACATCATTGGCGGTAACTTCAATATTCCCACCATAGTCACTTTTGTTGCCAGGATTTTGCAAATTTAAAACTACACTCTCTTTCCAAATGTTGTGTAACTCCTGGGGAATTTCTTTTGTATCTCTCCCTCTGTTCGTATCGATAATCAGTAGTTTAGGATTTTTCTCGCCTCTAAGTTTAGCAATAGCAAGCTTGTAAACATCGCGCATCCAAGGATCTTGCTTGGAATTAAGATTACTGCTTAGAGAACAAATTTGGGAGTTTTGCTCCAGCTGCAAAGACGCTAGCTGCTCTTTCGTTGCATTGGCAATTCTTAAGCGCAGCTCTATGGGATGTCTTTTACTACTATTGATAGCAGCAACAACCCCTGCCATGGACTTTACAAACGCCTCATTGCCCTCCACAAGAGCAACTAGCAACTCTTTTGGAGGATGCGCATTTCCAAGCATCGTGATACTCTCTATATCCTCTGCCAAAACATAAGTTTCATTGGCATAAGTTAGCACTGGCAATGCCAGCATAATCAATAAAAATAGTTTATAAATAGAAAACCTAAAAAGCATTATACTCCTCCTGAAAAAGGTAAGTAATCTTCATGCCTAGAACTAGTAACCATTTTACTGATACATTTTCTCCAGGAAAAAATTTATTTTTTTACTCTTTAAAATAGAGGGCCTATCTCCGTGGTGAAATCATAAACAAAAAACATACGAGAATCAAAGTTGTCATTGGCAGCACTATTCGCGAAAGCGCTTTAAGACCTCTTCAATAATATAGGCGATGGTGTGATCGTTTAACTCAATACTTTTTTCTTGTTCTGGTTGTTTATCAGAAGACATGCTTTCCTTGATTGCTCGAAGTTTTAAAACCTCTTCTTGTGCCAGCGGAGAGATCGTCCCGTGGGCCGAGGCGAGCCTCATTGCTTCACTGATGATTTTGGAAGTGTGTTCAAGGGATTCTAATTTAGCATAAGCATCCATCAAATTCTTTCCAACAGTAAGTGAACCGTGGCGAGTAAGCACAATCACATCGTTATCACGAATCGCTTCATCAATGGCCAAAGGAACCGCCTCGGTTGTGGGAGTAGCGTATTCCGTAAATTTAATCATACCCAATGTGAAAATCACTTCAGGCAAGATGATCTCGTTTAGACGAATGTCGGCAACAGAAAAAGCGGTGGTGATGGGGGGATGAGCGTGAACAATAGCGCGCACATCTTTTCGCATATCATACACCTTAAGGTGCATTTTCAATTCGCTCGAAGGCCTAAGATGAGCAGGCCCTGCAATTTTCTCTCCTTGACGATTGACCACAACCAAATCATCTACCGTAATAAATCCTTTGACGATACCACTGGGAGTGGTCAATATGGAGTTTTCATCGATCAGTGCGCTGACATTGCCATCGCTTGCAACGATATAGTTTTTCTGGTACATTAACTGAACGACTTTGACAATTTCACTCTTAAGTTTATCCATAGTTTCTATTTTCCAAAAAGTTTCCGTAGTTCGTTCTCTACTACTTGTTTAACCACATCATCGCCGCTGGCAGTGCCTCGGTCGCTGACAATGCCACTGCTCGCAAATCCTAGTTCACGGCGCTTTTGCAACAGCGTTTCGAGCTGCTGACTGGAGAGACGAGTGGGTACCCTATCGCTTACCTGCATAAGATAGTTAACCTTGGCCATATGCTCGACAAGTTCAAGGCGCAAATAGGCCTGTTCTAAATCTTCTCCGATAGAGAGCACTCCATTACCAGCAAGCAAGACAACGTCACTAGAACTTAATGCAGTGGCAACTCCACTCATTTGCTCTTCGCTTGCAGCAAGCGCCAGCGGAACGATGGGGATGATATGCCCAATGGAGATGATCGCCTCTGGAATGAAGATCTCCATGCCACTGCCGGCAAAAGCTAGAGCGAAGGCCATAGCATGGGGAGGGTGAGCGTGAATGCACGCTTTGGCATCTCTACGAGCACGGTAGGCCGATAGATGCAACTTCACCTCAGAAAAGGCCTTGCCTGCACCAGGTCCACTCAGCTTTTTGCCTTCAGTATCCAAGGTAATGATCATGCTCTCTTGCATCTCTCTTTTCGCAATCGCCGTAGGAGTGGCCCATAAACTACCCTCACCAGAACAAATGGTGATATTTCCATCGTGATTGGCGACAAAACCTTTGCTATCGAGAAGGTGGCAATATTTTACAATCTCCGCAAACCGATTTTGCTTCATGATAACTGACTTCCCAGTTTGCTCTTTTGCACTTCATTCAATTTTTCCAAGATTGCTAGTGCTGCCTCGGCCGCTGAATCGATCTCCGACTCGCTTCCACTCATGATTAAGCGCCCACTGGCACCATAAGGAATAATATCGACAAGTTTAATATTGGCGCTCTTTAAGGCCTCATTACAAGCAACAGTCAGGTAAGCAGCAGGAGTCGTCTCGAGAATGAGAACGGACTCTCCTGCAAGCACCATATTTCCACGGGCCATGCCGGTAAACATGATGGCGTGATCTTGTTGAATTCCGCGAATGATTTTTTTGGTTAAGATTTTAACTTCTGCCCGATCATTTTCGTTTAATCCCGTCGCCGCTAAGATCGCTCGTCCCGCCTCTTTGACTTCCCCTTGATCAGGTGAGTGCACTTGTAACATACCAAACTGTCGTTCAGTGACTACAGAGCTTAAGCGCACGCTGGTTGCTTTTAAGGCAAGATCGATCAGCCCATGGATCTCCATTGCGGGTGCAATCTCAATCATAAGCGCGCTATCGAACTCAGCAGGATCGTAAACGCGATTATCTTTAGCAGTATATTGCGCCAACTGCGGTTGCAAACTATCGATAAAAATTAATGTCCGTAATTCAAACTGAGTATTAGCTTTACCGCTCATGGGTTCCTCCTAAAGATAATTGGGGAGTAATGATTATTTTTTTATCTTATTTTAATTTTAATAACTAGATGATCCTTTCTTTCCAGTCACGATGGCCACACTTGAAGAGGCACCAATGCGGCTTGCCCCTGCTTTGATCATGGCATCGGCATCTTCACGAGTGCGCACACCACCCGAGGCCTTCACGCCCATCTCTGGCCCAACCAACGAGCGCATCAGCGCGATATCTTCAACCGTGGCCCCACCTTTGGCAAAGCCGGTAGAGGTTTTAACAAAGGCGGCCCCAGCAGTTTTAGAGAGCACGCAAGCGGCAACCTTTTCGTCGTGGGTGAGCCCGGAGGTCTCCAAGATCACCTTCACAGGATAAGGGGCCGAGGCCAAAACCACAGCACAAATATCTTCGTACACAGTTCGGTACTCTTTGGATTTCATCGCACCGATATTGATCACCATATCGATTTCACGTGCACCGGCCGCAATCGCTTCCCGCGACTCATACGCTTTTGCTTTGGCAGTAGCGGCCCCTAAAGGAAATCCCACCACCGCAATGGGTTTCACACTCGATCCTAGAAGGAGAGTCGCAACCAGAGGGATGTTGGAAGAGTTTACACAAACGGTAGCAAAACGGTATTGCCTTGCCTCTGCACACACCTGCTGTAACTCCTCTTTGCTCGCTTCAGGTTTTAAGAGGGTGTGATCGATAAGCGAGGCCAGCTCTTGATCATAGGCCTCACTGGCAACCGCTCTCTCTTGCTCCTTCGCTTTCTCGTTCTCGGCCCCTTTGAATTTTAGTGTGCATAGACCATAGGTGCGAGTGGTAGTAGCTTTTTCGTTACTCATAAATTATTTCTCCACATCGATCTGATCGACGATCCCCACTATAACAGAGTGAAAGGGATCGTGTTTTGTTCCTAAGAGTTCGCGTGCTGCATTTCCATCTTGTTGTAGCAGTACAATCTCACCAGGGCCCGCTCCCGCATGATCGCACGACAAGACCACTGGGCCATCACTCTTTCCCAAGTGATCAATTGGTTGCACCATTAAAATTTTTAATCCTTTATAGCAAGGGTGTTTCATCGTGGAAACAACATTACCAATCACTTTAGCGAGTTTCATGATTTACCTCATCAATAATCCCGGTGATGGCGGCGTCCACAGGAGCATCGGGATCGTAAGCCGCTAAGGCGGCTTCTCTAGATAAGGTGTAGATGACTAAGTCATTAGGCCCCGCCGAAACTGAATCGATGGCCACCAAAAGCTCACCACTATTTTTCAACTCCTCATTTAAGGGTTGAATCAAGAGTAACTTTTCTCCCAGCAGGCGCCGATCTTTGATGGTGGCCACCACCGTTCCTATAACCTTTGCTATTCTCATTTTATACTACTCTCCAAGCATTCTAGCTTTAGCTTTATGTTGCCAATCCCTTGATTAAAAACTCCGGGTGAGGAGCACGGATGAGTTCCGCACAAGCAAGACTTCCTTCACTCTTTAAAAACTCTGCGGAAATCGCAAGCGCACTCTCAATCTGCGGAAGCTCACCAATTAAAATAAAATAGGCCTTGCCACCAAGACCACTTGCTAATCGCAAATCGAGTGCTAAAACGTCGGTACGCTTTAAAACCAAATCGAGTGCTTTTAGAGCATATGCCACTGAAAAGCTCTCAACAATCGCTAGCGACTTTTCCTGCATCTGCACACTCTCAAAATTGACGGTTCCACTTAAGGCGGGAATGATTCCAAGGTGAGCGTAAGGAAGATAGATCTCGCCTACCATCAAATCGGCGGCATCTTCACAACCGGCCTTCATCGCTTCCGCCACCGGATCTACCTCTCCCGCAATCATAATGAAAAATTTTCCAGGGCAGATGGGATGAACCTTAATCAGTTCAATGGGTGCACGCTTAACCATCACATCGGCACTTCTCATGCCACGAGCAATCGATTTAAGTTCGATCGCCCCGACTGCCGGATCTTTAAACATACGCCTCTCCCTTGATGATAACCACGCGCTCACTCGTTGCTTCACTCACAATGCCATTCATAGAGGCGTGATAGCTGGAACCAAGCTTTTCCACTACCCCACTGGCAAGTCCTGGCGAGATGGCAATCATCTCGCCCACACTAACTTGATCCCCCACCTTCACCACTACCTGGGCGCGCTCTCCAATATGCTCTCCTATATTGATAGCAACCTGGGACTCAACACTACTAGGATAAATGGTTTCGAATAGAGCATCTTTATGGACATATTCACTAAGTCTGGTTTTACGAAGGAGCGCACTCATGGGTAGCTTCAACATCTCCTGTCGACTCAGATCTTTTTTACTCTCGCTTTTGTGCGGATTTTTTACTCCCGCTTGCTGTAACATTTTTCGATACTCTGAAAATATTTTGCGTGGAGAGAGCTCCATGACATCGCATGCATAGAGGTCACAAATCCCACACTGACTACATAAAAACGCTGAGGTGATTGCGCTTGTCGGTTCTGATAATCCATAATCCACACTCCTCATAGTCTGGTGAGGAAAAATTGCATGCCCCAAGAGAGAGCGTGGGCAAAGATCACTACAGCGATAACATTGGCAACAAACCGCCTTAGAACGTTTAATCACCTCTTGCACACTCATCTCTTTACTACGCACTACCGGGTGCTGCTGTGGCAACAACAAGATACCACTGGTGCGCTTGCCGACAGCAAAAGACTCTACTTCACTTTTGCTCAAAAGGCGTCCCATCATTGGGCCACCCTCAATCACCCGCAGCTCCTCTAATGGTCGTTTTAATCGAACAAGGCGCAAGAGTTCTTGCAAAGAAACCCCTAGCGGCGCCAGGAAAACTTTATTCTCCTCCACTTCACCCACAACGCTGACCAAGCGACTGACGACGGGAACATCAGCAATAGCATTTTCCATTTGTTGCAAGCTTAAAACATTATGAACCAAAACCCCAACGGATAAGGGAAGCGCCCCCTCGGCCACCACTTTTCCCGTGACCTCATGAACCAAAATCAGTTCATCACCAGCGGGATAGAAGTTATCACTAAGGTACAAGCGCACTCGAAATTTTAGGTGGTAATATCCACTCTCCTCGCGCTCATCAATCACTGCTTGCAGTCCCTTTGCAATCTCGGCATAGTCACGCTTAAGCGCCACTACCCCTTCGCTTGCACCTGCAAGCTTCATGGAAAGCTCTAATCCATTGATGATCGCGGAGGGCATCCGTCGCATCAGCACTTTGTCACACCAAAGCAGCGGCTCGCACTCTAAACCGTTAGCAATAACTGTATCAATTTTGGTGCATGCTAAAAATTTTCCATAGGCCGGAAAGCCACCGCCTCCAGCGCCAATCACGCCTGCTCGGGCAATCTTTAAAAGTGCTTCATGCCTATTTATCATACAATTCTAAAATACCCCGACCCCAGCACACACCGGCGCGAACGCACAAAGTGTCTTGCGGTAGTCACCCCCTCACCTGTAGGTGAGGCAATCGTAAACGAGGTTACCCCCTCGCCCTTAAAGCCTATTCCCGCCAGTGCCGGGCCATTTTTTACAAAGATTGCAGTATTAATCTTTACCGCCATCTTATGCAAATTTTGCAAATTGCGAGAGTGCATGGTTGCCGTATGCCCACGGCCACCTTCCAAATTGCAAGCAAGCTCGATCGCTTGATCAATATTGGAAACTTTGATCAGTGGAATAATCGGCATTAAAAGCTCTGTCGTGGCAAAGGGATGGTCTGGGCCAACATCGGCAAAGGCCAAGCGCAACTTAGGACCTACAGCGTGATCCAGTCCTACTTCTGATAAAATCACCCCTACATCTTTTCCCACAAAATCTTTATTGGGATAACCATGCTCATCGACTAACAAGCGCACCAGCCTTCCTGTATGAAAGCCAGAGAGTTCATACGCTCCTGCACTCACCAGCGCCTTCTTAAAAGCAGCGTACGCCTTCTCGGTTACGATGATCTCTTTTTCTAAAACACAGATGATGTTGTTATCCATGCTCGCACTGGTCACAATATCTGCTGCCGCCTGTTCAAAATCGGCACTCTCATCAACAACTGTAGGAGGATTACCTGGACCTGCTGCAATCACTCGCTTCCCCGACTTCATCGCCACCTTCACCACCGCAGGGCCACCTGTAACCGCCAAGAGCTGCACCTCGGGATGGGTCATCAATCGCTGTGCCGACTCAATGGTGGGATTGATGACTGTCGAAAAGAGATTTAAAGGGCCACCCTCAGAAAGAACGGCACGATTTAAAAGAGAAACGGTAAACGCCGAGACCTTCTTGGCCGAAGGGTGGGGGTTAAACACCACCACATTGCCACCAGCAATCATCCCAATCCCATTATTGATGATGGTCTCGGAGGGATTGGTACAAGGGGTGATACTGCCTATCACTCCATATGGAGCAAACTCGACCAGCGTAAGTCCATGATCACCACTAAACACCTCTGGTGCAATATCTTCCACTCCAGGAGTCTTGTCGATAGCAAGTAAATTCTTTTGAATTTTATCCTCGTAACGGCCAAGCCCCGTCTCTTCGTGCGCTATTCGTGCAAGCTCTTTCACCTCAGCGCGAGCAAATTTGCGAATGGCCGTGATAATACGTTTTCGTTGCTCTAGTGGTACCTCTCGAAACTCTTGAAAAGCGCGCTTTCCAGCAGCGATGGCCTGATCGATGGTTTCAAAGCACCCCATGGTGGAGGTAGAGGTGGAGGTGGAGGATACCGCTGGCACGACAGGCACTGCGGCCACTGCTGCTACTGCCTGTGCAGGTGGTGAGGCCTGGCGCGAGCGAATCTCAGACACCACTTTATTCACCAGCCCCTCTAGTTGCGACTCTGTGATTTTCATTGATTGCTACCTATCCCATTGCTTAAGCTTAATTGATTTATTTATTGTAACGGATCTTCCCTTCAGTCTCGATCATATCCACAATCGCGACCACCACGGTATCGACAGGACGATTCTCTGTTACATCGGTGAGGCGAGCAGAACTTCCCGTAGTAAGCAGCACCACCTCTCCGACTCCGGCACCAACAGCATCGATCGCACAAAGAACACCACCCTTAGCTGCCCCCTCAACATCGGCGGCCTGAACCAAGAGAAGTTTGAGTCCATCAAACTTTGCATCCTTTTTTGTGGACACAACTGTTCCAATGACTTTGGCAATTTGCATTTTTATTCCCTATTTTTACTTTGTTTTATTTTGTCCTGCTCTTCCTAGAGGTAAAACATCCTCGATGTTTTGGTGAGGGCGAGGAATCACATGCACGGAGACAAGTTCGCCAACCTTTTCAGCAGCACGCACACCCGCTTCGGTTGCCGCTTTCACTGCGGCCACATCACCCCTAATAATCGCAGTGGTCAGTCCACCACCAACTTTTTCATAACCAACCAGTTCCACTTTAGCGGCCTTTAACATGGCATCAGCGGCCTCAACCATTGCTACAAAACCTTTCGTCTCAATCATACCTAGAGCATCTGACATAAAAAACCCCTTTTGTCTTAATTACCACTTAAAGATTTATAGAAGTGGCCTCAATCAAAACAAATTTGCCCCTATAAGGCAAGTCTCAAAAGCAAACTTTTATTGTTAGCTTAAAAAGAGAATAACGATAATCTGTGCAAGTACCACTCGTAAAAGCATGGTAAGCGGATAGACCGTTGCATAGGAGATGGAGGGAGCATCGTGTTTGGAAATTTGTGTGGCGTAAGCAAGCGCTGGTGGATCGGTCATACTCCCTGACAGCAAACCACAAATCGTCAGATAGTTCATCTTCTTCCAAGCGCGCGCCAATATACCAACAATGAGCAGAGGAACAAAGGTGATGAGAGCGGCAAACGCCATCCACTTAAGACCATCACCACTGGTGATAATCTCTAGTAAGCGCTCTCCCGATTTAATCCCCACGCAGGCCAAAAAGATCGAGATCCCAAACTCTCGCAAGAGCATCTTTGCCGAGCTCGGCATATAACTTAAAATCGGTCCCACTTTTCCAAAACGTCCCATCATAATCGCCACTAAAAGTGGTCCTCCTGCAAGCCCAAGCTTCACTGGGGCCGGAATATTTGGAAGTGCAAAGGGGATCGAACCCACAATCACTCCTAAAGCAATTCCCACAAAGATCGGCATGATGTGAGAGCGATCGAGTGCTTGTGCTTGGTTGCCCACCTCCTGGGCGACATCGCCAATGGCAGTATCAAGGCCTACAACCTTTAAGCGATCTCCAAATTGGATTCGCAGTCCCTTCGTCGGAGCAAACTCCACTCCCGAACGCATCACCCGAGTCACAATCACTCCAAAGCGATCAGCAAGATCGAGCGCCACCAGCTCCTTGCCCACCACCTCTGTTTGAGTAACCAAGAGAGTAGCAACCTTAATTTCACTAGGAAGTGCAGTAAGATCGAATGCACTTTCACGTCCAACCACAATCTTTAGCGCATCCAACTGCTTGGCATGTCCAATGGCATGAATATGATGCCCTAATTGTAATTTTAAATCGGGCCTTGCTAGTAGTTGTCCCTCTTCACCTCCACAGTAAACGCGAGTGATCACCACTCGCTGTCCTAGCAAATCCAAAAGCTCAGCAAGATTTTTTCCCTCTAAATTAGGATTGGTGATCTCAAAGCTTCTTCCCAGCAGCGGAAGCGAAACGCTCTCATCCAACTTGGCAAACTCCTCTGCCTCCTTCTTGATATCCACACGAAAAATTTTCTTAATCAAGAGCATGGTGATAATGATTCCAAGAATGCCAAAAGGGTAGGCAACTGCATAACCCAAACCAACAAGTTCAACCTGCTCAGCGGCCACACTGGGAATATCTTTTAATGCTTGCTGAGCAGCGCCCAAGCTTGGCGTGTTAGTGACTGCCCCCGAAAGCATACCGACCACTGCTGTAAATTCGATATTGGTAAAGAGAGTAATGAAAATTGCAATGGTGGTGCCTATGAGGACAATGGCAATCGCAAAGAGATTTAAGCTTAGTCCGTGGCGCCGAAGCGAGGAAAAAAATCCTGGCCCTACCTGTAAACCAATCGCATACACAAAGAGAATGAGTCCAAACTCTCGCATAAACTCTAAGATCTCAGGGGCAATCGCCATCTTAAGATGGCCTAGCAATAATCCTGCAAATAAAACACCTCCAACCCCAAGACTAATCCCCATCACTTGTACTTGCCCGAGAGCAAGCCCTAGAGTGATGGTAAGGCCAAAAGTTAAAACCGCATGAGAGACTGTATGATGATCACGAAAGAGGGCAATGAACCATTCCATAAGAAAAGAACCTTGGAGTAATAGTGAATAGGTAACTACACTTTAACTATACTCTGGCCTTGACTATTTTGCAAAAAGTTGAGTGAAGTAATATCCTCCCTTAGCAGACACCCCTATGCCGATGCCAGTGGTGGTGAAATCCCCTAGGATATTTTCACGATGGGAGGGACTGTTAATCCACTGCTTAAAAGCGGAGAGTATCGGATCGTCATGGCCTAAATTCATGGCCACATTTTCGCCCTTGCTAGGGTACCAACGATCCATCATTGCAAAACGATAAGCATGCCCTCGATGGTTCATGCGTTTGCGAATCGCCATATTGTCGCTATGATCACGAGCGATCTTGGTGACACGATGGTCGATGCGCAAAGGGGATAAGTGATGGCGTTTACGATATTGATTAATGTACCCGACTAATCTTCGCTCCTCGGCAGTAGCTATAGCTATGTCTTGCTCTTGCCTCACCTCCGCTTGAGTTTCTCCTGCTTGACAAAAATTGTTATCCCCCATCACCGTACTGGAGTGGTTCCTTCCAGTAAATGCTTGAAAAAAATTTTTAAAACGATCGGCCATGCGACCTCGCCAATTGCGATAAGCAGCGTCACCACTCCCCTCAGTCGTATTCTCCTCCGCTACTAATGGTGTAGATAATTTGTACGTATGCTCATAAACTTTACAGTTACCCTCTTGAATCGCTAGCAGCATTAAAAGCAGAGAACAGCACATCCATAAGACAAATACGCGCATATAATAAGAGTTTGCCTTTCGAAAATCAATTAGTTGCACACTTTTAACATTCATCATCTTAAAACCTCTATTCTTCAGTTACCAGATATTGGCCTCCTTGCGAGCACTAAACACGTCCTGTTTACTCTTCTCATTGCTTAACAATGCAATGCGTGTGCCAAAAAGCTTCACAAATCTATTCATCCCATACTAGTATCGCCCCAAAGCACACTCCACTTCTTTGATTTCTGAGGTAATTTTATGAAGGATCTGACTTACGGGTTTAACGACTATATGATTTTAGATAATCTTCCACGTGCAGTGGCCATTCACAAAGTGGAGTTTGATCAAAATAATGAACCTTGCAACTACACTTATACTTACGTTAACCAACAATTTTGTGAAGTTCTCAACAAAAGCAAAGAAGAGGTGGTCGGTCATAAAGTAACAGAGCTCTTTCCTGGAATCGAAAAAGACTCTGCCGATTGGATAAAAATTTATGGGCGAATTGCTGCTCAAGGTGGCCATGAAGACACCATTCAATACTCTGAACACCTCGATCGATGGTATCGAGTGATGTACTTTGGACTTCCAAACAACATGTTTTTTGTGATGTTTGATGACATTACAGAGGAAAAACGTAAAGAATCTTCCCTTTCGAAGGCGCTCGCCAGCTCAGTGGATGCAGTCTTTATCTTAAAAGCACTCTACAATCATCGCCGTGACATTCGCGATTTTGAAATCATCTACGTCAACCCTGCTGCAGAAAAACAGATTCAAACGCCCAAAGAAGCGCTAATCGGACACAAGATCAATGAACTCTACTTTACCAAAAGTGGAAAAATCTCCTTCTATCGCTGCAAGGAGGCGTTTATAAAACAACTTCCTTGCGAAGAAGAGTATGAAGTGATCTCTGAACACCTGGCCCCCGGCCATTACTATCAACAAACGATTCCTACAGAGTCTGGAGTGGTCATCTTTTGCCGTGATATCACCGAAAGAAAGAAGCAAGAAAAGCAGGCCTACACAACAGGAAAATTGATCACTTTAGGAAGTATCACTGCAGGTATCACTCATGAAATCACCAATCCCTTGCAGGTGATTCAATCGTGCATGGAAGTGTTAAATGACAAGTATGGAAATAACGACTCTCTGACCCGGGAACTCATTGAACGCACTTTAGTGGCCTCTTCAAAAATTTTTGGCCTCGTCTCTAGCCTTAAAGTTCTCTACCGCAGGCCCACTAAATTAGGAAAAAGTTCTCTTGGTAGTGTCATCAATGGCCCTGTTTTTGGTGCTAGTAACGATGGCACCAGCGATATCATCTCCGTTAAAGATCTTGTTCATGGAATGACCCCACTGGTATCTCCAATTTTAAAAGGAGACATTGAGTTCAATATCAACTACCAACACTTACCCGAAGAGATTTTTACCAATGCTCCACTAGCAGCAACTCATCAAATTCTCATTAGCCTTTTAAGCAATGCAAGTGAGGCGATAAAAGAATCGGCATCTCCCGAGCAAGGAAAAATTAGCATTACCGTAGATGAACGCAAACACTTTATCGATTTTATCATTAGCGATAACGGCCCAGGCATGCTTCCTGAAATCCAACATAAAATTTTCGAGCCCTTCTTCTCTACGCGTTTGGAACGTGGAAGTGCGGGCCTAGGTTTGGCCATCAGTGAAAAGCTTGCGCATGAGATGAATGGAGAGCTACGACTTTTAAACACCAACGCTGATGGCACCACCTTTGTTTTCTCCCTTCCACGCGTCTACCCCTCAGAACATTTTCTTTCGGCACAAAAGGAGCTCCAAAACAAACGCGGCAAGGAGTGGCAACGCCCAACCGCCAATAACCGCATCTTAGTGGTTGATGATGAAAAAGATTTTTGCCTCTTTTTCAGTCGTATTTTAATTGTGCTCGGATTTAATGTCACCACCGCCTCTTCTGGCGAAGAGGGTCGCACACTCTTTTCTAAAGAGCATTTTGATTATGTGATCGTCGATTCCAACATGCCCAAGATCACCGGAGAAAGGATGATTGAACTCATCTTAAAAGATCACCCAGAGACCAAGTGCAAATTCTTTATCACTTCAGGCAGAATCGACCTGGAAGATGTCTCCTATCTACCACCACAAATCCGTGCGCGCGTAGGAGCAATTATCCCAAAACCCTTTAGCATCGACCTCATTAAACGCATCTTAATCTAAATGGGAAATTTGAACCATTTTTTTTGCAGATGTCTCATCTTGCTCAAAGAAAATAGTAGCTATTTTACTTGAAAAAATATCTATGCGTCTTTGATGAATTTTTTCAAGAAAAATCATGAGTTCAGCTTGGGTGAGCGTGTTTAAATATTCATCATCGATGACATTCATTTCATCTAAATACAAAAGATACTTTTTTAAAATTGATTTTGCCTCACTTAGGGCCGGTTCCTTTAACTTGTTTTCAATAAAGCCATGCAAAATTCGTTCTCTGGTTTCCTGGTCGTTTTGCGAATCAAAATTCAAAAATTGATCGAAGATAAGTTTGATATCATAAGTGGCAAGGAGATGTCCTTGTTGATCAACTTGAAATTCACCATTGACTATTACAGGCGCATCAACTTTTGTGGCCTTTGGTAATCGCTGTTGTTGTTGTTGTTGTTGTTGCTGCGGTTGCTGCTTCTGTTGTATAGTTGTTTTTGTGGAAGACCTATGCTCTAGAATAGTACCTTCTGCATAGAGCATGATCTCTTTTTTTATTGGAATTATTTTAGCGGTCGATGTCATCATCGTTCTTGTGATTACTACCATTATTAGGATGAGTATGACAGTAATGATTCTAACGTAAATAGTCTTCATAAAGCACCTACTGTTCAATCGTTTGTAAGCGTTTTACGTGATTAATATAGATAGGCATGGGGTCAGTACGCCATCTGCTAAAAGGTAACCCTAGAAGGGAACGCACACTTAGATTGATCTCCTCTAAATGATTTTGGATATATGGTTCTTCATTGATAATTTCTCCAAAATACATAGAACATTTACCAACTAATCCATCATTTTCTTCTCCATCAATATTTTCCATATGAACAAAAATCCTCCCAGTCCACAGCAATAGATAGTCAATGGGATCAAGTGCATTGTAATAATCATATGGTCTCACAGCATTCCAAGAATAAAGATAGACTCCTTGATAATTGGTTTCCAGCGCAGAGCGATCACAAGGATCGTTTCTCCAGTTTTTAGGAAGACCAATAGGGTACTGCTCATTAAAATTACGTGCACCTATACTAGAGAGTTCATAAAGTGCTGCTTTGGAGTTTTGTGGGTGTTCGCTATCAGACAAGAATTCCATGGTGATTCCTAATAGATTGAAAAATTTGTAAATAATGCTTTTAAAAAAAGGTTTTGGCGAAACTTCTTTTGATAATAAAAAATCGGGAATGGCCGAGCCTTGATGGGGAGTGGCCATTGTAGTAACACTTGCAAGGAGGTGAGGCGCTTTTGCAAGAACGTAACGTATAGTTTGACCTCCTTGTGAATGACCAAGTAAATGTATTTTGTTGGCATGTTCTTTGGCCAATATTTCTTTAATATGCTTGATTAAGTCATCCCCGCGTGATTGAGACGATGCAGAGGATGGTATCTTTGCCATATAAGCAGTTGCACCTAAGTTTTTCAGTTGGTCAATGATTTTAAAGTAGTAATCAATTTCTTGTACACCTAGATTTAGAGAACCTATTTTGCCTTTTTTAAAGAGTGTATCGTATCCCAAAATCCCGTGAGTAAAGACAATAGGATATTTTGTTTTGAGAAAAGAAGCACCCTCTCCATTGGCAGTAGCAAAAGGTGAGAGCAAGGAAATAACGAAAATTAAAACAAGCGTTTTCATGGGTATTGATATGAAATAAGGATAACGTTGTTATCCCTTTTAGCGACGTCGAAACCTTCAACACACGTACGGTATGATCTTACGTACAACCAGTTGCGAAGCCGAGAGCAAATTATTACTTTCTTAAGGCGGTGAATTTTTTGATTATACCACGATAACTGTTTTTGATAAAATGTGTGTTTTTATTTAGAGTAAAAAACAGTTTTGTTTTAAGTATTTAAGAGCATTTCAGGACAAATAAAATTTAGAGTTAGGAGTACATTTTAATCGTACTTAAACGAGATCATATAATCCATGAAATTTACCGCGGATTATTTTGCCCTTACAGATAAGCGGGAATGAGATTAATAATTTTATCACGCAGCTCTACCATCGGAATCATAATCAAATCTTTGACTCCTGTCAGCTCTCGATTTTTATATTTGAGTGTATACTCTTTTGCATACTTTAAATTAACCTCTCCCCATAGCGTAGAGATCTCACGGTTTCTAGGAATTGGATGTCCTTTAGGATTGGTGATCATTGAAAAGAGTCTAAAGTTCTCTGCAAGCCATAGTGACACCATTCGATACTGCAAAAATTTATTAGGGGCAACATCCAAAACAATAGGGATGAGCCACTTGGAATAGAAAAGATTCATTGTTGGAGAGTAACCTGTCATAAACGCCAAATTCCATGTGGCATAGAGACTGATCCAATCTTGATGGGTTGAAGTTTCTAAAAAATACTCCTGACCGACTAAGCGACCAGCATCTGCAATAGTGATGGCGGGAGCAACCCCCGTGAGAGCATTGCTATAATACCCCGTCGTATAGTCTTTCAATATTGCCTCAACGATATTTAATGCTAATTGCACTTGCATCTTTTTAAAGTTGGCAGAGGTCAGTTGACCTAGTTTTCTAGTGGCCAAAGTGTTATTGTAGACCCAATCCATGGTTAACGTCTTTGCTGGTGCAAACCAAGTTCCTGTCACTCTATACATATCAATGGCAGAATTAAAGAAATCACTTCTAATTCCAAACGCTTGCCTTTTTTTATAAAAATGAGTCTGAAGTTCTTCCATGATTTGAATATTATCACCGGCCGCTTTGGTAATGGCATCAAGTAAAAAAGTATGGTGGATTACACGTTTAACCATCAGCTGTGCATTCTCATCCATCTCTGGTAAAAGCTTATTTTCCACTACTGCACAAAAAAATTCACTAATGGCCGGATGTTTTTTATCAATACTCTCTATAATTGCCTCTAACATTGGTTGTAGAGGCATGGAAGTAGTTATTTTAGAACCAAAAATTTCCTTAGACCGAGGAAAATCACTTAGATACATTTCATTTTTCATCAAATCATCAATTAAGTTCAAATCACTCTGCATCTCTAAATCGATTTTCAATGCATGTATAAAATTATTAACACACGCATTGGAAGATACCGATGCTATGTTACGTGCATTAGAACCAAATGTTTGCAAACAACTAATAGCGCAGCAATTTACTACTATTAAACTCATAAAAAATAATAAATTCTTTTTCATAAAAAACTTCCTCTTTTAAAAAACATTCAATGACATATTTTTTAATGCGAACACAATTTACGTAATTCTGCTACATACTCTTTTGCACTTTCTTGATTTATTTTACCCCACTGTTCAGTCAAAACAGGATCAGACCAATCGATTGTTTTTTTACCTTGAGCAATTAAATCTGCATAACCAAAGTAGGCATGGTGAACATGGGCATAGAGAGCGATTCCTCTATTATAAATATACTCTTTATCATTTTTGATATGATCTCCAACTTGTGGGATAATCAATTTAGCAATCTTATATGGAAAATCAGAATAGTCGCTTACAAAGGCCATATTCCATGTAGAATAAAGATCGTCCCATTTCTTTGCCAAGGGGATGCCTAAAAGGATCCCCTTATTATCTTTAGACCATTCCGCTGGACCAGTTCCGGTGGCTTCATTGATTTGCTCATCTGGCCCATAATTGGCCAAAGTAATACCACAAATACCATTATCAAAATTGCCTTTTCTAAAATCATCTAAAATTGCCTCCCAAATATTGAGTGGTAATAAAAATGAACAAAATCCTGGATTGTCCACTAACGCTTGAGGATTTTCATGAAATTCGATCATTTTTTTTATTGCTGCTTCTACACTAAAAAGTTTTGCCAATTGAAACCATGAAATATTATCATAAATTCCAGAACCAGGTCGTGATTGATCCTTCCAGTGATGATAACAGGCCTTTAGTACTCTCCAATCTTCTCTGGATGCTTTGGTAAATTTATCCAACACCAAAGCATAGGCAATAACATCTGGAAACACATATTGTTCCTCTGATTGCATTTTTTCTTTTAATTTTGGGAAATTATCTAATTTGGTTTGATCTAAAAATTTTTTTAGATAAGAATTTTTCTCAGCATTAACGGCCATTTTGTCGATAAAGTTGTCTATATATTGGGGAGAGAGATCAGTAGGTAAAAGTTCTTGAGAAATTGTTGCCAATTCAGGAACCAACCATTGACCTTGCTTATCCATTAAGCGCATTTTGATATATTGTCTTTTCATCACCTCATGGATCTCCTTTGAATTCCACTCTTTTATGCTTTTCTTGAGTGAGTGAGCAATCATTTTAGAAACTGAAGAATCAATAGGTGCTTCATCGCTTGCATTTATTATTGATAGAGGTACTAAAAATAATATTAGCAACAAGAACAAAACTTTAATTTTTTTCATTTAAAACTCCTGTTTGTTATTTACTTTTTTTTTACAAATATTCATAAATTTTCTTAAAGCAAATAGCATTACACAAAGATGGGGTATTATAATACATCATGGTTTTAAAAAAATATTATTTTTATGATTTTTCATTATATTCTGTAAAAAAACAAACCTTTATCTAATGAACATTTTCCTAAAAAAGCAGGAATATCGAGCATCATCATGTGTAATTAAGTTGGCACTATTTGCCAACAATAGTAGGCAAATGTGATATTCACATTGCACGACTGTTCCTTTAATATCCATGACTTACATTCGTAAAAATTATTTTTTCCTCAATAGTTATTTCTAAAATTATAATTGCACTTTTAGTCTGCGCTACTTGTTTAATTAAATTAAGGAGAATGTCTATGCTTCTGCGAGCTGATCTGAGAAAAAATCTATTTTTTTATATAATATCTATTTTATCATTGCTGGGAAATTTTTATTTTGAGGCAAAGGCAGAAACGGTAAACACGGTAGATACGGAAGTAGGCATCTCATCTGCACAAGCAACTGCTTGTGTAGAAAAAGCTATGGAAAAATTAGAAATCAATCTCGATATGAAAACTGATATATCACTCTTAAATGAAATTTTCGACCATGATATGCAGCTTGCAGATTTTGCTGCAGCAAAAAAATTACTTGGGGATAAGCTTACAAAAGCAACTTCTATGCGACCAATGCTAGAAGTCATCAAACAAGCTATCATTCAAAAACAGCCAGCGATAGCTCAATTTTTATGTTTGGCACTAAAAAAAGATCTGCTAAAAATTCCTGATGATAATGCAAAAAATATGATTGCACGAACACTCCATCTAACTTTTCTTTTAGAAGAAATCACCAAAGAGATGGCCAATAATCTCGATTTCTCCAGAGATATTTATAACTACTACTTACAAGTAAGCAAAGATAAATTCAATGTCTGCGATAGTGGTTTAACTTATGTAAAGGATCTTTATCGAATTTATGGTGATTGGTTTATGCCTGCTAAATCTTTGGCGATGGATTGGGCATTTACTGGCATTATGGAAAAGAGGGCCAAGGGTTTTGTTACTGACAAAGAAACAGAAATTGGAAAAACTAAATTAATTTTAAATATTGCCGAGGCCATCGCTGCAGATTACTTCGCCAATTTTAAAAATAATTTACTAGCAGGGGTTGCCTTGGCCATAAATCCTTACACCAAAGCAGAAATTGAGGGAGAGAAGAAAGCTTATGAACAACATTTTTCTCCCGGATGGACTAGCTTATATGAAACTTGGAATATGGCATTTATAACCGGAAATATAAATAACCTGCACTTAGTATACCCCAAACTACTTATTCCTTCCGTCATCAACGCCGATTCCAAAGATTATATTTTTAATCGCTCTCTCTCACTCTGGCTAACCCTAAAATTCACCCTATTTGCTAAGGCCAATGATGCCAACGAACTTAAACTTCCTAATAGCAAAGAGTTGGCAGAAGTCTGGGGAGAGGTAAATGCACAGCATGCTAAAGATTTTGTAAAACGAACCAATGGCACAGAATTAAATGGGATCAGTGATCTCTTCTTAATTCCGATCAAAGGGGTGGGCAATAAAATTCGCCATATGTTTGAATGAACCCATTTAGTTTCTATCGCTTTTGATTGAATGGGGATAAATTTTTTTCAGGATTTTTTATATCTGATTATTATTTCAGGTTATCATTGACAGATAAATGTTTGTGGCAAATTTGCCATAGTATGGGTCGCATCGGGCACATTAAAGGCAGGCATTTTGTGAAGGACGGAATGGAGCAACCGTAGATTATCATCACGATTAAAAGGCTTAAAGTACGAGGTAACGTCTCCGCCCTTGATCGATTGAACATCAAACGCCATCACTGGTTGTTGGCAGGAGAGATCAAAAGACTTTAAATCTATAAACTTTATTTTATCACCGCCCTTTGATCTAGTTCTGAAATAAACGCCCTTATTTTCTAGGTCATAAAGGATCTGCCATTGGTTATCATCGGAGTCTGCCACGCTCTCTAAAATTTTGAAACCATAATCAATAGCTCCATCAGTTCCAGCAACTCCAGTACCTTTTGTGTTTGTAAAATCTTGCGTAGAAAATTGCGACGCCATCGAGCTAGCGCGTACAAATCGGGAGAGCGAATCAAAATCGGTAGGGATGCTCTCCTTTCCACCAAAACCACAATACTTTGGAAGGGAAGAGGCCGAATCAGCATAATAACTGTTCGATAATGATTTTACCTTTAGCTTTTCTCCACTCGTTATCACCCAATGACGATTGGAATATTCAAAAGTAGCACAAGCGCGACTGCGATCACAGGCAAAGAAATGGACCTCTCCATGGAGCGGAATAATGGTTAGGAATTTGGAACTTTCAACCATCTCCTTTATAGAGGAAAAATTATCTAACTGATATTGGATCCATTGTAGCTCATTAATACTTTTAGTGTGTTCTATGTGCTCTACTTGATGGGGCATTTCACTTCCCTCTAGTAATAGGATCTCTACAGCAAGTCCCGCTTCATTCATTCCCCCATTCGGAAACTCTCTTCCAAATTGGTTAAAGGTTATGCTCCCATAACGAGAGGTCCACATTGCAGGTGATTGTTGCAAAAGAGAGTGTGTTTGCAATAACGGATCCCCAACACCGGTGATCACTGCATGTTTATTCAACCCACGCTTATTAACATAGACGATGCCCTTATCAAGATGCCAATCGTAACTCTTGCCCATAAGTGCATGACCACTGCCTTCACCACCCTCGTTTTTTTCTGAGATAAAAAATGTCGTACAAGGGAAAAGTGGGACTATTGTTGAAATTTGTGTTGTAATGAAGATTAACAAAATTATTAAGAGCTTTTTTTTCATGAGAACACCTAAAAAAGTACCTTAAAAGTTAGTTGACTAAAATACAATTATAGCACAACAGACAGTAGAACCGATAAAAGAGGCCTCCTCCTCCATAAACTCAATCGATAGTGCCAACTTTTTCACATATTTTATGATTTCATGTGTTCCCTATTTTATTCTCTTCCCTTGTGTTCATAGAATTTATTTATAAAACACTGACTTCATTGCTAGAGACTCTTCGCTGTTCTTGCTCTTAACATTCAAATGTGGTAACTGCTCACACCCTTCAGCCATCTACCCTCTACCGGATGCTGAAAGTTGCTTAGCTAACAGCATTTGGTTGAGAGGTGAAGGTTGAGGGGTGTGAGCAGTTACCAAATGTGATTAAATTCATTTTTTTTGGCACACTATTTGCTTTATCTATTTTTCAAGCAAGAAGCATTTCGTTTTTTGCCACGTTAACAACTAACTGGAAACTTGTTTTCAAAGGATTTTTTTATGTTATTGAAAAGTTCATTAATGGTTATTGTATTTGTCTTTAGCACGTTAATCGTGAACCCAATAGCTTTTTCATGGGACGAAGTTAGTGTTGGAAAAATAACTGGTTTAGATGTGGCCCCATCTGGAAATTACGGTTTAAGAGTATATCTTGATGTACCGAATGCATCAAATTGTGGTTTTGATCGTAATGGACCACAGGCCGGAGCAGGAACATGGTTTTATATGGAAGAGTCGGATAGCAACTATAAATCATACCTAGCTCTACTTACACTTGCATTTGCAGCACAGAAAAGTGTTGCATTACATGCAACTAAAGATAAAGGATGCCACATTGGCTACATAGGAGTCAGAAGATAATGGGTTTCTGCCATTCTGACTTCCAAATCACCCCCGTTTCATTTTTTTAGACCGTAATCCCTTATCATTATATTTTTTCATGAAGTTTTTATGCAAAAATTTAAATCAACGAAACAACTGCAAGTTTTTCTATTAACACTTGTAATAGGACTTATAAGCAACATTGTTTTTCAAAATCCTTCCTATGGATGGAATGCCGAAGGCAAACCCTTTAGGGCCGAGTAGTTCACTGGTCAACTTTCCAGGCAAAGGGGGGTTTTCAAATTTATCAAAAATATTTTCATACGAAAACATTTCTCCTTGACTCACAAGAAAGGTATTTTTGTTATTTCTAAATATTATGAACTCTGATCAACTCTTATGATCGTTGCTTGATAATGTGATTAAATTCTTATTTCTTCTGGCACACTATTTGCTTTATCTATTTTACAAGCAAGAAGCATTTTTTTTGCCACGTTAAAAACACTAGTAACTAATAAGGAGTATTTATGTCGTTAGTTAAGAAAATTACCTTGACCTGCCTTTTGTGGGTTTCTTTTGTTGGTACACAAAGTGCTTTTGCCATAGTCGTGTGCAAAGGAGTACCCAGTGTAGGTTTTGATATGGAAACTGGTGGAGTATATGTTTACGCTGGAGGTTTATCTAATCACATTATCTGCCTTATGAGAGATGAAAGCGTAGCAAGTAAAAAATGTAATATGGTTTATGCCACATTACTTTCAGCACAACTTGCAAAAAAAGAGGTGTCTTTGTTTTTCAAGAGTCGAGGAGGGGCCACTGATGTACCTGCTTGTGATTACAGACCAGTTTTCCCCGCCGATAATCTAGCAGTAGAAGGGTATAATTTTTATCACTTAACCGTGAATTAGATAGGTGAATATTAATCAGATAATGAAATGGAGATTTTTTATGAAAAAAAACAACATCTTATTGAGTATAAATATTATACTTCTATTCATTGCATCTCTTTTGGCCAACGATGTAAGAGCTGTAAGTGTCTCTGATTTGGCATCACTCAGAAATTCCATTAGGGCGCAATCTGAGTATTGTTCAGGAAAATTACCAACAATAAAATTTAGTGGCACTAATTGCACAAACGGAGATGGAGATTCCGTCCTATATAGTGCACTTCTTTGTTATAGCGGTGAAGAATGGGCCTGCAAGTCTGTTGAGGCATCACAAGATGCAACTGGGCGCTGGCACCGGGCCCCGCAAATGACAAATGAAAGTGATCATGGATCAGGTGTAGACATAATGTCTTCATTGTCATTATGGCATACTCATTTTAAATGTGGAGGATGGGGAAGCAGTGATTCTTGGTGCGATTCCCCTATAGCGTGGTTAGATCATGCTGACTATTCCTACAATCGCAATTATTATGATGAAGCTATATATAGATACTTAGGTGCATATCAACGATATGACGATAGTATGCGTGCCACAATATTGGATAAAATTACTTATGCTCTTGCTCAAAGAGCTGGTCTAGGTATTCTGGATATGATTGGCGCTACAGCAGCTCATACAATAGATGGTAATGGGTCTGCAACCTTCTCTTGGGATCATGCGATGGGAATTTTATTGACCGCTATTGCGTTTAAAAATAGGGGAGAAGTGGCCAGAGCTAAAGTTATGTTACAAAAATGGGTGGATCAACTTAATGAAAGTGCAAACCGCCTCGGTGTGTTTTGGCTATGTGACTGGAAAGGAAACAAAGAAGAACGTGCAGCACTTGCTGATTACTGCACACTGAATACTGGACTATACCAAAAATATCGCGGACAACTTGTTGCCAGCGTTTTAAATTATTTCAATGTTGCATTACCAACTATCAATATTAAAGACGTCCATAATAATGGTGTAGACACCTCAAACGTAAAAATTCCGCTTGGTTTGGCACCTAAAGGACAGGAAAGTTTAAAAAATTATAATTTATTTACTGAAGTTGCTTGTGATGGTGATATAAATGTTCTCGGCAATAGCATTAAACTACCTAACTTAGGTGGATTCCACTGTGGCCTTTCAATAGTTTCTGCACTTATTCAAGCAGAAATTGGAAGGCCTGATGCAGGTGATAGACCACCAAAAGTTATATTCAACTCTTCTGTTTCTCAAACAACCAATAATCCTTTAGCATTATGGGTGCAAAACAAATATTACCCTGGAAGTTTTTCTCATGATGAAATTATTAGTAAGACATTTAAGCAATGTTCTCTAATGTGGTCTGCTCCACATGAGAAAAAGAAATGGTCATGGCACTGGCCTGATAATGACAGCAATCGCTGGAATTATTCTCTTGGTTGGGATTGTGTAACGATGATAAATCTGCTCATTGGGGCCCCAAGCAACACAAGTACTCCAGATGCAGAGAATTTAGATGCCATAATTCCAATCATAACAAATATGATTTTGAATTAGGGAGTAAAAAAGTAAAAAAGTGCCAACCGACTTTTGGGACTCTTTTTCCTTTTTCTTAATAAAAATGAAGTGGATAAGGTACTATTAGAATCAAGCCTATCTCAATTGAAACTCAAGTCGTAGTCGCTCTTCAAGAAATGGCTGAACTACACATCGATTTAAAACATGACGCCATCAAAGAGTACAGTAGTTTAAGCCTGAGAAGTGAGAAATGTGGGAACGAATTAGAAAATCTTATATTGATATTTTTTATTTTTCATACTATTGTTACATTGGCTTGTCTTATTTATTTCAAATATTTCAGGATATTTGTTTTGTATGAGCCATATTATGGAGATTTTTATGGAGAATAATTTTAAGCAAAATATAGAAGATCTATTTAATCATAAGTTCAATATGAGTTCTTCAAGGTTAATAATGGATCAAATAGTGCCAGAGGATCTTGATAGTATATTTGAAATATTTGGCGATGAGAAAGTTACAGAGTTTACTGATTTTACAACAAGAGAGTCTAAAGAGCATGCTAAGAAAATTGTTGATTATTTTATAAAATGTTATCACGATAAAGAACAATATAGGTTTGCAATTAGAGAGATAGATTCAAAAAAGCTAGTTGGTACTCTTGGTCTGTTTTCTGTTTCAGAAATCAATAGAATGGCAGAAATCGGGTTTGAGTTAAACCAAAGCTATTGGCGAAAAGGATATATGACTGAAGCGCTGAGCTTGTTTGTCAATTTTTATTTTTACACATTAAAGGGGCATCGAATCGAGGCAGTTGTTACTCCAGGCAACGATTCTTCCTGTGTAGTGCTACAGAAAATTGGTTTTGTAAAAGAAGGTGTTTTTAGAGAAAGAGACTTCTTTAAAAATGCTTTTTGGGATGGGATTGTTTTTGGAATTCTTGAAAAAGACCTACTTAAAGAATAGTGTTGATAATAATGAGTAGGTACTTGTGTTGGTTTAATGCAAAAAATATCTTTATTCTATACCTATTACATCCCACTGAATGAGGCCCAGTTTTTTGCCCATGTAGTCCCATCATAGAACACCAATCTTAAGGAATTTATTCCCATATAACGACACCACTTTTGGGCAAAATATTCTTACTTGACGACACCATCTCATAACCACCTATAATGGCCTTAATGCTCATTGAATTTTTGATGGAGGGCCATTATAAAAAAGCTTGTAAGGAGATGTCTTGTGGATCGAAAAATTGTTGAGCTACTGAGGTGTTGGATTTCACTGGCTCAAAAAGACCATGAATTCAATCACTAGCAGTTTCAATTTATTACTACTGTTATGCTAGAATTTCATCTTTTGCCAGAAATTACCTAGAAAATTACGTTGGTAACAAAGCTAACTTAAATAATGTTTATAGATAGCTTCAGATTGTTTTCGAGTGTTGATTTTGTATTTTGGCATGCTTATTGCTTTATGTATTTTACAAGCAAGAAACATTTCGTTTTTTTGTGAAATTGAAATACTAGTAAGGAGTTTTTATGTCTTCCAGGAAGTTAGTTACTCTCACCATGTTCGCATTAACCATTTGCATTCAAATGAATGTCAATGCTGCTATAGACAACCATACTGCGAAAATAAAAACTATTGGAACAACTGGTTATGCACTGACTGGAGAAAACAGTGTACTTGGATTGGTTACGTTTGAAAAAATATCAGATAAGACAGGTTATAACCATGAAGGCGGTGGCCATTGTCCTGGAACTGATGCTGTAACTGGCAGTGGCACTTTCTATTTTCCGGCAGAAAATGAAAAAGGAAAAGTATTAATGTCTCTGCTTATGGCAGCTAAACTTTCAAACAAAACGCTTACACAAGTAACATTTCATCTGTCAGAGGCTGCAATCTCTGGAATAGGCCGCAGCTGCATTTTAGATGCTTTTACGTTCAATTAGTCTGTTGCTCTAATGTACAACAAGGATTGGTGATTATAAAATAAAAAAAAAATTAGTAAGGCGTGTCCTCATTTTAATTTAATCCAGATTAATGTACAGGCAATCATAATCATCGCCTTAAAATTTCTTGCTAATTTTTCATATCGAATAGCGATGCTACGAAAATGCTTCATCCTCGCAAACAAATTTTCGACAAGATGCCTTGTTTGTAGAGGTGGACATCAAATTCAGGATTGGGCTTTTTGCTATTATCTCGTCTTGGGATAATAGCTAACTTCCATTGGTGAAAATCCACTCCTCATCAATTTCTCCTAGTAGAGCAAAAAATAAATCTGTCCACAATCCTTTGAGTACCCACCGATTGAAGCGGTTAAAGGAGAGTGAGAGAGAGTGAGTGCCAGCCGACTCATATAGATGACATGCTGTCTATAACTATTAAAAAAAAAAAACAAATTTTCCAAAACCATCATAGCAGCGCAAAAGGAACTTCTAAGGAGGGCAAAGTCAAGACACAGGAGCGAAGCGGGTCTTGACTTTCTCAACGTGAAGTTACAATTGGCATAGCTGGGTTGCCGGATTTCCTTCTTCGGATTTATGCCTTCCTTCAAAGTAAATCTGATATGGCGTCTTGTAACCCAGGGATTGATGAAGCCTTTCATAATTATAGAAACTGAAATATTGTATCGGCCTCTCTCTCCCTTCTCTGCCATCAGTATGGCCGCCATTCAAATAAACATCCTCATATTTCAATGATCTCCATAGTCTCTCAATAAACACATTATCAAGCGCCCTTCCTCGTCCATCCATGCTCATGAGGATGCCGTTAGCTTCTACAGTCTTTACAAAGGCAGTAGCAGTGAACTGCGGCCCTTGGTCAGTGTTGAAAATCATAGGCACTCCATTCATTACGATGGCCTCTACGAGTGCCTCAATACAAAACTCAACTCCCATATCGTTGCTCAATCTCCATGAAAGCACATAACGACTAAACCAATCTATAATCGCTACAAGGTACATAAACCCATGCTTCATGGAAAGTGAAGTAAGAGACAGGGTGTAGTCGATACTATTGGAAAAATCTTCGTTTAAGGTGAAATTTCCTGTGGGATCATAAGCATAATTGCTGATCTTTCCTTGCGATTCATAGCTTAAGAGTTGTCCTAGTTCATCGTACTGATACTTTGCGGAGAGTGATTGGTGGTCGCTGATGTTATCGTGGATGAGTTCAATATGGCCTCGCGAATTGATCTGGTAAGAGATATCTTGAATGGCCGTGTTGGTAGTTTGTGAACGGATATTGGTGAGGATCAGTGTGCTAGGGTCGTAAGCATAGTTGGTGCTAAGGCCGCTTGCACTGTTATAAAGGATTGATTCAAGTTGATCACGCTCATTATAGGTGATTGAATGAACGAGACCATCAATAGAGGACGGAGTTAAATCCTCTTTGTAGCGGTATGAGACCTTCTGACCATTAGGGTTTGTTAATTCCAACATACGATTTAAAATATCATACTTTGACTCTTCTTTGTAACTTCTTCCACTAAAATTTTTCACAATACAGGTGGTATTTCCTCGCTCATCATATCCATAATCGATTGTAATTGGCGTTTTGTTGGCAACCGTTACCTTGGTTAATTTTCCTATGGATAGGTTAGTATTGGAGGATGTGCACTTTTGGGAGTCTCCTACGTCGTAGGAGTAGGTGATGTATGCTTGCAGGCCATGATCTTTTTGCACAATTCTTGAGAGAAGATCGTAGTGGTAGGAGATCTCTCCTACTGTTATTCCGCTTAGATCGATTAACTGTTTATTGATAAGCATTCATTCCTGCAGTGGGAGAAACTAGTGTAATGATGAGACCAAGGCCATTGTAGTTGTATTTGCTGATCTGTCCGCTCGGATCCACCAGAGAGGTAAGTTGGCCTAAAGCATTTCGCTTGAAAATAGTGGAGTGGCCTAATTCGTTGGTTGCTGATGTAACCTTGTTGCTAAAATCGACTGTCTTTTCTCTGGTGACCATACTTTCTTGTCCGGTTAGTGCAGAAGTGAGCTGTTCTTTTTCAGCAATGGTTCCTGCGCTATATTGATAATAGATCCTCTTTTTGGAAGGATGAATTTCACTCTTTTTTCTTCCAAGAGCATCATAGGAAAAAAGTGTCGACTTTGTTCCCTCTTCAGGAAGTGCAATGGTGCTGCTTGTGAATGAATCCTTGACACTTTTAGTGAGGAAGTAAGGCATAAATTGTTCTACTGGGAGGTCGTTGCGATTGGTAATGGTATAGTTTCGAACTTTAGAGCGCCCTTCTGTTGCTGTCGTTACCTCTGCCACGAGATTTCCTTTTAAATCGTAAAAGGATGCTTTTTGATATGGGGAGTGGTCGGGAAGATGAGTTGTGGATAAAATACGATTCCAGGTGCCTTCAGTAGCGCGCAGGTATTGGTAGGTGGTGAGTTCACTCGGGGTGCTTGCGGTAAAGGAGGCGACCAAGCGGCCAAGTTCATCGTAAGCATAATAGCTCCAAACTCCATTGCTCCCCTTGAAGGCAATCTTATTGAGGTGTTGTTGGCACTCATATCCGGCGGAGGTCAATTGCTTAGGCCAATTTACTTCTGCACACTTGTAAAACGATTGCTCCTGGTGTCCCAAGGGATTTTTCTGCGTGAGGAGACGTGTTCCGAAAGCGTCGAAAGTTTGTGAGTGCTTTCCTCCCATGGGAGTTGTCATCTCAATCATATTTCCAAAAGAGTCGTATTGAAATTTCTCTGTTTTGTAGCGACTGTTGTCAAGAAATTGTGCCTTAACGATCATTTGCCCTTTATCGTTATATTGATAATTTTGCTGCTGTTGTCTTTTATTATCAATGGTAACTTCAATTCTTTGTCTCCGATTATAGATGTGTGAAGAGTAAAGTCCTTCGGCATAGAGGTAAGAAGTGGTTTTAGAGACCGTCTCTGGTAAGAAGACCGCTCGTTCACTAGCACCACTCCACTGAAAACCAACAAGCCCGCTTGAAAAACTCTCTTTCTCCTCTTGTGGAAAACCATAGCTATTACACTTGCGTTCAAGGAGTTGATAGTGAGACAAATCTTTGGAGGAGCGATCTGTGCGCGAAGATGTTTCACAGACTAAATAGGCGCCGGAAGAGGGAAGGATTGGAGAGGAACTAAAGGTAAAAGTTTTTTTCTCCAGCGGAATGGCCAAAGAAAATAATTTTTCATAGTCGAGAGTGGGGCGCTTCTTCGCATAATCGATCAACGAATGAGAAAACATCTCATCCACATTCATTTTTAAGGAAGAGGCAAACTCCGCTTGATAGGTGGAATAGTAAGTGGGATCGATCTCCTTAATCTGATCAAAAGAGTATATTTTCTCTTCTCTGATTTTCCCGGCCAAAGCAACTCCTCCTTGATCTGGATGACCGCTGTGATGGGAGGTAAATGTGATCTTTCCCTTTTGTGATTCATCACCATAGTTAATTGCCATAATCTCTTCAAATCCGAAAAATTGGCGTAACTCTTTACTATAGTATGGCCGGGAATAGTTAAACTCCACTGTTTCTGTTTTTCTGCTCTTATTCTGATTAGGAGTGATCACCATGCGCTTAAGCAGAACCAAAAAGCTGATGCCCCTTATCCTACAGTTCTCGATAATGAATTTGATCTTACTCTTCCGAATCCTAAAGATGGAGGAAGGCCAACATTCACAGTCCATTGCAAAAAAATATAGCAATCAGCAGGATAAGAATCAGTTATTCTGCCTCATAAATCCAGGTTTTTAATAAAATCATCAAAGCTCCAAGCTTCACCATCTTTAAAAAATTTTCTGTTTTAACTTCATATCGAGTGGTTAAGCGACGGAAATTTTTCATCCATGAGAACATACGTTCTTCAACCACCTTCGCTTATATCGCCGTAGTGGCCGGGCATTGTGAAATCTATCTTTTGCTTATCTCGATAACTAAATATGATCTCATAGTCACTAATTATTATTAGACTCTTAAAATTGTTATCTATATCCATTATATCCAATTGCAACTATCTTTATTTTCCCTAGGAGAGCATAGATGGAAATTAAGAAAAAAAATTTCCTTTACTGCTGGATCGTGGCCTTTTATTTTATCATTCCGAGTTCATTTCCATTCAATTATGCAATTGCTGCCGAATTAGATAAGATTACCTGTACCACAGATTGTAATGCCGAGTGCTTGGCAAAGTTTCCAGGAGTATCTAATTTTTTTAAACAATTGGAATGTCGTGGAAAATGCTTTGACGTTATTCCCAGCTGTATGCCAACTGCTAACCCATCATTTGATTTTTTACAAGCTAAGCAGCAGTACTATGAAGAGAGGCTTCTCACTCACTTTATCTCTAGAGAACAAAATTTCAGTTATATTATTTCTAGAGATAAAGAGAACAACCCCATTCACCAAGGAGACAGCTTGCTTTGGTCTTCCTTGGCAATGGGAATTCTCCCCTGCGAGAAGGGAACTGAGATCCAGAACTCTCTTGCTAAATCTTTACAAATAAGAAATGGCGCTTTTGTACGTTTTGAACCTTTGCCGGGAGAATATGCCGACAACTCAACTTCTCGTGATCAGGAGACAGGCGTGCTTTTTGGTCTAGCAATGCGCATGCTTCGCTGCCCCTCCCACTTACCAGAAATTAAATCGATGTGGGAGCTGCATCGAAAATTTATCGCCGAACATGGAAGCTTATGTGCGAGTAACCATCTCAATTGCCGGATTACAAAGGGAATAAGTTTTCTTATGCGACAACTATCCTTTCGCTTAGGGCTTGAAGCAGTAGCACCCAGTGGTGGCGACAAGGCCATCTTTGAAGCAGAAATGGTGGCCAGTTCAATGGGAGTTAGGATTGGAAATCTTACTTGCTACCCCATTCACTTGAACACTCTTCAGGCAATAACCGCAGAAATTTTAGATCGCCCCATAAAGAAAAGAGTCTATAAGCAAATTTGTAATGATAGTTTGGAAATGAATATCCCGCTTGTTGATTGGTATTGTAATCGAGAATCTTCTGTTTCTATTCTCAATTGGGTGGCCAATTTTGATAACGAAGATGCTCTTAATAAACCGGAGTATCGTTATGAGTACCGTCACCAGCGCTGTGGGAAAAGGGAACATCCTGATTTAAAGGAGGGAGCATCTTCACCTGGCATAGATTTTCTGATGCTCATTAAACTCGCCGGAGGATGGAATAGATAAAACAGCTGTAGGTAGAAACGATGAAAAGAGTTAATAGCAAAGAATGTTTGATTTACTGTCGGTTCTTCAATGTGGGAATGGATTCGTGGAAAGTAGCGGCATTAAAAACTTTCATTATCCCTGCACACTACTCAGACTGGGGGCCGAGCATTGCAGGGGATGAGCTTGATCATTGGTACAATCATTCCCTAAATGTCAGCAGGTCGGACTTGCTCATTCTAGCTCAGCTACTGCATTTCTGATCTTTCTGGTACCTATGGGCCAACGGATAGGAGCTTCAGGTGCACCCCTGAACTCAGGATGATATCGTCACTTTCGTGTTCCCAGTTGAATGTGCCATTTGCAGGGAATAGTTCACGTAGCGACGACTGGAGTGCAGCTGCATCGCACTTGGGCAGCACAGGTTCATCGCCCATAAGGACAGAACCGCGGATCTCATTGCAGTCGATCGGAGAGCTAGTATAGAGGATCGGCATTCCAAAACTCAGAAACTGCTCCCAAAGGCCGAAGCCAAAGCTCTTGCAACTAACCATAGCAGAGATCCGCTCGTCACCGTTGCGTACCTCACAAGTAGCATTGGAACTTAGTAGAAAGCGCCAGTGGTCACCTACTTGCTTGAATTCAATACTCCTTGCCCCCATAGGTAAAATAGCTGCATCCAGCTGATAGATACCATGTAGCGGGTTGCTAGTCACTTGGCCAATTCTATATGCAGAATTGTAAACGTTGGCCCACGGTTGTAATAATGGGGCACTAGAATCGAGGACGAGCCGACCTATGAATACTGTCATGAACTTGCCCTCAGTATCACGCCCGTAGGCGCGTGCAAAGAGGTCGCGGGGATCTACCTTGACAAAGGTGACACCACGATCTTTTAGAGCAGCGGATTGAAGGCAGCTGCTAGTGCCATCGCCATTAGAAAAAGCGATACATGGAGTCTGGGCCTGCGCTGCGATTGCAGGCAGCGAGATTATAGCGAAAGTAGCAAGAAACAGATAAAGGTAGCTATACATACGAACTCCTTGTGGTTAATTAGATTACGTGTGTATTTAGTACATTGGCCCCAATGATCAGTGGCAAATATCCAATGATCCTTCTGCACACATTTTACCATTAATGATGGCACCACTGAGATTGGTTTGCTGAAATTTAATTTTAGACATATCTTCTGCGTAAATTATTGCTCCTTCCAAATCACACTTATTGAAGTATATATCACTAGGGATATGGCCTCCTGCAACACTATTTTGTCGTATATAGAAGGTTGCCTTTTTTAAAGAGGTGCCTTCAAAATGCTGATGATAAAACCACCCATCAAATAGCGTTCCGTCGGCCACGCCTCCTTGAAAATTGCAAAATCTGATAACAGTACTGAATTTAAACTGCGAATTAGAGAGATTGGTGTTGTTAAAAAAACTATGGTAGCAAACGTTTCCAATAAAATTGCTACCTCGAAGATCTAGTCCTTCAAAAGCTTTATCCATAAGATCTCCATTAGATTCTGTAGCAACTAAAAAATTAGACCAACATACCAATGTAACTAGAGTAAGTAGTTTTTTCATAATGTTTTCCTCTGTTAAAGAAGAAATAAATTTTATAAGCATCAAATTAACAACTTTTACACCAATAAATAATTGTGATCATGTGATCACTCCTATTAGTAATTTGTTGAGGCCAAGTAAATTAAGCATTCACGGCCCATTGAAAAAAAATATAGTCCTTAAAACCGGCGGCCTTGGCAACTTTTTCTGCGGTTAAATTCTAAGAGCAGGTGGTGGAGGATAGAGTCCCGCTCCTCTTTGATCCAGGTTGGAGCGACAATCTGCTTGGGATGTCCATGGCCGGCAATGCGATGGATGACACACGTGGGGTGAAGGCGCTCTAAGAAATCTGCAATCAAGGCCACGCTCTCTTGAAACGTGAGAGGAAGCCAGCGACCTTGGTGGTAGTCACGCGCAAGTAGAGTTCCTTCCAGTGCAGTCAAGAGGTGGATCTTCACACCAGGGACACCTAAGTTGGCGAGGTAACTCGCCATCGCTAGTTGCTGAAAGCGCTCCTCGCCTGGGGCATTTAAGAGCACGTGAGCACAAAAATCGATCTCTGGAAATTTTTGTTGGTGTAGTTTGCATGCTTGTAGAAAGTGTTCATGGGTCTCGCCACGATTTAAGCGCTTTAAGGTTTGATCGTAGATGGATTGCATTCCATACTCGACGCAAATATAGGGAAGAGTGCGGCGGTAATGTTGGAGCAGTTGTAGTTTTGCTTCATCGATGGAGTCGGCCCTTGTAGAGAGGGCAACACCTACAATGTTGGGATCGCTATGGATCGCCTCTTCCAATTTTTCTTTTAAAAGTTGAACGCTTCCATAGGTATTGGTGTAGGATTGAAAATAGACGATAAATTTCTTAGGCGTTGCCTCTTGATCGCTTCTTGCGCGAATATTTGACAAAATCTGCTCCCTAATTGTCATGGTAGGACTTTTTCGGGTGAGGGAGGAGCTGCCGCTCTCGTCACAAAAGATGCAGCCGCCTGTGGCCACAAGGCCATCGCGATTAGGGCAATAAAAACCTGCGTCCACCGATACTTTGTAAACCCTTTCTCCAAAGAGTTTTTGTAGGTAGTGGTTATAAGAATAAAAGGGTAAATGTTCGTGTGTGTACATCTTCTAGCTATTAAACCATCTCCTAGTCATTGTAAATCTTCAATGCTATGCTTTTTGGTAAGTGAGGTAGTATGCATATACAACTTTTTGGTAGGGATGAACTCGATTATAAAATTGGCGATATAAGTTTATACGATATCGTCAACTACAATGAAATTTTGGTGATGGAAGCGCTCAAGGAGGCCATCTCCTCGGGGGAGGTGGGGTGTCGCTGCGGCCTTTGCCTGGAAGATATCTATGCGCTGACCTTAAATGCCCTTCCTCCTCGCTATATTCAATCGACTGGCATTGAACATTATAAGCGTACCCACAATTATATCGGGATCGAAGAGGTGAAAAAAAAGCTAGCAGAGTCGATTTACAAAGTTCACAACAATCCCTATCACTCGTAAGTTCTACACCACTTGTTTTCTTCTCTGCCACTCTACTTTTAGCATTAGCAAGATTAGTCCGAAGGTACAAAGTAGTGCCCGCAGGGCATAGATTTTGGCCAGCATGCCTTCGCTCAAAAATAGTGCAATCGCTGCTGCGATAAACAGCGCTCCCCAAACCCAAAATGATTCGCTGTTTTCGCTAGCACTCCAAAGCCGTGTGACCACTGGAAGGTAAGCAATCACAATAATACTTTGAAGCGCAAGATTGGAGAGCAGATAATTTCCAGAAAACCACCAGAAGAGCAAGATCAGCACCACTACGGAAAAGAGGAACTGATCAAAGCGATTGGGCCTGGTGCTCTTGTCTCCCCAAATGACAATCCCAAGCGTACAGGCCACACACATAAAAACATCAGCAGTGTTTAAGATGTTGTCGAAAATCGAATAGGCACCGCTTGCAAGATAGGTGGAGAGCGAGCAAATCACTGCAATGGTAAAGAAGATCCACATCGCAAGTGCCGGTTGAATCTGTTTTTTATAGAGAAGCCAGCAGTTATTAAAAACGACAGATAGATTAATTAGTACAATTACAATTGATAAAAAGTTTTTCATGCTTTCATTATAGCGTAAGATTGACAAAAATTCATTTCTATTTCATAGTGTAAAAAGTTTTTCAATGGAGCTTTATGAATAATAGCAGCACAGAAAAGAAAGGCCACTACATCATTACCTATCGGGATGCAAAAAATAACAAAATTGTCTCCTTGAAGGCAAAGAGTATTTGCGATTCCAATTTGGGACTTAGTTTTGTGGCGATCTCTGATTTTTTGTTTGAGACCTCCTCGACGATTATCAATCCCGTGGAGGATGAACTTAAGCAGCGCTTTGAGCACACCAAGGCCTTGCACATTTCGATCTACACCATTCTCTCCATCGAGGAGGTGGGTATGGACCTAGATCATCAAGGGTTGTCCTTTAAAAGGGATAAGCATAACCTACTGGTGTTACCGACTGATCCTCCTACACAGTAAAGAAGGGCCTTTTATGGCATTGGAATTAGAGTTACGAATTGAAAAATTACAACAAGATTCTCCTGCACTTTTTGAACTTGCTAAGTGGTTTCATGCAGAGTGGGGGCACTACCATCCGGGACAAGAGCTAGAAGGAAGAGTTGCTGATACAAAAAAATTGTGCAATCACGACAAACTACCTACAACTTGGGTGGCTTACCGAGGGGAGGAGCTAGTGGGCTCGGTGGCCCTTACCTATGATGATCTGCCGACACGCCCAGCACTTAATCCTTGGCTTGCAAGTTTTTATATCAAGAAAGAGCTTCGAGGTGCAGGGATTGGTTCTAAACTTTTTCAATATGTGATGGAAGAAGCTCCTCGTATGGGAATTAAAGATCTCTACCTCTATACTCATGACCGGGAAACGATGTATGCACGTTTTGGCTGGAAGGTGATGGAGCGTACTAACTTTTGTGGTGATGATATCGCAGTCATGCACTATCGTTTTGAATAAAATCTTGCAAGTATCCAATCTGTTCTTTTAGTCCTAGGAGTTCTGTTTCCCAGTACGCTTCCGAATCAAAAGCGCTATAAATTTTTTTAAAGATCGGATCGTTCCATCTTTTCGCAATCCACCCATTAAAGTGAATCATGCGCATGCTTCGAAGTGCTTCAATCAGCAGTGGTGGAAGTGAAATCTGCTCTTTGGCCATCGAATGATAGGCCTCTAAGAAGAGCTCCTGGTCTTTTCGCGCATAGGAGTCACGACCAGGAAAGAGTTGCCATAAATCTTGTTCGCGTGGCCCAAACACGGTGTCGTCAAAATCCACCACAAAAGGCCCATCCTTGGCCGTCCATAAAATATTGCCACGATGGAGATCACCATGGATGCGCTGGTAACTTAGGTGGTGAAATAAGGGAGCGATCATTTGTGAGAGTTGTTTGGCCACCATTAGGTAGTAAGCAAGTGTTTGCTGGGGCAAAAAGCTTACAGTCGAGAGGTGATTAAAGTGCACATCAACGTAGTTTTGCGGATTCATGGTTGGTCTGGCGGTAAATTTCTTGGTCGCACCAGCAAGATGAATTCTTGCAATCAAACGACCGATCTCGGAAATTTCAGAAGGATTTAGCTCATCTTTGAGGCGACCGCGAACTTTAGGAAAAATGGCGTAATAAAAGTCGGTGGAGGGGCAGGTAAAGAGCGTCTTTCCTTCAAAGGTCAAAGGGGCGATCACTGGAATTTCTAGCTCTACCAGCTCTTGTAAAAAAGCGTGTTCTTCTAAAATTGCCTCCTCACTCCAGCGTCCTGGGCGATAATATTTTACGACCACCGAATCGGGGGAAAAGGGAGGGCGCAAAAGTAGTGCAGGGGAAACCTCCACCTCATAGACACGATTTTCCAGGCTGTTTAAAGCAAAGACACGGCCGCAGGGACGCACTCCCCGTGCCATCAGCGAGTGATCAATAACCTCGGGAGTAAGCGCATAGAAGTATTTGGTCTCTAAATCCCAGGGTGATTTGTTATTCGTATTCATGCCACTCCTTTAGTGCAATTAGTACGGAAAAGGAGGTTTCACTTTCACACAATTTCAGGCCATTTTCAATACTTAAGTATTCCCCTCTGTTTGCCGATAAGTATACAATGAAGTATTTTAATTTTATTTTTGCTTTGCTCTGCTTTTCTACTCTTATGCTTATAGGGTGTTCAAGTGCTGATCGTGCTAGAACATCCTCTCTGGGAGAAGTAACAGAAAAAGAGGAAGAGGCAGAGGCAGATGCAGATGCCATGCCTGAATTAGGAGAAATAGAGAGCGATATCTTTTTCAATGATGATTTGAATCAACCCTTTTTAATGGAGCATTTAGATATTGGTTCTGCAGGAGATAACTTGGCCTTGTTTGAGAATGACAGTCGCGGTAAGTATTCAAAAATCAAAAGTGCACTAGATTTATGCGACCAAGTTCCTATTGGAAAAGTGTGGGCCGAATTTGCTCCCTTTTTTGATTATAAGTGGGATCGTCCCTTTATCAAATTTGCAGCGCTCTTTTTAACTTTTTGGAAGAGAGAGAGTAATTTCGGATTGCCAAGCAAAGGAGTGATTGTTCAGCCCAATTGCAAAAACCGCTTAGCAATTACCACAAAATCTTTGCCAGGAAAAAGTATAAAAAAAGATTTGCTCCTCTCTAAAAAGAAAGATAAAAAAATTGCGGCCAAATATAAAAAGTGCAATTTAAAGCATGCTGATTTTGGAGTGTTACAATGGAACTATCGCTGGCGCATCTCAAGTTGGGAGTATCGCCATGTCATGGAAAAAGCGCTACTCTTGTCATCAAACTATCCGCAAGAAAAAGTCAAAAAACTCTCGATGAAAAATGTGGCCTCGTTAATAAAATATAATTCTCATGCACTCTTTGTGATGGGAGGCCTCTCGCTCACAAAAGATATCGAAAAACCCTATCAAGCAATTAAACAGTATAATCGCGGCCGCGATTACCAGAAGCAGGCACGCAAAAATTACCATGAATTTTTAAAACTACTAACCAAAGATGCCCATTGCTCGGCAAAAAAGTTCACGAAGGCATAGATCATCAACACAACCACAGACGGAAAAGGAGTTTCTACCTTTTTCGAAATTAGGAGTTGTCTTCGAAAGTGAATTTTCTTATAATTGTGGCAGGTCTTCGGACTAAAGGCCTTGCTAAAGTTTTTCTACTCTCCATCCCTTCCCAGAAAATGCCCAGTGGATATGATGAATTTCGTTCCTTATACCGCTACTACCGCTATGGAGTAGTCTCAGATTCGCACTGAGTTCCCTCGAACCACAAATCAAAATAAGCATAAGGGAAGATCGCTCTTCTCGTAAAGATAATTGTAAAGATTTAAAATGAATCATCGCAAAAAACAACTGAGAACAGGATACACCACTGGAGCATGTGCCGCTGCGGCCGCTAAAGCGGCAACAAAGGTGTTGCTCCTGCAGGAAAGCACTTTGCAAAAGATCACGATTACACTTCCCAATCGTGAGCAGGCAAGCTTTCAGCTTGTGCGATGTGGACTAGAGTTCAGTGAAAATGGTTGTAAAGCTTTTGCATCGGTTATTAAGGATGCCGGAGATGATCCCGATTGCACTCACGGCGCAGAGATTGTAGCAGAGGTGGAGTTTTTAGCAACAGAGGGAGTAGTAGAGGTCTTGGGAGGAATTGGAGTGGCAAAGGTGACTAAGCGTGGGCTTGGCCTTGCGCTTGGTGAGAGTGCCATCAATCCTGTTCCCAAAAAAAATATTATCGAAATGGTGAGAGAAGAGTGCAAAGAGCGAGGGAGCTGCCCAGGACTTAAGATTACCATCTCCGTTCCGTGCGGAGAGGAGATTGCGAAGCAAACCACCAATGCTCGCTTAGGGCTTATAGGCGGCATCTCTATTTTAGGAACTACAGGAGTGGTGCGCCCCTTTTCCGCGGCCGCATATAAAGCTTTTTTGGTGGATGCCATTGCGGTTGCCAAGAGTGAAAACTCACCCTCCATTGTTTTAAGTACAGGTGGCCGAAGTGAAGAGGCGGCAAAAAAACTCTACCCGACTCTCCCTGAGCACGCTTTCATCCAGTGTGGTGATCGTGTGGATGTGGCGCTAAAAGAGGGTGCTCTGCAAATTTTTTCACAAATGGTGGTGGTCAGTATGGTGGGGAAGATGAGTAAACTTGCCCAAGGAAAGATGAATACCTATATCAAGGAGAGTGTCATTGATTTGCAGTTTTTGGCGTCTCTTTTTGAAAAGGTCGGTGGTGAATCGAAAATGATTCATGCATTAGGGGATGCACCCACAGCAAGGCGGGTATTAGAAGTGGCCAAAGAGTGTGGACTCTTGGAGGCCTTTGCAGCACTTTTAAATCAAGAGGCGCATCGAAAGATGAGGGAGTATGTGGAAAATAAGTTTTCGATCTCTTGTGTGTTGATCGATTTTGATGGAACAGTTCTGAATACTATTTAATCATTTTATTAAAGATGAGGAGGACGGGAATGGAGATGCGGCAAGATACGCTTAAAGGGCACGCGATTGAAAAGCAATCGTTTGCGATTATTGATCAAGAGGCCTGCGATAAGCATCGCTATTCGCAAGAGGAGTGGAGTGTTGTTAGAAGAATGATCCATACCAGCGGCGATTTTGATTATAATGGCATCACTCACTTTTCCGCTGCTGCTATTGCCAAAGGGGTGGCGGCCATCCAGAGTGGAGCGTCTGTCCTTTGTGATACCAATATGGTTGCAGTGGGCATCAATAGTTGTCGAACTGCACACTTTGGCATCAAAGTGCACTCGTTTATTGCGGATGAGGAGGTAGTGGTGAATGCTAAACAAAATGGACAAACGCGCGCCCATGAGGCCATCTCCAAGGCCATACGCCTAGGTGTGGTCGATGGTTCCATCTGTTGTATTGGTAATGCTCCCACCTTTTTGCTGGAGTTACTTAAACGTTGCAAAGAAGGAGAGGCACGACCTGCTCTGATTTTAGGATTTCCCGTGGGATTTGTTTCCGCTAAGGAGTCTAAGCAAGAGTTGATGCAGCTGCCGCCCGTAATAGGTTGTGAGTGGATTGTCAGTAGTGGACGTAAGGGAGGCAGCTCACTTGCAGTTGCGGCCTTTCATGCACTGATGGGGATTGCGGCCAAAGCTAGCAACATCAAGCACGATTGTGCCAATTGTATGAAAAAGCTATGAGCAAGATTAGTGTGGTTGGTATCAGTAACAATGGTTGTTTGTCGCTTTCGGCGTCAGCGATGAATCTTGTCGCAAAGGCGCAAGTGTTATTTGCCAGTGAGCGCCTCCTGGCCTTTTTTGGAGAGGAGCTCGCTTGTAGAAAAATTTGTTTTAAGTCGCCACTGGCAATAACCATTCAAGAGATTATCGAATACAGTTATGAACATAATGTCTGTGTGCTCGCCTCTGGTGATCCCCTCTTTTACGGTATTGGCCACTCGCTCTTAAAGAGTGTTGGAAGCGAGCAGCTTTGCTTTCATCCTGCACCCAGCGCTTTTCAATGGGCCTTTGCTAAAATTGGAGTGAGTTGGGAAGATGCTGTCTGCCTCTCTTTTCATGGAAAAGAGCTTTTGGGAGTGGTGGCCAAACTTCATCATGGACATATCAATAAAGCGGTGATTTTAACCGATGAGAAAAATTCTCCCCAAGTTTTGGGAAGGCATCTTGATCGCTATGGAGAGCGTAATATTTGGGATCTCTATGTAGCAGAAGATTTATGTGGCAAGGATGAACGCATTCGTAAACTCACAACAGAGGAAGTAGCTGATGAACTGTTTTCGGTTCACTCCTTGAATCTTTTAATTTTGATACGAAAACGACAACAACAGCAAGCAAGCAAGAGCGATTCAGATTATTTCAAACGTAAAAAAGAGATGATCACCAAAAAAGAGGTGCGTGCCATAGCACTTGCGCTTTTAGAGCTTACCCCCGATGCTGTTTGTTGGGATATTGGCAGTGGATCGGGTTCAGTTGCCATCTCGATGGGTAAACTTGCTTATCGCGGAAGCATCTACGCCATCGAAAAAGATGCCGAGGCGTGTGCCAATATTTTAGAAAACATGATCACCCATAAGTGTGACCATTTAAATCTTATTTGTGGTGAGGCCCCTACAAATTTATATTTCAAAGCGTGGCCCTGCCCCGATGCTATCTTTATTGGAGGCAGTGGCGGCCATTTAGAGGAGATCATCAAGGATGCATGGGCGCGACTCTGCCTCGGAGGGCGTTTGGTGATCACCGCAGTCGTTTTGGAAAATATCTTCGCGATTAAAAAGCAACTCGAACACTTAAGCAACAAGGTGGAGATGCTAACCGTCAATATCAGTAATGCTCATTCGTTCGGAAGAGGAACACATACACGGATGGAGGCACAACACCCTGTCACTATTTTTAAGATCACAAAAGAAGAAGCAGAAAAAGAAAGAGGAGGCAATGATGAAAGAGGTTAAACTTTATGGTGTGGGCGTAGGCCCTGGCGATCCCGCGCTTTTAACGTTTAAAGCGGTGCAAGTGATTAAAAGTGTCGATGTGCTGGCCTATCCTATCAAAGCAGAGGGTGCCATCTCCTTTGCACTAGAGGTGTGCAAAGAGCACCTAGGTAGCGGCGGCGGCGGCGGCCAATCGCAAGAGAAGCTTCCACTACTCTTTCCCATGGAAAAAAAGAGCTCCACACTGATTCTCTCTTGGAAGAAAGCAGTCGATGAGGTGGTCACGCGACTTGCAGAAGGCAAGAGTGTGGCATTTATTACCGAAGGTGATCCTTCGATCTATAGCACCTGGGCCTACCTTTACGAAGGAGTGATGGAATCGCTCAAAGAGACGGAGGTGGAGTTTGTTCCTGGGATTACCACTGCGGTAGCAGTGGCGGCCGCCACCAAAGAGATCTTACTCGATGGAGAGGAGCGACTAGCAATCTTGCCGGCCACTTATGGCATTGAGATTTTACCAAAGCTCATTTTAGATTTTGACACCATCATCTTGATGAAGGCGGGAAAAGAGATCAAACAAATAGCTGCTTTTTTGCGTGAACATTCACTGATCGATAAGGCCACACTGGTCTCGAATGCCACCACGGCGCGCGAGGTGATTGTTCGCGATATTGGAATTTTCCTCGATGATGATAGCACTGAGGCACCCTATTTCTCTACACTCATTCTCTCTATCCATCAAAGGAAAGGAGCGCTTAAGCGATGCTAGCAATCTACTCTATCACCGATGGTGGAAGCGTGCTGGCGCAAAAGTTGTGGCAACTTCTCGGAGGAGACGAGAAGAAGGCAACACTTTTTTTAAAGGCAAATCCGCTAAGGGAAGTTGTTAGCAACAACTTTCATCACTATCGCACTCACCTCTTCGTCGCCAGCATCGGGGTAGTGGTCAGAGTGATTGCACCGCTGATTCAAGATAAGAAAAGCGATCCTGCCGTTTTATGCCTGGATGAGCGGGGAGAGTTTGTGATTCCCATCCTCTGCGGACACTTGGGAGGGGCCAATGAGTTTGCTTGTAAGCTTGCGGCACTTCTTGGTAACAACACCAAAGCGGTATTAACGACCGCCTCTGACGTTTTAGGAGAGTTAAAAGTTGATCTTATCGGAAAACGTATGGGAGGATGGCCGCTTGTGGAGGATGCAAGTGCAAGAGGGGAACTCACTAAAGTGAGCGCCGATGTGGCCAATGCAGAGGCCATCCTTCTCTACCAAGATGCTGGTAAAAATATTTTAGAAAACCCCGAGATTTGCCACGAACTTTTTGGAAACAGTGAGCGACGGATTAGCTCTAAGATCATCATTAGCGATCAAGAACATAAGGTGGTTGGACGAGCGATTTACTATCGTCCTCCAACACTGGTTTTAGGACTAGGCATGGATCGCGATTTTCCCATAGCAGCGCTCGAAGATTATATCACTGCTACAATGATGAGATATAAACTTGCACTAAAGTCACTGACCGCCATAGCTACCATTGTAGAAAAGCGTGAAGAGAAAGCAATTACAAGCTTTGTAGAAAAGTATCAATTGCGCTTACTCATCTATAGCAAAGAGGAGCTTAAGAGCGTTGCTAATATTCCTAATCCCTCGGCGGTAGTGGAAAAATATCTAGGCACACCATCTGTTGCCGAAGCAGCAGCAATACTTGCAGGCCATCCAGGAAAACTGATTGTTAGCAAACAAAAATATTGCGATCCCCTTTCAAAGCGCAATATGACTTTGGCCATCGCTAGAAGGAGTGAATAAGTAAACATGTTTCCCATCATACTAACAAAAGAGAAATTAAGCGCCGTAATCATCGGCGGTGGTAATGCCGCCCTGATTAAAGTGCATACGCTACTTAAACTTAAAGCTAAAGTTCAAGTTCACTGCTACTCTTTGAACTTTCTAGAGGAGATTAAGGCAAAGCAGGAGGTGCACAAGCGAGTTGTCGATTTCTATGAGCTTAGTGTAGAGGAGCTTAGGGATTTTGATCTTATCTATATCACCCTAAGTTTGAGCACAACTACTGTAGTGGTAGAAGAGCTAAAACGCCAGGGCAAACTGATCTGTGTGGCCTCTAAACCGGAGCTTGGAAATTTTATCAACCCTTGCACTCGAAAAAATGCAGCGTTTATGGTCTCGGTCAGCACTTATGGCAAAAGTCCAAAGGCGGCAAGAACACTTTCGGAAAAATTTATTGAATATCCTCTAGATGCTTCTCTAGCTGCGCTTTTAAAATCGCGAGGACAATAGGCATGGATAAAAGATTTTTTTCTACAATTTTTACCTTTAATCCCTCTGCTTCCAGTTCTGTGGCAATCTCTCGAATATCGCTAACCAGGTGGTGGCCACTCACCAAGAGCAGTGGAACAATTTTGACTTCTAAAAGATTGCGAATGCGACAACTGTTGATGATGAACTCTTTTTGTAAAGAGTAGGCGTAGGGGCCTTCAAGGGAAGCAAAGATATTATTTGGAGAGAGGCGTTCCAAAATATCTTTTAAATAAAAATAGGAGCTAGCGCCTCTAAGATCTAAACGGAAAAAACCATGAGTTATAAAAAGTTGTGCCTCTTGCTGATGTTCTGGATGGCAAATGTCACTGACAAAAGCGTGCAGATCTTCCACTGCATTCAAAATAGAGTCGGTCACATAATATTTTGCCTTGGAAGAGGTGAGGTGTGCAAAAGCATCCACCGTCTCTTTTACACGCTCATGCTCCTCTGTGGGAAAGAGATAGACCGAGGAGACAATGATGTGTTGAAATCCCGCGCTCTCCACCTCAGAAAGCACCTGTTTCAGGTGTTTAACATTTGCAGCAAGGCCCGCGCTGCGCAGTTTTTTTATCACGATGTTCGAGGTATAAGCGATAAAGATAGGGATTGTCTGAAAATTTTCTCCCATGTGAGCTCGAAACGCTTCATAGCTTTGAAGATCGATGGCCGATCCAAAGCAGGAGAGAACAATCGCGACTTTTTTATTTTCCATTTGATCTATTGTTTTCATAGGGAGTGATTATGGAGAAGTTTTACGGAAAAATCAACATCATTGGTATAGGGCCTGGTGCACTAGAAACGATGTCGGGGCAATCCATTGCCGCCCTCACCCGTTCGCATACCATTGTAGGCTACAAACGCTACCTCGACCTCGTTCGAAAAAATCTGCCGGAGCTTCCGCAGGAGCGTTTTTGTGATCGTGGCAGCAATATGATGGCCGAGGTGGAACGAGCTAAAGAGTGTGTTTTTCTTGCACGTACAACAAAACAGGAGGTAGCGATTGTCTCCTCGGGTGATGCTGGCGTGTATGGGATGGCATCCCTCATCTTTGAGGTTTTACGTGAAACCAAGGTACAAGCAGAGGTCGCAGTTGAAGTGATCCCGGGAATTACTGCAGCAAACTCAGCGGCCTCCCTTGTAGGAGCACCGCTTGGACACGACTATGCTAACATCTCACTCTCCGATCTCCTCACCCCCAAGGAGGTGATCTTAAAGCGTGTTGAGATGGCCACTGCTGCCGATTTTGTCTTGGTCTTCTATAATCCCGCCTCGAAAAAGCGACGCTCACTTTTAGTGGAGGCCATCGCGATCATCAAAAAGTATCGAGAGATGGAAACTCCTGTTGCCATTGTAAGTAATGCTTATCGGGAGAGTGAAGAGTCCTCCTTGCTTACTGATCTTAAGCAGCTTGCAGAGCACTACCACTTGATTGATATGCAAACGCTGGTGATTGTCGGTGCCAGTACCACTTATCGATTTGAACAATTTATGGTGACTCCTCGGGGGTATCATAAAAAATATGAGCTACACGAAGAAGAAGGAGATGGTTCACACCTATGATGAAAGTTTACTTTATTGGAGCAGGCCCTGGTGATCCCGAGCTCTTAACTGTCAAAGCGTCAAAAATTATTGCCCGTGCACCCATCATCATCTATGCGGGAAGTTTAGTTTCAAAGAGAGTTTTAGAAGCAGCAAGAGCAGATGCTAAAATCTATAACTCCGCCTCTATGAATCTAGAGGAGATTATGGCAGTCATCAAAGAGGCGAAGGCACAAGACCTCGATGTTGCTCGTGTGCATACAGGTGACACCTCTCTCTTTAGTTCGCTTGCAGAACAAACCGCAGAACTTGCTCGCCTCGGAGTCGAATGGGAGATCGTTCCTGGTGTCTCTTCCTTTAGTGCTGCTGCGATGGCATTAGGAAAAGAGCTGACTCTTCCAGAGGTGTCACAAACCATCATCCTCACTCGTTTTGCAGGAAGAACCAAAGTTCCGGCCGGAGAGGATTTACAATCGCTAGCAAAACATCACGCCACCATGGTGATCTTTTTAAGCATCACCATGATTGCGGAAATTGTGGAGGAGTTACTACAAGTTTACGATCGCGATTTTCCTATCGCTGTCGTCTATAAGGCCTCCTGGCCAGAACAAAAAGTTATTCGTGCTACCCTTGCGACCATTGAAAGTGCCGTCGCTATAGAAAAGATCCGTGCAACTGCACTGATTGTCGTTGGTAATGTTCTTCGCGACGACGCCCTCAAGGCCTACTCCAAACTCTACGATGCCAACTTTTCTCACGATTTTCGCGAGGGAAAGGAGGAGAAAGAAAAATGGTCTCGCTAACGAAAATAAAGAAAAAAACAGATGTCTACTTAGTGGGTGCAGGTCCTGGCGATCCCAAACTTTTAACCTTAAAAGCGTATGAACTGATGCAGGCAGCAGATATGATCGCTTACGACGCCTTGATTGCAGAAGAGATGCTCACTTTTTTATCGGAACACTTTGGAAAGGAGAAGCTGATTCCCATTGGTTATCGTGGGTATCAAGAGCATAAGATTGAACATGGAATGCACCCACAAGTAATCGCATTGGCCAAGTCAGGCAAGATGGTTGTGCGCCTAAAATCGGGTGATCCCTTCATCTTTGGTCGTGGATTGCAAGAGTGCATGGATCTCTTGCAGCACGAACTTACTTTTGAAATTGTTCCAGGGATTACAGCGGCACTGGGCGCTGCGGCCTACGGAAAATTTCCGTTGACTGCAATTCATGCTGCCTCCTCTATTACTATTGCTAGCGCACATAAGGTAAACTTGGATGATTTTGACACTTATGTGGAGGAGCTCTCACAGATCAAAGGCACACTGGTTCTCTATATGGGGGCAAAAAAATTATCTCTGCTTTTTCAAAAGCTGATCGCTTGTGGTAAGAGTAGTGAAACCCCGGCGATGCTCGCGCACTCGGTGACGACGCAAGAGGAGCACTATGTGAGTGGAACACTTGCCGATCTACCTTCCAAGCTTTGCGCTTGTTTTGTGAGTGATCGTCCTTCACTGATCATCATTGGAGAAGTGGTGAAAATACGAGAACATTTTTATGAAGCAAACTCTTAACTCCAATATTCCACGCGTGGTGATTGCCGGCACCCATAGTGGTGTTGGAAAAACTTCACTGGTTATCGGACTCTTGAAATATTTTAAAGAGCAAGGACTAAACGTTGCTGCCTTTAAGTGTGGTCCCGATTACCTTGATCCTACCTACTACGAAAAGATTTTAGGACGTAAGGCACACAACCTCGATAGTTGGTTTATGAAGAGTGAAGATTTGATCGCTACTTTTTGTAGTGCAAGTGCAGGCTGCGATTTAGCAATCATTGAAGGAGTAATGGGCCTGTACGATGGTAAAGAGGGCGATCTGGCCTCCACCGCCGAGATTGCAAAAATATTAAAAGCCCCAGTGGTGGTGGTTGCCGATGTCTCTGGCATGTCGAGAACCCTTGCGGCCATTATCTATGGGTTGAAACATTTTGATAACAAGATAAACCTCGCTGGGGTCATCGCTAATCGTATTGGTAGTGTAGCACACTTACAGCTTTTAAAAGCAGAGGTTGCTACCATCGCTCCCATCATTGGCGGCGTTCCTAAACTTATAGAGGCACTGCCCGAACGTCACCTCGGATTAGTATGGGCATTTGATCACGACCACACCGCCTACTTCGATGCCCTCTCCACTGCAGTTGCAAATTATGTCGATACAGCAGCACTCTTGGCCATTGCCAAAGAAGAGTCAGCTTCACTGCCGCTGGCCTCTTACACAAGCGCAAAAACGACCAGAAGTGAGAGTAAAATTAAAATAAATATTGCTCTTGCTTACGATAAGGCCTTTCATTTTTACTATCAGTATAATCTTCATCGCCTTGAAGAGTGTGGGGCCAAGATCACGCTATTCTCGCCTTTGGAGGATATAAAACTTCCAGCGCATACTGATGCGCTCATCTTAGGTGGAGGCTATCCTGAACTTTATGCAAAAACTCTTTCGGAAAACCTAGCATTACATGACTCCATTTTAGAACACGCGTATCAAAAGAAAATTCCCATCTATGCTGAGTGTGGAGGTCTCATCTATCTTTCAAGTAAGGTGCGACTCTTAGAGGGTAGTGAATACAATTTTCTAGGGTTACTCCCCTTTACCATTGAAATGCAAGCAAAACTTCAGGCGCTAGGATACGTTGAAGCGACCCTTGCAACTAGTGATACTTTCCTTGGTGCCAAGGGAACAAAATTGCGAGGGCACCAATTTCGTTACTCGCATATCATAAGCGGAGAAAACGACCCTACAATCACCCACGCTTATCTTCTCAAAACCAGAAAAGGGACGACAAGCGAAGGTTACCTCCGAACAGATCAAGGCATTAAGCTTTTTGCAAGTTACCTCCACGCCCACTGGAGTTACTCTCCATCTGTGGCCAACTCTTTTATTAGGGCGGTAAAATCATGAATCAGTACCATTATCACTACCATCCCCATGGTGGGCAACTTCGCTCCATTGCCAAACAATATAATATAAGCGAAGAGATGCTTTTAGATTTTTCAGTGAACATTAACCCTCTAGGATTCCCCGATTGGTTTCGCTCGCATCTTATCGCCAATATTGGAAAAGTTGCTCGCTATCCCGATCCCGAGTATAAAGAGTTAAAGAGTGCCATTGCCAAACACCACCAAGTAAGTGAAGACGCTATCATCCTCTCTAATGGCGCTAGTGAATTTTTCTTCACTTTAACCCGGGCGCTTAGTCGCAAGGTAGCAATCATTCCCAGGCCCTCCTTCTTTATTTATGAGCAGAGTGCAAGGTTGCAAAAGATGGAGCTGGTCTCGTTATATCCTCCGAAAGAGCAAAACTTTAAGCTCGATGCTACTCAACTCTCCGATACACTTTTAAAGTATCCCCAAGAGGAGTGCCTGGTTTTCCTTTGTCATCCCAATAATCCCACCGCCAATGTTTTAAATCCGGAAGAGATTATAAGTGTGGCAAAAAATTTTCCTCATGCACTCTTTGTAGTGGATGAGGCCTTCATCTACTTTACCCCTTGGGAGGTAAAGAGCTTTCTTGAATTGCTACCACTCTTAAATAGCGTCAATAACATCATCGTCTCGCGCTCGCTTACGAAAGTGCTCTCCATTCCAGGAATGCGTATCGCTTATGCAGTGGCCACACCTGCTATCGCCATCACCATGAATGCCTACCTTCCAACGTGGAACTTAAATCAACTAGCGGCAGAAACTGCAACTTATGCTTTAAGTAACGACCTCGATTACTTCAAGCGTACACGGCAAGAGATGAGTGAGCTACGCAAAGATTTTGCCCACCTCCCCTACTGTTATGCTAATGAAGCAAATTTTCTGCTCTTGCATTTTCCTAATCGCAGCAGCGACGACATCGTCAAAGAGTTTATCACCTCTCATAAGATTGTCCTTCGCAATTGCAAAAGCTTTGATGGCCTTAGCGATGGCCACATTCGCATTGCCATAAAAAGTAGAGAAGAGAATGAAAAACTTTTAGCACACCTTCCTCTGTCCACCTCAAAGCGGAGTAAAACCACTCACTCTCCTCACTCCAGTCGTTCTCATACACCAGCACTTATGATTTTAGGAACCAGTTCTGATGCCGGAAAAAGTTTAATCGTGACCGCACTTTGTCGTATCTTTAAGCAAGACGGCATTAAGGTTGCTCCTTTCAAAGCACAAAATATGTCTTTAAACTCCTTTGTCACTCCTTTAGGGGAAGAGATTGGAAGAGCACAAGCAGTGCAAGCAGAGGCAGCGCAAATTGCGATGGATGCACGCATGAACCCCATCTTGCTTAAACCCAGCTCGAAAGAGAAAAGCCAAGTTATTCTACACGGAAAACCACTAGGCCACTTTCACTTTAGTGATTATACTAAGCAAAAACAGGAGCTCTTTTCCGAAGTGGCCAAGGCCTATGACTCTCTTGCCAGTGAATATGAGTTGATTATTTTAGAGGGGGCCGGTAGTGTCTCTGAAGTCAACTTGAAAGCAAACGATATCGTCAATATGAGAATGGCCAAATATGCAAAGGCCAAGGTACTGCTGGTAGGGGATATCGATCGTGGTGGCCTCTTTGGCAGTTTCATTGGCTCCGTCAATACACTTTATGAGTGGGAACGAAAATTGTTAAAGGGACTGATCATCAACAATTTTCGAGGAGTCACTGCGCTCCTTACTCCCGGAATTGCTTACCTGCAGTCAATGACAGAGACTCCACTGATTGGCATCATTCCACACTTACCGCAATTACGCATTCCTTTGGAGGATTCGCTCGCGCTTAAAAACAATCGCTTGCTTACAACAAATGTCATCAGTAATAGCAACACTATCGATATTATCTTTATTCGCACACCCTATCTCTCCAACTTTACCGATATCGATCCACTCTTAATTGAACCCGACGTGCAGCTGCGAATTGTCGACAATGCCGAAGATTTCGGAACACCACGCCTCATCATCCTTGGTGGCAGTAAAAGTGTTTTAAACGATTTGCACTTTTTAAAGACAAGTGGCCTGCAGAAAAAAATTGAAGATCAGCTTAAGGCATTTCCCCAAACGATGATTGCTGGCATCTGTGGTGGGCTGCAAATGCTTGGAGCAGAGGTCTTCGATCCACTCCATCTAGAATCACCTATAGAAAAGGCCGAAGGGCTCTCCCTGCTCCCCTTACGTACCACCATTATGCATGAAAAGATTTTAAAGCGTACCAGCGCCACACTGACAAGAAGTAAACATCAAGTGGTCGGCCATGAAATTCACCATGGAGAGACGATCCCCTGTGGAGATAGCGCCTATCCTTTTATTGAATCAGGCGATCGTGTTATAGGTTATTGCAACCAAGACGCAACAGTGTGGGGCACCTACCTTCACGGCATCTTTGAAAATGATCTCTTCAGGCACCATCTCTTAAGTGAACTGCAAGGCAGGCCAAGGCAAAGTAGCGCAAAATACTCGATGGAAGAGGAGTACGATCGTTTGGCCGATGCGGTTCGCGCCTCGCTCGATTTTAACTATATCTACTCACTCCTTAATTTAAAGCGCTAGGAGAGGAGAGAGTGAAGGCATGTTAATTACCATTGCTTTTATTTTAGATTTGATTTTAGGAGATCCGAGACGGTTACCTCATCCAGTGAACGCCATTGCGGCGCTTGCCTCCAAGGTAGAATATTTCTTTCGCCACCACCTTCTGGGATCAACAAAAAGCAGTGGGGCCTTGGCCGCACTCACAGTCTATATCACCACTCTAGCGACCATTCTTCTCACAAAAAAATTTGCATCCCACTTTATTCACCCACTGCTGGGCACGCTCATCTCAATCTATATTCTCTACACCACCTTTGCCCTTAAAAGTTTATTACAACATATTATGGCAGTTTACCGAGAACTTAAAGGGAGCGAACTGGTTTTGGCCCGCCAAAAGCTCTCCCTCATTGTAGGACGCGATACTAAAAATTTAAGTCGCCAAGAGATCATTCGTGCTACCGTAGAAACTGCCGCAGAAAATTTAGTGGATGGAGTGACCGCCCCCCTTTTCTACGCTTTCCTTGGAGGAGCAGAGCTGGCACTCCTTTACAAGGCCGTAAACACCCTTGATTCCCTCTGGGGTCATAAAGATGAGCGCTATTTTCACTTTGGATTTTTTGCTGCTAAAACTGATGACCTCTTCAACTATCTTCCAGCGCGCTTAACCGCTCCGCTGATTGCCCTCTCCGCTCTCGCTGTTGGAGGAAATTTTTTTACAACACTTACAATTCTTCGGCGTGATGGACGTAAACACGCAAGCCCCAATGCAGGTCTGGCCGAGGCCGCTTGGGCCGGCGCCTTAAGAGTGCAGCTTGGTGGCATAAACTATTATGATGGAGAAATCCATCACGCTCCACTTCTCGGTGATAACACCACTACACTTAACGATGATCACATCAAAAAGAGCGTCACTATGATTATTACAACCGCCCTACTCTTCCTGCTGCTTTTTCAAATTGTCCAACTATTACCAGGAGTCCTCCATGATCATCTATCTTATTAGGCATGGACAAACAAATTGCAATGTCAAGAAGCTGTTCTATGGCAAGAGCGATGTCTCCTTAAATCCCTATGGATGCCAAGAGGTGCGTGCTTTAAAAAAATTTTTAGCAAAAGAGATTGAAACTAAAAATATAAAAAAAATCTTTTGCAGCGATCGTGCTCGCGCCATTGAGAGCGCTAAAATTCTTTTTCCCCACCGGCGCCTGCACAAACTGGCCGCGCTTTGTGAAATCGACTTTGGTCTCTTTGAAGGGTTACACATCAACGAAATCGAAAAGCGCTATCCTAAAAATTTTGCTCACTGGATGAAGGATCACTTCCATTTTCGTTTTCCCCAAGGGGAGTCACACTCCACCTTTAAGAGAAGAGTCTTGCAGGCCTTTCGTGAAATCATCCAAAATCATCATGAAGCAATCGCCATCGTGGCCCATGGAGGAACCATCAGTATGATCTTAAACCATCTCTTTAAAAAGAGCGATCTGCTCGCTTATCTTCCACCCACTGCCAGCGTAACTAAAATTTGCTTAACAAAAAAAACCAAGACGTCCCTAGAGTATTTCGGGAGAAAAAACAGATGGGAGTAGTTAGCTTTCTTTTAGGTGGTGCACGCAGTGGCAAGAGTCGCATGGCCTTAGAGCTTGCTCGAAAGAACTATCCTCCCTCCAAGATCGCTTTTGTTGCCACCTGCAATCCTGGCGACCCCGAGATGCAAAAGCGAGTGAAAAAACACCAAAAGGAGCGACCCAAAAGCTGGTCACTCTATGAGGCCTTCGGCGACCCTTTAGAAGTTTTAGAAAAAATTCAAAAACTTCCTCTAAAAAAGCGCCCCCAGGTGATCATCCTTGATTGCTTAAGTCTTTACGTTAGCAATCGTATGTTTGCTCCACTTAGTGAAAAGCAAATTTTAGCGGAGTGGAAACGTTTGCTCACCTTTGCTAAGAAAAAATTATCTGCAGATCTTATTTTGGTCTCTAATGAAGTTGGACTCTCCATCGTTCCAGAAAATAGACTGGCCCGTGACTACCGCGATACTCTTGGGCGTGTCAATCAGTTGACGGCAACAAGAGCTGATCACGCTTTCTTTATGGTTGCAGGTCTAGCAATCCCTTTAACTTTTAATTTTCCAATAGGAGGTAAAGCACAATGAAAGTTCAAATCAAAGCAATTGCACAAGAGAGTGAACTTGCCAAGGCCATCGATCATAAGATCAACAACAAAACAAAACCTCTAGGCTCTCTGGGTGCACTGGAGTGTGTGGCAAAAAAAATTGCCCTTATTCAAAACAGCTTGTCCCCAACTTTTCAAAACCCTACGCTACTTATCTTTGCTGGTGATCATGGTGCTGCCATTCAAAAGAGTGGCATCAGCCCCTTTCCTTCGGAAGTCACCTATCAGATGGTCTTAAATTTTCTTCGTGGTGGTGCCGCTATCAATGTCTTTTCTGAACAAAATCAGCTAGGCCTCAAAGTGATCGATGCTGGTGTAAACTTCGACTTTTCCCCAATGGCACTGGAAAAAGAAAACCCCTGCTTTATTAACGCCAAAATTGCTAAAGGAACGAAAAATTATCTTCATGAGGATGCTATGAGTGCGCAGGAGCTGGAAAAGGCGCTCACTCATGGAGCAATCATCGTAGACACCCAAGGGGACTCCAACGTCATTGGTTTTGGAGAGATGGGCATTGGCAACAGCAGCAGCGCATCCCTCATTTTTAGTACACTTGCAGACCTCTCACTCGAAGAGTGCGTAGGCGCAGGTGCCGGTCACACCAGTGAAGGCATCACCAAGAAAATTGAAATTCTCAAACAAGTAAAATCACGCTATACCTCTCCTGCAGCACTCTCCTCGCCTGAAAAAGTGATGTGTGCCTTTGGTGGATTTGAGATTGCTATGATGGCGGGAGCAATGCTACGAACTGCAGAAGTGGGTAAAACTATTTTAGTTGATGGCTTTATCACTAGCGCCGCTATCCTTTGGGCATCCAAAATCTCCCCTCACGTTCTCGATTACGCCATCTTCACTCATCAGTCTAATGAACGGGCCCATGCGCTGATGCTCGAACATTTAAAGGCAAAACCGCTCTTAAATCTCAACCTGCGTTTAGGAGAAGGCAGTGGCGTTGCTGTCTCCTATCCTATCGTCCTGGCCTCCATTAACTTTCTCAATAAAATGGCATCCTTTAGTGAAGCGCAAGTGAGTAAAAAAGTTTAATGCCAATGCTAAAACGTGAATTCACTATTTTTATTATGGCACTGATGTATTTTACGAGGATTCCACTTCCCCATAAACTACAACTTTATAGTGAACCGGAAATGAAACACCTCATGCGCTACTTTCCGCTCGTAGGTATGGTGATCGCTCTGCTTGCGATCGCCGCCTACAAGCTCTTCTTGCTCATCCCCTCTCTTCCCTATGACGTAACCATTCTTTTAACCATGGGCATCCTTATCCTCGCCACTGGTGCGCTCCATGAAGATGGTCTAGGAGATGTTTTCGATGCTTTTGGTGGAGGTGCTGGCAACCGCGAAAAAATTTTACACATCATGAAAGATTCACGCCTGGGCACCTTTGGTGTGATCGCGCTGATATTAAACCTGCTCTTGAAATTTTCCTTACTCAAAGCGCTTCCTCCACTACAAATGCCAACGGCCCTGCTGCTCATGAGTACCCTTGCTCGCTATACTCTAGTATTTTTTCTCTTAAGCGATGGTTATGCAGGAAATAATGAGCTGAGTAAATCCAAGTCACTAGTGGATTCTCTAGCGCTTTTTGACTTTACTATTGCAACTCTTTGCACATTTTCTCTTTGCCTCTTGATTACTTCTCCTTTGATCACACTCACCCTCGTGCTCATACTACTTAGTTGTTGCTTTCTGCTAAGACTCTATTTCAAGAGCAACATTGGTGGTTATACAGGAGATACCTTAGGGGCCTCCGAACAAATTTTTGAAATCCTTATTCTTCTCACTTTAACTCTACTCTTTAAATAAGGTTCTTCAGGATTTTCTGTGGGGCTCCCTCTAGAGAATTATTTTGATTTTTGATCGTTTTCTAGGTTAAATTACCTATGAAAATAAACACCAACAATTTAAATCAACATTCTCTGATCCTGGGGCGATAACTGACGTCGATTTCAATCTATCTGAAAAACGAGTAGAGATCAGTATCCAGTGGCCAGATGAATATTGGGTTCAACGCCCTGCTTATAACAAATCCTGCCCTGTTCATGATCATCGAGAAGAAAAAACTTAGCGACACCTGGATACTATGCAATTTCAAACGATCATAAAATCAAGAGTACCAGGATCACATTTCACTGCTCTATATGAGCACTTCGCAGTTGATGTCATCCTTGCTTGTAGAAGCATAAAAGATGCTGCCAGCCTCTTAGGTATTTCATGGGATCAAGTTCATCACATTCAAAAGAGAGCAGTTCTAAGAGGATTTGACCTAAGAGAACTCGATGAGATCAAGAATGTAGGGATTGATGTTGTTAAAGACAGAACACTAGATTCTGCCAATGAGTTGTGGTCGAAATTACCCGATGAGATAAAAGAGAATATCGATGCTGCTGCAATCCGGGTCAGCCAAAGGACACCTTCATTGACCTTACTAGAACCGTTTCCGATTTTGTTTTATTCGTCCTGAGTCGGATCACACTTAAGATCAGTAAATTGTTCTCCGAGATAGGTGAGTTCTGCTGTAGCTCTCTGGCCAATGATAACACCGACAAGAACTCCAGGGTCTGTGTCTAGGAAAGCACCTTTTCTATACTTTACTTGAAAACTGATAATTCCTTTTTTGTTGTCGATAGAATTTATGAATTTTTCTTCTGTTGCAAAGGAAAACTCCCACTTCCTATTGCCATTAGGTACCTTATGAAGCTGGAAATTCTGAACATTTTTCAAAAGTTTACCATCCATTACCGACAAATCAATGAGATATTTTGAGTCCTTAAAATGCACAATATCAACAGAAAATGTTCCTTTTTTGGGGTTCAGTTCTATCCATGCAGAATGTCCTTCGCTTTTTCCACTACATGTAACATTCCCATGATAAAAATTATTCATTGTAGGCTCATCAAAATAAGCGGCCCTATAGTAGATGGGATATTCGGATGAGGCAGATACATCCGGTGCACCATATTTCAGCAAGAGGTCTACAATGTTTTTAGGAGAAACATCATTGTCATCAGCAGGGGCAAAAAGTCTGTTCTCGATATTTTCAAAGAAAACTTTTAAAATGTTTTTGCCTTTTACATTGACATTATTGAGGTATTCTTTGGGTTCTTGATAATGGGGGAGTAATTGCAAGAGATATGATCCCATGAGTTTAAAATCATCTATCTTCACTACAGTCATTAAAACATTATCTCCCTTCGTATCGGAGCTTTTCGGATAATACTGAGCATCATTAATGAGATAGGAGGCCAATTGATATGCTTCTTTAGTTAATGTCTCTTGCAAAAGGTTCTTTTTATTTTCTAAAAGAAGGTCGTGGTTTTTAAAAATGGTTCCTATCTTTTTAAATTCAGGTGAAATCTCTTTGCTCTCTTTATGCGAAATGATCTCTTCCTTCACCACAGGAATGATTTTTTTTCTAAGGTCTTCTTGAAATGCCTCTTTTGATGCTTCCTTGTAATCCTTTAAGTAATCAAAGAGTGATCGATCTTCCTTGTCTGTTTCTAAAATATCATAAGGGTATTGATCCAAGAGTAATTTAATAGTCTCTTCCGAAGAAGAGGTGATGGCCAACATGAGGGGAGTTCTCCCTTGTTCATCTCTTGGGTTAGCGGATAACGTTTTTTTTGTGATTAGTTCACGTATTTTTTCCAAGTCATTGCTAGTGATGGCCTTAAGTAAAGCTGTATCAGCATCTACGCTGGCATTGTTAGATGTATTGTTCGGTGTCGTTATAGGCGAAATCGCTGGAGTAGGCGATGTTGGATTGTTTAATATCGGGTCGTTTATTGCTTCATTAGTGCTTCCTTGATCTTCAGGGGCTTTCGATGGTGATGATGAGTTCTCTATTTTGTCGTGACAGCTGACCAACAAGAGCAGCAATAGTAAGAATACAGGTAAGTAATGATTAGTCATAATGTAAGTCCTTTAAAGTAATACCCCTTGAGAGGTGCAGGAAAATGCTGCTACCTTATTACACTTAACTTAGTTGCTGAGCAAGATTTTTCTTAAGATAAGAAACTAACGGTAAGGATTCGTGAAAAAAATCGCTATCTTTACCAAGGAGTCGCAAGCTTGGGCCCCTTACTCATAATTGGTTTTTTTTGAAACTAGCGACGAAATCCGACATTAACTTTTACCAAAATTTCTAGGTTCAATATACTACCGAACTACTGCATTTATGATCACTCTTTACTCTATGGGGCCGTCCATTCACCCCCTTTTTCTGGTTCTGGGTATTCAAAAGGCCACTCGTACAGAGCACTTCTGTTTTACTCACAAAATATTTTAACTTTTTCATCCCCATCCATAAATCGATTGAATAATTTTTTTTTCAAAAAGGTCGCATGTTTGCCAGAAATTAGGGTTCTTCTAAATAATTTGTGGGTGATTTACCTTGGTTAAACATTGAGGCAGAGATGCAGTAAAAAAAAATTGTAAAAATCGCACTAAAATGGCCATCATCCCTGTAAACAACCACGTCAGCTATTTTCCACCGAGATAACTGTTCATCTTCTCACTTCCGTAGGTATGAATGGCGTGAAGTAGGTTATGGCCTCTACATAGATACCTGAGGTTTTGGACAGAGTGTGCTCCTCCACTCGCGTAGGCGTGCCGATGATCGAATTCCATATGGTGAACCTCAGTGCATCTCTCATTAGTGATGGGATGAAAAAGTTAAAATATTTTGTGAGTAAAACAGAAGTGCTCTGTACGAGTGGCCTTTTGAATACCCAGAACCAGAAA
>JADGAN010000069.1 GCA_015231955.1 Oligoflexia bacterium | reverse complement strand
GGGATCCACCATGATGTGGTTCGCGTAGACTTGAATCATTTTCGGGTGGTGTATGGGTTGCAAAAACAGAGTTAAGCTTAAAAAGCAAAATTAAAATGAGTGCTAATAAGGCCTTAAAACTTACTTTCATAGTGAGCGCCCCCTGGTCGTGCAATAAGAGAGAGTAATTCCAAGAGAGTACACTTACCTAGGAAAGGCCAGCGATGTCAATGTTGATTGTTAGATGCCTTTCTACTGTATGACAGGGCCTTTTAACAAGTGAAACAATTTCAAATAGATAGAGATTTTTAAAAGAGGTTAAGAATTCTTAGTGTTTAATATATTGGAAAGACGGGGCCTATGTGTTTACAAACCAGGGATAAATCAAATAATACTATTTACAGGTATACCTAATTGAGGTATACTGGTTGTAAGGATGATTGAGGGATTTTAAAATGATTAAGAGTTTCAAAGATAAACACACGGAAGAATTCTTTCGGAGCGGAAAAGTAGGGCCTAGGCTGGGTTGGAAAACGGTGGCCAATGTTGCGATGAGAAAGTTGGATATGCTAGATTATGCGGTTGAGTTAAGAGATTTAAAATCACCTCCAGGAAATTTCTTAGAAGAGTTAAAAAGAGAACTCAAAGGGTTTTGCAGCATACGGATTAATGATCAATGGAGAATTATTTTTAGATGGACGAAAGAAGGCCCCATCGATGTAGCAATTGTGGATTATCATTGAAAGAAAGAGGTTTTTATGAAAAATAATAAGAGACAAAGAAGACCGACATCACCAGGAGAAATTCTTAGTGAAGAGTATCTTATCCCTTTGGTGATTACGCAAAAAACATTTGCCAATCATATTGGTGTTGATATTAAGGTTGTTAATAGATTAATCAATAACAAAACATCAGTTAATCCAGAATTAGCATTGAAATTAGCGGCCGCACTAAACACCACACCAGAATTCTGGCTGAATGCCCAGTTGGCAGTTGATCTATTTGAAGTTTCTCAGAAAGAGTTAGATCTTCCAACATTAATAATAAAAAAGGCCATTTGACATTCCCTGGCCACTAAAGAGGATTATGCCCGAAATTACAATATTGGTAAGCTGGGCCTAGCTAAAGAGCGAAATCTTCAATCCTGGTGACTCCTCCACTCGCTTAGCTCGCTTGATGTATCCTTTGGTCGTCTCCACGCTAGCATGCCCCACATACTCACTAATATCCACCACATCCACCCCCTGCTGATAAAGATGGGTGATCACGCTTGCTCTTAGCGAGTGAGGAGTAATCCGCTCATCGATCTCCGCAAGCCGAAGATATTTCTTAATCACGCGCTCGATGGTTTCGTGACAACACCCCCCACTGCGGTTGTACTGATTTTGTACTAAAAAATCTTTTTCTCCGATAGCACGCCCAATGGAGGACATCATTGCTAGATAATCTTCAATGGTAACCTTAACGGCATCGAGTAACGGCACCTCTCGCATTTTTCCCCTTTTCCCTCGTAAAACTAAATGGTGCACCCCTTGCTTTCGTATAAAGTCTGCTCGCCGTAAACTTAAGATTTCACTTTTGCGTGCACCCGTTCCGAGAAAAAGGGAGAAGAGCATCTTCTCAAAAACCTTAAGCTGAGGATTTAAATTGTTTTCGATCTCGCAAAAGATCCGCTTGATCTGCTCCTTTGTGAGTGCGTTGGTTTCGCGGATAACCCTTGCACCCCTAACTTTAATTGCTTCAAAAATATTCTCCACCACTAACCCTTCTTGCTTTAAAAAGTCCCAAAATTTTTTAAGTGCGCTTAAGTTACGCTCGACAGTTTTAGGAGCAAAGGAGGAGATCAAAAACATCTTGTAGACTAAAGCGTGATCGCCATAGGAGAGCTTTTGCACTTCGAGTGGAAACTTGCAAGCAACGAGAAAGGAAAAAAACTTCTTAAGATCACACTTATAATTTTGAATGGTGTGCGAATGCTTCAAGAGCTGCTCTAGTCCTTTGCTATCGTCAAGCTCTTTAGGAGAGAGGGAGTAAGCGGTCTGGGTGGAGAGTAGTTCGAGGAAGAAGGTCCGTAAAAGTTTTTGATCAAAAAAAGCAGAAGCGCCCGCTCCTTGGCCTACGGAGATTCCTATCGTTTGCTGCTCTAGAGACAAGTCCTCGTCTTCGTCCTCTAAAAAACCTAAACTGAGCTGTTTTGGAGTCTTTAATAAATCCCGTCGTAAACCCCCTTTAAAGCAATTGTTTGGCGCCATAAAAACCCTCCTAAAAAACTAAAGTAAAGGGTGGCCTCTGTAAAAAAGAGGCCACTTAAAAGCAAAAACCCACCCTAAGATTGAAGCAAAAAAGGGGGATGTCGGCCATAAATGTCCTTATATGGCCCTCAAAAAAGTATTCGACTCAGGATTGAAAAAAAAGAGAAGCATCGGCCTTTTGACGGAGGATCCTAGGAAGGTAGGCCGATGCTTTTTTAACTCTATCACAGCTAATCTTTTTAGGGACGCAAAATGGGGATTGCAAAAGAAACGGCCGGCGTTCACCAATACGGGAATGGATTTTTGGGATGTAACCGACCGCTTACCCCTACTGTAAAGAGTGTAAGGCCTAGCTGCAAGCATAGCTTGCTTGGGTGCTTTTTTAAAAACAACGGCCGGGATTTTAAGAAAGGGTGATGGATAGGAGAGTGAACCGGCCGCTGAACCCCTATCTTAAACCAGCAAGCAAAGGGCCGCAAGGGGAGCACCGCTCTCAAGAGAGCGGTGCTCCCTAAAAAGAGGGGGAAGGATTGATTGATAAGTGTATTTACAGTAATTACATACTGTAAATACACCATAGCTAGCTCTGTCCCGGGCCAGAAGACCAATGTTTTTTCTTAAAAAGTACAATATATTGACTTAGTATTATATATTTGCTATTATTAAGGATGGGACAAAAATTAGATGAGACCACCTTAATAGAAGTTGTTGAGAGCATTCACGGCCTCAAAATAGAAATTTGGGGCCAAGATTATCAGCACGCTTTAGAGCGACACCCAGAGGTAAGCTTAGATCGTATTAGAAAGACATTACAAGAACCTATGAGGGTGATTAAAAGTTTAAGCAATAATAACGTCTGCTTATTTTACGCTTTAGAAATTAATGATCCCGAATTTGGTGTGATTTATTTTTGCGTCGTTGTCTCTGTTTTAGGGAAGGGTAGTGGGAAGTTAGTAACTGCATACGAAACCACCTATATAAAAAAAGGAGAACCTTATGTTAATAAAAATCAATGAACACACAGGACTTATGTATCTTTACTTCTCAGCAGGTGTGCAAAATATTCAAATGCCCACAGGGAATGAGGAGGTTTCCAAATTTGTAGCAAAATCCAACAAGGAACAAATTGTAGGTTATGAGATAGAAAATTTTGAAAAAAACATGAACTTAGTTTTAAGCAAGCTAGGTTTAAGTGCCAAACAAAAATTAGCTGTTGTATTATGTTACATTCGAGAGAAAAGTAAAAAAACGCAGAAGGAATTTTCTCAAATGTTTAATATAAGTGAGGGGACTTATAAAACCCTAGAAAAGGCCGAGCATAATATTAGTTTTGATACTTTAAGTTTAATCTTTTGCCATCTTCCTCAAAATAAAAATTTCATTGATAAAATTTTTACAGAATAACCACAAGGTCTCCTTTGAAAGCATTCTTAAGCAAGTCTTTGCTATTTCTTTTCACTCTGGGAAAAAAAATCTCGTTGCAATTGAGCTAATCTCTCCTCTGCTCGTTCTGCGCGAGCAACAGCTTCGATCCTTCTCTCCTCGGCCGTAGTGTATTGATGACGAAGGATGGGTAACTCTTGTGCGATCTTTTCTTTCTCCTCTAGTTGTTTTTTTAACTCTTCGTTTTGTCGCTCTAGTCGCATGACATTTGCTCTCTCTCCATCTCTTTCTTCTTCCACTCGCACGATTGCACCCAAGAGAGAATCATGTTGTTCCTTAAGTCTTATTCTCTCAATCTTTAAGGCCTCCCTTTCGCTCTCTAAGAGCTTATTGGACTCTTGGTAGGCGGTCATCCAAATTTTTTTAATGTATCCAGTAACCTCCTGCGGTATTTCTGGGAGGTCAATGGTCTGTTTGGATTGGGTCTCTTTCCATTCGGCCAGGTGTTTGGAAATAGTCGAGAAGCTACCACCTTTGAGTTCCTCGCGGATGAGTTGCAGGGTGAGAGATTGACCACTTTTGAGTAAAGTTTCGATGGCGGTGAATACTTGATCTTTAGTGATTCCTGGGGTAGTCATGAGGGTTCCTTTGCAAGAAATATGTAAAGTAGTATGTAAATACTGTATTTACATTAACACTGACAAGGATTTTCCTACAAGACACCGTTTAATTCTCATGGGGGTGCTCAAGAGTTTGATTATCTCATTTTAAAATTTGATCAAGACAGGGGGCAGGATTCTGCGTTTCTAGTCCATTTTTCTTTGAAGCTTTTTCATTATTCGCTTAGGTGTTCTTTCAATACTTAACTATTCGCACTCCCACGCCCTTTCATTGTTTAGGGCCTATATGGGATGAAAAGAAATCATTCATAATGCCTCCTGAATTAAGTAACTCTCTCTCACAATGTACATTTTCTATAAGTTTTTTCAAAATCCTCTCCATGTGATCCAATTGTTCATGAGATAACCCTCTCAATTTATCTATACCAATACCAATGCCGCTAGATACATCACATGATGGATCATGATCAACTCGTATAATGGTTCTTCTGTGATGGGGAACAATATGCTCCTCATCTTTTTTGCATCTTTTAGCGATTTCACCGGCCTCTGTATTGTCTAATAATTGCTCTCGTTTCTTTTTCCGAAAGTCTAAAGCAATTGCACGATTAATTTCATATTTAATCTCCTCTTCATCAAAGTCATTCTTATGGTAGTGGCAGATACAATCAAGTAGCGATACCGTAAATACCCCGTACTTTTTTAAAATTTTTGCGTAACACTCTTTTATCTGACTGTAAGGACGATATTTAGTTATGGTTTGTGTTTTATAAGAGGTTATGGAACTGATCTCTTCTCTAGTAAGGCCTAGATCAAAATATTTTTGAAAAATTCGCCCAAGCTCAATCGGGTTTAGCTTCCTAGTGGTGGTGTTTTCTTGGACGGAAATATCCAGCGCTTCCCGTCTATTTTTAATCACAATGCAAGGAACTGATTTAAGGCCCATCTCCGTGGCGACTCGCCATCTTCCTTCTCCAGAGACCACCTGGTATTTTCCATCTGAGGAAATCATCAAGACCTTTAAGGGTTGAAGTATCCGGCCTTGTTGAATAATTGCTTTTTTAAGGGCCTGATACTCGCCATCTTCTTTTAGATCTGCAAAGGCGGTTATTCTAATCTGATGATCATAAGGTTCAATTCGATCCACCGGAATGTATCTTATGACGTCATCACACGCTTTATAAGCATGGGTTTCTTCCTCTCTTCCATTTTCTTCAACAAACATTTTCCCTCCTCTTTTTTTTACTAAAAAAACATAGTTTTTTTAGTAGCTAACAATGGTTATTAGCCCTTAATTGTTACTTTTATAGTGATCTTGTCTGAAATTTTAGCTTTTGATTAACCAAAACAACCCAGTTTATTAAATTTTATGATCTTTTTTAACTTCTATTTTTAATTCTAAAAAGCAGTCATGTCCAAAAGATTAAGAGAGAAAAAAAGAAATAACATTATGCTTTTCAGATTGTTAACAATTTTACTCAGGATGTCCCTGGGAGAAAAAGTCTTCTTTTCTCACCTTTTTATAAGGGTAGAAAAAATAAAAAATCATTGCATCAATAGCATTTTATTATTCTCTCCGAGGAGAAATGAACACCGTCTTACCTACTAAAAAAGCGAGATCGGACTTATTTTGATTCACCAAAAATAATAGCGTTATCATGAGAATTATTTATCAATAACGCTATCATTGATTAATTTTTTATAATGATAACGATGTTATTGCCACCACTTCATGATAACGCTATCATTTTTTATTTCATTTTCTTAACAATCTTACTAAACAACTAGGAGTTGATTTATGGAAAAGTTGGTTCAATACCAGCAAGTGCATGATGTATGCGAAAAACTTCTCACCGAAGGAAGAAAAATTTCCACCCGGGCCGTCTACTCAGAGATCGGTCAAGGAAATATGTCCACCATCTTAAAATATTATCAGCAATGGAGAAAAGAGAGGTCCTTCAAAACAGAACCTCAATCGACCTCTCTGGTTTCCGCAAGCTTAATCCAATTGCTGGATAAAGAATTACGACAGATCATCGACTACAATACTAAGCAGGCAACCGAACGGGCCACAGAACTAAGAGAACGAGAAGAAGAGGCCACGGAAATGCTCATTAAGACGGAAGGGGAACTAGAAGAATTGCGCGAAAAAAATAAATCGCTAAAGCAACTTCATGAAAAAAACAGTGAGCTTTTGGAAAAGAGCAATAAAGAGTGTAGTGAGTTAAAAGCCATCAAAGAACAATATCACACCCAGCTTATTGAGCTTAAGGCCCTTGCTGCCGAGTGGACTGATCGCAATAAAAAATTGACTGAGCAACTTCAAGAAAAAGATAAAGCGTTATCCGAGGTAACAAAGGAAAAAGAGGAATTAAGAAAAAATAAAGAGCTGCTGCAAAACCAAAATATAGAATTAAAAATCCGAGTGGACGATTTAAAGCAACAAAACCAAGACACAAGTAAGCGCCTGCAAACCGAAGAGGCCCACTGTTCCTCCCTTAGAAAAGAGCTTGAAGAGGCCATCGCCAAATACCGAGAGCGTGATGTGCGTTTAGAAGAATGGATGAATAATAAAAAGACACTTCAAGAACAACTAAACGCCTCCCATGAAGAAAACATCCGACTAAGGACAGATTGCAATCAATGGCAGCAGCAAGTGGTGGGCCTACTCCAAAAACAGCTTGATGAGCAAAAAGCTCCTCGGGTGCAATAAGGCCGCTATTTAGCATTAAGAATCAAGGCCACTCTCCTGTCATTTTCTCGTCTTAATAATTTCTACCTATGACACTACGGTCTGAACAACACTGGTTTACAAGGTTGACAAACAAAATCATATAGTTAGCTATAAATTTATGCTTTTGAACTACCCCTCCCTAAAGGGAGAGGTAGTTCAATCTCTTTTCTTAGTGATACGGTAATTGCGTCAAAAGAAAGACCTATGTTTCGAATAGATTGTTTGACCGTTGCAAAAGTGAGTTATAATTTTTTTCTATTCATTAAAAAATGAGGTCTTATTCCCGAATTCTAGCAAAATCTTTAACCACATTTATAACAGATGCTTTGTTACCCCCTTGTTAATCAAGTTACCAAATGACTCTTCGCGTATACACTTTATTACCTAGGATTTTATCTTGCTAACATCCGGTATACCAGGAAATATCGGCATCTCCATCTCGACTCAAGGCGGATACACTTTTGTTAACCCAAATTTACTTTTGTTAACCCCAATTCTTTGGGTTAACAGCTCAAGATAGCAGGAAATATGAGCCTCTCCGTCACGACTCGTCGCGGATACACTTTTGTTAACCCAAATTTGAAGTGCTTGCAATCGAGGAGTTCGGCAAGGTCGCCGCCTCGTCTTAATGCTTTTAGTAGAAAGAACCTATGCTTCGCACACAAGATCTATCTTGCTGCGGCAATCGCCCACAAGCTTTCGCTCTAACTCTGTGCCTCTGAATCATTGATAGTTTTTGACTATTGGTTTTCAACCCATTTAATCATGTCTTGTCATACTATTACAGTTAGCTATTGCGCTTCTTTGAGGCCCAAGCAACGAACTCAAAGTGCAACTTTTTATGGGAATCCTCTTCTTTCAGTAAGAGGAGGATTCAAAGACTAGAGACTCGTTACGGCCAAGAAAAATTCGATGTCTACCAACAAGAAGCGCCAAGCGGGGACAATTAGGGCCACACGCAGAGAAGAGGAAAAAGATTTCCACTCTCCATTCCAAAAACCTTACATCTATAGAAAGAGGGCCGAGCTTGTGGTGGAAAGAGCATTCCAGGGGATAGCTCATTTCCTTCTTGGCAAGTACGCCGTTACCCGTGTAGGTACCCATCTAGAAGAACCAGTGCGTTTTTTTATTGCATTGATGTGTTCATTAAAAACTGACTGCACCGACTGTCTCTTGAACGCGAAGCGATCTTTTGATGGTGACCTTATAATAAAGCACGTAGAGCGTGCGCACAATTGATTTAGACGAGTAGCGCTTGCCCCAGCTTCTCTACCCTTCTTACTTGCTCGCACCCGCTGCAAAAACAGAACGTCCTCCGCTTTATCGATGAGATCCGCTTGATCAGCTACTGCCGATTCGGCAATAGATCTTTTTGCGGGATCGCAATGCTTTGTGATGACTCCGGCCGCTGCATACCTCCCTTGACGTGTACAGGCAGCCACGGCGCTTTACTAAAGACAATGCGCCTGTAAACTATGCTTGCTTGAGTAGCGCACGCGTACGCCGAATTTACCACTCTCCGCAAGCCAATTTTTTCTGATTGTTAGTTTGTCTTGAAGGTCTTTGACGATTGCTTGTTGCGACTGCTTTGCTAACTCATTTAGTGTTTTGCTAAAGACAAAGGGAACATGCTTTATCATGAGAGCATCAAGTTTTAATGCAATATCTTTGGAATTTGATCGGATTATCATATTTTTCCTCAATATTACAGCATACCTGGCTATGCCTAAATTATTAAAAATATTAATTGAAATCACAAAGTACAATTGCTAACATTTTTATATACATAGTTTAAATAACAAACCATGTATAAAAGGTAAGCGTGTACAAAGGAGGGATCTCATGGATGAACTTTATTACACACCAAAGCATATCCGAGCAATTTACGATGTAAAGCATGACAACAAGACTATTGCATATCATGAAAGCAACAAACATATCCCTCCATCAGCCAAGCAAAGCGTAGGAGCACTAAAGAATGTTTCTTGCTGGACTGCCCAGCAACTACCAGACATAGGTCGTTTTTATGGAAAGCTCAAAAGACAACTAAAACAAACCATTATTGTAGTGTACATGGGAAAAGGAGGGGTTCTCAAAACAACCCTCTCTTACAACATTGCAAGAACTCTCGCTCTCAATGGCATCGATGTTTTGATAATAGGATTAGATACACAAGTTTCAATGACAACACTTGCTTTAAAGCCTGAGCAATATTTTGATCTCAAAAATTTTAAAGAATGTGAAGGACTCGATGATTTCGTCAGAAAAGGTGCCTCTCTGGAGAAAATAATCAAACCAACAGACTTGCCAACACTAGATATTTTGCCAGAAACATCAAACCTAAACACACTAGAAACAACACTTAAACTGCAGAGTCCAAGAGAAACGTTCTTTATTAATAAATTAATAACGCATGATTGTCTTAAGAAATATAATGTAATCCTGTTTGATTGTGCACCTGGATTCGATGTTCTGACAGAAAATGCTTTGTTTGCATCAGAACACCTAATTGTTCCCATGAGCACTGAAATAGGAACAGCTCAGGCGTCTGTTCAAAACATAAAAAAAATACAAGAATTTCAAGCCAGAATGAATAAGAAATTCCAATCAATATCCATAGTACCTACACTTGTGACAAATACAAAATTATCGAGACAACTTTTTAGCATGTATGAAAGCAAATTTGGAAATCTTGTTACAAGCAACTCTATCCGACGAGCTATTACAGCCCAAGAAAGTCTTATCAAAAAAAAATCTTCTATTGAATACGATCAACTCTGCGATCTATCTCAAGATTTTAAAAAAGTTATTGAAGAACTATGGAACGAAAGAATTGCTGCAAAGGTGGTGCAATAATGGCAGGCAAAGACTTCAGTAACGAGCTAAATTTTCTTTCTGCCAACACCTTCGGACTCTCCGATAAACTCGACGAAATCGACCAGAAGATTCTCGATCAGTACAGAATCCCCCTTAGTAATCAAGAAGGTGAGACGGAGGAAGAAAAGAAAGAAATTGATTTACTCAAAAAGAAAATTGAATCCTTGCTTTTAGAAAATAAATCCAAAGATGATGCACTGAAGAGGCTATCAACAATGGGTGGCCCGGAAAATTCCAGGCAAGAAATTACTTCAATCGAATCTAGTGACTATTTATTTTCAGTCGCAGGAATTAATCAAGACATCCAGGTTTTATCAAAATACTTGGATCGCTTTGTAAACATTCCAACACCAGTAATAAAATTACTCTGTTTGGTTATATATAAAACTCAGTTTGGCAGGATAAAAAATGTAAATATCTCAAGAGCCGAACTGGAGTCTAGCGTTAGGAAGAATGAAATAACAAGTGCGAAAGAATATCTCGTAAAAGAAGGATGGATCTCCACTGAAAAAGGGTACTTGCCCAATGGGAAAATCAGCTACTTTTTCACTCTCAATGCCTCGAGTATTCAACTATAACTCCTCTTATTTTGCTATCTCGCTTTGGCGATAGCAAACGCTCTGCTATCTCGCTTTAGCGATAGCAAACACTCTGCTATCTCGCTTTGGCGATAGCAAACGTTCTGCTATCTCGCTTTAGCGATAGCAAACACTCTGCTATCTCGCTTTGGCGATAGCAAACGTTCTGCTATCTCGCTTTAGCGATAGCAAACACTCTGCTATCTCGCTTTGGCGATAGCAAACACTCTGCTACCTCGCTTTAGCGATAGCAAACGTTCTGCTATCTCGCTTTGGCGATAGCAAACGCTCTGCTATCTCGCTTTAGCGATAGCAAACACTCTGCTATCTCGCTTTGGCGATAGCAAACGTTCTGCTATCTCGCTTTAGCGATAGCAAACACTCTGCTATCTCGTTTTAGCGATAGCAAACGTTCTGCTATCTCGCTTTAGCGATAGCAAACACTCTGCTATCTCGCTTTGGCGATAGCAAACGTTCTGCTATCTCGCTTTAGCGATAGCAAACACTCTGCTATCTCGTTTTAGCGATAGCAAACGTTCTGCTATCTCGCTTTTGATATACCAAAAATGTCCCTGCAAAATGCTTATTTAGAATGATAAAACCATAGTTGGGAGAATACACACACACTTTGGGACGTGCGGAACATCCCAAGTAACTATAATTGGTGAAGAATTTTCAAAAGAACTATAAACGAGAATAATACTTGAAAACATGAGGTGCCTATATTTTAATAAAGCACTTCAATAATACTCTAAGTGATTGATACAGTAAGGCAGCCAACCAAAACTTTCATCACTCACTCAATAACCTGAAGAAAAAGGAGCTTCCTATGAAGTAACAATAACACAACCCACTCTAAAATCAACTGACAATTAATTGATAATTTTAGTTTAGATAAACTTTTATAGGATTTTTTTATCCTTTTTGGGGGCTTCTCTGCATTAACGACAGGGAGGGATAGGGTCTGCTATGAAAAATACTACTAGCACAGCGACAACAGACAACGATTTATCACCATTCACTCCAATTTGGACGAGTGAGATAAACAGACACTACGACAGTGAAGTGTTTAGAGTCCATATGATGCTAATGCATCATATCCATAGATTTAAAGACGGCAAAACAAGAGTTTTTAACTCGTTTAGTGATATTGCAGCCGCCTGTAACGTTCCTGAACAAAATATAAAACAAATACTAACCACTCTCCAAAAAGATAATGCAATAATTCTTAGCAAGAGCAAAAATGGAAAGATAGTAGTAGAACTCCCCTATGCAAGACCAAACAGACTTGAAGTGAATAACAACAAACAAAAAGGCATATCGGGACAATTTCTAAGAGTCCCAAACATCTTGTTTGAAGAGTTCGCCCGTGAAAAAATCCAAGACTCAAATAGAATCACTCCTCTGCTGTCACACAACGAATTTCAAGTGTATATATATGTTCTTGAAATGTGTGATAGAAAATACGACACCCATTACGATATCTGCATCAAGACTATTGCCCTTAATCTAAAAATGGATCGTAAAACAGTTAGAAAGGCCCTCAGATCGCTGGAAAAGCTTGGACTGCTCCAACATACGCCATCCAAGGCCGCAAGCCGTAAAAAAGGGCAGGTGATGCTTCATGATCCCTATACGATCAACATAGCAAGTCTTGTTGAGAATAAGAAAGAGGCAGAGACAAGCAATACGACCAAAGAAAAGAGCAATCAAAATAAAGCAGTAGCTAGTGAAATGCCAATACCGATTACATACATAGTCACAAAACCGTTAGCTGTTGCAAATCAAAGCCTATCAGAAGAAACATTGGATATAATACACTCCATTCCGACCCTAACGGCTAATATACTAACAACCGCACAAGTAAGTATCCCTTATGAAGAACCTTTTTTTGTAGTTACAACCCCACTGGAAACAGCAATAGGTCAACCGAACCAAGTCACTCAGTGTGACCATAGCAATGTAATTGAATCCACTATTGAAACCACAACGCAATTGGCTGTCTATCAAAATGAGAAAGAGACTGTAAAAGAGGCACAAAAAGACAATGACGCTGATCTCAGGTTCCCCACAAAAACCCCTTCATTTCCCCACAAAATCCCTTCATTTCCTCACAAAAGCAGCGAATTTCCCCACGTTCTAGAAAGTATTAGAAATAATACTAGAAATCTTAGAGGCGTAAACGCCGAATCCCAAAAGAAAAGAGACCACGCGAGAACTATTATCTTTGCTCATCTGGCCATAAGATACAAGCAAGAAGGAGAAGATTTTTATGAAAAAAAACTACAGGAAGCCATTTTCGAAATTAACGACCATGGGATCATAACAAAAAATGCTCAAACTAAAGTTCCGTGTGAACACCCATTGTCTTACTTAATGGCATCTCATCCCAAATATGGAGGACCTGTTATTCTTCGTGTGTTGGACAGGGCAGAGCAACGAAAAAGAGTGATGCAATCTCAAATGCAGGATAGTGCTATAAATAATCAAATAGCACTTATCAGAGATATATTCACAAAACGTAGGATGTTAGAAGGATCTGAATCGCCGGCAGCAGAATTCTATAAAATCTATGAGTATGTTAATGAGACAACCAGCAACGATGTAGACAAGATTTTCAAAATTAGAATGCTAACTCGAAACAATGAATTTCTCAATTATTTAAATAAAGGGCAGGGGATTACTGCCGAGGAGTCGAGAGGAATAATTAGTTATTTGACTGACGAAGCTATGAAAAAAAATAAAGAAGAAAAAAAACCTCATATTTAATCGAGAACTTTCTGCCACCATTGGCCGTTATGACAATAGAACTCTAGAGTTGTTTCATACTCACTTTGAAGAAGAATATTGTTTTGGATTATTGGTTTCATTGTTATAACTTTATTGTTTTTATCTCTTCTCCAGAACCCTGAAATCTTATTTTTAGACGGCTTGACTATTTTTAAACCATTTATTTCACTGCTAGATTCGTAAACGGAATCAGGACAGTCTCTATTGGTATTATCTAAGTTAATGAAAATAATCTTATAAAGTTTGTTACTTTTTTTGCAAATAAAAAAAAGAGATGTTTTTTTTCCTTTTTTATTATTATCATACACAAATGGCGGAAGAATTTCTTCTTTAGCGGCTCCCTCCGCAATTTGTTTTAAATACCAATCATTTTCTTGTATGCATTGGTGTTTTTCTAAGAAATTGATTACTTCATTAGGATAGATTACATTACTATGTGCCGCAAATGTATTGCATATTATTACTAAATAAACATAAAAAACGATGCTTAATCTCATTCCTTCCCTCTTTGTTTTCTAGAAAGTTATCGCTATCTGCATATATATTCCTCAGGACTTACTTCATCTTTTGTGCTATACGGTCCATCATTGTGATAAGTATCACTTTTGGGATCTTTCTCTCCTCGTAGTATTGATCCATGATAGTGTTCATTTCCTGGATAATGAGCAGGAGTTAGTATATCACGTTTTGCAAAGCCGGATTTAGTCATTAAATCTTTCATTTCATCAATGCTAACATCAATTTTTTTTATATTGAAATCAACCCCTCTCGCCCCTTTTTCTAACATGTGAGGAGTTTTTTTGCTTGCATTTTTTATCTCTTTGTCATTGGTCAATGAATAAATTTTTTCATCCTTTTTATACCGATCTCCTCCTGTTATTTGAATAGTGAAATCATTGTCTTTATGACCTTTTTCAATAATAAGCGAGTTAAGTTTTTCTATTGTTGTGCGCACCTTGGGGTTGGTTAGAATATAGTCATTCCAATCGACCCTAAAACCACTGTCATCAATCCTATTCACTGGATCACCACTAGCATACTCCACACCTCTCCAGTTCCCAGGGGCCGCCTGTAGATCAACAGGAGCACCCTGCACCAAAGGATCCACACTCATCCACTCTCCAATGGAAGGAGAATAGACTCGTGATTTGGAAAAGTAAAAGAGGAGCTGCTCTTTGTCGGCAAGAGGTTTGTTCATGCCGGGGAGTTCGATAAGGCCTGCAAAGCTCCAAAGAGTTAGTTGCTCGAGCCTCTTGCTCTCTTTGAGATTTTCTTGGTTGTAGATGACGGCCTTAAAACCCCATGCGGAGTAATCTCGCCGCCAGAGTACCTTTCGTTTGGTGGTGGGATCACTGCTAAGCATGGCCCTCACGTTGCCGAGATAGTCGCTAATCAAGGGATAAGTTTGGCCATCAATGGTAAGTGCCACGGGAAGGCCCCCAATGCGATCTAGCTTTAAGACGCTTCCTTTGTGAATAAAGAGATCATCATTTACTTTGACTGTGCAACGTTCAGTTGAAACCTGCTCTAGGGTAGGGCAAGCGGCCAACAATTCGCCACTACCGTCATAGAAAAGATGCAATTTGTTCTCACCTAGATCAATTCCCACTAAGTTTTCATGGCTCCACTTAAAAATATTTTTACCGTTGATGGATACCACTCTTCCTCGCTCATCGCGAGTAGGGGGCAGGAGATCATTTTTTCTAAGGATGGGGTTTTTATTCTCATCAAGAAGTTCACTTAAGTCTTCACTCAAAAACTTTTGTTCATGCGGGGGTATATAGGAATAGTGAGCTTCTGTGGATAGAAATTCGAGTCCCTTGCTTCCTGGAGTGGTGTTGGAGGCGTAATGCCTATGTTCTAGCTCATGGTAAAAGTTGTAGCTGTAGCGTTCAGTAAAGTAGTTTTCTTTCCCATTGAGGGCACTTATTAAGACAAGATCTTTGCTTTTCATATCGTAGTGATGCTTAAGGGTAATTCCTGGGTAATCGAGACCGCTGATTTTACCATCGGCATAATACCCTTTGACTTTAACGATCGAGGAGATCTCTTTTAAAAGATTACCTTGGTAGGTATAGCTATTGCTTGTAAGCGTAGTGCCATCTTTTAGAGTTTGATAACGCTCTAATTTCCCATAGGAGGTATAAAAAAACTTTTCCGCAATGTTATTAAGACTAGAGGAGGTAATCCTTCCCTCGTCATCGTAGTCAAACTCTCTTGTAAAGAGCACTTTTCCTTGAGGGTTGGAGTAAGAGATCTTTTTTAGAAGCGATCCCTGGTAACTATACTGCTCAGAAAGAGAGGTGGGATCTTGATCTTTAGCGAAGATGTCTGTTATGCGATCTAGGCCATCGTAGTGATACTCTCTAGCAGTGACATAGTCGTTTAAAATATTGGTTTTATAGTCAAAGTGGTAGCTTGTGGCGGCCCAGGGAGGGGAGTGCTCGCGCTCTGCTTTTCCGAGACTGCTAATCAATTGCCCATAGTTATCATAATTCCATTCATAACCTAATTCAGGAAGCGTTTTAAGCTCCCCTATGGGCGAGTATGCATAAGTAAGCTCTTCTCCTTGATAAAAGGAGTAGATGACTCTTCCAAAGGGATCGTAGCACTCACTGGAGTCGTCTAGGTAGTGATCTGTATCGCCTAGGCCAATGCTCACGGTCTTGCAATTTTTTTGACCTCTAAAAGTCGTAGAATAGGAGGAGAAGAGATGGCCGTTATTCGTGGAAAAAAGTTTTCCTAAAGAATCAAAGAATTTTTCGGAGATATACTTTTTTTCGTGGCGGGAGCTATCCCGAGAGAGCACACCCTCTCTAAAATAAGAGCTGGGGTCATCGCTTAGATAACTGGGGAAAAATTTATAAGGTTCATACTGCTTCCAAATGGAATTTCCTTCGCCATACATGGTAAGGCCCGAAAAGAAGGCCGCATTTCCATTCATGGTGGCACTATTCTCAAGGCGGCCAAATCCATCCAAATACCAAAGATACTCCACGCCCCAAGCATTAAATTTCACCACATGCTCCAAAAAACTGTTCTTATAGTCTGGAGATCGCTCAGGAAGGGCCAAGGTGTAGAGCTTTTGGTTGTTTTTAGAAACTGTTAACAAGATCCCTTCAGGAGAGTAAGTGTAGTTGTAAGTTGCACCCAGCACTGTGGTTGTTGATAGCGGTTGCATAAAGAGTTCATCAAAGGTTGTGGTGGACCTACCACTCTGATCGGTGACCGCTTTGATAATAGGAAGGTTATCTTTGTACTCAAGAGTTTGCTTGTAACCGCTACTAGTGGATACCGATGCTAACCTTCCATAATGGTCATAGGTGAAGTTTTTTTCAATGTCACCGTAGAGGTACTTTGAGACTTTTCCAGGAGCGTTGTCACTGTCATAAACCAGTTCCCCTTGAAGTTTTACTTGTGCCCCTATGTTTAAAAAACTTTCGGTGACGGTTTGCCCTGGAAGGGTGATGTCCCTTGACTTGGTGGTGGCAAAGGCCCGCTCACTCACGGGATAGCGTAAGTAGTAGGAAGGGTCAAACTTGTATTGTACTTGATTGGTGATCATGCTTTCGTCATCAACGGCCCCCTTTTGACTCTCTTCTTGGGTATAGAAAAAGCGTTCGATAGGGTTACTCTTGCGTAAGCGAGTGGCCACAGAGGTGATGAACTTCTGTAAATAATCATACTTACTGGTGATGATTTGCGTGTTATTGAAGCGAATAATTTTTCCATCCATAAACTCCGTTCGATCCCAAGTATAAAGAGTTTCTTGAAGGAGACTCGCATCCTCATCAAAAAGCTTAACCGATGAGGGTTTACCCATAAGCAGAGGGCGGCTTAAATGACGTGTTAGAGGAAGAGAGTTATCTTTACTCATAGTGTGATCAACGGCCATTGATTTATAGTGGTTATTGGGGGCCTGGATAAGCTTTCTAGAGTAGTTAAAGCCAATGAAATTTTTCGTTAAAGGGTCTGCATATTTGTCTTTATAGGTGTATTGCTCGATAGTAACGGATTGTTGTAAAAACCTTGGAGTATCGTAAGTTATTATCCCACGGGAAGACGCTTCTTCAGAGGTAAAGCGAGTTAGATTATCCTCTAGAAACTTCATGGAAAAATTATAATCATCTAAAGCAGTGATCCGCTCCAACCAACGACTGCTCTCCTCTCTGGTAAAGATGGCCGTGATGTCACTATCCCAACTGGCCAAAAGAGAGTCATAAGTAAAGGTAACGGGAGTTATAGGAATGAGTGGCGTTGTTACCGTCCCTGGGTTGGGATAACGGCCTAAGATATCTAGAAATTCGTCTCTTAAAGCATCGGAGGAAGGTGTTGGTGTTGGAGGAGGCACCTCTTCTTTTATCTCCTCTACCATATTTGCAACTTCCTCCTCTTCATTGTAGAAAGCTATGTACTCAACATCCTCCCTTGAATCTATAAATTTAGCATTGGGATCTTTGGTGATCGAACTAACTGTAGTTATTCCCTCTGTGGTTTCATACTTTATTTCGTAGTGTCCACCAAAGGGCGAATGCATCTTGGTAAGAAGTTTATTTTTTGCGGGATAGTGAATGATCTCGGTCTCTCCGTTTCTAAGAATATAGCTTTCCCCATCGATGGGGTTATGCTCAATGCCTTTGCCGTTAAAGAGAGTTAGGCGCCCATCGCGAGTTAAATCTCCTATGGTGACATCTTCTAGGGAGGTTAATTTTACGTTAAAAAGATTAGCATACTCTTTTGTGCTTAGGGTTTTGACCATTACGATGCCTTTGCCGCGTAAGTAAAGTGTGCGTCCCGTAAGTACATCAATAATTCCATCTTGGTTAAAATCGTGAAAGATCGAATACCCACCACATTTAAAGCTGCTTTGAAAGGAGACAGCGCTGGATTCGCCAAGTCCTCTTGGAGAAACAAGAATTGCTCCTTCGCTTATAGGTTCGATGGCCTGGTAAAAGATAGCTGGAAAACTCCCTTCGTCGTCTAGAAGATCGGGCAAGGGAATAGAAACATTTCGGGTGTGCTCCCCATCATCATGCATATCTTCCCTTGATGGCCACGTGATCTGACTAGCAAAAATTCCCCCTTTAAGACGTAAAATACTACGAATCAGCAGGGAAGGTTTTTTAGATTCTGCATCTGTTTGAGCATAGGCGTATTGCTTATTTCCTAGGCAGTAGATGAGATCTTTTTGGCCGTCACCATTAAGATCGATATAATTAATCGTATTGGGATAGGTATTGATCACGGGGACATTGAGCATATCATGACGATTTCCAGCGGGAATGATGGGAGTATCTTTGTAAGTGACATAAAAACTATAAGGTTCAAGTACAATATTACCAGTATTAAAAAAACTGGCATGCGGTTCAAAATGCACAGCTTTTCCATCCCAAACTCCCTTATAATAAAGAAGATTGGTCTTGTGCTCTTCATTAAATGCCAATTCAAGAGAGTTAAAACGCCCAGGTAGCATGTAGTATCCTGAATCTACACGAGTCCAATCAATTCGCGTTCTAAAGTCACCATAGAGATATTCCGACTTTAAGAGATCTTCAACGACACCTAATTTTCTGGTTTGATCCAAGACAATCTTATCCACCACCAAATCGTTATCAAGATCAATATAGACCTCTTGCTTATTGCTTTTAGGATCAAAGGCATAATCGACTAGATGCTGGCGATAGGCCAAGGTGGGGTTTAATTTATCGCTTGATTGATAGGTATTGCGCTTAAAACTTTTGATAGGATCTAACGAGGAATAGTGTCCGTCAAACAAGGGAATTTTTGCGCCAACAAAAGAAACGTCCAA
>JADGAN010000068.1 GCA_015231955.1 Oligoflexia bacterium | reverse complement strand
CCATCAGGGCCACAGGGAACTGAATCCCAATAAAGATAGGCCGGATATATGGCAGCGATTATTTTTATTTTGCTATTAAATTAGAATTTTTTCTTGCATTTACGGCGAGTCCATATAAGTTACAAATAAAATAAAATAAAATTTCTGCGTTAAGCACGCCCACTCTATTGCTGATTTCGCTCTCCCTTGCTAATCTTGTGTAACCGCTTTTAAATTTGCATCCCACCCAATAGGAGAAAGTCATGAAGAATACTTGGAGTTCTCTTTGTTTTTGGACTTTATTTTCGTTCTTAGTATCGCTCTATGCGTTTTCTGTTTTTGCCTTTGAGCTTAAACTTGCCGCCTCTCCTGACAGCAGTTATCAGCTCTTAACCCAAGAGTTGCAAAAAGCAAAGCGCTCCATCTGGCTAAATGTGTATGAGCTTTCCCATGAAGGGATTACCGATGTGCTCATTAATAAAGCAAATCAAGGAGTGGATGTAAAAATTATTCTAGAGGGAGTTCCTGTTGGAGGATTTAAAAAAGATTCGAAATCAATGGTGTGGAAGCTGGTTTCTAATGGAGTTAAAGATGTAAAAATTATGTTTAATAGAAGTAGGCTTGGCCGTATTAGTGACAGTGATGAAGAGAGCAAGGAGGAGGGCAAGGCGTCAAGCAGAAAATTTCGTTTTAATCATGCTAAATATGCAATCGTTGATCAAGCAGCTATTGTGATTGGAAGTGAGAATTATGGGAATCATGGCCATCCATCGTCACCATCGCTCCCTGGAAATCGTGGGTGGGAGATTGCTACGACTGATAAGAGTACAATTAGCTATTTTGCTAAGCTCTTTCAGTCCGATGCTAAAGAGGATGATTGTATTACTCCAAGAGAAGCAGTATTTGCAAAATTATTTTATCCTTCAAACTATGATAAGAGTATGGGTGAAGTAGAGGAGATGTGGGAGCATTGGCAACCAGAAAAAATGGTGATGATGCACACTTCGAAGATTAAATTGTTTGAAGATAGTGATTGTGCTTTAAAACCGATAAGCTCTCCAGAGAATTCACTCCCATCTTTGGAAGGTATGATTGATAATGCAAAGAAGAGTATCTTAATTGAGCTTATGAGCTTTTCTCCTTTTTGGAAAACAGAGGGTGGCGGTCATCGAGTTTCACCACTTTTGCTAGCTCTAGAGCGAGCGTTGCAAAGAGGTGTTCGCGTATGGGTGATTATAAATGATCCACATACGTTTGCTCGCCCCAAGGGGGTACTTTCAGGCATTAGCTACAACGATGTCGCTAACGATAATCAAGGGAGCTACGATTTATTAATGAAGTTAAAAAAGGCCAGGTTACCTCTTGAGGTGGTGATTGGTAATAATCAAGGAATGGCAATCACCTACATTCATAATAAAGGTGTGATTGTTGATGATAAAATGACCTTGGTTTCAAGTATCAATTGGACAGAGACCTCTATTTCTAAAAATCGTGAAGCTGCTGTAATCATCACCTGCACTGCGGCCGCCACTTACTATCAAAATCTCTTCTGGATCGACTGGAACAGATCTCTGCAATAGAACAAACTTTCTTGCTTTTTATGAATCAATAATCACTTTCATTGATCCTACAATAGACTACGATAGGATTGTCTGATACTATAATATTTGGTAAAGCTCTAGATATTAGAGGAGCAAATATGAAAAATAGTATTGCTGGTCTTGAAATTAAAGTATTAACGACTCTTCCAGATAGGAATGAAGTGTACGCCCTTTATCTTGAAGGAGGCTGGTGGAAAGAAGAGGAGCGAGCATATATTAATCTGATTGATGAGGTGATCAAGAACTCTTTTGCTTTTGCAGGTGCATTTGTTGATGGTAAGTTAATAGGAATGGGAAGAGTTCTCTCTGATGGTTTCTCTGACGCTTACATTCAAGATGTCATTGTCTCTCAAAAATATCGTGGCCAAGGCGTGGGCAAACTGATTATGCAAGCAATCCTAGAACATTTAAAGCAAAAAGGTGTGGCATGGATTGGACTTATTGCTCAACCTGGTAGTGTGGAGTTTTATAAGAGCTTGGGTTTTACAATCATGGAAGATCACACTCCCATGGTAATGAAAATTAGATAAGAAGCGTTTTATGAATATAGAAAATTTTAATAAGTTTAAAGTTACCGATAAGCAAAAGTTACGGCCTATTCTTTTAAAGAACAATTATGGGTTATGTGACTATAACTTTACCAACCTTTTCATCTGGAGCAGTATCCACGACTTTCGTTGGGGATTTTGCAAAGATGCATTTTTTGTCTACGACCCACAAAGAGATTTTTTAACCTATGGTCTTGGAAAAACGCTCACTGTTTCCGAGTATGTTGAAATTTCTGATCAAGTGCGATCTAAGGGATATTCGGGTAACTTTTATCTTTTTCCAGAGAGTGTCGTTAGTGAGCAGCGAGAGGAGTTCTCGCGCTACTTTGATTTGGAGTTGAACGACTACTATAGCGACTACATTTACAAGACGCAAAAGTTGGTCGAATTAAAAGGTGCAAAATTGCAAAAGAAAAAAAATTTAATTTCGCAATTTAAGCGCACTTATCCTAATTATCAAGTTAGAGCGATTGGGCCTGCGGACTATCAAGTTTGTAACGATTTGGCCGAGGTATGGTGTCGTGCTACAGAGACTTGTGGTGATACTTTTTTTATTCAAGAGCAAGAGGCACTAAAAAATGCACTGATGAATTTTGAAGCGCTATCTTTACAAGGGTTACTGCTTACTTCTGCAGAAGGGGAGTTGCTAGGTTTCTCTGTCTTTAGTGAGCTTAGTGATAACATTGCCGATATCCATTTTGAAAAAAGTAATATTGAGATTAAGGGATCCTCTCAAGTGATTAATTGGGAGACGGCAAGCTATCTTTTAGGGCGCTACGAATACCTTAATCGTGAACAAGATTTGGGCCTAAACGGTTTACGACAAGCCAAACGCTCCTATGTCCCAGAATTTCAAATGCAATCTTATATTCTTAAGCGAAAGTGAACGTGAAGCTTGAAACTTAACTTGCTATGCCAGTGGCCATCAGCGCAATAGAACCACTCTCGCTCTCGAGGCGTGTATTAATAAGTGCTTTTGCTGTTTCTAACTCTTTAAACCAAAAGCGAATGGCAAATTTTCCCAATTCACAGTGAAAGGGTACCACGATATTGTGCCCGATCTCTAAGCTGTTGGTAAGTTTTTTTGCCATAGAATTTTCGCATGCAGAAAAATTTCCCATAGGAATAAGCAGTGGAATTTCTGGTTTTAGACCAGCATCGTCTTCGTTCAAAACTGCCTTGGCCTGCCCATAGATGATATTTAAGATTTCAGTAGCACCATCTCTGATTTCATCACTGAGTTCTGTAATTTCTTCGCCGATCATGCGTGAGATCAGCTTTAAATAGGTGTCTTCTGGAAAAGAGATAATGATGGCAAAATTTCCCAGTTCACTTTGGACGTTGATAATTCCAGAGACTACACCCTCTAATTGATTTTGATCTTGTTTCTTGATGTAGAGGGCATTGCGATGGCATAAGGTTTTTCCTTGAACTAGCATAGTTTTGATTGCAGACATCACAAATGCTCGTAAAAACTTTGCTCCAGGTTGGGTGTTTTCAACTTGATCAAAGAGGAGGTGTTCAATCGCTGCAAGTAAACCCACTGACGTATTGATGTCACTACTAAGGTCACTCTTCTCTACCTTCTCTCTTACCGCTTGTGAGAGAAAAACTAAGAGGATTTTTTTTTCTAATGCTTTTAAGTTTGTTTTTAAGGTTTTTAAAATATCAATCCACTCATCACTCATTTCGGAGAGGCAACAACAATTGATCACCACATGTGAGGGTGCCTCGAAGAGCATAGTCATATGCTCTTTAAAGTGATCAATACCTTCGGATCCAATCGATTTGAGTAGTAGAACAATATAGTACTTTTTTCTGGCGATGATCTTAAATTGATCGTTAATGATTTCATTGTCCATGATACTTATCCTTAGAATGAGAAGATGCCTAGTTTTATTGTATTAAGATTTTGTTAAGATTTACTAGCGCTTCTTTTTTGCTCAATCATTTTGATAATTTCTGGATTTCCTTTTGCTTTTGCCACAGCAATTACTGTCCGACTTTTGCGGTCGGTATTATGAAAATTCAAATCTTTTTCTAGGATGGTCGCTATGAGAGAGGTGTCTTCACGTTCAATTGCAATAAAAATAATGGGTATTCCATTTATTTTGACGTTAACATTGGCCCCCGCTTGGATCAAGGCCTTGGCAACGTCACTGTGTGTTTTCATTACGGCCCATGCCAGCGGAGTGATCACTTTGACATTTTTTTCTTCTACTCGCGCCCCGTGCTGAATCAAGAATTGCACCATCTCTAAGTGGCCACCAATGGCCGCATGAGTGAGGGCCGTGTATCCCGAAAAATCTTTGGCATTCACATCGACCATAGAGATGATTTTTTCAACTACTGACATTTGACCCTTGCTTGCGGACACCATTAACGGTGTCTGTCCATTGGCAAATTTAGTGGTCGCTAATTTTTGTCGCAATTTTTCGGCAGCTTTTTCGGCAGCTTTTTCAGCGTTCTCTTCAGGAGATTTGGGTTGTAGCAGTGGACTTTGATTAGAGGGCACTTCTGCGCCCTCTGCTTCGGAGTTATTTTCTAAAGTGAGTATGGCCTCTTGGTAAAGTTGCTGTTGAGAGGTATCGGGAGTGAGCAGTGTCGATCGTATAAGATGAGGGTCACTATTGATACTATCTGGATTTTTATAATTGCTTTTTCTATCGTTAAGCAAACGAATAATTTCTGGGTGCTCTGACTGCAAAAGTGTGGAGATGGCACTCTGGTTGCGTTTATCGCTGAGAGTGGGATCGCTGCCGGCCTTAAGTAGAGAGAGGGAGACGTTTTGGTACTGCTCTGGAGTCTCTATTTTACCTTGGATTAGAGTTGAGACCATTGTATCGTAGAGCTTTTCTAGCTCAAGATCAATGAGCTGCAGAGTATTTTCGGTAACACTACTCTCCTCATCCTCTGCTTCATGGTTGATCTCCTCTCCGAGTATACTAACAAGTATATTGTCGTCATCGAGTGCACCACTAGCAAAACCTTGGACAAGAGTGTAATTTTTCTCTCCAGCTTTTTTGGCAGCATCAAGAGAGGAGACTAGGGTGTGTTCATCTGCTTTGATCGTGCCATGAGCAATGCTGTTGACCTTCATCAACTCTCGGAGAAGAGCAGTAGAAGAGAGCTTTGCTTGCTCGGCAGCTTTTTGTATCTTCTCTTTAAAACTTAATTTGCTAGTAATTGTTGTAGTGCTAGCAGTAGCGTCTTTACTCTGTTTATCGCTATTTTCAGTAGAGGAGACGCGTATGTGATCATCTGCAATTTTCCCATCAGAAAATCCTTGAACCCTCTGTACAGCTTTTTCGTCAGGAGTGTTTTCAGTGTGAAGTGCTGAGGCCCTCATGACATCGTTTTCGATGGTGCCATCGGAGTACCCTGCAACTTTTGTGACCTCTTTGTCGGTAGTATCACTGCTTTCACCGGATTTAACGTGTAAAAGATCCTCTTCGAGATTAGCTTCACCACGGCCTTTCACCAGTGTGTTCTCATCGCTAAGTATATTTGCATTAGGATCTAAATTAGTTACCTTGAGGTGATCGTCGAGATTTTCTCCGTCGCCATAACCAGAAACTTTGGTGACATCATCTGCTACTCTATCAGTAGCAGTGTCAATAACCGTAGTTTCGGCAGCGCTAGCGTCGGGGCCATTTCCAGAGAGTAAGCTTACTGCCTCCGTAACATCACCACCAGCAAAAGCTCTAACCTTATGAATGTCTGCGTCGAGTTTTTCACTACTAGTATCGAGATTACGTTTTTTCTTTTTTCCTTTGCTCTTCGATAATTTGTCGTGATCACGCGCCTTCAGCACTCCTTTGATAGTTTTGACTATAGCATTGTTTTGATTGTCAATAATAGACTTAATGTCAGTACTTAACATAAGAGGTGTTTGTCCATCCCTGTTTTGAAGATCGACATGGGCATCACTACTGATAAAAAGATCGATGAGATCTGCATTGCCAAGAGTTGCGGCGATCATCAGTGGGGTGTTCCCGTTGACATCTGCAAGGTTGATATTTTCAGCAGTAATCAGATTAGGTATTACTTCATAAAGTTCAAGTGCAACCGCTTCGAGCAGTGGTGAGCGTGCACTTTGATCGACAACATTTTTATTAGCACCGGCTGCTAGCAGTGCTTGAACAACGGCAGTCTGCTTTTTTTCAATGGCAAGAAGAAGCGCCGTCTTTTTCTTTTTATTGGCAAAATCGATTTTAGCATTGGCCTTGATTAAGAGGTTAACAATTTCGAGATTACCACTGCTAACAGCATGAAAGAGCGGTGTCCAACCATCACAGTCGACGCTATTCACACTGGCATTTAAGGCAAGGAGCGTGCTTACTGCGGCAACCTCTTGAGTTTTTATAGCATAGATAAGAGCACTTCTCCCTTGTTCATCGCTTGCATTGATATTGCCACCATTAAAGAGAATGAGCTTAATCACGTCGACCATTCCCAAAGATGCGGCAAACATTAAGGGGGTGCGATCTTTAGCATCTTGAAGATTGACATCACAACCGCATCCAATGAGCAGTTCGATAATGGGTTGCTGTTTTTTGATGATAGAGACGATCAGCGGAGTGTTCTTATGAGCGTTGTAGAGATCTAAGGAGATATTCTTTGTGATAAGCGAACAGAGCTCGCTATAATTACCGCCTTCACAAAACTGGAAGAGTTGCTGTGTAGTCGCTTGATCAGTCATTTAGATGCTCTCTTTGCTCTCTATAATAATTGTTTGTTCGAGGTTCTATTGTCTATTGTATTACATAAATGTGTAGGCAGACATAGTGTCTAAAATTCCTTGAAGAAGCAGAGCGCATGGTGGTTTATTTGCTTGACCTTTTTTCTCAAACTTTCTAAACTGCTGCATCCTGTATCAATCAATACAAATTTAAAAAGGAGTTTCTATGAAAAAGATTTCAGTAAGAAGTGCAGTGTTAGCTTTGTCTTTGCTTGTCTCTTCTGCAGCGTTTGCTTTTAATCCTTATACACTTTGTGTTAATGAGGCCTTTAAAAAACAGGCCCGCTCTTTAGATCTAGAGCAAGAGCGTTTCATGAGTGAAATGCAAATGTGTTATAGCTTTCCTTTTGAAAGCGAACGCTATCTTTCCTGTGTGGCCGCGGCAGAGAAGAGGCATGGTGCTGCCGTTAGTAAGATCAATGCGGAACTAGGGCAAGATAAGAAAGCATGCAGGGATCAATTCTCGTTCTAATTCCCATAACTTCCCATCACTGATTTTTGCACTCCTGAAATTTCATGTTACCATAAAAGCATGAAGAGAGTTCTGACCAATATCTTAAAATTTTTTAAACTTGCGCGCCAATCAGAGGCGATTAAATTTCTGGAGGATAAAAGATTTTTTGGTCGCTATAAAGTTGATAAAAATAGCTATCCTATAAGCGCTGAAATTCGTACAGCTTCTAATCTGCAATTTAATTTTGAGATTATTAACTTAAGTGAAGATGGAGCATTACTTTACACCAGTGAGGATATTAATCTCTTTGCTATAGATTATAAAAACAGTCACCTTTGGATCTCTCTTGAAGGTGAAGAGGCGTCATTCGATTTTCTCCCCATCCATAATCGCCAACCCAAGCTATGGGGAATTAAAATTCTCTTAAGTGATATGGTGCAAATTAAGAAATTTTTTGACATGGTTCTTCCTCTCATCATAGCTTCAAGCCTTAAAGAGGTGCCAAGGGATCAGGTTCATCAAGGGAATGAAGGTTTCATTCGACTATTTGCCAGCAGGCATAACGCTATTTTAACCGTATGGGTGGGTGATAGTAGTGAACACTCCGAAGAGGCAAAGGCCTTTGAGTTTATTTTTGAGAATACCTATATTAAGAGCAATCAATTCAATCATACTATTGAGTGTTTTGAAATTGGCGAGGCAACTGTCGATCGCTATATTCATGCCACAGAGTTAATTCAAAAACGTTTAGGACCTAAGCGAGAGCAAAGGGCGAAGCGACAATTAAAGTGGATACTTTTAAATCTAAATCCCGATTTTCCACCTCGCTTACGTGACTCCATTGTACATCTAGTGCCTCTGCACTTTTGGGAATAAGGCCATTGGCAGTCTCCTTGCAAATCAGGTATGGTGTTTGTTGAATAGCTTAAGATAAATTTTTTTTTAAAAAAAGGAGGGTAGGATGTCCTTATTACCCCAAAAAAATATCAAATATCGAGAAGCAATCAATATCTCTGCATGGAGGAAGGTGGCCATTGGAACTTGGAAAACCTGTGGTGATCCCAGCATTTATGGAAACATTGAAATCGATGCAACCCCGATTTTAGAGAGCGTCGAACGCTTTGCTACTAAAGGGATTAAGGTGACTCCGACTACAATCATTGCTAAATTAACCGCTTTAAGCATGGCCGAGTATCCTATGCTTAATTCTGTTTTACGCTTTGGAAAACTTTATCAACGAGAGAGCATTGATGTTTTTTTGCAGGTATCAGCACCAAATAAGCAAGAGGATAATCTATCAGGAATCACCATCCGTAACTGCGATAAAAAAAGTGTATTTGAGATCTCAGAGGAGATTGTGAAAAAAAGTGCACGCATCAAAGAGGGTGATGATCATGAGTATAAGAAGATGAAAGCGATCATGTTACTTTTACCTGGAATGGTGGTCGGTCCGATGATTCGCTTGGTAGAGTTCATTATGATGGATTTAAATCTCTGGTCACCACTCTTAAATGCCCCTCGCGATAGTTTTGGAAGTGTGATGGTGACCTCTGTGGGCATGATGGGAATTGAGAGTGGTTTTGCTCCACTCGTTCCTTATTCGCGTTGTCCGCTTTTGGTAACTGTGGGAGAGATCCGCAGTCGTCCTTGGGTGATTAATGGGGAGGTTGTGGTTAGACCAGTCATGAATCTTGGATTTACACTCGATCACCGTATTATGGATGGCGTTGGTGCTTCCGTGGTGTTAAAAGCGTTTAAACAAAAGTTAGACCACCTACAGGAGTTACTATAAATGCTACAACAGACTTTACTTTCAGGGATTCAACCGACTAATAAACTCACCCTTGGAAACTATTTAGGCGCGATTAAAAATTGGACGAAGTTGCAGAAGGACTACGATTGCTACTTTTTAATTGTGGATTTGCATTCAATTACCCTAAAGTACGATCCCAAAGATTTATTAAACAACACCCTCTACACTATTGCTGCCTATATGGCCTCTGGTATAGATCCTAAGCGGTGTAAACTTATTGTGCAATCGCACGTGCCTCAACATTTAGAGCTCGCATGGATTTTAACTTGCAACTCTTATATGGGGGAGCTAAAGCGCATGACTCAATTTAAGGATAAGAGTGCTCGCGCTGGGGTGAGTATTCCCGTGGGCCTCTTTACCTACCCGGTGTTGATGGCCGCCGATATTTTGCTCTATCAAGCAGATGTGATTCCTGTGGGTGAGGACCAGCGGCAGCACGTAGAGCTTACTCGCGATATTGCTTCGAGAATGAACCTCTTCTTTGAAGAGGAGTTTTTTGTCATGCCCTCTGCTTTTATTCCTAAAGTTGGTGCACGTATTATGGACCTGCAAAAACCCACTAATAAAATGAGCAAGAGTGCTTCTCAAGAGGGGGGAGCAATCTATTTAACCGACTCTGATAAAGAGATCAGCAATAAAGTTAAGAAGGCCACCACCGACTCGGGAGCGGTGATTAGTTATGAAGAGGAAAAAGCTGGTATAAAAAATTTGCTAGAGATTCAAGCGGCAATCACCGGCAAAAGCATTGAGGAGCTTGTGCGCTCCTATGAGGGAAAAATGTATGGCCATCTCAAAGTAGAGACTGCAGAGATTGTGGTTGCTGAACTAAAGCCGGTGCGAGAAAAAATTTTGCAATATATGAGTGATCCTAGTGAACTTTTACAGGTGATTAAAACTTCGGAAGAGGCCGCTCGTAATCGTGCAGAAGAGACGATGCGAAAGGTGCGAACAAAGGTGGGGTTTTTATGCAACAACAAGTAGAACATTTACTTCAATATGCGCTGGATGTGGTTTCGGCCAGTAAAGGCCAAGGTGTAACTTATGCAGATGTTCGCTATCGCAAAACATTCGATGAGCGAATCCTGACTCTTAATAACGTCTTAAACCACTTCTCTAGTTTAGAGGAAGAGGGGATTGCAATTCGCGTTTTAAAAAAGGGGCGTTGGGGTTTTGCTGCAACCTCTAAATTAAGCCAAGAGAGTGTTGCTAGCGCCGCCGCTTCAGCGCTGGCGATCGCCGAAGAGGCGGCAAAGGTGCAGTCGACCAATATTGTCTTAAGTGAGGATAAGATACCAAGCTCTTTAAAGTTTAAAACGGAGATTGCTATCGATCCCTTTAGTGTACCGACGGAAGAGAAGATTAACCTACTCTTTAACATTTATGAGGAGGTTAAGGGTGCTAAGGCCTTTAAGCGTTTAGATGGGGTTTTAAGATTAAAGAAGTTTCAGCAACTTTTTAAGACACTCGATGGCGCCTCTTTAGAAAATGAGATTTACTTAAATGAGATCACCTATACGGTGACAGTGGTGGAGGGTAAAGATTTTCAATCGCGCACTTTCTATGGCATTCCCAAGAGTGCAGGGTATGAGTGGGTGTTAGCACAAAACCCACTTGCGCATGCACGAAAAATTGCGGAGGAGGCCTTACAAAAGTTGCGAGCAGCTAAAGCGCCTGCTGGCCGCAAAGATTTAATCTTACTTCCCTCTAATCTTTACCTTACTATTCATGAATCTGTCGGCCACCCCACAGAGCTCGACCGTGTGCTGGGTTGGGAAGCAAACTTTGCAGGCACCTCGTTTGCGACGACAGAAAAGCGTGGGAAGTTTCGATACGCTTCTCCTCTCGTCAATTTTAGAGCTGACAACACCCTTCCTGGAGGGCTGGCAACTCTTGGCCATGATGATGATGGTATTCCCTCCAAGAGTTGGGATATTATCAAAGAGGGGATTTTAGTCAACTATGGATCTACACGCGACACTGCTCCCTTCATTGGAGAACGCGAGAGTATGGGATGTAATCGTGCCGACTCTTACGCTTCGATGCCGATTAATCGCATTCCCAACCTATCACTCATGCCGGGAAGAGAGCGACTAAGTTTAGTTGAGCTGATTGCGGATACCAAAGATGGAATCTTAATTGATGGGCGTGGCAGTTTTTCCATCGATCAACAACGACTCAATTTTCAATTTGGTGGGGACTTTTTTCAAGAGATTAAAAATGGAAAAATTGTAGGGCCGCTTCGCGATGTTACCTATCAGTCAATTACACCAGAGTTTTGGCAAAGTTGCGATGCCATTTGTGATGAACGAGAGTGGCAACTCTTTGGTACGCTTAATTGCGGCAAGGGAGAGCCCTCGCAAGTGCAGCACATGACTCACGCCAGTTCACCTGCACGCTTCCGCAACGTTTTAGTAGGAGGTGCTTTCTAATGGATAGCAAAAAAAAATTCCATGAGGTTACAGATAAGTTAGAGAGGATGATCAAGCAGGAGAGTGGGATTAGTGATTACATCATTAACTACTTTCAAGAAGAGAGTGCGCTGACTCGCTTTGCTTGCAATCACTTCACACAAAATTTGCAAAGAGATCAAGAGATGGTTTATATTACCCTTTATGTAGAAGGGAAAAAGGCCTCTCTTTGTAGCAATGTTTTAAGCGATGAGGGATTAAACACACTTTTGCAAAAAACGTTAAGTGTGGCAAAATCTTCTGTGGTGGATTTAGAGTACGTTCCTTCGTACGATAGCAGTGCCAATGACGATTTCCAGAGGGAGGCGATGGAGGGGAGAGTAGAGGATCACTTAGATCCCAAAGCACGCACTAAAGTTGCCGCCTACGCCATCACTACGTCCAAACTTCGTACAGTGATTGCCTCTGGTACTGTTGAAAATGTCAGCAGTGCTTTCGGGGTTAGCACCAAATTTGGTGCTAGAAGATTTTATCAAGACGCTTTTGCCGAGTATTCGAACACCATTGATATCGGTGGGGAGAAGGGCTCTGCTCGTAAGAGTGCCAGCAAAATCTCTGAGATCGATTATGTACAAGTTTTCGAAGATGCTCACAAAGATGCCACGCTTTTGCAAAATAAGCGTGAATTTTCACCGGGACGTTATAAAGTTTTACTCGGAAGAAAGGCGAGTAGCGACCTTTTTAGTAATATGCTCTATTATGGAGTTGATCGCAGAAGTTTTGATGAAGGCCACTCCCCCTTTACCGACAAGTTAGGGCAGGTGGTTGCCGATAAGCGGATCACTATCTTTACCGATCCTAAATTTGCCTCTTTGCATTCGCGTCCCTTTACCAAACAAGGAAGACCCATTATCAAACAGCAGCTGATTGATAAGGGCGTATTGACTAATCTTCCTACCTCTCCTTTCTGGGCGAAAAAACATGCGCTTTGCGAGTGGAGTATGGGAAACCTCATCTTGGAGGCAGAGGGTGCTTCGAAGAGCGAAGAGGAGTTGTTAAAAGAGCTTGATCGTGGTTTTTATCTCAAAGATCTTTGGTACATTCGCTTAGTTCGCAAAAATGATATGACTCTTACAGGGATGACAAGAAATGGAATTTTCTACGTCGAGGATGGTAAGATCGTCTGTGGTGCCAACCATTTTCGTTGGAACGACTCCCCTCTCTCGATGCTTTCTCGAGTATTAGAGTGTTCGAAAAGTGTTGCTTGCCGTTCAAAGCTTGAAGGCATTGATACGGCCATTCCCGCAATGCTGATTTCCGATTTCTATCTTTGCAGTAAGACTGGATTTTAGACACAAGTAAATAAATAAAAGGGAGGATCTTGACGATGAATCTCTTTCATAATGTAGTTATTTTTGCTTTTACTTTAGTCTTTATTGTGGCCATTGCCGCTTGTTTTGTGGCCTCCCCCTTTGGAAAGTTTAGCAGCGAAAAGATGGGTTTTAATCTCAATCCCAAGTGGGGATGGTTTTTAATGGAACTACCTGCAGTGTTGAGCTTTTATTACTTCTATTTTAAGGGAGAAAGAGCGTTAACTCCCGTCCCCCTCTTCTTCTTGTTTGTATGGAGTGTCCATTACCTTAATAGAGGATTTATTTTTCCTTACTTGATGAGGGTTCCCAAAGGGATGAAAAGTAATTTTAGCATCACTGTGGTAGTGATGGGCCAGTTAGTTACTTTGCTTCACGGTTATTTGAATGCTGCTTATCTTGTGAGTTATGGAGACCATTTTGATCTCTCTTGGTTTGCTGATCCGCGGTTTCTTCTAGGTATTTTTTGTTACTATTTTGGATTTTTCTTAAATATCCACTCGGATGCGATCGTTCGTAACTTAAGAAGCAAAGAGGAGATTGAGCAGGGGGATAAAGTATATCGCATTCCCTTTGGTGGAGCTTACCGCTTTGTCAGTAACCCTAGCTACCTTGGAGAGTTACTGGCGTGGCTTGGATTTGCTTTGGCAACATGGTCACCAGGGGGACTCTTTATTTTTCTTATTAGTTTAGCAAATCTTCTTCCACGAGCGATCTCCACTCACCGTTGGTATGTAGAGAGATTTCCCAATTATCCTACACATCGAAAAATTTTAATTCCCTACATCTTTTAGTTATAGATTTTTGCTTCGACTATTTTATGGGTGAAAGGACAAAAGCGCATCTGTCCCACTCCCCTTTGCCCATGCTTCTCAAAGGAAAAGGTTGTGAAGTAACCGGCCGATCGTGTGTTGATTATTTTAAATGAAGCTAACTCTTCGAGCGAGAAGTTTAAAATAGCACTCTTTGCAAAATGGCCGCGGGCCTGAGGAGGTGAAGCAGTGGCAACTTGATGGACAATTTTTTCCCCTTTTTGCTTAATCCCCCAAAAGAGCGCCTTGGTAAAACCTGCGATTCCAGAGGGCCCCACGTTCTTGAAGATTTTCCAAGTGAATTTAGTTATGGCCAGCAGACTTCCTTTTTGTTTTAAAAATTGCCAAACCATTTTTGATAAGTCCCAGTGGGCCTGCATTGAGAGAATGGAGAGCTTCTCCTCTTCCTCTTGTACAACATAAAAGAGGTGGGCCGGCACAGAAATTTGCAGCTGTGTGCCGGCCAACTTAGTATGAATGAGCACATCGCGAACAACTTCTTTATTGGGGGCCAAGCTGCTCTTATCGACAAGATCGAGAAGAACTTGAAATGAGATGTCGTTATTAGCAATAAAGGCATCCCAAAAGTGCGATAACTCTTGATACTTATAGATCTTGCTTCCAATAGGATCTTGAATCGTTGCCTTTGTTGAGAAAAGAGAAAGCCAGTGCTCCTTATCTTGTATTTTTACCATTTGGGGAGACATGGCCACAAAGTTTAAGATTTTGTTTTCCATGATCCGCTCCTTTTTTTATGATCCTATTTTTTTGCAATAATCCATACGGCATGAACAATCCCCGGAATGTAACCAAGGAGTGTAAATAAAATATTGATCCAAAAATCTTTTCCAATGCCAACTTGTAAAAAAACCCCTAATGGGGGCAAGATAATAGCAATAAGAATTCTTAAAAAATCCATAATACACCTCCCTTATGATCTGCAGATATATCGTAGAGATCATGAGGAGGGATACCATCAAACTTATCTAAAGTCAGAAAAATTTAAAAATGGTAGCTTAAGCTTACGCGGCCTTCACTGTAGTTGTTTTCTTGCTTGCCGCGTATCCATAAGAGTTGCAAGCGTGCATCCCAGTTGCGTGCTAAAATCAGCGATTGATGCAAAGAGTGCTCCCAAAAATATTTTTGGCGCTTGTGTTGAAAGAGGTCGCTTAGGAGGTTCGAAGAGAGTTGCAACTTATAATGTTTGCCAATATTCACTAGGGTGCCCAAATTGAAGAGCGGGCCAAAACGCAAAAGGTGTGCAAACGAATCCTGGGCCTCAAGGTTGATTCCGATCATAGCAAAAAAGATCGCGCTCTCGTTAGCTGTGGTAAAGGCGTAACCACCCAAGGGGCGAAGGAGGAGTGCATGCCTTCGGGTGGTACCTAGATCTTTAGGCATGTAAAGTTTAGAATCTAAACGCCACGAATAGTTTTTTTCGACAAGATCAAAGGAGAGCAGGGACATCACATTTAAGATGGTCAGCTCCTCTAGGTAGATTTTTTTGGAGTGATGATAGTAGCGTGCTCTTGCTTTTAAGATCTCTAATTGTGTGAAGTTGGCATACCCTTGAGCGTTGTTTAAAGCATCGTGAAGCGCAGGACGGTAGAGTAACTCTTGAAAATGCTCGTAGGAGTTTACTCCACTGGAGAGAGCAATTTGTACTGAATCGTGTGCTTGCTCTGGAGAGTTATCTTTAGGTGCGGTGTAAGTCAACTCCTCCACCTCTGGCGATGCCTTTCGTAGAGCGCGGGCACTAAGGGCCGCACTATAAAGTTCACTCTGCTTGGAATCGAGTTTATTGAGTTGTACTTGCTTGCGATAAAAAAGATAACTGGTGATCGCCTCTAAGCTTTTACTATCGGCGTGTTTTAGCTTGTCTAGCGAATACGAAGCGATGATGCTTCTAAAGAGTTGCTGTTGCTCTCCCTTTAGAGCATTGATCTTTTTCATGGTGCGCTTGTAGAGCGAAGGGCGAAAGCGCACCTCAGTGATAGCGCCACTATTGTCCGCTACAAGTTTTACAGAGTCAGCGGGTGCAAGATAGGCCCACACCCGTTCGCTTAATTTCCAATCGGGGCGTGCAACTTCGAGCAAGGTTAAGATTTGGTAGGAGCAGTTCTCATCAAAAAAGAAGTAATCAAAATAGGCGTTTTGCGTGAGTTCCCAGTAGTGGTTCATCATGCGCGTGGCCTCTTCGGCGTTAATATTTAATTGAAACTCCCAAAGGTCTCGGTCTTCGCGGTCACTATACTCTGCCACCTTCATATAGGAGGGTTGCAAAGAGAAGAGTCCTAGGTAACCACCAAAGATGCCATTAAAGGCGTAGGTGAGTCCCATATTGGAGCTATCGGCATTGGCAGCATAGCTAATAGAGTAGTCGAGGAGATCGAGGTGAGAAGTGTTTTCAGGCCCTCCTTGTAAGCGCGAATCACTTTGCGAGATGACTTTTAAGTAGGTGTGGCCAAAGATGGAGCCGGGATTGTTGGGGTAGTTGCTGGCGTAGACCAGTGCCGCCCCTTGGGGAGCAAGGGAGGTGATCCAGTTTTTAAAGTCGCTACAGCTGGCATCTTTAACATCTTTAAGTTTTAATTTTAACTGCTGCTTCAAGAAGCGATAGCGCTCTGGAAAGCGACACTGGGGATGGGTCGAATCATCTTTAAAGGAGTCGCTGTTTTGAAACGCTGTAAGTGTAGCATTCCACTCGGCCACGGGGTCAAACTTCCCATTGGCCGCAAGGTAAAATTGAGGACTATCCACTTGCCCCTTATAACCAGCAAGCGCGCTTTTTTTGTAGTGAATGAGCTTAAGCCAATAGCTAGAAAAGGCAAGGTCGTTAGCGTGAGCATGGGATAGAAGTGAGAGAAGTAATAGAAGGGGTAGTAGAGAAAAGCAAAAAAAAGAAATAAAAAAAAGAGTCGATTTCATTATCCCACAGGGTTACATTTATTTACTAAAAGGTGATGATTTTTTATCACTCTTTTTAAACTTTGTAATGCCCCTTGAGGATTTTCTTTTTCAGCGCTAGTGGAAAAGATTTCATTAAAGTGCTTTCTGCTCTCATTGCCAAAAATGGCGGTCACTTCCTCTGGACACCCCATAGTGCGAGCAAGCGCAAAGAGGTACTCACCACTGCCGTTGGCCATATCAATTTGAATGTTTTGATAGTTTGCTTCGACAAAGTGAAGATCGAGTTTTTGTTTCATCACTAGACTATGTTGTGCACATCCTGAGGTTCCCGAGGTCATCGCGAAGGTGTTAGAGAAGGTGAAGTTGGTGGATACTCTGGTAGTGGCAGCAGTGGTGGTCATGGCCTTGGTTACTTGCCACCCTAGACCACAGCCTACGCTACTATCAGCAAGTGCGGCCAAAGGAGATAGTATTGTCATCGATAAGATCAACAGAGCGGTACTTTTTATGATTTTCATTTCTACTCCTTATGCTTGTTGGATGCTGCAATTTTTTGCCAGGATAGGATCGTGTTTGATAATATTTTTTACTCTCTTTACTGTAGAGTTAGCATTGGTGGCCTCACTCCCTTCAAAGATCGACTGAAAATTTTCTTGCATGGCCCTAGAGAAGCGAGAGTAGACTTGATCGCTGCAGCCAAGGGTGCGTCCAAAAACTTGTACATAAGCACCGCCACCCATGGCAATACCTTGCTTTAAATTTTCAAAATTGGCCTCAGCATAGTGCTGAGGCATCTTTCCCTTCATCACTAAAGAGTGTCTCGCACATCCAGAGGTGCCTGTAGTGGTAGCAGAAATACGTGATGGAATAAAGTAGTCTACTGCCATTGCAGTGGTGGTAGAGACAAGGCTTTTTTGAGGAGCAACGATGCTGCCAAGTCCGCATCCATAGCTGCTGTCATCACTATAACTAACGTTTCCATGTAGCAGGGACAAAAGTGCAAATAACCAAGACGAAGCAAATAATTTGCGCATAAAAACCATCCTCCGTGGATAAAAGGTATAAAATTAATTTATCAGAGGCAAGAATGCGTGGCAACCAAGCAAATAGCTACACTTTATGTGCCGGCCGACTTTTGGGCATACTATTACCCACATCTTTGAGAATGCCATAATGCTGTTAGAATAATTCACCTTGGTTGACCATTGAGGCAGAGCGAGCATCAGGAAGAATGATTTATTGTCTTAGCGTACCTCGATCAGAATGCCATTTAAAGGGCATTTTTTGTGGATTTCAAGTGCTCAGGCCGCTTTTCTATGCTGGTGTATGCATTCCTTGCAAAAGTGAACGCACGAACAGCATATTTTTCTGCGAAGAAAAGTATACTTTCAGAAATATGAGTCAATTTATACCACGTAGCATAAGTAGCTTTACTTTTTAAACTCTAAAATATCCAAACTAGTTTGTCCAAAAAAGTTCTGAACCAATTTTGGTTTTTGTCTGATTCTAATAATTGCTGAATCAAGTTTCATTTTTAAGTTCAATATCTTTTATTTGATACCAAAGACCTTCTGCTGGATTCAATTCAGGCGCATAACTAGGAAATTTCTCTACTCGTAATCTTTCAGAACCTATGGCCGCAACAAAACTGCGAACAAAAATTGATTTTGAATGAATCGTTGAACCATCCCAAGCTATAAAGGGCCTCTCGTTAAAGCGAATTAAAAGGTGGGCAAGATTGATAGCCCTCTTTTTTGTACAGATGGCCAGCTCTTCAAAAGGAGTGATGCCACCAATAGAAGATAGGTGAGCATGAGTAAGTTTAACTTTGAGTTCCCAGCGCTCTCCTTATTTTGCTTTTTTTTATAGCAGGCCATTTGTATCTTTTCCAGTTTTGGATGGCCTTCTCGTTTCGCTGTAAAGCTCGGACTCGGGGCTTATGAGAAGTGCAATTAAGCTCTTTCATTATCTTTGCAATATGATGACGATGATAAGAAATCCCAAATTGTCGTTCAATAACATTTCCAATGCGAGAACAAGTCCAAATATCTCCAACAAACCCCCAAGCTTCAGCACCGGGATAAAGGAGTTCCAAAATTTGGTATTTCTTTTCTACTGAAAGGCGACTGGGAGCACCTGGTTTAGGTTTAGATTGAAGAGCTTTTCTCCCTTCACTTCTACATTTTCGTATCCATTGATTTACGGCCACCTTACTAACACCAAGTGCATCAGCAATTGCAGTTTGCTTCCACCCCTTGCAATGTAGATCAATTCCTCTAAGTCGACGCCCTTCTTTCCAATTTAAAAATGATTTCTTTTTCATTCACTTTGATAGCATATTTTAAAAAGTAAAGCTATTTGTGCGACCTGGTATAATTAGCTTTATCACACTTGTAGACATTCCCCATCAAAGTAACATCTGTTTGAGACCCACCATATTGACCAGATGTATGTCCTGAGGAAGAACTTAAGAGTTGGATATAATTTTTGTTCGTTGATCGTTCCCCTGGCGCTCGAGGGTGATGCCTGAAATGCCTCTTGTTAAGTACATTGCTAATTATGCTATCCGCTCGATTACTTAGTTCAATATTTAATGGTTCGCAAGAGTTAT
>JADGAN010000067.1 GCA_015231955.1 Oligoflexia bacterium | reverse complement strand
CTTTCGCTGCGAAAGTGCCAGTTGACATCGAACTTGAACTTGTAGAAGCATGTAGATTATCGCGATTTGCATTTCGAGAAGAGAGCTATTCTCTTTAAATCTGGGCATAGTCCAATAACTCCCTCTCCTTCAACAGGATGCTATTAGCTTATGCCGCTGTCAACAGCTGATAGAGGGCAGATGGTTGAAGGGTGTGAGCAGTTACAGTAAATTTATACCAACTTTGCTAGTGCCTCATTCGAACCAAACTAGAAAATTCCGCTTTTTTTAATGCTAAAGAAAAAATATGAATAGAGAAAAACATGAATAAAATAGCAACAAAGGTTGCAATTAAGATCACTATTGTCGGAGTTATTAAATTTACTTTGGCATTTAAGCTTTGAAAAGGGAGATAGGCCGTAAATAAGGCCGGAGAAAGAAATAATAACAAGCGAGACTTTCCTTGAAAACCTGCGACCGAGGGAAAAGAAGAAAGAGTAAGTGTGGTAAAGACTAGAAAATCGCCAACGGCCCCACCTCGTCTCATTCTTAGCGATGCAGCTCCTCCCAATATAAAAAGGGAAGTAAATACAAAAAACTCCATCGGAATACAAATAAGTGCTATCAAGGCCGCATTGATGTTTAATTGTGCTGTTAAGATAATTAAAATCATACCTAGCAAGAGATCTGTAAAAGATATCACACTGGAAGCAGAAAGGGCCGCCAAAAGCAATGGAGGCAATGGAGCACCTAAACACGACTCAAATTCACCATTTTCAATGGTCAAGGGAAGACGGCGAAGGCCATCAGCGGCAATACCAATAAATCCCCAAGCAACAAGTAAAGCTCCTTGTTGACCTAAATAAGGAAAAAGAGATTCTGGACTTAATTGGGAGAGCAGGGCCCACGTGGCCGAAAGTTGTAAACCATGAACGATAGTCATAGTTAATAATCCCATAAGGGCATTTGAGAGTAGTGACCAATCTGCACGCAAGGTTCGACCGAGAGCGATTGAGATAAAGATCCACCAGCGTTTTATTATTATAATTTTTTTTTGCATAGTGGTTATCCACCATTCCCCATGAGGAAATTTTTGCGAGTAGAATTAAAGATAATTTGTGAAAGCAAAATCAAAACAAGAGACCAGCTGCAAATGCGGAAGATCCAAATACCAAGAGAGATACCGTAAGGTTTACCGAAAAGACAAAAATGTGCCGTCTGAAAAATCAGATCAGCAAAGGGAAGTTGAAGTAATAATTGATTCCATGTTCCTGCTTGCAGTAATGGATACAGGCCTCCTCCCAGGGCCAGCATTGATTTACTTAAAATAAAACGAAGACCATCGGATTTTCCAATTTTAAGAAAAATACAAGTAAAAATAAGTGTTAGCAAAGAATCAACAAATGCAATAAACGGGATCACCGTAAACCAACGCAAAAGGATTAGAAAATTATTTTCAGTCGTATATCCACAAAGAGCGAGAACCCCTTGGCCCAAAATCCCCATAAAAAAGAGCTGTGCGCTGGTGCGTGCAAAAGCTTGGGCCCCGGACTGAATACTCCAAGGAATTGGGCGAGTCAGTGCTGCTTCAAAATTGATAACCAGGGAGGAGAGTGAAAAGCGACTCACAAAAGAGTCTAGCATCGTTTGCGTTAGTACAAAATAGATGAGCGTAGGAAAAGTTATAGGTAATCCCGCTTTGGAGCGAAGTCCATTCCAAATAGATGCAAGGGTTACAACATAAATGGGCATAGTCAAACAACGCATGAGAATAGGTGTTGGATGACAAAAAACATCCTTAACCTCATGAACAATGATCGTTTTGATGGCCCCCATTAATCGTCTACTTCTGCTCGTATTTGTTGTTATTGTTGCTTTTTTCAGTTTCAACTCCATCCTTGGGCCATAATTGTAGCTAAGCGGTCTTCAAGGGAATGTGAAAGCGATTGCTTTTCAATAAGAGAAGTCTCTCCATCATACACAACTTCTCCTTTTGCAATTAAAATTGTTCGGGAACAGAGTGATTCGATATCTCCGACATCGTGACTAGTGAGCAGTAAGCTAATTCCAGAATTAATTACCCATTCACGCAATAAATTTCTAAGGTCTCTACGACTAGGAATATCTAGTCCGAGCGTGGGTTCGTCGGCCAATAAAACTGAAGGTTGATGTAAAACGGCCGCGGCCATTTCACAGCGCATGCGTTCGCCCAAAGAGAGATGACCTCCTCGTCGCCTTAAAAGTGGAGTGATGGCCAATTGATCGGCCAAAAGATTAATTCGTTTGCATGATTCAACCGCCAGCAATCCATAGGCCGCACCAATAACCTCTAAACTTTGTTGAACGGTCATATGCGCCCAGAGCACACTGCGATTACCAGAAACAAGTCCAAAGCGCATTGCCGCTTCCATACTGCCACTTTTATATCCACAGATACGGGCATCCCCAGAGGTGGGAAAGATAATTCCGGAAAGCATTCGTAAAGTAGTGCTTTTTCCAGAACCATTAGTACCTATAAAAGCAACAGTTTCTCCAGGATTAATCGTAAAAGAGACATCGTTTACTGCCGTTATATTTTCTATTATCTGTCCTCGCCAATTCTTACGTTTAAAGCTTTTAACGAGATGATTGGCCTCGATGGCGGAAGTAGAAGTGGAGTTAAATGTATCCATTACCTTTCTCCGTCCGTTTTACTTATAGTAATTGTCACTATCGGTGTCTCTTCTTGCTGCATTTGTGCAGAGGAAAGATTTCTTGCTTGCAAGATATAAAGTTTTTCATGAGCAAAAGAAAATTCGATATCTAGGTGCTCTTGTTTTAAAGTTTGTTTTATAAACTTAACTTCTTTAAGTAACGTTTGCATTTGAGAAGAAGTTAAACAGGTGGTTCCCTGCCAATTCCCAGTTTTGATGTCTACGAAAGCACAATGAGGCCGAATACGTCCTGAAACCAAATCATCGCAAAGTCCCTCTGTGGTTTCTATAATCATTTGCAATTGGTATGGACTGCGAGGATCTGTAGTTAAAACTACTCCAGAGTGAGTGGCCGCAACCATTTTCATAACTAATAGTGAGTAGTAAAAAGAATTCTCTGTTTCCTGTTTGTCATTATCTTTATTGCTATCTTTATTGTTGTTTCTATCGATTCTTAATCTTTGCATTTCATCTATTGTTTTCACTACATCTGCACTTTTGATATTTAATCGACTTGCGAATCGTCCTGCTTGCGAGAAGGTTTCCCCATCTTCACAAGAGCAAGAACTACGAACGGCCCAAAGCGCTTCGCCTGTGGGATCGAGATCTGTCATGGCCGATCTGATCGCCACCTCAGGGGCCTGTAAATTCAAATGAACGTAATCTTTAACTAAAAAACCCTCCGGTATTTTATTGTGATGTCCATTAATCATTAAAAAGTTAAGAGCTGTGGCCTTCCGTCCAGCGATCTCTACAGAAGGGAAATTAAAATCACTTAATTTAAAAACAAATTTGTTGGTACTTGTTGCAGTAGATATTTGGGGAAGCGGAACGGGAAGTATTTCCACAATGCCGTTATTTGCGTCAACCCGTAAGAGATCATTTTCTTTAATTAGGGATGTGGCCCCATCAACTCCAGTAACACAAGGAATGCCAAGCTCTCTTGCAATAATTGCTGCATGTGAGGTTATTCCTCCTTGATCGGTTACGATGGCAGCGGCCCTTCTCATGAGAGGGACTAAATCGGGATCCGTTTCAACACTGACTAAAATATCTCCACTCTTAAATCTTTCTTGCAAAGAGGAATCATTGCGGATTGCAATTAGGGCGCGACCGGTTGCTTGTCCACTGGATACAGGAATCCCATTTAGGATATTCGTAAAATGATCTGCTTTTACTTTGTTTTTTTTCTCTAAAATATATTCCTGTATGGTCTGAGAGCATTCTTCTACTAGTAGATATTCTTCACCCTCGTAAATGACGAAAGTCATTTGTTTGACCCGTTCTTCTAAATGTTTAAACAAAGTTTTTGTTAATCCTTGCTTTTCATGAAAATGGAAGCACTCTAAAAATTCTTCTGGAGTCATAAAACGAAAGAGTGCTTCATTGATATCTAGTCTAATGGCCAATTCCCTAATAAGCGCATCTAGGAAGGAAAAATTATATAGCTGTGCCAATCGCCGCAGTACTTTAGCATTTCCTAATTGACCATAACAACGAAAGATAGAAATTTCATCTGCAGAGAGATTTAATTCTTTTTCAATTTTTTTTCTTTGTGCGATTGTGGCCGTACGTTCCTGCATTAAACCTTGCTCTTTTTTCCGAGCACAGTCATCACAAACTAAATTTATTAAGCGTTCAATAACTTCATCTTCCGTGATCCGTTGGCGTTTACTAAAACCGTGGTATGCAAAAAATCCAGTTGTTTGTGAAATCTGGCAAACTTTTTCTAAGATCTTCCCTGGTAAATAAAGTTTTCCTCTGGAAGGATAGCGTTTTATTTTTTCGAGTAGAAAAGGATTCTCATGGATTTGATTGGCCAATTCAAGAAGCTGTTTTTGCTCTTGACCAAAAATGGATAACTCATCCGGTGTTGTCAGGGTATTAAAAATATTGAAAATATCCTTATTAGAAGAGGAGCATTGGTCAGAATGTGAACCTGCTCGTATTCGAAGATGTTCAAGAAGAACTTCCGTTAGTCCGATCCCCGATGCTTGTAAAACCTCTGCGGTCCATGCAGGAAGATAAAGCTGCAAATGGGCCGTTAATTGCGCTTGATAAAAACCTTCTAACTCTTTCAGGGAGAGGTTACGAAGAGCTTCTGCATTTAGTAGTCCGTTCCAAACAGACATGAGCTTTTGGGCCGCTGTTCCTGTAGTTTTAGCAATAGATTCCCTCCACTGGCCGTCAATTAAAAATCTCTCAACTAAATTTTTAACGACTTTCTTATCTTCAATTTCTTCATAAAAAAACTTAGAGTTAAAGTCATTATGCAAAGAAATAACCGAACTGTTAGCAAAGCCTGCAAAATCTCGCATAGGTCCACAAGAAACTCTTAAAAAAAGAACATCGGTGTGAAAATCATCGTCGTGATTTTCTGAAGCAAAAATCCAACGTTGTTTTTTTATAAATTCAATCAAATTAGAAGGTAAATCAGCATATTTTTTTATGATGTGCATTCGCTTACTCCTCGCACCCATTCCGATTTAGTTAGAGTGGTTTTTTTAAAAGCAAAACCAGATTGTTGCAGTTCTTGCATCACCAAAGAACACAGTTGTACTTGGATTTGCTGGATTAAATTGGATTGAACAAGGTTATTCATTATTTCTTGGTGATTACTTGTTTTAGGTAGTAATGTGCTCCAATATTCAATCTCAATTTGTGATAATTTTTCTGTCCGGCCAGTAACCTTGGATTGATCAAGACTCACCCCAAAAACAATACCATGAATGCGATTCAAACAAACTGCACGTAATTTTTTTTTATAAAATGAACGATAGCTTTTTATTTTTATTTTAGCATTATTTTGTATAGACATCTCTGCGCACACATTTTCAAAAGCATCATCACTCCACTCATTAATTTTCATGGAACGAACAAGGATTCCTGTCTCTTTCCCTTTGGTTTCCTTTAATGCTTCTTTTAATTTCATGGCCACTTTTTGTTTCCAATTTTTCTTTCCTAATTTTACGACATAAATTTCTGCTTCCCCACTTCGTAACAAAAAGTGCCGTTCAAAGGACATAGAACGTGCAAGTGGTCCAAACCCGAAATCACCACTACTTCGCTGCTCTAAACGTTGTAGAAAGGATTTGAATTCTTGTAGTTCCATATTCACATTTATTTTAGACTCATATTCAATCGAATTCCAATAGGCCCGCTGTGTATCAATTAAGTGTAAATCTGGATTAAATTCTATATACTCTTCATTGAGCGAACGCTGTTCACTATTACAGACAATGAGGGCATTTTGAATGGGGATGATGCTTTCATTTATCATTTTTGATTGGCGTTCCCGCAAAGGCCCTTGTTTAATATTAAAGTTTTTATTTGCAATCACAACAATTTCTCCAATATTGTAAAATCTCAAAATTAGTTCTGGGATCGTAGGAAAATGAGGTAAAAAAGTTGATCAAGAAAGGATCTATTTTTTTTATTGCAGAAAATTTATACTCAACTTTTACTAAGGAGGTTGAACAAAGAGGAATAAGGTAGACTCTATCTCCTTTTTTGTAAGTATTGCTGTATTGTCTTTCATTATCAAAAGTAACTCTTCCCGCTTTCAAGTTCCAAACTTCTCTCCGACAACTAACCCCTCCTATTAGTACCAATGCCTCTCTTCCAGTTGCTAATCCTATTAAAAAATCTTGAAGCGTCATTGTCGATTTTTCTTTTGTAATTTCTAATATTCGTATTTGATCATTATCCTTGATTTCTTTGTGGCAAGATAAAGTTATACTTCCTTCTTGGAAAATTGAAAGCGAAGCTGGCGTGTGATCAAGGTAAAAACGAATGCGTGGTTTTTTGTGGTTACCGATTAAACCACAAGCATTAAGGGAATATATTTTTTCACCATAAATTGTAAACAACCATTGACTGGAAGAAAGCGCAGTCCTTACTGGTGTAGATTTTTCTGAGATTAAGTTCGTATGTTGAAGATATTCTTTAAGTTCACAAACTTTGTCTTCTGTAAAAACACCTGATATTTGTTGACGATGAAAATCAAGCTGTTCTTCAGATGCACTCATTTCTTGAAGAACCGGAAGTGCTTTCATTATTTTCTCCAACGATCTTTATATAACTGGTAATACCAAACAATTATCTTTGGTATTTTCAACTTCTATGCCAAAAACCAAAAGGACGTAAAAAATTTTATTTTTGCAATATCAAGAAGTTGTAGTTGTAACTAGAAGGTGGAGTAGCGGTAAGTTCTTTGAAATGTACTCGAGTGATTACATCTTTGTTTTCACTTGGCCAACAGCACCAGTTGTGATCAGTTGTTATTAATCCTCTGGTGCTAGATCAATATGCCCGCCCCCCGGGTAGTCCCCAAAATCGCTTCTTTTTTATTGATTTCATCTCTATTAGATCCTTAGCTGATGATATGGATTTCCCTAAAAAAGTATTGAGATCGAGATTAGCAAATGATAGTTGAATATAATAAAAGAAGCACAAGCTTTTAAGGAGTACAAGGAGTATGAGTAGATTTGTTGGTAGTCGAAGCTTACTGGTGAATGACCCTGTTAAAAATATCTCCTTTCAGCTCCTGCTTTTCTACCCCACTCAGAAAGGTTCGAGTCCCATCAAGTTTGGTTCTTACCTATTGGACTCCTCTCCAGACGCCCCAATAGATGTAGAGAACTCCCCTCTTCCTCTCCTCCTCCTCTCCCATGGTGCTGGAGGCTCACCTCTGGTTTATCGCCACCTCATCCTCTCTTTGGCAAAAGATGGTTATGTGGTAGCGGTTCCTGAACATTATGGAGATAACCGCAACAACAATGCACTCTCTAGCACTATGGAGAATCTAGAAAATCGTCCTCACCATCTTAGACTCACGATCGATGCCCTTGCGGCCGACCTCGAGTGGAGAAATTATGTGAATACAACGAGTGTAGCTGTTCTTGGACACTCGATGGGTGGTTATACAGCATTGGCCGTTGCTGGAGGGCAACCTTGGACCGGGATGAAGCAAAAAGTTGAGGTCACCCCAGACAAGCGAGTGAAGTCGTTGGTTTTGATGGCCCCTGCAACCAGTTGGTTTGTTCCGAACGACTCTCTCGAAAATGTTGAAGTACCCATTCTGCTGTTGACGGCCGAGAAGGACTCAATCACCCCTAGATGGCAATCTCAACTAATTTTAGACCTTGTCCCCGATCGTACAAAGATCACCTTTAAACTCATTGAAAACGGTGGTCACTTCTCCTTTCTCACCCCTTTCCCACCCGCCACTCAAAAAGCAGGTTTTCCTCCAGCTGTCGACCCTGAAGGCTTTGATCGAGAAAAGTTCCAAGAAGAGCTTACTCAAGAGATTAAGATCTTTTTGAAAAAGACACTTTAAAATCATTTTAAAATTTAAACCACAATCGATCTAGGAGTTATCGAAGTTTGCGCGCAACAATTAAGTTTTAAGATAGCTATTTTGAAAGTTATTGTTTGTAACGAGAACTACTAGTTAAAGTTGAGCAACCGCCAAACTATTTTAGGACGAGATTCTGCTGCCCATTTTATCGGCACTTTCAGCTTTAAACCCAATTCTTGCGTCATCCATGCCACCGCACTTCAGGGAATGGGCGCGCTCACATGATGAGTCGGTTGGCACAAATGCAGCACAAATGCAGAGGAGAATTTCTTCTAGACTTATAAAAGTTTAAGCGCTCGCTTGCAAACGTTGTCCACTGTAAATCCATACTCGCGCATTAATACGGGGCCTGGGGCAGACTCTCCAAAGTGATCGATACTGATAACGTCCCCTTTGGTGCCGACGTAGTGGCCCCAACCTTGAGACACTCCCGCCTCAACAGCTAGGCGCGCCTCTACAGAGGGGGGAAGAACAGAGTCACGATACTCCTGCGTCTGGGCCTCAAACAACTCCCAGCTTGGCATCAAGACGACTCGCACCGCGAGCTTTTGCTGCTGCTGTTGCAACTGCTGCTTGGCCGCAATGATCAACGAGGCCTCTGATCCTGTGGCAATTAAGATGAGCTGTGGATTTTCATCTGTTGCCAACACATATCCACCTCGGCGTAGCCCCTCTGCAGGTGCATACAGCTTGCGATCGATGGTTGGAATATTTTGGCGAGTTAAAATCAAGGCCACTGGTCTATCTTTTGTCTCCAAAGCTAAAGACCAGGCCACCGCCACTTCATTGGCATCACAAGGGCGAATCACAATCAGCTGAGGGATGGATCGCAGGCTTGCCAAATGCTCGATCGGCTGATGAGTTGGACCATCTTCACCCAGCTCAACGCTATCGTGAGTGAAGACGTAGATAACTGGCAAATGCATCAGCGCTGCCAAGCGGATTGCAGGTCGCATATAATCAGAGAAGCTTAAGAAAGTAGCACCAAAGGGCCTAAGCGAACCATAAGTTGCCATCCCATTTAAGATCGATCCCATGGCGTGCTCGCGCACTCCAAAGTGTATATTACGGCAACTATAGTTCCATCCCCCCTCGGCAGAGCCTTGCAAATCGAGGCCACTAGTAGCAAAGAGTGGGTGCTCAAAATTTCCTGCATTGGTAATTTCCGTAAAGGTGGAGGAGTTAAGATCACAAGAGCCACCAAGTAAACCGGGAAGCTTGGGTGCAAGCGCATTTAAAATTTTTCCTGAAGCTGCACGGGTAGAGAGGCCTTTAGGGTCTGCAGGAAATTCACAGGCAATCGCACTACTGCCGCTGGATCCTCGACTCTTCTCATCCATCAATTGTTGTAACTCTGCTGCTTCTGCAGGGTAGGCCTTGGCATAAGCAGTGTATAACTCACTCCACTCCTTTTCCATTTGCCGGCCACAATCAACAAAGCGCTGGCAATACTCCTCTACCTCTTTAGGAATGTGGAATAGTGGCGTAGTTGGCCACCCTAAATTCTCTTTCGTCTTTTTAACCTCCTCTACTCCAAGAGGCGATCCGTGGGCATGAAAGCTGTTCTGCTTACTGGGAGAGCCGTAGCCAATGCGCGTGCGAATCATAATCAGCGAAGGGCGCTCTTTTTCTTGGCGGGCCACTTGAATTGCTGCGCTCATCGCCTGGGTGTCGTTGCCATCTTCCACTGTTTGCACATGCCATCCGTAAGCGGTAAAGCGCATACTCTTATCTTCACTAAAACTTAAGAGTGTAGAGGCGGAGAGGGTAATACGGTTGTCATCATAAAGGTAGATCAGCTTGCCAAGCTTTAAGTGGCCAGCGAGTGAGGCCGCCTCTGCAGCAACTCCTTCCATTAAATCCCCATCACTCACTAAAGCGTAGGTGTGGTGGTTGATCACTTCAAATCCTGGACGATTGTAGCGAGCAGCAAGATAGGCCTCTGCCATCGCCATCCCTACCCCATTGGCAAACCCCTGGCCCAAAGGACCTGTGGTCATTTCCACCCCTGGAGTTAACTTATACTCGGGGTGACCAGCAGTTAAGCTGCCCAACTGGCGAAAGCGCTTAAGCTCATCGAGTGATAAATCGTAACCAGTTAAATGCAACAAACTATAGAGTAGCGTCGAACCGTGACCTGCGGAGAGAATAAAGCGGTCGCGGTTGAACCACTGCGGATTTTTAGGATTGTGTCGTAAAAAATGCGACCACAAAACGTAAGCCATAGGGGCAGCGCCCAAGGGCAAACCAGGATGGCCACTATTGGCGGCCTGAATGGCATCCACTGATAAAAAGCGTAGCGTGTTGATGGCCAAAAGATCGAGCTGTTCTTTTTCTTTAGCACTCTTCATAATAACCTTTGCGTTTGCATTCATAAACGAAGTACTCCTTGATAATTAACCACTATTATACAGTAATAAGATAAAATGACTATTGCATTTGCATAGGGAAGTAGAGAGCATAGTGATTCACCTGTTTATGGAAAAATGGGTTTATTGACTCATTCCTCTACCCTAAGTCTGCTAGCACAAAAGCACACTACGCTCTTTCTTGATACAAGCGGCGCAAAGAATCTGGCAAGGGTATCGACTTATTTTTCTTGTAATCCACCCATACGATCTTACAACTTCCGTGGGCCATCAGTATCTCCTTTTGATAGATCTCATGATCCATAACTAAACTGCTGTTACCGAAAGTATGCCAGTAAGTGTACAGAGTTAAAGTGGCAGGGTAGACCACCGGTTTTAAGAAATTACAAGCAGCATGAATAACCACAGGCCCACAATTCTCTTGCAACGAGATCTCGAGAGTGCGAAAAAAATCGATACGCGCTTCTTGGAAATAATCAAAGTAACAAGCATTGTTTACATGCCCCAAAGCATCCATATCACCCCAGGCAATGTTAAACTCTTTTTGATGAATAGCTACTCTTTTATCATTGCTCATCTGCCGCATCCTCTGAAAACCCACTCCTTGCATAGGGGCGAGCTGTTGACCACACCATTGATCTGCTTACAAAACCAGCACCATGATGTAAAATAAAATAGCGAAAAGCAATACTTATATTTTCACAGTGGCCGCTTAAGGCCAAGAAATTAAAGTATTGCTTCCTAACGTTGTTAGAACAATTTTTTTGATTAATGTCTCTTTTTACGATGGTGCTTTCTTTTTTTATGAACACTTTTCGTTGTATCTCCAGAGGATAGTTCCTGTTCTTGTTCTTGTCCTACTCCTTGTTCTTCTTCCGTAGCTTTAAATTCCACTTTAACCTCAAGCCCTAGATCACAGCTTAACACTCCTGGAATAATGGTTACATTAACCCCGATATAAGAGCGTACATTTAAATTTGGAGTGATCGTCATCATCAAAGAACCTTCTCCTACTCCTGGAATGGTAATAGCTTGCTTAGAAGAAGCTTCAACCTTGTACGATTCATCGTCTTCTACAAAAGACTGGAGCAATGCTTGATAATTGTGTCCATGCTTCCATATCAATTTAGCAACATCCAGAACATCTGCTCTCAAACTGATGGCCATAGGGTGGAGTTCCATCGTCGCAGCAGAAGAAAATTGACACTTTTTCATCGAATAGGCGCCTCTGAGGGCGAGAGCACCATGCATATAATCGGGGCCGGCCTGTACATCCCCGCGCAATGCAACGGATGTTATCGTAATGTGCCCCTCTCTCTTGGTGGCCCGCCTAATTGGATCTTCAAGGATGGATACCAATTGTCCTTTGATTTTTTCTACAACTGAAGGCGAGCAGCTTTCTGCCTCTGCTGTGGCAAAGCTACTCGTAGGCACAAACGATATAGCGCAAAAAATAAGTGCAATGATTAAAATAAGACGCTTAAACATTTTAAGACTCCTCTACAATAAGTAAAATTAGTAGCGTTTGAAGTTCACTATTATAAAAGAGAGAGTCCTTTTTTTTTCATAAGAAAATTGTATTTTTTGATAAACCGCTGAAACTATTGTTTTGCTTTAAGCAATTGTTCTAAAAATACTTTGATCCTCGTGGCAAAAAAAATGGGCATTTAATGGTTTTAAGGGTACCTTTGAGGGGGTATTTTAGGACTTTATTTACAAGGAGGATTTATAATGAAAAGAGCTATTTTCGTGTTTCTCCTCGGTTCATTTACACTCTTATCCTTATCGTTACCTCTTCTTAGTATTGCAAGTAGTGAAGATGAGATCATTCGCTTGCTTCCCCAAGAGTACCAAGCGCAAGTGAAGATAAATCTCAGCAAAGCAGGTAGCAATCGCCAGCAACTTACTAGCGCCATAGCAACCATCACCCCTAGGGAGCGGCCCTCTTTGGGCTTTATTCTTGCTCATGCACCAGAAAGGGACCTAAGAACAGTCTCCGCAACTTTTTTGAAAGAGAACAGTGAGTACGCTCATAAAGCACGTGCCCTGACACCTTGGGGAAAGATGATTCCCGAAGAGATTTTTTTGAATGATGTTCTTCCTTATGCCAATGTGACCGAACAGCGAGAACAGTGGCGCAAAGATTTTTATCAGCGCTTTTTAGAGGTGGCCATTAAAGAAAAGAGCATTGCCGGGGCGGTTAAAAAATTAAACCAATACGTTTTTGATACCTTTGATGTTCGTTATCATGCAACTTTACGCAAAAAACCAGACCAGAGTCCTTATGAATCGATCGCGATCAAATACGCCTCTTGTACCGGACTCTCCATCCTGATTGTCGATGCACTTCGTGCGGTTGCCATTCCTGCCCGCCTTGCCGGGATCCCTCTTTGGCCATCGACAGGAGGAAATCATACGTGGGTAGAGGTGTGGGACGCAGGATCCTGGCACTACATTGAGGCGGCCTCCCCTGGAGAGTATGATCACACCTGGTTTAGTGAGCGCGCTAAGCTTGCCCATGAGAGTGAACAAATGAGCAGCATCTATGCGGTAAGCTTTCGTCACACCCCTACCTATTTTCCCTTAGTATGGAACCATGCTGTCACTGATGTGCACGCCGTGAATGTTACTCGTCGTTATAAATAGATCCTTTTTTATCGGAGGTTTTTATGATGAAGACAACTCTATTTTTTACTGTAATCACTCTTTGCGCTTTGACCTTTGCACCCCTTACCTTTGCTTCACTATGGGACGATTATAAGCTTTCGCAACTAAGGGATCCGCAGCGCTTGCAAGAGCACCAAGCGCGTGCCATCACTTATCATGGCATGGCCATGAAATACGTTTACTCCAAACTTGGAAATAAACCAAGCAGCGGTTATCCCCTTTATATCGCCCTTCATGGTGGCGGTGGTGCCCCTCCCTCAGTCAATGATAGCCAGTGGCAGCATATGCAAATTTATTATCGCGATAGTATCAAAGAGGGGATCTACCTGGCCCCTCGAGGTGTCACTAATACATGGAACTTACATTTTGTAGACGAATCCTACGCCCTCTACGACCGCTTGATTGAGAACATGATTTTATTTGAAGATGTGGATCCCAATCGTGTCTATATTTTAGGTTTCTCTGCTGGTGGTGATGGTATCTATCAAATTGCCCCACGAATGAACGATCGTTTTGCAGCAGTGAATATGTCAGCAGGCCATCCCAATGGTGTATCCCTGACCAACGTTTACAATCTTCCCTTCCTCTTACAGGTAGGAGAGATGGATAGTGCTTACAATCGCAATCGCGTAGCTGCCGAATATTGCGGTAAATTGCAAGAGTTGCATACACGCTATGCGGGTGGCTTTGTATCGGAGTGTAATATCCACTACCAAAGGCCGCACAACTTCTACGATAACGACGCTCGTGAAACTTTACAAAAAGTTTTAAGATCACCAGCACAGTGGTTACGAAACAACGACCGCACCACTGTCGAACGCAACACCAATGCTATCGCCTGGCTAAAACGCTTTGTTCGCGATCCACTACCTCGTCGTGTGGTTTGGGATTTACAAACACGTGCTCCTCGTGCCGGCACTCATGGGCAACAAAATTATTGGCTGGATATTGGATCGGAAACGGTGCAGTCACTAGGAGTGCAAGAGATTGTTGCCGGTTACGATTTTGCGTCTAATACCATCACCATTGAAACCCCAGCTCCCACTTATCTTAAAATCTTGCTAAAACAAGGAATGGTTGATTTCAGTCGCGATATCCGAGTCATTGTAAATGGCGAGAGTTTATTCGAAAGAGTGGTGGTGAAGCAACAGACGCGGAGGCGAACCCTGCTTGACCGTGGTGATCCTAACTATATCTTTGATGCTGCTCTTCTTCTTAGCAATCGCACCAATGCAAATGGCCGTTGGGAACTCTCACAAGTTGATTAATTCTCTATGGTGATGATGCCTCTTCTGTAGTAACAATAGGTGGCTTTATGATTTTATGATTTGACAGCAGAAGAGGAGAGTAACAATGTTAGCAGAGTTAGAAAAATATTATCCTTTCCCCAATAACTTAGTGGAGCTTTTTCAACAGAGCGCAGGCAAGTGGCCAGATCGGCCAGCGATTGGGCAAAAAGACCCGAAGACAAAACAGTACCAGTGGACAAGCTATCAACAACTATCAAAAAGGATTGATAACTTGCGGGGGGGACTTCGCAAACTACAATTGGCCAAAGGAGAAGCTGTTGGTGTCATCTTAAGCAACTCTACGGAGTGGTTTATGATCGAAAACGCTTCCCATGGATTAGGGCTACGTTTTGTGCCTATGTATGAAAGAGAGCTAGCAAAAAAGTGGCAATACATTATTCAAGATGCTCAAATCAAGGTTCTTTTTGTCCGTGATCAACTGATCTATGAGAAAGTGAGTTCCATTATCGGTGAGTGTCCATCATTAGTGGGCATTTATTTGGTCAGTGGAGAGGGAGAGAAGACACTTTCGTCATTGGAGAAATGGGGGCAAGATCACCCTACCCCCGCCTATAAACCTCATTGGAGTGAGATCGCGGTGTTGATTTATACCTCTGGAACCACCGGATCACCCAAAGGTGTACTGCTTACGCATGGAAATCTGACCGCTTGTTCTAGGACTGGTTATAAACTATTTCCAGAATTAAATGAACACACGGTAGCGCTTTCAATCCTCCCTTGGGCCCACTCCTATGCTCTTAGTGCTGAATTACACAATTGCTTACAGTTTGGTGCCTCCATCGGAATTATGGAATCAACGGACACGCTAGCAAACGATTTTCTGGCCATCAGGCCCACGGCGCTTATGTGTGTGCCTCGCGTGTTTAACAAAATATACAACGGCATCAATAAGACCATGCAGGATGCTCCAAAAATCAAAAAGTGGTTGTTTGATCTTGCCTGTGCAGAGGCAAAAAAGTGTCGAGGAAGGAAACCAACTCTTACGCTTAAATTTCTTGATCAAGTGGTCTTCAAAAAAATCCGCTCTCGTTTTGGAGGAAGGCTCCGAACAGCTTTAACCGCAAGTGCAGTGATGAATAATGAGATCGCGCTTTTTTTTAAGGACATTGGAATCCACATTTACGATTGCTATGGTCTTACAGAGACCGCTCCCGCCATTACCATGAATGCACCTATCTGGGGCAATAAAATTGGCAGTGTAGGGAAACCCATTTCCGGAATGCACGTTAAGATTGAACAGGGTGAGATCATTGCTTATGGTGCTCACGTAATGGTGGGCTACCACAACAAACCGGAGCAAACAGCAGCAATCATGACGACAGATACCTGGAACGGATTTCGTGGTATTAAGACCGGTGACTTAGGGCACTTTGACCAAGATGGTTTTTTATATGTAACCGGGAGGTGTAAAGATGAGTACAAACTTGCCTGTGGAAAATATGTGCACCCAGAAACCATAGAGACAGAAATTAAACTCCTTCCTTACGTGATCAATGCCTTTGTCACTGGCGATAACCAAGAATACAATGTAGCGGCCCTGGTGCTTGATCGCGATACCCTTAACCGAGATATTCGTACAAAAGAGTGGCAATCACTCCCCACAGCTGAACTCTTCAAAAAGGCCGCTTTTATTCAGTTCATTACAACAGAGGTTACAAATCATCTTAAGAACTCTTTTGCTTTTTATGAGATCCCCCGACAATATCTTTTACTCGATGAGGATTTTTCCATAGATAATGGAATGCTTACCCAGACGATGAAAGTTGTTCGCGGGGAAATTATAAAAAAATATGGTGTTATGCTCAGTGGCCTTTATGGAACCTAATGTTACTATTTACTACCAGTGAATACGTGCTTGCAAATCTCCACGGTAAAATTTAAAGTTATCTTTTTATCTTTAGAGCAGAAGGAGTCACTACTATGTTTCAATGGAAAATAAAACCAATCCTTTGTGCAAGTGCGATCGCTTTGCTAAGTTTATCGGCAGTGGTTGCTGACGCTATGGCAACAACGACACCACCACCACCAGCATCTCTACCGAACCACTTAAAAGTGCCGCCAATTCTTGATGCTGATGCATTAAAAGAGGTCGATCCTTGCAATAATTTTTATCAATTTGCTTGTGGGAAGTGGTTGGATTCCACGGTCATTCCTCCAGAAAAAGAGTCGCTCTCCCATCAGGCCACTGCGCTCTTAGATCAAACCGATCTCACGCTTAATAAAATTTTACTTCAACTCTCTAAGAGCAAAGTACAAAAAGCTGCCAGCAAACAGTTGGTCGATTTATATCAAAGCTGTATGAATTTTGCTAAAACCACACAAAGTGCAAAGCAATTGTTAAGCCAGATGATTGATGACATTGATCGTTTGCAAAATAAAAGTGCATTGCCAGTTGCAGTCGCCCACCTCCACCTCGTGGGGGCCACTCCCTTTTTTGCTTTTGGTTCTATGCAAGATTTTAAAGACTCTTCACGGGTAATTGAGTTGGTGGCCCACGCAGGGATGGGACTTCCCGAACCCAGCTACTACCTCGATCAAACACCTAAATCGATCGAGATCCGTGGACAATACTTAACTCATATTGCAAACCTCTTCAAGCTTACAAGGCATAAACTCTCCGAGGAGGATGCTAATCGTATTGCAAAAAATATTTTAGATTTTGAAACGACTCTTGCACAGAAGGCCTTCACTGCTGATGAGGCGATTGATCCTGAGTTAACTTATCATCCGATGAAACTTCCTGAGCTTTCTAAACTCACCCCAGAGTTTGATTGGCAACGCTATATTGATAGCATGGGAGCACCCCTGGCCGATCTCAATATCAATGAGCCAGAGTTTATGCAGACCATGAATGAACTCATCAAGGTGACGGCACTTTCCGAGTTAAAAGATTATTTGCAATTTCATCTGCTCTTGGCGGTTGGAAGCACTGTCTCTCCTCGGTTAGAGCAAGAGCTTTTTCACTTCTGGAATATGCAGTTAAATGGGGCCAAAGAGATGAAACCTCGTTGGAAAATTTGTACGCACAAAGTGGCAGATGTTTTGAGTTATGCTTTGGCAGAGGCCTATACCAGAACCATTGATACGGAGTCGATCAAAAATAAAGTGGATGAGATGATTAAGGTGATCAAACAGGTGTTTCGAGAAGAGGTAGAGGAGCTAACTAGTGGTGCAGACAAGTGGATGGATGAAAACACCAAAGAGGCCGCTCTAGCAAAACTTGCGCTTTTAGGACAAAAATTGGGAGCACCAGAGAAGTGGCGTGATTATAGTACGCTTAAGAGTGATCGTAGCTCTTTCTTGCATAACTTTATCTTGGTTCAAGAGTTTGAGGTGAGAAGAGATTTAAGCAAAGTGGGGAAAGCTGTTGATCGTGATGAGTGGTATATGATGCCTTGGGAGATTAATGCCTACTATGAACCAGCACTAAACGAATTTGTCTTCCCCTTTGGAATTTTGCAACCACCATCTTTTGATCTTAAGGCCTCCGATGGTGCTAACTTTGGTGCCTTTGGTGGAGGTACCATTGGCCATGAGTTGACTCATGGATATGACAATAATGGACGCAAACAAGATGGTTATGGCAATTTAGTTGATTGGTGGAGTAGCACCACTAAAGAGAATTTTGAAAAGCGCTCTCAATGCTTTGCAAACCAAGCAAGTAACTACACCATTAAAGAGGTGGATTTAGCAGTTAATGGAGAGCTTACTTTGTCAGAAAATTTGGCCGATCAGGGTGGAGTAAAGCTTGGGTATAGAGGCTTAAAAATGATTCAAGCAAAACGTCTTCGTGAAGGCAACACCACTCCAGTTCCTCTCTGGCTTGGACGCTACAATGAAAATCAACAATTCTGGATTGCCTATGCGCAATCGTGGTGTACCAAGCAAAGAGCTGAATCGCTCCGCTCGAGAATGACCACAGATGTGCATCCCCCAGCAGAGTTTCGGGTAAATGGTGTGCTTCTGAATCTTCCAGAGTTTGCACAAGATTTTAATTGCAAAGCAGGATCAGAGATGGCACCGATTAATCGTTGTTCACTCTGGTAATCCTGAGTTTCTCTTTACACAGAAAAGCAAGAAAATCTCCTTTTACACGAAAAGAGCAACTCTATTGATGATTGTTATACCAAAATTGAGGCCACTCTAAAGTAATGTCAAAAACTCTTCCCACGTGAAAAAAATTACTCCCAGTTGAAAGCTTATATTTTTCTAAAATGAATAGGTAATTAAAACGTAACTGCTCACACCCCTCTACCTTCTCCTCTCGGCCAGATGTTGTCAGCTAGGCAGTTGTCAGCATCTGGTAGAGGGCTGAAGGCTGAAGGGGGTGAGCAGTTACATTAAAACATGCCCAGCAGTGTATTGCTGCCTCCAAAAATCTACACTTGCATACGCCATTTCAAGGCAATAGCTCCTGATCCAAGCTGCTAATTTTTGCTTATTTTTTTTACATGTCTACTTTTTTTACATTATAGACAGCAAAGGCCCAATATGATTTTTGATACTTATCGCTTCTCGCGATCATTTATTCTTGGCACCATTTTTGCTTATTAACATATTAAACGATGAAAACCTTCCCATGCGGAATAGTTCCGCAATGGATTTTGCACAACTTGTGCTAATTACAACATCAGGAGTTTATGAATGAAACTATCACGTCTTATTTTATCCACAGTAGTCCTATCCCTATTAGTTACATCTTGTAAAAAAGATGCCCCTAATAATAGCGACCATGCTATCGCTCCCGCAGATACAACAACAGCGGAATCACCAGAAGCTTTAGCACCACAACCCAATGTAGAACCAGCATTAGTTGTTGCATCTACAGAGACAGTAATTATCCCTGCAACACCGGCAGCAGAGTCAGCAACAACTCTTCCACCAGAAGTTGTGGATAACTTAAAAAAAGCACCCTCCCAAGTTCCTGAAAAAATCTATATTAATGGCCAGTGGTATGACAAAGCAACATCACCCTTTCAAAAAGATACCTCGATAGGCCAAGGGCTTAGCTGGAAAAAAGTGAATGGTAAGTGGGTTCCCTCAACAGAAATTCCTAATGAAGATTCCCAAGAGATTAGGTATATTGGCCAAGGCAGTGATGCCTCTGCCGGCCAAACGACCGAGTGGATGCGAGTCGATGGAAAATGGTATATTAAATCAGAATCGCCGTTTCAAAAGGATACTTCAGTAGGCGAAGGACTGGTTTGGAAGAAAAATAGTCAAGGGAAATGGATTCCTGAAAAAGCATTAGAAAACAGTGATGAACAAGAAATTAGAATCAGTGGTTCCAGCACTGACGTTTCTGTGGGTATCGGCCTAGAATGGATCCGCGTCGATGGCAAGTGGTATGTTCAATCAACAGCACCCTTTCAAAAAGATACCTCTGTCGGTGAAAAACTTCTTTGGAAAAAAGTTAATGGAAAATGGGTGACCACTCAGGAATTCACCAATGAAGACACACAACCCATTAAGTATGTTGGTTATAGCACCGACTTAACTACTGGCGAAGCAACTCAAGAGTGGGTAAGAATTAACAACAAATGGTATCTTCAAGCAGAGGCCCCTTTTCAAAAAGATGCCTCTATCGGTGAAGGTTATGTCTGGAAAAAAGTTGATAACAAATGGGTGGCCATTGACGAAAAAATTGCACAATAACCATGCATCCCTTGATTGTTCGCGCTCTGTCGCAACTTTGAAATTTTGAACCAAAGTTGAGCGCAATCCCGTTTCGTAAGTTTAAACTGGATTCCAGTAAAACAGTTTTACAAATCCAGCAAGCAGGTAGCAGGGTGGCTGGTAGCAGTATTTGTTAGCAGTTCCAGTGTGAAGTTAGCGGGGACAGTATACGGTTTAAAAAAAACTTAAACTGGCACAGTTTTGCGTCTACGGCCCCGCGCGATGCTTTGAT
>JADGAN010000066.1 GCA_015231955.1 Oligoflexia bacterium | reverse complement strand
ACTGTGCCAGTTTAAGTTTTTTTGAAACCGTATACTGTCCCCGCTAGCTTCACACTGGAACTGCTAACAAATACTGCTACCAGCCACCCTGCTACCTGCTTGCTGGATTTGTAAAACTGTTTTACTGAAATCCAGTTTAAACTTACCAAAATCGCATCCCCCTCAACAATTTTTTTTGATTCAACAGAACCGCGTCTATAATCTGATCAGAATTTGATTTCGCTTACCTTTTATCAAAGTGATTTAACTTTTCTTTCCGTTCATTTAACCTTTGAATTTGTTCCTCAATTCTTCGCTTTTCCATCTCTTTGTTTTCCTGATGAAGCGAAGCTTGCGCCTCCCTATTCTTCTCTCGGCACTGCCTAATAGCATCCATATTTGCAGCAGCATCGATACAACTCTTATGTTTGCTTAAAAGTTCTATCTCCTTACTTAACCTCGCTTGTATCTCTTCTTTGTGCTTGGAAAACTCTTGCTCACGATGCTTCTCCTCCGCAACTGCAGCAAGTGAAGCAAGTGAAAATAAAAAAGTAATCAAGCAAACTTTCCTCATGGACATAACCTCTCCTCGATAAAAATCAAATGATGCGACTAATTACAGTTTACAGATTGCCACTATTTTTGGCAATTCCTGCTTTAAACAACTTAAGCAAAGAGCTATTATTATAGTCAAATATTCTCCCTACTGCATAAACTGCCATCGATAGATGTCACTTTTTTTTAACTCTTTACAAAATATCAATAACTTATTTTTTATCACCCCCAATCGATCAAAGCAGAATTATAATAATCACCTTGATTGCTGTAATAGAATATTTTTGAAATCACAGGAGGTTATTTCAATGTCAAAATTACTTATCGGAAGTTTACTACTCACTATCACCACTTCGACCTTTGCCGCAGGCTGGAATAACGCCAACAACCCCGCATTAATGGCAGGAGTGGGCGAATTTGCAAAACAAAATTTAAAAATTGAAACCAATTTCAATACACTTCCTATCGCCGGAGATTTAGCAAAAGAAAAAACAGCTTGGCCAGATACCTATTGGCCCACCTATCAAGGTGGTATCGCTAATCGCTTTATACAAGATTATGATAAAGTTGTAACGATAGCAAAACTCCATAGCAAGGAAGAGATTTTAAAGATGAGTGAAGAGGATCTTGCAAAACTCTCTCCTGCAGAAAAATTTGATATTGCTAACCAAAGATACGACTACCCTCTAACCAAAATGGAGATTAGTCGTACAGAAAGTGTGGTGAAAAACCCCAAAGACAAGGAGTGGTTTGGGCTTTGCCATGGGTGGGCCCCCGCTGCTCTTAACTATGAAGAACCTGGCTGTCCTAGCATTGCTAATAACGATGGAGTGAAAGTTCCTTTTAACTCGGCCGATGTGAAAGCGTTACTGACCTATTTTACAGGACAAGTTTGTCCATCAGCAGGTAACGCTTGCTTTGTTGGAGGCCGTTGCAATGTCGAAAAAGCAAATATGACTGCAAGTGAAAAATCCCAGTATGATGACATCAATCCCGGATCCTTTCATGTCATCCTCTCTAACTTAATTGGTCGGGCCCAGCAAGGTTTTGTGATGGATAAAACCGCATCACTTGCAGTCTGGAACCAACCTGTTGTTGGGTATGAAAGCAAGGTTATAAGTAGCAGCGATGTTCCTGCATCCACTGCCGCCAGCACTGCCAAGAAAGAGGTAACGGTACATACCAAGGTGAAGTGGGTAAGGGAATTAGGGCCACTTCCTATTCCTGTAACTATCACCATCATTTCTAAAGATGAATATATCCTGGAGGCCGAGTACGATTATGTACTAGAACTCGATCAGAATAATAAAATCGTTGGTGGTCGCTGGTTAGGCAAATCTGCCGATGATCATCCAGACTTTGTATGGCATAAAAATAGAGTTGCTTTTTCCAAATATCCAGGTTGGGGTCTACTCGACAAAATTTATACTGAATCACTCGCGAAGAAAAAAAGTTTGCCCAAAGGACTTCCTCAGGATGAGAGATTAACATCATATATCGATCCTGCGGTAACTTTAGAGAACTAATCCCAGGCTTAGGCCACCGCCTTCATACTACTCTCCTTTTGTTCATAGCTGCTAGTCGTACCAACGGTATGAAAGATCTCATCGATCGAAGTTGTTCCATCAAAAAGCATACTATAAGCGTGATCTTGAATGGTCTTAAAACCTTGGTTTTTTGCGATTAAGTATAAATCTTCGATATTGGCACGGTTTTTAATTGCCCGTGCAATGGCATTATCGGGAACAAACATCTCATAAATCGCCACCCTGCCAGTATATCCTGTTTGATTGCACTGCTCACACCCTTTGGCCTTGTAAAGGGTGCGACTCTGCTTATACTTTTCCGATTCCATCGGTAACAACGCTAGCTTATCGTCACGATCATCACGCTGCTTACAATGGGGACACAATCTTCTTACCAAGCGCTGAGCGACCACTCCTAAGAGTGCAGAGGCAATCAAATAGGGCTCTACACCGATATCAATCAAGCGGTCGATCGTCTTTAGGGAATCATTGGTATGCAAAGTAGATATAACCAAGTGTCCAGTTAAAGCAGCACGAATCGCAATATCTGCAGTCTCACGATCACGAATCTCTCCAATCATCATCACATCGGGATCTTGACGTAGAATCGTCCGCAATACCACAGGAAAAGTCAATCCAACTTTGGTGTTGACCTGAACTTGGTTGACTACATTAAAACGATACTCCACAGGGTCTTCAACAGTTATAATATTTCTTTCTAAATCATTAATACAATTTAGCATCGAATAGACGGTAGTAGTTTTTCCACTTCCAGTAGGACCAGTCACCAGTAAAATACCGTGGGGACGATAAAGCATTTTTTTCACTAAAAGCATCATCTCCTCACTCATGCCTAAATGCTTCAAATCTAACTTAAGGTTGCTTTTATCCAGTAAACGCAAAACCAATTTTTCCCCTTTTACAGTTGGTAAAGTGGAGACACGAAAATCCACCACGCTTTCGCCTTTGTAAGTATAAGTAAAGCGCCCATCTTGAGAGATGCGTTTTTCTGCAATATCTAAGCTTGCCATCACCTTAAGACGAGAGATAAAGCTAGAGTGAAACTCCAAGGGGAACACCTCTTTTTCGTGTAAAACTCCATCAATACGCTCTCTAATTCTCAACTTATCATCATCGGGTTCGATATGAATATCACTGGTTCTATTGGCGATGGCCCGCTCAATAATGCGATTGATGATATTGGTAACCGACACTGTAATATCATCACTAGTTTTTCCAAAATTAATCATCTGATGAAATTGCTTTCCTGTGGATTTCACCGCATCGGCAATTTTATCACTTTTACCGAAAATATCTTTGGCCAGAAGCTTAAGCGTTCCTTTTTGATTATAACTTTTTTGAATATTTTGAATAATTTGATCTTTAGGCGATAAATAAATTTTAAAATCGTATTGTAAATTTTTAGAAAGTTCACTTATCTGTAAAATGCTTTGTGGATCGTGGACAGCAATCAACAGCACCCCTTTTTCAATAGCAAAGGGAAACATCGTACACTTCAAAGCAAGCTCATAGGGAATTTGCGCTAAGGACTCGGCAGAGGCCACAACTCCCACTAAATTTTTAAACTCAATATTAAAGTGTATGGCCATACATTGACAATACTGTAGTTCTGTCAACATTTTTTTATCTAAAAGGTAGGCCCCATAGCGCATACCACATGCTCGCGACTTCTCAATCGCCATCTCTACTTGTGCGCGTGTAAGATATTTTAGCTCAACAATAATATCGCTTAATCTTTTCTTCCCTTTATTACTTGCTACCTGATCCATCTTTGTCATCCTCTTTTTTCTTATTGGCAAACTCACTCATTTTCCTTACTCCAACGTTGATCTTCTCATCCTCCAACGCTTGAGTAATTAAATGAGGCGTAATAAAAATCATTAATTCTGTATTGCGAGTTCTTTGCAATTGATTTTTAAAGAGCCAACCTAAAAAAGGGATGTCGGAGAGAAAGGGCGTGCCATTTTTGGTTTGCCCAAAATCGTTTTTTATTAATCCCGCAAGAGTGGCGGTTTGATTATCTTTGATAATAATGGTGGTTTGAGCAGAGTTATCAATAATCCCAGGGATGCCATCAATAGAAGAACTCTCCTCCGGCTCACTGTTAGCTACAGTAATATTTAATTTTACAAAATCTTTTCCAATGGTGGTTGGCAAGACTTGTAATACCAGTCCCGCCGTAATCTTTTGTAGACCACCAGCAATCCCTGCAGTGTCTCCACTCCCTCCGCCTGTACTTCCACCGCCACTACTTGGTTGACTCGATTGTGCTGTAAGCGTTTTCACATGAAAGGTAATCCCACTCTTAATCACCGCACTGACATTATTTAAAGTTAAAACATTAGGTCTGGAAATAATTTTAGCATGTCCCGACGCCTCCGCGGCAGCTAACCTCATTTGTAAGGAACGTCCATCAATCACCCCCCATTTCAGTCCTAAGCTTAAATTAGTAGGACTCATCGTTGATCGAGAAACAGCACTTCCTGTAGCATCTTTAATATTCTCCAATCCCGTATTGGTCAAATCTCCAAAAGACACCCCCAACTCTAAGGACTTATTTTTAGTGATCTCTACAATTTGTGCCTCAATTAAAATTTGTAATGGCATACGATCAAAACTATCAATATAAAGTCTCACCTTATCCAGCGTTGTTTTAATCCCATACAAAATAAAAGAGTTGGCGGCCTCGTCATACACCACACGATCACGATCACTTAAAAGTGGTGTCAATTTTTCTTTGACCTCTTTTACGCTTAAAAACTTAAGTGGGAACACTCTCATTAAAGTTTCTCCATCATTGTCTTCATCATCATTATTTTCATCATCAGCATTATTACCATCTTGGTTACTTGCATTTTTTCGCCCTTTATTCTGTTCACTATTCCGATTCACTACCAATTCCTCTCCATCAAAATAGTATTCAAAACCATTTTTGCTTGTGATCTCATCTAAAATCTCTCGCAACGTTAAATTTTCTCCCTTATAACTAATACTCTTTTTAGCTCCACCATGAATACTCACCTCATGCTGTATTTTATCTGCAATAAGTTTCAAAACATCCTGAATTTTTGCTTGATGCACATTTAAAGAAAATTTTTTATCTAGAATATTTTCTCTCTCCTCTTTTTCCTCCAAACATCTTGCATTCATAACAAAAAAAGACAATAAAATCATAAAGACTATTCGTATTTTTATCATAATCCATCCTGTGATTCACGTTTACTACTCTTCTTCACCTCTTGAAGATCAATCATTGGCAAAAGCGATACCGCTTTTTTGCGTAACTGCTCGACCGTTTCAATATTTTGCATAATTTTTTGTTCATTTACTATTTGTCCTTTGTTTTTGGCATTAGCAGCACCATTACCCTCTTCCCCACTACCCATCTGCACCTCTATAATAGAATGCCCCTTCTCCAGTAAAAGATGATTACTTCCAATTTTACGAACTGTTCTCCCTTGTAGCTTATCTTGCTGACGAATCATTCTTCCATCTACAATTGCCCGAGGATCTTGTCGGTCATCAATAATGGCACTGATCTTCATTGCCTCTATACTCTCTTTTGTTGCCAGCACATGGCCACCTTCTTTAATAAATGGATCTTCTCCCCAAGGATACTCAACATTAGTAAATAGTACATATTCATCCTCTAAATCTGAAATCACCTCTGCCTGGGCATGGGTATGTGCCAATTGACCCCAAAATAAAAAAAACAAAAAAGACAAAAAAAATAAAAAGCTGAATCCGTTTTTATTTTTTTGCATATGCTTCACCATGATCAACTTGCCCGTGCAATAAAATCTTCGCCCAACAATTTCTGAAATCACCGTCAAAGCGATCCACTTGCACCGATTTCACATTGACTGCGACAGGAAGCTGTTCTAATGATTCTAAAAATTGTCCCACCAATAAAAAAGGTGCTTCCAACTCCAGACTTAGAAAATAGTCATCAACCACATTTTTATCTTTATAATCGACAAGCACTAATTTTCTTAAATTCAAGTCATGTTCTGCTGCTTTGGCAGATATAATTTTCATCACATCGGGAATTTTTCTTTCAATCTCTGGCAAATCTGCTCTTGTCTCTCCAGTTTTTTTATGCTGATCATACGCCACATAGGAACTTTTCAATAGCATAAGCGAAGAAGCAAGCTGTGCTCTTTCTTGTTTTAAATCTTTAAGCTTGCGATAGTTTTTTACAAAAACAAATTGCACACTTACTGCCAGTAGTACAAACATAACTAGCAATGAAAGCAAAAACTCCCTTTTGCTAAGCTTTATCTTTTTCATATTTTTTTATCTTTTTTTTCTTCCATATTTTTTGCTGTGGCCGCCACTTTAGAAAAACGAAAACGATACAACTCTGGCGTTACCCCTTCTATAGTTTCTGAAAAATTAATAATTAATTTAGAATAAAGGATCGATTTTGATAACCTTTGATAAAATTCACTTGTCTTCACTTGAGAGGAACTCTCCCCATCAATCTCCATCTCCATACTCTCTTCATTATCAGCTTGCCGCAAAACTAACGAGTTCACCCAAATACCGGAAGGTTTGATTAAAGATAACTCCTTGAAATAGGTTGACCACTTATTGCGAGTATAGACAAACTCTTTAAGTGCCGTTTGCTCATTAACAAAAACCTGCCCCTGGTTATATTGCTTACCAATTTCAAAAACCACTTTTTCCAGTTGCTCTCTCTCGTCGCCCATGGCCACAATATCTTGCTGCCTTTGTTTCATGGTATATTGTTGTAAGATCACTATCACCAAAACCAATACTATTTCGAATAAAAACAATCCCAACAAGCACAATTCTTTACTGAAATTAAAGCTTGCGCTCTTTCGTTTATCTTTAGGAATAAAATTTAACTTATCCATCTTCACCATCAACATAATCCTCGAAGTGACAATCCAATCGCCATCGTAAACACATGCGCCCGTTTTAAAATAACATCGTCTTCACTGATGCTGTTATATTTATGAATATTAATATTTCTAAAAGGATTGGGAATACACACTTCTGTCTCATATTTCTCTTTAAACAACTCTACAATACGCGGATACAAGTCCACCCCTCCCCCAAGTAAAACAATCCCACAGAGCGTTTCTCCAGCAATCACACCTAAATACTCTTCTACCATAGTTTGCACTTCATTTAATATTGCCACATACTTCTCTTGCACACAAAACTCTGCTTGCTTTTCCGATTCGCTGATTAAAGCCTCCTCTCCCTCTGTTCCCATGGATTGCTTCCTTTTCTCACACTCACTGGCCGAAAAAGAAAATTGCGTACTCAAAGCGTTGGTAATCGAATTAAGCGCTAACTCTGAAGTCTTAAAATCGACCAACTGATTTTTTCGATGTAATCCTACTGTAGTTAACGCCTCCCCCATATCCACAATAATATAGTTTCCCTCTTGATTCGCCAAATACCCACTATATGCCAGAGCACTATCAATGGCATAAATTTCCAAATCCACACCCATAGGAACAAATTGTAAATTTTCAAGAATTTGCAACTGCTTCTCAACCAGCAAGCGATCAACATAGATGATTTTTAATCTCTTTTTCTTCCCCTCAATATAATAATAATCAAAAACCACTCCCTCCACTTTTATTCCTCGATTTTGTTCCAATTCAAATTCCACTGCACTTCGAATCTCATCTTCTGGTAAGTCGGGAAAATCATCTAGCTCAATACTGGTCACTAAGCGATTATTAAGTGCTAATAGCGTTTTCTCTCTCTTTAAATCGTGAACATCCAAAGCAATTTTTAACTCTTCATCTACCACAGCTACACTTTGCAATTTTTCAATTAAATCATAATAAAAATATTTACCAAGAATAATTTCTCCATTCTCCTTGAGGAGTTGCACACCCTTAAAAGCCCGGTGTCCAAGGTCAATCGCCAGCAACTTTTTTTTCCAAAACATCCTTGTCCTCTATATAAGTTAAGGCCATAATCCGCTTAATTCTCTCTTCTAAGCGTTTACTAAGATCGCTCTCTTGTAACAGTTGTTTTTGATATTTTTGATAAAAGCTCAAAGACTCTTTCCAACGATGCTGTTTTTCCAATGCTACCGCCAAATTCAAATAAGCATCAAAATATTTCACATCCAATGTCATTGCTTTTCTAAAATCGGCCTCTGCCAACAGCAATTCACCGTTATTAAGGTAAACCACTCCACGATTATTCCAAGCAATGGCAGCATCGGGATCTTTATCCATCACTACCTGCAAAATCTCTATTGCTTTATTCCACTCTTTCAACTCTTTATATCCTATAGCAAGATTAATAGCGCTCTCCTGGTGATACTCCCGCTTATAAATCTCTTCTAAAATCCCTACCATTGCGTAATATTGCTTTTGTCGATAAAAATCCAAGGCATTTCTATTTTTTTTTGTAATTTCCAAATCTTTATTTTCAAGCTCTACAACCAACTCACCGCGACGGATCTCTTCCCCTTTTAACTTTGCTCGCTTTTTAACTACAATCCCCACTGTGATTACAATAACCACCATAACTAAGATACATAAGATAATTTCTATTTTGCGCTTGTTTAAGAACTGTAGTCTCCCTATCTCTGCTACTAACGTAGTATTTTTTTCTGGAGCAATTTTTGCAATTTCATCTAATGCTTTAAGTATCTTACTCATAATTTCTATTTTCCGCTATTTGCAGACAAATTTGCTGAGTCATAGTGAGCACATTTAATTAAATATTCTCCTCTCATCACCATCTTTACTAAATCCGCCTCTACATAGCGCTTCTTTAATTTTTCTGCATATCCTAAAATCGCTTGTCCATATAAATTAACCAAGCGAGGAATTCCTGCACTGTTTTTATAAATTAATTTAATGGATCTAGGAGAAAATCCAATATGATTACCTCCACTGGCAACATCTAAGCGATGACGAATATAAGCGCCACATTCACTCTCATCCAGTGGTAGCAGCACAATCCGGCCAGAAATTCTTTGATTGATCTGTCGATACTCATAGGAGTTTAGTTTTTCATCTAACTCTGGCTGGCCAATCAATACTATCTGTAACAATTTTTGGGTTTCACACTCTAAATTACTAAGCAAGCGTATGGTTTCCATCGCTTGTAACGACATCACTTGTGCTTCATCGATGAGAATAATATTTCGCTTCTTTTCACGTGCACTATCCATTAAAAAATTAGAAAACCTTGCCAAAAGCGATGCTTGTCGATATTTAGGATTATCGATAATCCCCAACTCTTCTGCTAGGTAGAACAAAAGTTCACTTCCTTCTAATTGTGGTTGTAGGCAAAGAGCAAAATTGGCCTCTTTTTGATAATTGCGAATCACCATTCTGGCAATTGTGGTTTTACCCGTCCCCACTTCTCCCGTTAACTTTAAAATGCCCTTCCCTTGCGACAAGGCCTCTAAAAGTTTTATTTGTGCTTTATTATGACTATCACTTTGAAAATAAAACTTTGTATCTGGTGTTTCAGAAAATGGATTTACCGATAAATTAAAAAACTTACTAAAAATCATTTTCTTCTATCCCTTCCTTCCTTACAAAAAATTTAATAAACTTTTTAGACAGCAAATCGGAGTGCAGGTGTCTGAACTTTAGACAATTCTCATGAAAAATAAATCACTCCAATATTGCTATTTTTTTCCCGCTTCCTTCGTAGCGCATTTCTTTGATAAAATAAAACCGGAGAACTCAATTACTACTCATTTCCTAAAGGAGTCTGCATGAGATTATTTGTTCGAAACCAAAAAGGTTTTACCCTTATTGAAATTTTAATGGTGGTGCTCTTGGTATCTATTCTGGCCTTGGTAGCTATTCCACAATTTATCGATTTTCAATCAGATGCTAAAAATGCTGCTACCTCTGGTGCTTTAGGAGCGATGAGAACTGCTATCGCCAATCAAAAAGTGGTTATGGTCTTAAAGTGCGGTAAAAGTGCTGATGCTTGGCCTGTCGCCGGCGATATTACAGCTAACGATATTACCACCACCAGTTGTACAGCAGCACAAGTGACCAATGCTGCCGACAGAAAATTTGTCTCCACTGGTATCCCCGTTAATCCATGGGGCACCAACGCAACTATTCTTGCTTGCTCTGGTACTGGTTGCGCCGCCAAAGGTAATCCTTGTGATGGAACTGCTCGTGCAGGAGGATGGTGTTATAACACTGCTACAGGAGACTTGTGGGCCGACTCCTCACCAGGGAATACACTTTAATCGATGGACATGCTAATTCAATAAGTAAAATATGAGCAATAAAGGTTTTACCTTAATTGAGATGGCAATGGTCATCTTGCTCCTTGGAATTCTCTCCGCCATTGCTATCCCACAATTCATCAATTTCTCAAGCGATGCTAAAAGTAGCGTTACTCGCGAACGTTTAACTGCTCTTCGTAATGCCATCAAAGGCGATGCCACTGTAGTTGCTAATGGCAGTTATACTAAAATTGGTTACGAAAATCATTTGGGTAAATTACCAACAACTCTAGACGATTTAATCACCCAAGGAAAAAATCTCAGCTATAATCCCTATAGCAAACTAGGTTGGCGTGGTCCTTATATCGATGCTAGTAACCCCTATTGGAATAAAGATGCTTGGGGAAGCAACTTTCAATACTCCTTAGCGCAAAAAAAAATCACTAGCTGTGGCAGCGATCAAAGCTGTGGGACAAGCGATGACCTATCTATTAACCTATAACTCTAGTGGTATTCGTGGTTTTACTTTTATTTCATTTATTACGTTAACCATGCTGCTCTCTCTACTCTCGCTCTCTACGGCCTTGCTTTTAAGGCCCGCCCTCTTAACTAGTAAAAGCATAAAAACCAATAAACAGCTCGAACACTTAGCTATCGCTATTAGCAACTATAAGCAACACCATAACCAAACAACTCCACCGACTTTAAATGCCCTTCTGCTTAAAGATGCTGCTGATGCCCTCTGTAGCTTGGAAAGCGACCACCTCTCCAGCAACTATGGAAAACTTAAAGGGTGGTGTGGCCCCTACCTCGAACGCACCATTACCGATACACAAAGCGAATATTTCATCGATGCCTATGGAAAAGCTTTCTCCTACGATGGAGCAAGCATCAGGTCGTGTGGAGAGAATCAAATTTGTGGAGATAGTGATGACCTTTTTAAAACGCTTTAAAAAGTATTTTCCTCAACACTCATCGGTGTCCGGTTATACTTTAATTGAACTAACGATGACGATGCTCCTCATCGGCATTCTCTCTGTCGCCAGCATCTCCATTCTCGATGACTCCATCAAAGAGGGCCGCTTCGATGCTACCAATAAAAAATTACTCGAAATCAAAAAAGCACTCCTTGGCAATAGTGAAATTATCCAAGAGGGAATGCGCACACACTTTGGATATCTTGGTGATATCGGCAAGCTTCCCAGCAAGTCCGAGTCTTTAAATGCTCTGCTCACCAATCCGGGAGTGCCTCCTTGGAGCATGAACACCACTGCACGCTTTGCTCATGGCTGGAATGGACCCTACTTAAGTACCACTCCCGATACACCACTCGATAAAGATGCTTGGGGAAATTCCCTCCTTTACGATGTGGTTGCCGGAAAAACTACCATCACCTCCCTGGGCGCTGATGGCGTCAGTGGTGGCACCTCACCTCTCGACAAAGATATCACCATCACCATTAATCCTGAAGACACTCAAAGTAAAGTTCATGGAATTATCTCGGATGGCCCCTCTCCCTACACCAATAAAGCAACGATCGAACTTTACACCGCTAGTGCAGGAGCACTGCAAACGATCTCCACCCAGATCACTGCTGCCGATAGTGGTTACTTCACGTTTAATAGTATTCCTCTGGGAGTACGCTCTTTAAAAGTTTTTATACCCGATAAAACAGCACCGACCAAAACCCTAGGCCCTATCCTTATTACCATCGACAAAAATAATTTTGTCATTCCCCACGCTCTTTTGAATTTAAATCCTAGCGGTAGCGGTAGCGGAGGAGGTGGTGGTGGTGGTGGTAGCGATAGTTGTCCCACCTCTTCTGGTGCCATAACTTTAATCCCCGGCTCCGTAACCGCTATTGGCACGATTCTCTCTTTTCGTGTGAGCATTGTCCAAAACATCACCATTGGCGCCACCAAAGTGGATACGGCAGAAAATTATAGTTGGAGAGAACTCAATTTTAACAGCAACCGCTACGACTGCATTCCTCCCCGAGTACTCATTCCAAGCTGTCCCGTTGCCGATAACAGCGCGGCCACCCTTTCCCCTTCACTCGCTCAAGCAATACGCAGCAATCGTAGCGTAATCTTTACCTTTTCAAGCACTATTACGACCATGAATAGTGCCACGATCGAGTTCACCCACACTCTCGGTTGCGATAAATTTATACTAAACTTCTAACCGTGGCCAAGGCCAAAAGGTCAACTCCATGCCAAGCTTTAGATACAAAGCAAGATCCTTAGAGGGAAAATCCATCAAAGGTAACATTAATGCTAGCGACCTCAAAAGCGCTAAAAGCATGTTGGCCACACAAAAATTGCTGGTAATCTCCATTCATCAACAACTTTTTAATGTCCAAGAATTTTTGAACAGTATCAATATTCTTCCTCACTTCAAAAAGGGTATTAGCATTGAAGAGATGATCATCTTTAATCGCCAACTGCAACTGATTTACTCTGTACGCATGCCGGTACTGAGTGGTTTGCAATTTATCCATGATCAAAGCAAAAATCCAGAGATGCAGCAAGCACTCAAGAGCTGTATGATCGATATCTCAGAAGGCCGGGAGTTCCATAGCGCTTTAGGAAAACACCCCCACATCTTTGATCAAAGTTATGTACAACTGATTCGTGCTGGAGAGATCTCTGGAGAGCTAGAGCTTATTCTTGATCGCATCTGTGAGATCACCGAAATTCGCGCTGAAAATATCACTAAAATAAAATCCGCGCTTTTTTATCCGAAAATAGTTTTAGCATTTATGTTTTTTACCTTTACCTTTACCGTCTATTTCATTATTCCCAAAATGAAGGGATTTTATGATAGCTTTAAAATGGATCTTCCTATGATTACACAGATCGTGCTCAAGGTTGCCCATTTTTTCACTTCCCCCTATTTTATCATCATCTCGCTACTACTCACAGTACTGGGATTTTATTACTATGCTAAATTTAAAGATCGCCTGAAAACGCTTTGGGATATTGTCTCTTTAAAACTCCCGATTATTGGACCGCTCTTAATTCAAATTGAGATGAACTCCTTCACCAAGATTTTAGAGTTATTACTTAAGAGTGGCCTCACCTTTACTAATGGGCTGGAGATCTTAAAAGGAACAACTCACAATCAGACCATCTCTAACGATATAGCAACTTGCCGTCAACTGGTTGAATCGGGCATTAGCATCCGTGAATCGCTCTCTCGCCTAAAAAGATTTCCGCCTCTACTGGTCAACATGATTGCCATTGGTGAAGAAACTGGAGCGATCGAATCGGTCTTAGGCAAAATCGCTAACTACTATAAATTGCAAATTGATTACAAGATCTCCAATCTCACTAAACTATTAGAGCCGATACTGCTACTGATGATCTTTGGTACAGTATTGATCTTGGCCCTCGCCATTTTCTTGCCCATGTGGAAGATGTCTATGGCCGTAAAACATTAATACAACATTAATAAAACATTAATGATTCCCCTGTTGTTGAATTTTTCAAATAACGATATCCTATTTAACAAAGATCTACTTTTTTACAAGGTTGTTGCTTATGAATAAAATTAAAGTATTAATCGTCGATGATGAAGAGTTAGTACAACAAGTAGTGTATGACTATTTCGAAGAGCGCTTTAGTGGCAGTGAAATCACTACCGCCAGTAATGGGCTAGAGGCCCTGCAACTAACACAAAATACCCGCTTCGATATTATTGTCGTTGACTACACCATGCCTATCATGGATGGCCTAGCTTTGATCAAGTCCATTCGTGAACAAAAAAATTTAAATCACGAAACCCCGTTGATCCTACTCTCTTCCTATGCTGAAGATGTGAGAAAAAATGTAGAAAAATATCAGAACATCTACCTCCTCGATAAAGTCGCCTTCCAAAGTGGGGTTGATGCCATTATCAATAAGCTAATAGTCGCCTAACGCTTTTCCGTATATGCGTCGTTCACATTATTCATATTCCAACTGCTTCTCACTCTCCCACTTCTGCTGGCTTCCTCCATATCTTCTGGATAATAGTAAAAGCGTGCTGTATCAATTATGATACAGTAATAGCGATTGTACTCCCGCTTATAAACATCGTATTGATTCTCACTAATTACAGGGCACACCACATCGCGAGGAACGTTGCACCCGCCTCCTGTAGAATTTACAAATAAGCGACTCCAACTATCACGGTCAATAGGCCCAGCAGCATATTCACGATCCATCGTTAAAGGCACTACCTCGCCTCTACGATATGCTACAGAAAGATAGGGAGTCACATGAAACCACCAATTATAGCTACAACCACCGCTTCTAAATTTTCCTGTAAACATAAGAAAATATTTCCGAGACTCTACTCCAAAATCTCGTTCAAACTCATAGGTCCACACCTGTGCTCTTCTAAAACATTGAGAGGGATTTCTCCTGAAAACTCTCCTCGACCCAACAAAATTAGGATGCATCTTCGAAAAAAGATTCACGGCCTCATCATAAGAGACCACTCTTTTCAAGTTGCTTTTAGTATCGAGTAGTGGCAGCGGTTGCTCACACTCCTCGTCCTCTAAAGTACCTCCCTCAACACTCTTTGCCTGCTTAAAATACAAAATCTCAAAATCCCTCCGTTTAAGAAAAAAATCGTAGTAAGTACGTTCAAACTTTCCATGCCTTACAAGTGCCAGTGCCTCGCTCGTCGGATTTTTTAACAAGGCCACCATTCCATTTTCTAAAAACAACTCAACAACACTTCCACCCTCTCGCTCATGCACCTCCTCAAGGTGCACCACACGACTCGTTAGTGTTGTCCAATCGCTACCTCTCGTGTCATTAGTATCATTGGTATCATTGCCATCAGTGGCATATGAGGCAAGATAACAACTTCCACAAAGCAAGATCACGGCCATAATCAAGAATGACCTACACATAAAAAACCTCCTATGGTTAAATTTCAAAATATTAACTGGTTAGATAAAAAAACAAATGCTCTCTTTTGTAAACAGCTTTTCTCTGCCTAGTACAGTTTGCACAGCAGCGCTGCCAAGCGTCCTCCAAACAGCAAATTAGCGTCAGCGAAGCATTCTCTGTTATAATAAGACCGTCTCAAAGAAATGCTTACGAAAAATTAAGGAGGAGGATTCAAAGCAGATGAAAAATTTAGATATCTTGAAAAATTTTTTTCTTTTACATTGTATGGTGCTCATCACGTTCACTGCTAGCGCTGACGATGATCTCTATCAAAATCGATGCATCGACGACGTAGAAAAACAGTTTACAGAGGTGCAATATGAGGGAGAAAAGAGTTGCATTGGTGCTGACAAAGGATTTTGTAACAGCAAATACACCCTTCGCAAGAACAATCGCTTTGGCCTTAACAATCACTTCCAAGGCATCGCTCGCAACGGGCCCTACCTCTACATCTCCGGTGGTGACAGTAAAGATTTAAGCGGTGATCTCTTTATTGCAAAGATGGAAAGCCAACAAAGTAATCCTAATATCAATAATCAAATTTGCACCACACATACCCCCCATGAGAGTGACGATGCTTTTGAAAAGTTTATTCAGCATAGTGATCGCATCTTCGATAAAATAGATATCACTCAAGATCCCGCCTGGCATGGTGGGGGACTATTTTTAAGTGGTAACCTCTTAGTGGTTCCCGTCGAGGAGTGGCGCCGAGGGCATGGGCTAGCATCGAAGATCTTATTCTACGATGTCTCCACACCCGATAGACCTAAACTGATTCCATCTGCAACCATTACCCGTAAACACCATGATGCTGGCGCGGCCTTTGTTCATCGTTTGCCAAACGGACACTATATTGCGGGAATGAGTGCTAAAGGTGTAAAAGGGATGAACCCTTCTGAACTCCACCTTCACTACTCTCGTAGCAAAAACATTGTAGATGGTTTTCACAAAAAATACTACACCCCAAGTTTTGCAGATAATAAAAGTATTAGCTTTGGTCAAAGCTTAGGCATCATGGAAGATTGTAAAACCCATGAACTCTATATGATCACTATGAAAAATAAAAATCTTATTCCCTATTTTACTCGAGGGAAAAATGCTCTGGCCCTTTACAAACTTACTTTTAATGAAGGCCTTAATCATGCACCCTCCGTCTCTTTTATTGCGAAACGCTTTCTAGAAAAAACCAACCTCTGGGGTTATGGAAATTTCGACGCCGCTGCCAGTGTAGAAGTAAGTAGTGACCACAAATTACGAATTATCTCTGCAAATTTTTATCGCCATCCTCTCTATGGGCTTAGCAAGGGTGCGGTAGGCAGTCAGTTTATTCGCATGCAAGAATTTCATCCAGAATAGAGATTATTCGCTACTAAATATCCTCCATTTGTAAAATCTATCACACCATTATTGCATACTGATAAATTTTCTCTTTTTTTTCTAGTCAAATTAAAAAAAATGATTAGTATGGCCTCTGGTTTTTTACTCTAAGACGAAACACCATTAGTAATTTTGATGAATCATTATTATCTAATCTAATCTCTTAGTTTTGAATTTGTTTTTGTTTTTTATTAACTTTTTTTTTCAAGGAGTCTTTAATGTTCATTTCTAAGAGCAGAAATCTTCTCTGCGCCTTTTCCCTGATTGCAATCTCTAGCAGTGCCTTTCCCATGGCCGCTTGGGATAACAACAACCGTCCTGAACTTATGTCCTATGACTACAATCGTTCTTTTCGTGAACTTCCTCTTTCCGCAAAATTACCCACCCTTCCTTGGAGCGACCACTATTGGCCAACCTATATGGGCGGGATCAGCTATCGCTGGAATGTGAAGAGCGCGCAAGATGTAGCAAAATACGGTTATAAATTGTTAGATACAAAACAGCTCAATCACACCGCTGATCTTAGCTCCCTCTCTCCTGCTGAAAAGTACGATATCTACCTTGGCCGTTACGATTTTCCACTTACTAAACATGAGAGAGAGCGTACCAATATTTTGGCCACAGTACCTGGAAGTGCTTCTTTCGATGCAAGCTTCACTATTCCCCAGTGGGAAGGTCTTTGCCACGCTTGGGCCCCAGCAACCATGCTCTTTAAAAACCCCAAACCAGTCACTGTTACCAATGCAAATGGGATCGCGATCACTTTCGGTTCATCTGATATCAAGGCCCTCTTAACTTATTTCTTACACTCAAGCCGTGCAGATAAAACCAACTTCCTTGGTAGCCGCTGTAACCTCTCATTTGCGGATCTACTAGAAAAAGTACGCAAAGGCCAAATGAGTGAGGCCGCGATGAAAAAACAGATGAACTCAGCTGAGTGTAATGACACCAACGCTGGCGCTTTTCACGTAGCACTCACCAACCAAATCGCTTTTAAAAAAGAGGGATTTGTTGCTGATGTAACGAGAGATGCTGAAGTTTGGAATCAACCTGTCTATGCCTACGAAACTAAAATTCTTGCTGAAAAAAATGGTGCTACCCCAGGCGCTGCTGCTGGTACTGCTCGTGAAGTTACTGTAGAGACCATCATGTATTACATCTCTGAGGTAGATCAACACTGGAACTTTGTAGAGAACCACAATAGCATTCAGAGCAAAACCTACCAATATCGCGTTGAACTTAACCACCAAGGAAAAATCATCGGTGGTGAGTGGTTAAGCGAGGATCGTCCAGACTTTATCTGGAAGCAAACTCGCCCAGAATTTCACGGCTTCTTTGCCCCTCTCAAATCAATCTACGTAGAGGCCACTCGCTAACACCACAAGCGCCACTTTTTTATCTCGCTAATTCCGATTTGCTATATTATGATGCCTCCCATGCCTGAACTACCTGAAGTTGAAACCATAAAAAAACAAATTGAGACCTACTTACCTTTTAAAGTAAGTGCCATCACAACATCCTCCTTTATTGAGAGCATTCGTGGAGGCAGACCAAAGTCACAATTTGCCTCCCTCAAAAATCTAGTGGTAAGCAAACTGATTCGCCATGGGAAGTACCTTTTTTGGTTCTTTGAAAACACAACAGGGGCCATCATGGTAAGCCATCTCGGAATGAGCGGGAAATGGTTAATCGACACTTCCGATGCGCCTCTATTAAAGCACACCCACCTGCGCTTTTATGGTAAGAATTTCACCTTAAGCTATATTGATCCTCGCCGCTTTGGTGAAATAGGAGTTCTCTCCTCCTCTGCTTATACTGCAAAATTAAAAAAACTTGGACCTGATGCCCTCTCTCCACATTTAAATCTAGCTTACCTCCAAGAACTTTTCTCCCGCTATCCCTCTCGTTCCTTAAAAAAAATACTCCTCGACCAAACAGCACTTTGTGGGATAGGCAACTACCTTGCAAGCGAAATCATGGTGCGAGCACACCTCTTACCAACGCGTGAACTCGCCTCACTCACTCCTCCAGACATAAAAAATCTTCTTCGCGCCATTAAGACCAGCATCAACCTCTCCATTAAGGCCCAAGGATTAACGTTTGATGGCGCCTATCGCGATCTTCATGGCAAGGCCGGAAATACCAGCTCATCCCTTCTGGTTTTTCAACAAGCAAGTTGTGGACAGTGTAAAAAAGGGCAAAAGGTAGTACGAATTGTTCAAGATGGTCGCTCGACCTTTTACTGTAAACAATGTCAGCATTAATAACAGCTTATTCTCTCATAACTTACAAAAGAATAAGTGTGCGTTCCTCTCTTTGCAGGAAGTTTGTAATTCACATCCAAACAAAAAGCTAACCACTCTTTTAAATCGTAATCGGGAAAAAAAGTGTCGGCCTCCCCTTCATAATCAACATGAGTCAGATACATGCGCTTTGCCAGCGGATAAAAAAGTTTATAAATCTCTCCTCCACCCACAACAAAAAGCTCTCTGGTATTACTCTCTTTTGCAAAGGCGAGAAGGGCATCAATGGAGTTAAAGTATTTCACCTCTTCACTCATGTTCATCTCCTCCTGCTGCGGATGAGAGGTCAAGACTAAGCTTATACGACCTGGAAGAGGTTTTCCAATCGATGCAAAGGTTTTCTTTCCCATCACTAAATAGTGGCCCATCGTCAGTGCACGAAATCTTGCAAAATCCTCTGGCAAATGCCACGGCATCTTTCCTTGAAAACCTAGTTCACGACCTTTTCCAATGGCGGCCACAAGTGAAATGATCATACTGCTACCTTGGCCGCAATAGGCGGATGGGGTGTGTAATTTAAAAGTTCAAAATCATCGAAGCGAAAATCAAACAGCGTTGCTGGTTTGCGCTTAATCTCCATCGTTGGCACTGTTCTTGGTGTTCGCGATAGCTGAGTTGTCGCCGCATCAAAGTGATTTAAGTAGAGGTGAGCATCACCAATGGAGTGAATAAAGTCACCAGCATCAAGATCGCATACCTTGGCCACCATCATCGTGAGAAGGGAATAGGAAGCAATATTAAAGGGTAGTCCTAAAAAGAGATCTGCCGAACGCTGATAGAGTTGGCACGATAATCGTCCTCTACTTACATAAAATTGAAACAAAACATGGCAAGGCGGGAGTGCCATGTTAGCAAGTTCTCCCACATTCCATGCGCTCACCATAAGTCTTCGCGAATGAGGATTCCGTTTAATTTCATCTATGACTTCCGCCATTTGATCGATTACACGACCATCGGCCGCGCGCCAACTCCTCCATTGCGCTCCATAGATAGGCCCTAAATTACCCTCTTGATCGGCCCATTCATCCCAAATTCGCACTTGATTCTCTTTCAAATAATGAGTATTGGTATCTCCTTGTAAAAACCATAGCAACTCATGAATGATTGATTTCAAATGGCATTTTTTCGTTGTGACCAGAGGGAACCCTCTCGACAAATCAAAGCGCAACTGAAACCCAAAGAGAGAGCGCGTACCTACTCCTGTACGATCAAGCTTTTCTTCTCCACTTTCCATTACTGTTTTTAAAAGCTCTAAATAGTTTTGCATAATAAAATCTCTCTTTGTTCCTTAATCTAATTAATTAGATTAATTTGTAACTTATATGGACTCGCCGTAAATGCAAGAAAAAATTCTAATTTAATAGCAAAATAAAAATAATCGCTGCCATATATCCGGCCTATCTTTATTGGGATTCAGTTCCCTGTGGCCCTGATGGA
>JADGAN010000065.1 GCA_015231955.1 Oligoflexia bacterium | reverse complement strand
CTCAGAAGTCAAGCCCGTTTGTGGCGAAGGTAGTGCTAGGGCGACTTAGTGCAAGAAAAGCTAAATGCACCCATTCTTAAAAAAGCCAAGATGAAAGTCTTGGCTTTTTTTTTGTCTTTTTTTCTAGACTCTACCTATGCTTTAATAAACTTCTCTACAAACTACCAAAGAGAGGTTGGATTTGATAAGAATAATGGGGATAGATCCAGGAACATTGAAAGTTGGTTACTCTTTCCTGGAGATTGATAAAGAGTCAGGTCGCCAAATAAAATACATACAATCTGGTGTACTTACATTTTCAAAATATAGAAATTTCGATGAGCGCATTCATGCAATTTTCTTATTGATAAAAAATTTGGTGATTGAATATGCTCCTGACGAGGTAGCAATGGAGTCGCTTATTTATGTTAAAAACCCTCTAACACTCATAAAATTGGGGCACGCTCGCGGTGCGATTGTTGCCGCAGTACTTGAAGCCAAAAAGCTTCAGCTCTTTGAGTATTTACCAAGTGTAGTCAAGAAAATTGCAACGGGTTATGGAATGTCTAGCAAAGAGTTTGTTTTTGCGCTCATGGGAAAAGAGCGAGGAAACTCTTCCTTTAGTTCATTTGATGAAAGTGATGCTCAAGCCATAGCGATGTGTCATGTTTTATTAAGAAAGAGCCAGCAAACTCTATGTGAAAAGGCTTGCGGAGAGCAAAAGACCCCTAGTAAAACAGTTGCTTCATACTTGGGGCGCAAGCCTGCTCGTAAGCAGAGGACGGGAGACATAATGAAAATAGTAAGGACAACACGATGATAGCTTTTTTAAGTGGGGAGGTTGAAATTATAGACCAAGAGACTATCATTTTAAAACTTGCATCGGGCATTGGATATCAAATTATTTTTAAAGCTGATGTTGATTTGAGTGATATACATGCGCTCTTTATATCGGAAATCTATAAAGACAATGGTAATGAGCTCTATGGGCATCGAACTTTGCAAGAGAAAAAATTATTTTCTTTGCTCATGAAGATTAAAGGCATTGGTTCTAAATCTGCTTATGCAATTGTAAGTCATTTGGATTTGCAGATGATTGTTAATGCTTTAATCACAGGAAGGAGTGATGTGTTTAAAGCTGTTCCAGGAATTGGAGGAAAAACAGCTTCGCAAATGATGTACGCTATTAACAATGAATCAAGATTGCGAAAAGCATTTCAAGAATTGCTTCTCATAGAGGGATCGCCTTTAAAAGAAGAAAGCAACAGTTCCCCATACTTTATTATTCAAGAAGCTGTTAGTGCTTGCAAGGAATTAGGCTTTGATGAAAGGGTGGTTCTTCCTATCGCTCAAGAGTTGCAGGCACAGTCAACACTTGTAGAGGCTAATGGCTCCAATAGAATAGTAACATCTGGGCAGATGGTTTCCAAAATATTAAAGAGGCTACAGAGCTGATGGCCATAGAAAATAAAAGAACTATCACCCCTGATACGATAAGTGGTGATGAGCTTAATCATGAGATAGAGCTACGTCCGAAAAAGCTAGAGGAATTCATTGGCCAGCAAAAAGTTATTCGCAACATTGAACTCATGATGGGATCTTCGCGTTTAAGGCGAAAGCCTATTGATCATACACTTTTTTCCGGACCTCCTGGGCTTGGAAAAACTTCCTTGGCTTATATTTTGTCCAAAGAGCTAGGGGTGAAATTACATTCAATTACCGCAACACTCGTTGAGAGAAAATCGGACATTGTAACTCTACTTTCTAATTTAGAGGAGCGTGATATACTTTTTATTGATGAAATCCATCGCTTATCCGCCGCAATCGAGGAGATTTTGTATTCTGTTATGGAGGATTATCGTCTTGATGTGATTATTGGTAATGGAGTCTCTTCAAAAGTTGTTTCGATTGACATCCCTCCGTTTACACTGATTGGGGCCACAACCAAGTCAGGAATGCTTTCTCGTCCTCTCAGGGATCGTTTTATTGCTCAACTTTCTTTTGATTACTATAACCAAAATGAACTTAGTGTTATTGTGCGAGAAAGTGCTAAGAAAATGTTGTTAGAACTTGATAAGGATCTTGAGCTTATGGTGGCATTGGTTTCACGAGGAACGCCCCGGATTGCAAACAGGATTTTAAGAAGGATAAGGGATTATGCTGTTGTTAGAAGAGTTACAAAGCTAAGAACAGAGGATATTCAAGAGGTGTTGCAACTATTGGGTATTGATTCGCTTGGGTTAGACGATATGGATCGGAAAATTTTGCTTACCATAGAGAGGCAGTTTAGAGGTGGCCCTGTTGGGATCAATGCTTTAAGTATTGCAGTTTCAGAGCATAGAGAGACTTTGGAAAACATTTATGAGCCCTATCTTATGGAAAATGGATTTTTGATGCGGACAAATAGGGGAAGGGTAATATCTGAGAAAGGAAAAGAGTACATTAGCTCTTTTTCTTAGATCACTTGACTGGTTTGGTTTTATTTTTTTCGGGAGGCGGAAAAAATTTTTCTGTACAAATTAGTTGCATACTTTAACATAATAATAGAGTAATAGGCTGTTAAGTTATTATTGTATTTAGTTGTCTATTTTGTCTTTGAGGTGAAATTTGGGAATGTTATATCAGAGAACATTGGCTAAAAAAGTAGAAGTTAGTGGTCTTGGCCTTCACTCCGGGAAAAAAGTATCTCTTAGCTTGCATCCAGCGGAAGCCGATTTTGGTATTCGCTTCAAACGCACAGATATTATTGGTTCACCAATCATTAAGGCAGATGCTTGCAATGTTGGTGCTACTGAAAACGCAACAACTCTTGTCTATCAAAATGTGACCATTAATACTGTTGAACACCTTCTCGCAGTTTTGTACGGCATGGGGATTAATAACGCTTACTGTGAGGTAGATGGCCCGGAAATTCCAATCATGGACGGCTCAGGGGCTTCTTTTATTTATATGTTAAAGGAGGCAGGCATTGCTGGCCTTAATAGGTTTAAAAAATTTCTTGTGATCTTAGATTCAGTTCGAGTGGAGTTTGGTGATCGCTGGGCACAGATTGAGCCATCTCCAAGGCTTGTTATTGACTCATCTATTGAGTTTGCTCATCCCCAGATTAAAAAGCAACAAGAGGTTTTTGATTATACCTGTGAAAATTTTATTGCAGAGATAGGAAGAGCAAGAACTTTTGGAATGTTGCGAGATGTAGATATGCTGAAAAGAAAAGGACTTGCAAGAGGTGGATCGCTAGATAACGCCATTGTATTGGATGACTATAAGGTAATCAATACTGACGGACTTCGCTTTCATAATGAATTTGTGAAGCATAAGATTTTAGATACACTCGGTGATATGAGCTTACTTGGTTATGACCTTGCAGGAAAGATAACTACCTATAAATCAGGGCACCACCTCAACAATCTTCTCTGTAGGAAGATTTTAGAAAATAAAGAGTGCTATAAGATTGTTCCGGCCAATTTTCTATGCCCTGAAACGACCAATGTCTTTGGTTTACCTTGGGCCGTTTGCCAAATTTAATTTACCCCTTTAGGATCTCATGTGACTAATAAAAATTCAGAAGATCAACGTCAAATTATTATTGGCATTCATAGTATTGCTGAAGCGATGTTAAACAGCAAGCGCAAGGGAAGCGAGATTATTGCTACCACTAAAGGAATTGAAAACCTGCTTGATAAATTTAGCTCTTCAAACTACAAGAGAGCGCTTGAGAATATTAAAGTAAAAATTGTTAATAATGATCAATTTTTAGTAGAGTCACAAAAGAGCTTTAAAAAATTCGGATATGAATACCAGAGAATCTCATCTCAAATAATGATGATTTCCTCTTCTTTTGGTATTGAGAATGAAGCATGGCTGTATGAAAAAATGAAAAGCGGGCAGAGAGAGATGAAATTTTTGGCCCTCGACCGAGTAACTGATATTCATAATGGAGCTGCAATTTTAAGGACAGCTGCTTTTTTTGCAGTGGATGCCTTGATTCTTTCGTACAAAGGTAGTTTTAATATTACTCCGGCTTTTTTTAGAATATCTTCAGGATCGGTAGAACACGTCCCTCTGGTGCTGAGTACGAACTTATCAAGAACTGTCTCGAAGTTACAAGATCATGGTATAGAGTGTGTTGCTCTTTCTGAAAAGAATGAAAAGCGTGAATTTTACGAAGGACTGAGTAATGCCATTGGCCGATGTTTAGTGCTCGGTAGCGAGGAGGATGGCGTTTCTCATGCGGTAATGAGAGTAGTAAAGAGTGTTGTTGAGTTGAAATCATTTGGAAAAATAAAAACGCTCAATGTTTCAGTCGCAGCAGCAATTTCGATGGATAGATTTTTCAATAAAAAAGAATAAAAACTTCTTGCTTTAGTATCAAGTTAATAATATTTAATTTTAAGGCATTGTTTGGTCTTTTGTTGTGCTGACTTAGCTCAATTGGCAGAGCATCGGTTTTGTAAACCGATGGTTGTAGGTTCGATTCCTATAGTCAGCTCCAAAAAGAGATTCAATAAGGCGCTATGAAAAGAGGTGAGATACCCAAGTGGCCAAAGGGAACAGACTGTAAATCTGTCGGTGTACGCCTTCGTAGGTTCGAATCCTACTCTCACCACCAGTTATTAGTAAATTGCTTGTTTGAAAATTAAGTTATCAATATGCGGGCGTAGCTCAGCTGGTAGAGCACGACCCTTCCAAGGTCGGGGCCGCAGGTTCGAACCTTGTCGCCCGCACCATTTTTGCTCGCGTAGCTCAGTGGTAGAGCACTCCCTTGGTAAGGGAGAGGTCATGAGTTCAATCCTCATCGTGAGCTCCATGGCAAGCAAGGGCGGGTAGTTGCAAAAAAAAGAAATTTAGTGCATTAATTATAATCCTAGTATATAGGAAATTGTTGTACTAAGTTAATGTTTAATATACTCTGTTAATTAACGATATTTGGGAGGATTTACTGTTATGGCCAAGGAAAAATTTGACAGATCGAAGCCACACGTAAACATTGGCACGATTGGACACGTTGACCATGGAAAAACCACGCTGACAGCAGCAATCACCATGGTTATGTCAGAGAAAATGGGAAAAGGCTTTGTAAAAAAATATGATGAGATTGACTCTGCTCCAGAAGAGAAAGCTCGTGGTATTACGATCAATACAGCTCACGTTGAGTACGAATCAGATAACAGACACTATGCTCACGTAGATTGTCCTGGCCATGCTGACTATGTAAAAAATATGATTACTGGTGCTGCTCAAATGGATGGCGCGATTCTTGTTGTCTCTGCTGCGGATGGTCCTATGCCACAAACTAGAGAGCATATCTTGTTAGCAAGACAGGTAGGCGTTCCAGCAATGGTTGTCTATCTTAATAAAATTGACCAAGTTGATGACGAAGAGTTGGTTGAATTGGTGGAAATGGAACTTAGAGAGCTATTGAGCTCTTATGATTTTCCAGGTGATGATATCCCTATTGTCAGAGGCTCTGCTTTGGCCGCAATGGAAGGAAAAAATCAAGAGATTGGAAAAAATTCAATTTTTAAACTTATGGCGGAAGTGGATCGTTATATTCCAACTCCTGTAAGAGAGATTGATAAGGATTTCTTGATGCCAGTGGAAGATGTATTCTCTATTTCTGGCCGTGGTACTGTGGTTACAGGGAGAGTTGAGAGAGGTATTGTTAAAGTCGGTGAAGAGGTTGAGATTATCGGCATTAGAGATAAGCAAAAGACAACTGTTACTGGCGTAGAGATGTTTAGAAAGCTTTTGGATGAAGGTAGAGCTGGTGATAACGTTGGTCTTCTTCTTCGAGGTGTGAAAAGAGAAGAGATAGAGAGAGGCCAGTGTGTGATTAAACCAGGAAGTGTTACTCCACATGCAAAGTTTAACTCAGAAGTTTATATTTTAACGAAAGAAGAAGGTGGAAGGCATACCCCTATCTTTAAGGGATATCGTCCACAGTTTTACTTTAGAACGACTGATGTAACTGGTGCTGTGGAATTGAAAGCTGGTGTTGAGATGATTATGCCAGGTGACAATACCAGTTTTGCCGTAGAACTCATTACCCCAGTTGCAATGGAGAAAGGTCTTCGCTTCGCAATTAGAGAGGGTGGTAAGACGATTGGTGCAGGAACGGTAAGTGAAATTCTAGACTAGTTCGTTTCATAGAAGTAACCAACGGGCGTATAGCTCTAACGGTAGAGCGTCTGATTCCAAATCAGAAGGCTGCAGGTTCGAATCCTGCTGCGCCCGCCATGTTATAGGATGAAAGTGCTCAATCTGGAAAATATTCTATAGAGGCTTTTTGATTTTTTAATTGCTTAACTTGAGTTGGATGTGTTATGGCACGACTTAGTCATTTGCATGAGAGAAAGTGGATCAATGGTTTATTGGCCATTGCCAGTGTGGTTGTGGCCTATGTTCTATCGGCTTTTTTTCTACAGATTGGTCTGTGGATGGACTTAGAAGCGAAGATGAACTTCTACAGAGGCGGTGCTCAGGCTGCAGCAGTAGTTTTAGGTCTTGTTTTTTTCATTGCTATGTTTAGAAGCAAACAAGTTCAGCAGTACCTCTCTGAGGTTTACTATGAGCTTACTAGGGTTGTGTGGGCCACCAAAGAGGACACGGTAAAACTCACAATTGGGATTTTGATTGGTGTTCTAATAACAAGTGTTGTTCTCGGATTTGTGGATTTTGTTGTAAATAAACTTCTTGGTCTCTTGTACAACTAAAAAACACAAAGCATGCAAATCATGACTCAGATCATTTATTAGATGGGTTTTGCATCATTATTTAATTTGCATTGTATGGTGGTTGTGTATGGATGAAGCTAAAAAGAAAGGCAGTGGTACTGTTGATGCTGTAATTGGCGCAACTGAGCACAGATGGTACGTGGCACACGTGCTTACTGGGTACGAGGACAAAGTCAAGCAGTCATTGCTTAAGAGAATCCATGATCATCATATGGAAGAGTTGTTTTCTGAGATCTATGTGGTGAAGTCAAAAGAAGAAATTGCTTCGAGTCAAAAAAATGGAAAAACAAAAAAACGTTCGGTAACGAAGAATTTTTTTCCAGGATATATCTTGATAAAGATGATCATGAATGATAAAACTTGGCATTTAGTTAAGAGCACTGATAAGATCACTGGTTTTGTTGGTGCAAATAAGAGTAAACCTTCTCCGATATCAAATGAGGAGGCAGCTTATTTAACAGATCAGGCTGTAGATGGTTTTAAGAAGACGAAACTTGGCTCTAACTTTTCAGAAGGGGACAGTGTTCGAGTTATTGAAGGCCCATTTGCAACCTTTATAGGTACGATAGAAACAATTACTGACAAAGGTAGAGTTAGGGTACAAGTTTCTATCTTTGGAAGACCGACTCCAGTTGAGTTGGACTTCTCTCAAATAGAAAAAGTTTAATCGTAGTTTTTTTGAAACTCTTGGAGTAAGTGATGGCCAAAAAAGTTGTTGGATTTATCAAGTTGCAAATTCCAGGTGGAAAAGCAAATCCATCGCCACCCATTGGACCGGCTTTAGGTCAAAAGGGTGTTAATATTATGGAGTTTTGTAAATCGTTTAATGCAAAAACACAAAAAGATGCTGGAGTTATACTTCCTACAATCATAACAGTGTACTCTGACAGAACTTTTACATTTGTGACAAAGACACCACCTGCGTCCTATCTTTTAAAAGATGGATTGAAGTTAGAGTCTGGTTCAAAAAAACCTGGACATGAAGTAGCTGGAACCGTGTCTAAAAAAGTGATAGAGGAGATTGTAAAAAGAAAATCTCCTGATCTAACAGCGGCCACCCTTGAAAATGGGATGAACACCATAGAAGGTTCAGCCAGATCAATGGGGCTTAAATTAGACTATAAAGAGTATACGAAATAAATCATTTATAAAAAAGCGGGAGACACGGTAAGCTTAGTCTTTGCAGTGTCGTTATCAACCGGGAGTAATTTCAATGGGTGTTAGAAGACGTTCACGCAGATATCTTGAAGCATTAAAAAAAGTTGATAGAAAGAAATTTTATAGCAGTCAAGAGGGATTGGCGCTAATCAAATCTGTTTCACAGACAAAGTTTGATGAGACAGTCGAGCTGGCTTTTAGATTAGGAATTGATCCAAGACATGCTGATCAAATGGTTCGCGGAGCCATTGTGATGCCCGCAGGAACAGGTAAAAGTGTTCGTGTACTTGTGATCGCTTCTGGTGAGAAGATTACAGAAGCAGAGAAGGCAGGAGCGGATTTTACTGGTGGTGACGAGGTGATTGCAAAAATCCAAGGCGGTTGGCTCGATTTTGACCGTATCATTGCTACCCCAGATATGATGGGAAAAATTGGTAAGGTTGGACGCGTGCTTGGCCCAAGGGGCTTAATGCCGAACCCGAAGTTAGGAACAGTGACAACTGATATCACTAGAGCAGTAAAAGAGCAGAAAGCTGGTAAGGTTGAGTATAGAGCAGACAAACAAGGAATTGTTCATATCCCAATTGGGAAAAAATCATTCAGTGAAGATAAACTACTTGAGAATTTCAAGGCAATTGTTGTGGCTATTGCTAAAGCAAAGCCAGCAAGTGCAAAGGGTACATACATGCGGTCGCTGACCCTTAGTAGCACAATGGGCCCTGGAATTCGCTTGGATGTGATGGACGCCGCCTCTTCCGCAGGTGTTTAATTCTATAAGAAATTAAGTTTGGAGAATATTTATATGATGTCGCGTTCTGAAAAAACAGTTGTTATTGATGAATTAAAGCAAAAGATAAACGCATCTAGCGCAATGTTCCTCACTAACTTGGTCGGTATATCCTCTAATAGTGCTGTAAGAATAAGAAAAGACCTTCGTGCTGTAAATGCTAAAATTGTAGTTACGAAGAATACATTGTTTGGAAAAGCATCTGAAGGTACCGTTGGCCAAGAGTTGTTAGCTGGGCTAAAAGGATCGAATGCTCTAGTCTTTGTAGATGGAGGAGAAGCGCCTGCAGTAGCAAAGGTTATTCATCAGGCGAGCAAAGAATTTGAAGCTGTTGTGATTAAAGGGGGAATTCTTGACGGGAAAAAATTAAGCGTGCCGGATATTGAGGTTTTGGCCAATCTTCCCTCTAGAGATCAAATGCTGGGTACATTGCTTGCTACTTTTAATGCGCCAATATCTGCGTTTGCAAGGGTGTTGGATCAAATTGCAAAGAAGAGTGGCGGTGGAGATACTGTAGAGGTGGCAGTTACGACTGCTGAATAGCTAAAAAAAAGACCGTGTGATTTTATTTTACATTGATTATAAAAGTACGATTGGTGAGCTTCGACCAATTTAACTTTGAAATTTGACTAAGATTAAAGGTGATTTAAGGAGTTGGAAAATGAGTATTACTAATGAGCAGTTGATTGAACATATTTCTAAGATGAGCGTCTTGGATTTAGCGAATCTAGTAAAGGAGTTAGAAAACAAGTTTGGCGTGTCTGCTGCTCCTGTTGCAGTGGCCGGTGCAGCTGTAGCAACAGCAGTTGTTCAAGAAGAGAAAACCGAATTTGACGTCATTCTAAAAGATGGCGGCGACAAGAAGATTAACGTTATTAAAGAAATCAGAGCGATCACTGGTCTTGGCTTAAAAGAGGCAAAGGATCTTGTTGAAGGAGCTCCAAAGCTAGTTAAAGAAGCACTAAGCAAGGATCAAGCTGAAGATATTAAGAAAAAACTAGAAGCTGCTGGCGCAAAAGTTGAATTGAAGTAGTTGAATTGACTAGTTGCTCTTGAAAGTGAAGTTGATATATTGTTTCATATAGATCTAAAAATGAAGGACAAGAAACTTTTGAATATCTGATTAGGATTAGTTGGATGCACAGAAGTTTCTTGTCTATCGTTTTTTGTTTTGATGGTTGTCATTTACTTACTTTAACTCCCTAGGGGACAGCGAATGTCTGACGTTTTCTCACCAAATACATGGCACAGGAAGGATTTTAGTTCTTATGAGAGGGTGATGTCCACCCCAAGTCTAATGAGACTTCAGATCCAATCATTCAAGGAGTTTCTCCAGCGAGAAATTGTTCCTCCACAAAGAGCGAACAGAGGATTACAAGAGGTATTCAACTCTGTTTTCCCAATATCTGATTTCAACAAAACGATCTCATTGGAATTTGTGAGTTACACACTAGAAAATCCGAAATACACCATCAAAGAGTGTCGCGAGAGAGGGCTTTCGTATGAATCGCCTCTGAAGGTAACTGTTCGTCTTGTCTATTATGAAGTTGGAGAAGAAGACACTGTCACATCAAATATAGAAAATAGAACAATTTCATCCGTAAAAGAGCAAGATATTTATCTTGGCAATATCCCATTAATGACTCCAACTGGTTCATTTATTTATAACGGAACGGAAAGAGTTATTGTCTCTCAGCTTCATCGGTCTCCTGGTATCGTATTTGAACACGATAGTGGGAAAAAACATTCCAGTGGGAAGTTGTTATTTTCAGCGAGAATTATTCCCCATAGAGGTTCATGGCTCGATTTTGAGTTTGATCACAAGAATATTCTTTATGCAAGAATTGATCGAAAGAGAAAGTTGCATGCAACCGTTATCCTAAAAGCTATGGGGTATTCGGTAAAAGAGCTACTAGAGACATTTTATAAAACAGAGAGGCTACACTTTTCTTCTAGCGACATATTCGAGAGAGAACTCGATTTTACATTACTAATAGGCTCACGTGCAACATCTGATATTGTTGATCCTAAAGATGGATTACCTATTATTAAGAAAGGAAAAAAATTCACAAAGCTTACTCTTCGTAAGATTAGTGAATCTGGTATAACTAGACTTCCCATTTCGGCAGAGGACTCCTATGGTAAAGTAGTAGGAGAGGACATCATTGATGAGAACACAGGGGAAGTAATTCTTTCTGCCAATGATGTATTGACTGAATCAAAAGTTCACGAACTAACCAGCATGGGAATTACGAGCGTAAAGATTCTCTATATTGACATGGTGAATTATGGCGACCAGATTAGAAATACACTTCTGCTTGATAAGACGCCTTCACATGAAGATGCTTTAATAAAAATATTTGAGAGACTAAGACCAGGGGAGCCTCCTACTATCGAAGCTGCACAGGCACTCTTTCAAGGACTTTTCTTTGATCAATCGAAGTATGATTTATCTCGTGTTGGTCGAATGAAAATCAATTACAAGTTTGGGATGGATGTTCCGGTTGAAAACACTATTCTTACACGTGAAGATATCCTCATGACCATAAGGTATCTTGTTGAGCTGAATAACGGAAAAGGATCAGTTGACGATATTGATCATCTTGGTAATAGAAGAGTAAGAGCAGTAGGTGAGTTGCTTGAAAACCAATTTCGAGTAGGTCTTGTGAGAATGGAGCGATCAGTAAAAGAGAGGATGTCGATACAAGAATTAGACACATTGATGCCTCACGATCTGATCAATCAAAAACCTGTGTCGGCAGCGATCAAGGAATTTTTTGGCTCTTCTCAGCTCTCGCAGTTTATGGATCAGACCAATCCACTTGCTGAGGTAACTCACAAGCGAAGATTATCGGCCCTTGGGCCTGGTGGATTGACGAGAGAGCGAGCTGGATTTGAAGTTCGTGACGTTCACAGCACCCATTATGGAAGAATGTGTCCCGTAGAGACACCTGAAGGACCAAACATTGGCCTTATTACATCGCTTGCTACTTATGCACGCGTCTCTGAATATGGCTTTATTGAAACACCTTATCGTGTTATCAAAAGAGACAGAGCTTTTGAGGACGGAGTAAGATATTTTTCAGCTTTTGAAGAAGAAGGCAAAATTATTGCCCAAGCTGATAGAGATGTCATTGCAGACAATCGTATTGTCGGATCTCATATTCCAGCTCGTAAAGAGGGGGAGTTTGCCCTGGTTGATGCTGAGGAAGTTGATTTGATGGACGTTTCTCCATCGCAGATGATCTCGATTGCTACATCACTAATTCCTTTCCTAGAGCATGATGATGCCAACCGTGCTTTGATGGGATCAAACATGATGAGGCAAGCAGTGCCGCTAGTAAAAACGGATTCTCCAATTGTTGGAACTGGTGTTGAACCAATTGTCGCAAGAGATTCTGGCGCTGTTGTGGTTGCTGCCAATAATGGTCGTGTGATCTTTGTTGACTCCAATAGAATTGTTATTCAGCGTGATCAATTTGCTGATGATGAATCGGGTGTTGATTTTTATAAATTAATTAAATACCAGCGCACCAATCAAAATACTTGTTATAACCAACGGGCACTTGTTAAAGAGGGTGATCTTGTAACATCTGGAATGGTAATCGCGGACAGTTCTTCAACGCAACTCGGGGATTTGGCCCTTGGACAAAACGTGCTTGTGGCATTTATGCCTTGGGGCGGCTACAACTACGAAGACTCAATCTTGATCAGTGAGAATTTACTTGCAAATGATCAGTTTACCTCTGTACACATTGAGAGCTTTGAGATTGAGGCACGTGATACTAAACTTGGCAAGGAAGAGATCACTCGCGATATTCCTAATGTAAGTGAAGAGGCGTTAAAAGATTTGGATGATTCTGGTGTGATCAGAATTGGTGCAATCGTTAAGCCTGGAGATATTTTAGTTGGAAAGATTACTCCGAAAGGAGAGACACAACTTTCACCAGAGGAAAAATTGCTCAAGGCAATCTTTGGTGATAAAGCCGGAGATGTTAAAGATACGTCGCTAAGAGTGCCATCCTCTGTTCGTGGGACAGTTATTGATGCCAAAATTTACTCTAGAGAAGGGGTCGATTTAGATATCCGCTCGAAGCAAATTATTGAACAAGAGACTATTCTCATTAGAAGAGATGAGGCCATTGAGGTCAGAGCGATACAGCTTTCAGCAACTCGCAAAGTGGCCGATATGCTGAAAGGACAAAAGACTACAGATCGATTGGTTTCCGAAGATGGTACCAAAGAGTTATTGGCTTCAGGAACTGTGGTTGATATTGAATCACTCGCACGAATTCCATTTGAATTGATTGGCTACATTCCACTAGAAATTGAGTGGGAAGAGAAGCTTAGCGAGTACTTTGCTGACGTTCGCAACAGAATTGGCAGGGTTCGCTCAAGAGCAAATGAAGAGATTGCAAAACTACATAAAGGTGATGAGTTATTACCAGGTGTGATTAAGAAAGTTGTTGTTTATGTTGCCATTAAACGCAAGCTTCAGCCAGGTGATAAAATGGCCGGTCGACACGGAAACAAAGGGGTTATCTCCAATGTATTGCCAGTGGAAGATATGCCATACTTGGCCGATGGTACTCCAGTTGAAATCGTCTTAAATCCACTTGGAGTGCCTTCACGTATGAACATTGGACAGCTTCTAGAACTTCACCTTGGGTGGGCCGGTAGAGGTCTTGGTGATAAGATCAAGGAGATGCTTGATTGGCAGATGGATATATCCAAAATCAAAGACTTGATTTCTCGAATTTTCGAGAATGATAATGTTAATACTTGGCTTAAAAAGGCTAGTGATGAAGATGTCATCAACGTTGCAAAGCAATTGACTAAAGGAGTTCGCTTTGCCACTAGCGTGTTCGATGGAGCAAAAGAGATTGATATCGAGAAGATGCTTGAATTGGCCGATTTAGATAAGAGTGGAAAGAGCATCCTCTTTGACGGAATTTCAGGAGAGCCTTTTTCTGAGAATGTAACAATCGGTTCTATGTATATGTTGAAACTTCATCACCTTGTTGATGAAAAGATTCATGCTCGTTCAACCGGACCATACTCGTTAGTGACGCAGCAGCCACTTGGTGGTAAAGCGCAGTTTGGAGGTCAAAGACTTGGTGAGATGGAAGTTTGGGCGCTGGAAGCTTATGGTGCTGCTTATACTCTCCAAGAGTTCTTGACTGTTAAATCGGATGACGTTGTTGGTAGGACGAGGATGTATGAGTCTATCGTAAAGGGCGAAAAGGTTTTAGAGCCTGGATTGCCTGAGTCGTTTAACGTTTTAATTCGAGAACTGCAAGCATTGGCCTTGGATATTAAACTTGATGAAGAAGGGGGAGAGATTCAACAAGCTTAACCTAGGCGTTAGTTAGAATTTTTCTCTTAGTAATCATATCAAATTTGAATTGTTCTCTTAGGAGTGGATTCAGTGAAAGACCTTCTTAATTTTTTTGATAAACCGAAAGATCCTATTAGTATCGAAGCGGTATCCCTAAAAATAGCTTCGGCAGACACCATCAGAGAATGGTCTTATGGTGAAGTGAAAAAGCCAGAAACGATTAATTACAGAACGTTTAAGCCAGAGCGAGATGGTCTTTTTTGTGCCAAGATTTTTGGGCCGGTAAAAGATTATGAGTGTATCTGTGGAAAATATAAGCGGATGAAACACAGAGGTGTTGTCTGTGAAAAATGTGGTGTTGAGGTAACTTTATCAAAAGTTCGCCGCGAACGCTGTGGACATATTGAACTTGCTTCACCTGTTGCACATATTTGGTTTTTGCGCTCACTTCCTTCGAGAATTGGGGCCCTTTTAAATCTAAGTTTAAAAGAGCTAGAGAAGGTTTTATACTATGAAGCCTATATAGTAACCTCTTCTAAAACTGCAGGTCAGGATGGAGGCTTACAAGTTGGACAAGTGATCACAGAGCAAAATTACATTGAACTCAAAGAGGCAAAAGTTGAGTTTGAAGCAGGCATGGGTGGTGAGGTCGTCAAGGAGCTTCTAAAGAAGGTAGATCTTGATATTGAAAACAAGGAGCTTCGAAGGGCCTTGCAAAGAGTAACAACGGATATTGCGAAAAGTAAAATTGTTAAGAGGCTCAAGGTTGTTGAGTCGATAAAGAAATCACCCAATAGACCAGAGTGGTTTATGATGGATGTGATTCCTGTATTACCGCCAGATTTGCGTCCACTTGTGCCTCTAGAGGCTGGGCGATTTGCTACGTCCGATTTGAATGATCTCTATAGAAGAGTGATCAATCGTAATAATCGTTTGAGAAGACTGAAGGAGCTCAATGCACCTGAGATCATTATTCGCAATGAAAAAAGAATGCTTCAAGAAGCGGTTGATGCTCTTTTTGATAACGGAAGAAGAGGAAAGGTCTTTACTGGCGCTAATAAGCGACCACTACGCTCACTTTCCGACATGCTTAAGGGCAAGCAAGGGCGTTTTCGCCAAAACCTTCTTGGTAAACGTGTAGACTACTCTGGACGTTCGGTCATTGTGGTTGGACCTAATTTAAAACTTCATCAGTGTGGTTTGCCTAAATTAATGGCCCTCGAATTGTTTAAGCCATTTATTTATAACAAGCTCATTGAGCGGGGACATTGCACGACTATTAAAGTTGCGAAGAGGATGGTTGATCAACAAAAGCAAGAGGTTTGGGATATTCTTGAAGAAGTAGTACAAGAGCATCCAGTGCTTCTTAACCGAGCACCAACTTTACACCGTCTTGGTATTCAGGCATTTGAGCCGGTGTTGATTGAGGGAAAAGCAATCAGGTTACATCCACTTGTATGTACTGCTTTTAACGCTGACTTCGATGGTGACCAAATGGCGGTTCATATCCCCTTGTCGCTTGAAGCACAAGTTGAAGTGCGTGTGCTTGCAATGTCAACTAACAATATTTTATCTCCCAAAGATGGGTCTCCTATCATTATTCCAACCCAAGATATCGTGCTTGGTATGTACTACATGACGAGGATTAGACCATTTGCTCGTGGGTATGGAAAAATTTTCTCTTCAAAAGAGGAAGCGCAATTTGCATACTACACAGGTAACTTGCACTTGCAATCGCCAGTTCGTATCAGAATTGGTGGAGAGGTTTATGATACTTCAGTGGGGCGTACGTTTGTATTCGATGTAGTGCCTGAATGTTTAAAATTTGAGGATGTAAACAAAGTGCTCAATAAGAAGGCGCTTGGAAAATTAATTGAAAGCGCTTATAGACGTGGAACCGAAAAAGATACTGTATTACTTGCAGACTCGATTATGAAACTTGGTTTTGAGTACGCAACGAAAGCTGGAATCAGTATCAACATTAAAGATATGGTTATTCCTCTTGAGAAAGAAGATATCTTAAAAGAGTCTTATGATGAAGTTGAAAAGATTACAGAGGAGTACAACGAAGGTTCCATCACCAATGGTGAGCGCTACAATAAGATTATTGATGTTTGGGCGCAAACAAACGAACGCTTGTCAAAAGTTATGATTGATGGTCTCTCTGTCGAGAATTTTTCTAATGAAATGGGAGAGCAGTTACAGGCCCCATCATTTAACGCTATTTTTATGATGGCAGACTCTGGAGCTAGAGGTTCGAACGTGCAGATTAGACAGCTTGCAGGAATGCGCGGTCTAATGGCAAAACCATCTGGTGAAATTATCGAGACTCCGATTACCTCGAACTTTAGAGAGGGTCTTTCGGTGTTGCAATATTTTGCCTCTACCCATGGTGCTCGTAAAGGTTTGGCCGATACTGCTCTAAAAACAGCAAACTCCGGTTACCTTACACGAAGACTTGTTGATGTTGCCCAAGATGGTATTATTCGCACCAAAGATTGCGGAACTGTAAACTGGATGATGGTTACCTCAAGAGTAGAAGCTGGTGAGGTGGTAGAGCATATCAGTGAACGAGTTATGGGAAGAGTTGTGGCCGAGGACGTCTTTACGAAAGACGGAAGTCTCTTGTTCCCAAGAAACTATGTTCTTGTTGAAGATGACAAAGAAAGAATCAAAGAAGAGGGTGTGGATCAAATCAAAGTGAGATCTGTTCTTACTTGTGAAGAGAAGAATGGTTTCTGCGCCCTTTGTTTTGGCCGTGACTTGGCCAGAGGATCACTTGTCTCTGTTGGAGAAGCAGTTGGCGTGATTGCTGCGCAATCGATTGGTGAGCCAGGAACGCAGCTAACCATGAGAACCTTCCACGTTGGAGGGACGGCAACTGCTGGTGCACAAATTAATAAGATCGAATCAAAGACATCAGGATTACTATCGTTTGATAACGTAAAGATTGCCCCAAGGGGGGATGGCTTGCTAATTATCATGAATAAGAATGGGGAGCTTGTGATTCGCAATGAGGCCGGAATTGAGAAAGAGCGCTACCCGGCCGTTTATGGATCAACTCTCTTTTTCAAAGAGGGTGAGGTTATTAGTGTTGGTAGTAAGATTATTGAATGGGATCCCTTTGCGATTCCAATTCTGTCTGAAGTAACAGGGGTTGTCCAGTATGAGGATCTCATTCTTGGTGCAACTTATGTAGAGCAAATCGATGCAGTGACAGGTCTTGCGCATAAAGTGGTTATTGAAAGTAAAGATGCTACTTTAAGACCTAGAGTTACTATTGTTGATAATGAAGGTAATCCTGTACAAATTCCAGATGCTAAAAGACAAGCATCGTACCGTTTACCCTCTGGTGCAAACATTGTTGTGCAGGCCGGTCTTGTTGTTGAAGCTGGTTCTCCGGTGGCAAAAGTGCAAAGAGAAACAACTAAGACGAAAGATATTACAGGAGGTCTTCCAAGAGTTGCAGAACTCTTTGAAGCGAGAAAGCCTGCTAATTCAGCGCAGATTGCAGATATCTCTGGGACAATTGAGTTTGGGCCTGAGGTGCGTGGGAACCGTAAGATCATCGTTCGTCCTGAAGGTGGTGGTGATGCTATCGTTTACTCTGTACCTAAAGGTCGCTATGTTATTGTGAATGAGGGTGACTATGTGAGGGCCGGTGATCCGATTATGGATGGTCCTGCTAATCCTCACGATATTTTAAGAGTTCTTGGAGAAAAGGCGCTTGCAAGATATATTGTAGATGAGATCCAAGAGGTGTATCGGCTTCAAGGTGTGAAAATCGATGATAAACACATTGAGGTGATCGTTAGCCAAATGCTAAAGAAGGTTGAGATTGCTGATTCAGGTGATTCGACTTTTGTTGATGGTGACTCGGTAACGAAAGTTATTCTGACCGAGGAGAACGAAAAGCTTGTTAATGACGGTTTAACACCTGCAACCTCGAAGCCTCTTCTTCTTGGTATTACAAAAGCTTCTTTGACAACAGACTCTTTTATCTCGGCGGCATCCTTCCAAGAGACGACTAAGGTGTTGACTCAAGCAACGCTTGAAGGCAAACGAGACTTGCTTCGAGGATTGAAAGAAAATGTGATTATGGGCCGCTTGATTCCTGCAGGGACAGGATTGTCGCGTTATAGAGGCTTTCAGGCAGAGGTGTTTGAAGAGAGCAAAAATCTTTCAGATGTTTCTAGTCTGACAATTTAAGAATTTAATCCTAGTGATTTATAGTGAAGAGCACTATTCGCCATGTTTGGAGTTGGAATTTTGGCAATTAGTGGTACTTTGAGGATTTTGAGGTTGTTTTAATTTGCATGTTATGTTACATGCTTTTCTGTTATCGAAGTAAAAAGGAGTTAATTTTAAAATGCCAACAATTAATCAATTGGTAAATAAGGGCAGATTTCCTAAAACATCAAAGACCAAGTCGCCCGCATTGTCTTCATGCCCTCAAAGAAGAGGGGTGTGTGTGCGTGTTTATACCACTACTCCAAAGAAACCAAATTCTGCCATGAGAAAGGTGTGTAGAGTTAAGCTAACTAGCGGCTTTGAAGTTACATCTTATATTGGTGGAGTTGGTCACAACTTGCAAGAGCACTCCATTGTTCTTGTTCGTGGTGGTAGGGTTAAGGATCTTCCGGGCGTACGTTACCATACAGTGAGAGGCTCATTAGACGCTAGTGGTGTGGATAAGAGATTAAAGGGACGATCCAAATACGGCGCAAAGAGACCAAAAAAATAAATGTTAAGTAAGAGAAGATTTCATAGAGAATAAATTTAAATTTTAAGGATATAGCAAATATGAGTAGAAAGCATAGAGCAGAGGTCAGAGATGTGTTACTGGATGCAAAATACCAGGATGCATTGGTAACAAGATTTGTAAACTGTTTAATGTATGCAGGTAATAAGTCTGTTGCTGAAAGAATTTTTTATGGCGCGCTTAATCTTGCTGAATCGAAATTGAGTGAAGATGGTTTTAAGCTCTTCAAAAAGGCCATCAACAACGTTCGTCCTGCAATTGAGGTGAAGTCAAGAAGAATTGGTGGAGCTACTTATCAAGTGCCTGTAGAAGTCAGACCACAGCGGAGGCAATCTCTTGCAATTCGCTGGATCAGAGATGCTGCAAGAACAAGAGGTGGCAAGTCGATGTTGGAAAAGTTGGCAGACGAAATTATCGATGCCTCAGCTAATAAGGGTGGCGCAGTGAAGAAAAAAGAGGATGTTTATAAAATGGCTGAAGCTAATAAGGCATTTGCTCACCTTAAGTGGTAGAATCACAAGCAATCTGCTTACGCCTAGGGAGAATCTACTGCTTGGGCCTCATATTCGAACCTTTATTATTGATAAAATCCTTCAATAGAGCTTAATGCTAAGTTTTGGATTACCATGGCGATTAAACCTCTTTCAAAAATACGAAATATTGGAATAGCTGCGCATATTGACGCAGGAAAGACAACACTCACTGAAAGAATTCTCTTTTATACAGGTAAAAACTATAAGATGGGTGAAGTTCATGACGGAACTGCTACGATGGATTGGATGATCCAAGAGCAAGAAAGAGGAATCACCATCACGGCCGCTGCTACAAGCTGTCAGTGGAGTGATAGTGCGATCAACATCATAGACACCCCTGGACATGTGGACTTTACCATAGAAGTCGAACGTTCTTTGCGCGTACTGGATGGGATGGTTTGTGTTTATTGTGCTGTAGGGGGAGTTGAGCCTCAATCAGAGACAGTATGGGATCAAGCGGAACGATATAAGGTTCCAAGAATTGCTTTTGTTAATAAAATGGATCGCATTGGTGCTGATTTTTTATCTGTTGCTAAAGAAATCCAAACAAAACTACATCGCCCAACTGCCGCCTTACAGCTTCCTATTGGGCAAGAATCGGAGTTTAGGGGTGTAGTGGATTTGATTTCTATGAAGGCCATGATTTGGGCCGAGGTAGGAGGCAATCAGGGACAAAGTTATTCTTCTGAGGAGATCCCGGGCAATCTCATTGATGAATGCTTGATGGCAAGAGAGGAGTTGGTTGAAATTATTGCAAACTTTGATGATAAGATTGGAGACCTCTATCTTAATGGGTCAGAGATTACAGAGGGAGATCTGAAGAATGCTATTAGGTCACTGACGATAGCTAATAAGATTGTTCCTGTTTTTTGTGGGAGTGCTTTTAAAAATAAAGGTATTCAGCCGTTACTTGATGGCGTGATTGCGTATCTTCCATCTCCGGAAGATAGAGGTGAGCTTAGTGGCCATTGTGTCAAAGATAATGAAAAAATAATCAAGCGGTCGCCAAGTGAAAATGAGCCTCTTAGTGGTCTAGTTTTTAAAATCGCATCAGATCCATTTGTTGAAAGAATCAGCTACTTTAGAATTTACTCAGGAAAAATGAAAAGTGGGCAGACACTTTATAACCCGCTCAAGCAAAAGAGAGAGAGAATTAGCAAAATATTGATGATGCATGCAAATAAGCGTAAAGAGGTTGAAGAGGCTTCTGTTGGAGATATTGTAGCACTGGCCGGGCTTAAACATACAGTTACTGGTGATACCTTGTGTGCCGAAAACTCACCGATTATCTATGATCTTATGAATTTCCCTGATAGTGTGATTTCGATTGCAATAGAACCAAAAACTGTTGATGACGAGAATAAACTCGCATCGGTATTGGAGTTATTGACATTAGAGGATCCAACTTTTCATTACAAACGTAATGAAGAGACTGGGCAGCTTTTAATTCATGGAATGGGGGAGTTGCACTTAGATGTTATCGTTGATCGACTTTCTCGAGAATTTAATATTGGTATTAATAGGGGAAAACCACAAGTCTCCTATCGTGAAAGCATTTCAACATCCTCTGTTGCAGAATCTTTTTTTGATAAAGAGATTGCTGGCAGGGGGGTATATGGGCATTGCAAGATAGAGGTTGAGCCTTGTGATTATCAAGCAGGAGTAGTTTTTGAATCAAGGATAAAGAAGAAAGATCTACCAGATCATTTTCAGGAAGCAATTCGCAAAAGCGTACTGGACTCTGCTCCTTCTGGAATCGTGATTGGGAATCGAATTATCAATGTAAAAGCAATATTGGTTGATGCCCATTATAAAGATATGGAGTCTACTGAACTTGCATATACTATTGCAGCAGCAATGGCATTTAAAGATGCTTGCAAAAGTGCTCGGATGGTGATAATGGAGCCATTCATGACTGTTGAAGTGGTTACACCTCCTGAGTATACAGGGGATGTAATTTCCGATTTTAGTTCGAGAAGAGGCAGGATTCTTTCCGTGTTTACAAAACAGGGCAAAGATCACGTAAAGGCAGAGGCACCACTGTCAGGCATGTTTGGATACAGCACTGATCTGCGATCACGCACACAAGGAAGGGCCAGCTTCTCGATGAACTTTAGAATGTATGAGGTGCTTCCTGATAATTTAACGAGTAATTTGCTAGAGAAGAGAGGCATCTTGCCAATCACTAGCTTGAAATGAAAAAATAAATAAATTTCGTTAAAATATCTCTTGGGTTTATCGATAAATTAGTGTTATACCATATATACTTTTTTTGGATCGACAATAGATTTGACGATAGTAAAAAATAATTGCATGGCTATTTTTTTGGAGAAATTTTAGGAGAAAGATAAATGGCTAAGGAAAAATTTGACAGATCAAAGCCGCACGTAAACATAGGAACCATCGGACACGTTGACCACGGTAAGACAACACTTACTGCGGCAATTACTATGGTCATGTCGGAGAGAATGGGCAAAGGGTTTATTAAAAAGTATGATGAAATTGACTCTGCTCCAGAGGAAAAAGCCCGTGGTATTACAATTAATACTGCCCATGTTGAGTATGAATCAGATAAAAGGCATTATGCTCATGTCGATTGCCCTGGCCATGCTGACTATGTGAAAAATATGATTACTGGTGCAGCTCAGATGGATGGTGCTATTTTAGTAGTTTCTGCAGCTGACGGCCCTATGCCACAGACTAGAGAACACATTCTTC
>JADGAN010000064.1 GCA_015231955.1 Oligoflexia bacterium | reverse complement strand
TTCCCCATAACGTTTAGGGTTCATCTCTTCATCAATAGTCACCATATGAACAGTCCCTGACTGTTGCCGGCTCGACTTTTGACCATAGGTCAGAAAACGAATAATATTGCCATTACAAAACTTAATCATTCGCAGGCCAGGGTCATAATCCCATCCCCAATAGGGATGATTTTTGAAATCTTCTTGAGGAAGGTACTTCTTCCACTTTGTCTCCAGCTCCATATCAACTGTCGTAAAATCTGGATACAAATACCAAAACAGAAGCTTGGGATACGGCTTACTTTTATATTGATCAGGCCACAATGTTTTCCACAATTTCCTATCCGTGGCCCAATGAATATTTTTACGAATACCAGCAGAGCTTTTAGAAGTTTGGTTTGCTCCACACACCAGGATTATCTTCTCTGTGGATTCAAAGATCTTTCTAGACCAAGTGTACCACTTGCAATCATGGGCATAGAGATGGGGAAGCTTTTCTTTTTCTGCTTCGGCCAAACACAAGGAGCTGTCAACTTCAGCTATTTTTTCTTGTGTCATTGAGGCCTTTGCGAAAGCAGCTTCTCTCGCTCTAGTAGCAATCGTTGAATTCTTATATGAGGAAGCTCATAATCTTCAAGCGATTGATCATCTATCATCAGCTTTTTTTTACTTTCTATTGGTAATGCCCGCTTACTAAAGAAAAAATCCGAAGGGAAAAAAAACCAAGCACAATAGAAATCACACCGAGTAATCTTTCTTCTTACTCGCCAATATTTATTAGACAAAACATTATAAAACAAAACTCTCTCTTCACTTTTTTTTATTTTTTCAAAAAACAAAAATTTACAATAGTAATCAACGTCCACTAATTTATATTTGCTTAACCTTATCAAATCACTCTCAGGATACTGATTGATAATACTTTTTACGGCATTGTACCTTTTAAGAATTTGTGCCGGTAAAATCACTGCAATTCGCTCTTCTACCGTCATAAAAGATTAAAAAAATTTTGATTTGCAGATGAAGACTTATTTTGCAAGGACATCTGCTTCAGTTGAGCGATCCTCTCATCTATCTTAGCGTTTATCATTTTTTTAAACTCTACTAACTTCTCCAATGAAGCATCAGGATCAAAGGACTCTACCCTATCACCATTAAGCAAAGAAGGATCAATTGCTAAAGCGCTCTCTTGCTGAGGCAGAATATTTCTGACCAAATCAGCATCATTTAATTGACTAAAAAATCGATCATTTTGCATTGGTATTCCCCCGCGTTCCAGAAATTATTCTGATCAAAAAAATAAATGTCAAGCATATTAATGGAATGACTCGGTTAATTTAACTGCTGTTTGAGAACATGGCCTATCCTATGGCACTATTCCAATTATCAACAAAGCCAGATATGCTGCTTTGTGTTTCCAAAGCCCCTGCTCAGTCATAATCGCACCCTGGTTTTTAACCCGAATCCATCTCGCTAAAAGAGCAAGTGGCTTCTCAAGTGTTTTCACAATCACTCTAGAGTACAGCCAAAAAGTACAGCTTGTATCTTTCTGTCGCCCTCCCATCACTATACATGCATAAGCGATTTAAATGCTCTTCCTTCATGCGTGATTCCTTTGTTCCCATGCTTTATTTTTTCTTTCAGCTCCATACAACAAAAAACTGATAAAAATACAATAAATTAACCTTGCTAAAAAAAAATACAACATGTACTTTTTTCTTAGTATATAATAAAAAAGTTACAGTCATTGAATGAAAAACAAAAAGAGGGGGGATAAAGATGACCACAGGATATCGAGCATACACAATGGAATTAATTAAGCGAATGTTAGATATCGAGGTATCTCGTGCAACTTTTTATAGCTGGGAAGAACGTGGTGAAATACCAAATACAGTAGGTCGAAAAGAGAACGAAAGGAGATCATGGTCAATAGAAAGCGTAGCAGAAATAGGAAAGAAGATGACTCCCCTTGCTACGCCAGAAAATAATAACAGCGCCGTTGTAATATCCATCTATCTATCTAAGGGTGGTGGTTCTACAAAAACAACATTCGCCCATAATTTTGCAAAATATCTAGCATTACATGGAAAAAAGGTCTTACTTGTTCCGCTAGATTTCCAGCTTAATCTCAGTAAGAAATTCGGAATAGACAATTCTCCTGACAGAGTAGAAAAAACTGGGGAATTTTATATGGGTTTGTATGAAGCAATAACAAAGCAAGATACTCACATAAATGATGTCGTTATCAAAACAAGGTTTCCTAACATTGACATCATCCCAGAGAGCGACAATCTAATAACGCTAGAGTTTTGGCTAAATGCTCAAGCATTTAGAGAAAAAGTTTTCCGCAAAGCACTTCAGCCATTGATAAAAGAATATGACGTTGTCATATTTGACAACAACCCGTCATGGGATACCATTAGATTAAACTCCATTTGTGCTAGCGACTTCTTAATAGCTCCAATTGGAGCAGATTCCGAGTCATCAAACACTCTTTCTCGCTTTCTTCAAACACTCAACAAACAACTAGACGGCTATGCGTTTAAAGATTTAATTTTCATCCCATCATTAACAGAAAGCAATGTACTCAAAAAAGAAATAGTGAACGAGTATAGAACAAAATATCCATTGTTGTTTACAGCCAATGATATCCGCAAATGCACTAGAGTTGACGAAGCAAATGCTCTTAATCTTTCGGTATTCGAGTACTGCCCAAAGCATCCCGTAGCCGAGGATTACAAAAAAGTCTGTGCTGAAGTCTGGACTAGAATAGTGAATAACTTCAAGCAAAAAAACTAAAATGGAGTTGTTATGAGCAAGCGTTTTACAAAAGATAAAGACGAGGAAATAACTCAGATTAAGTTTTTAACTAAAATCAAGAACAATGGCCCCATCAAAGTGAGTCCTGAAGAGATAGACTCCGTAATTAAAAACCCTATAAAAGTTTCTAAAACTGATTGCGAAAGTAGCTCCGTACTGAAAAAAACTGAAGATAAACTAGAGACAAACTACAGACAAACTACGGACAAACTAGAGACGGAACTAGAGACAAACTGCGGACAAACTAGAGACAAACTAGAGACAAGCTATAGACAAACTGATAACAAACTAGAGACAAACTACAGACAAACTAGAGACACAACTAGAGACAACGAAAAGACAAACTACGGACAAACTAGAGACAAACTAGAGACAAACTATAGACAAACTAGAGACAATTTCACCGAAGACGACTCGCCCATTGATCAATTCACGTCACTCTCCGGGACACAGCGCTCGTTAGTTCTAACAATATACGTTAGCTGTAAATTTGAAGAAGCAAAGATAGCTCCGCCCATGAGCAGCGAACACCTTGCTCAAATGTGCCAAAAGCCCGTCTCATCGATCAGAAAATCAATTGACCGATTGAAAGAAAAAAAAATAATCAAAGTTGCTCAATCAAAAGAAGGAAGAGGAGGCTGGTGTGCATACAGACTGAACAAAGCGATCTACAACGAAATGCTCCAATTGGAAACAGGAAACAAACTAGAGACAAACTGCAGACAAACTAGAGACAAACTAGAGACAAACTATAGACAAACTAGAGACAAACTAGGGACGGAACTAGGGACAGAACTAGAGACACAGCCCTCTAGTAGTAATAGTAGTATAAATAATATAAATACTAATACTACTAGTACAAACCCTGATGCCACCGGAAGAGAGTGGTTAGAAATTCAAACACCTGAAATACTTAAACCGTACGGCTTTGGTAAAAACATTATCGATCAGGTGAGAAATAGAGGCTATCTGTCTGCTGAAAAATTGCAAGAATCTTTGGATAACTTTGCTCACGACATAGCCTGCAATCAACTATTGAAAAAAAATCCAAACCTAAATGCTGTTAGATACTTCATGGGTGCAACGAAAAAAAGTCAAGTTTGGATCTCTTCGGGTTTTAGAGATCCAGAGGAAGAAGCTTTAGATAACTTGATAAAAAGAAGAGAAGAGCAGTTAAGGCAAAAAAAAGAAAAAGAGGAAAAACTAAAAAACATTGAGTTTGAGCTATGGCTAGGGGATCTTCCTGAATCTGTTAAACGTGACCCAAAGCACTGCATAGGGGAGTTTATGGGAACATTTCACAAGCTTAATCTTAAAACTCTATTTGAAGAAGAATTTTGGCCACAAAAACTAGGACAAATAAATGGAGAGATTAGAAAAAATTGACCACTCTCCACTGAAAAATAAAACCTCAAATAATGCCGCAGGACTTAATGAACGATGAGCTAAACCTGTTTTACATTACGAGAAGAGACAACAAGGAGAGTCATCAAGTGTCGATAGACGGAGACAGATTAGCAGCAGAAAGAACAGGCCGCTATAAGGGCCAGCAAGGCCCCTGGTGGTGTGATAGCGATGGGGTGTGGGTAGATGCCTGGGTTAAAGACAAACCTCCTGTGGCCTCTAAAATAAGCGTTATTCGGGATGGATTTATAGAACCATTGACGGCCACAGCACTATTTAGAGAGTACGTCCCATCAAATGACAAGCAAGCGTTTGTTTGGAAAAAATTCCCGTCCCTTATGATTGCAAAAGTTGCTGAAATGCTTGCTCTTCGGCGAGCTTTCCCCCATGAATTGAGTGGCCTTTACTCTCAAGAGGAGATGGAGCAGTCTCAGAAAAACACAAGAATGGCGGCCGTAACCACAACAGCAGTAAATATGCGAGATGCAATTATAGATGAAATTGTCGCGATCATGCGGAAACTCACATCTAATTTTACTGATAAAAACAAACTAGAGTGGTTGCAAGAGGCCTACTGTATCCCATCTAGCAAGGATCTTGCCAATGCAGAGGAGTGGAAGATAAAAAATATACTTGAGCGATTGAGAGAGGAATTAGAAGAAGAACCACTCTACATGAACTAAGAATTTTCTTGGGATGTGGTGAAAATGAAAGTTGCATTGATGTTGTTCAAGGGAAGATTTCAGTTGATAGCGAGAAAACAAAAAAACTAGGTGAAGCGGTACGGGGATTTAAAGCATTGGCAGGAATGATTAACTCTGGCTATAGAAGCTCTTTGAGCAAAGAAGATCAAGAGATCTTGGCACGAGTTGAGCTTGTCGTTTTTAGTTGTCGCTAGTCTTGATGAGAATATCCTTTCTATCTAATCCATAGACACGGTAATTGCTGGATCTAGTGGCAGATGATAATCGGTTTCGCATTCGTTCCCATGATAAATGTTACAGTAAAGATCTCTAATACTGTCTATGTCAGCAGGCAATAATTCTTTTCCATCTCCACACATAACAGTAGTATTAAAGGTGTAACCTGGCTTGCACCGGTAGGGGTTACTGTTTTTTTCATAGCTGTCAGTAAATCCAAACAAATGTCCAAATTCATGTATATAAGTCTGTAGATCAGAATCGGGATAAAGATAAATAGAGTGGCCAATAGCATGTGGTCTATTCCCAGTAATTTCTTTTGGAAAGACGTATACTCCAATTCTATTTTGCCCTAAGAAAGTGGATGAATCTGTGCTTGTGTCATACTCAAAAATAGTTTTGAAGTCTACAGAAGCCCAACCTCGAAGTGGTCTTAACCATGCCATGAGAGCTTGAGATATTTTCGTTTTAAAAAGTTCAATTTCTTCAGGAGAAGAATTTTGTGTTACAAGCAGTATATAAAAGTACGATTGAACAGATAAAAGTGGTAGTATTGAGTCTTTAACTCCATATGAATACACTTCAAGGGAATATCCTTTTAAGCACTGTTTTATGCTCTTAGGATCTAAAAAAGAATTACCTTTGCAATCAGCCACGCAGGTTTTAAAGGTATAAGCATCAAAGACAAAATGATCAGGACAAATTTCTCTACAGCTTTTTATTGAATGCTCATAAACAAGTCCATTTTTTTTGCCGCATAATGGAATACATTCGTTGTATTTAGCGGAATACTCTTGGTTTTCTGAACAATTTGGGATGCATTTATTTAACTGATCATTGAAAACATACGATTCATTTGCACAGCGGCAATCTGAGATTTTAAGATCGAATACTCGATCGTAACTACAAAAACAACTGCCTGGGTTTTGGTCTTTTGCAGGGTCTCCCTTGACTGCACTGCCAGGACATATGCAACCATTTTTTTCAGTATTAAAAACTAGAGGAGGAGCACATGATAACGGTTTCATTGGTTCCTCACACACTCCTGTAATTTTATTGTAAATTAAATCATTGGAACAAATAGAGATGCATTTTTTTGAATTTCCATCAAGTTTCATACCGGTCGGGCAAGTTTCTTCTCCATCCATGGATTTTTCGGAATTGCTAGAATTACCGTTATTGTTACTACAGCTGGTAATGAGAAAAAAAATGATGGTCGTTAAAAAAAAATGCATTTGATTTACTCCGCATACTTTGTACACTCTTGTCTTCCAAAACTCTCGTGACGACAAGTTTTGTATTCTGCTACCCCAAAACTCTCATGGGCGCAAGTGTTATATAATTCTACTCCAAAATTCGAATGCCTACATGTATTGTATATAGTTCCAAAATCGGGATGAGAACATTCTTTGTATGCCTCAATACCATTAGCAGGGGTTCTGCACGACAAGTACCTTGCACAATAAAGAACGTAAGTAAGACCCCATCTCTCGTTTACTTCAATATTCACAGTGTTGATCCGTGCTTTGTCATAACCCCTTTTTATACACGCACTGTCATCATTTGGATTATCATCATAATCCAGTTCCCCTATGTAGACAAATTCACTGATACCGCAAGCAGGGTTGCGTTTTTCTATATAAGTTTCTACTCCGCAGGCATTACCTCGTCCTTTATTGAAACCTTTTATCCCACAAACACTACTTGAACCTTCGTTATAGCTTTTCACTCCACACACTGCACCTTGATCAACTTTAAAACTTTTAGGCCCACAAATAGAATCTGCCTTTTCGTGATAAAGCCATTGAATACAATTTCTGGCATCGGTCGTCTTTAACTTAATTTCTGGAATTTCTGGAAGAGAAAATCCTTCTATATCAGAAGGTAGACGGCATTTCTCAATGTTTTTAAAACACTCACCAGCTATTTTTGTAATAATATTTAAATTGGCCACATACTGATTCCTAACAGAATTAAGATTTTTTATTAGATCACTATCTAATTGATAGAACTTTTGATTATTTAATATGTAATCAAGTTCATGCACTTTATCGAGAGATATGTACCTGTTTGAGCTTAGTTGATCTATTATTTCCTGGTAATTTTCTACATAAATTGGAGCAACATCGTAAGGGAAATTGCTTAACTGCTCGTATCGCTCAGTGGTTGATAAAATAGGAACGCCACCACCATTTTTATTAATGTTATCTGCAAACGCAGAAGCATATTCCATCATTTCTTCAATTTTATTAAGAGTGAAGGGGATCTTCTCCATCAATCCACCAGTCTGATGAATAAATACATGAGCTTCATGATCCTTTCTGATTTCGTCTACTGCCATCTGTAGTTGGTTGGAGCTAGATGCATAACTTCCGATTTTACCTTGTATCGTGACTGCCAATTTTTCCTTATCTTCTTTGCTTTTTGAATTTATTTGCACAAGCGCATAGAAGGCACCACCTTTTTTCATCTCAACAACAAATTCATCCCCACATCTCTTCCTGAATTCAGCAGCAACATTAGCACCACGCCCTTTCAGCATATTAACATAGCTATCCGCAAGCTGTGCATTTTCTAGGATTTCAACTGGGCTTGTAACTGTTACTTTGATCATGAAATATAAAGAATGATTTTCGTAGCGCTGATTTTTTAGGAATTTAGCATTAGCACTGAGACTCGTTCCAATCATGCCCATTTTGATGTTTGTAGAAGAAGAAATATCAAGACTTCTCGCGAGTAATTCATAGTTATCTATATAAAGCAATTCTGCATCGACAGATGCAAGGCCAGATGCTGTGGTTTTTTGTGGTTGGAGTTGGATACAGTAACCTCTAGTGTCACCTGAAACACTGTCATAGCCACGTCCGAATGTAAGCATTGGCGCACTGGTGTTCGGGTCAACAAGCGCCTTTTCATTATCAGCGTGAATGTTTTTTATTGGAAAAAAAAGAAGCAAGAGTAGAACGATTAAAATAGATTGCATAAACCTATCCTCCTGATTTTATAGAAAGTTAATAGAATAAGAAATCTAGGTGAAGTAATTTTCTTATAGATTCAGAAGGAGATTCATAACTTTTGTGAAATGATTCATCAACTCCGAAATTTGTGTTTCATAAAAACGTTCGTCTCGACGACGATTTTATAAGTTTACATGATGTTAAGTGTGTAATAAGAGATTCAAAGAAGTTCGTCTACACGATTGCGCTAAACATAAAAGGGGGCATTGATGCTTGATCGCAATGGATTTTTTGAAAAATTAAGAAGCATTATTGATCAATATCTTGAGCAAAACGGAAATAGGAATATTTCTAAATTAGCTCAAAGTGCAGGCATTTCCGAGGCAGCTCTACGGAAAGCATACAACAAACAGTGTGTGCTAAGACCTGAAAATTTGTTAAAGATTCTTAAAATAATTTCCAGTAGTGAAAATATCTTTGATATTACAAGTTATGGTGATAACTATTTCAAGCCTTATCTTAGTGGGTTGATTCATTATGATGAAAACAAAAGACAAACATGCACTATTATTGATACTCAAGAGATCAATGATTTTTATAAGTATGTAATTATAAAAAGAGTAAGCCATAGAGATGAAATTAGAAGGGAAGATATTCGAAATCTTTTTGGTGAAATGGGACTAAAAAAGCTAGATGAAATGATTTTAACTGAGACAATAATTGAGAAAGAAGACATCCTTGCTTTGAACATCACAACAACAGCATTCTCGTTGCCACCTCATCTGTATTCGACTCATGTTGGTGATTTGATTAAAACATTTTTCAAATACCAAAATGCAATTGATAATTATTCGACAATAAGAACCATCTCAAATTCTGTAGATCAAGAGGCCTATTTGCAAATCATGACTGTTTTAGCAAATGCTTCAAATGAAATTCAAAAGATTTCGGATTCTTCTTCTGGTAATATTCCATTTATCTTTTGTGGCATGGTGGATCAGTTGAATTTTAATCAAAGCAAAAATGGAGAGCTACAATGAAAATCTTAAATACATTTATGCTAATAATAGCATGTTCTTTTTCAAATCTACTATGGGCCGATCTCACTGGAGGAGGCGGTGGTGGTGAAAGTGGAGGACTAGGTGGTGGGCATGCCAACGCTAGGTTAGTTTCACCAGGAGAAAAGAGAGGCGGTGGTGGGCGTGATATTGCTTCCATGTTTGATGTCTCTATCAAGGATGTCTCGGTACTGTATGTAAAAAATGGCAAAGAAATCTACCCAGAGGATGTTCGAAAGATAGAATTTTTTAATAGCAAAGAAGATATGCTACTAAAAGATCTTAAGAAATTAGATCTCTATTCGGGAGAGACTTATAAACTGGAAGATCTTTCATCTATTGAGTTTTAAGTATTAATTGGATCTGTATGCGTCGAGAGCCTTTTCAAGTTTTTGTGAATAATCCATGAGCTGCTGAATGGAGATCTCCATAGACTTAACAATCTTGTCCATATTTTGGTTTTTTAGATCGTCATCAGTGATGTAATTTACTTCTAAGTATGGCCTTTCAATTTTTGGTGGTTCAGGCACTGGTTGTATAACCGGTACCTTTACCTCCACAACCTCTTTTCGGGGGAGAGAAGAGCAGTTAGTAAGAGAAAGCAACAATGCTATCGATAATAATAATCTCATCGTGTTTTCTCCCAGTTAGCAGTATTTTTTTTTACATTATTAATTAAGTATTTCACTGCTTCGGTGCAATCTTTAGGAACCACGCCTGTTTTGATTTCTCGGATAATGTCCCTGTTTTTTAATTCAAGGTTTGCAATTGTTTTGCTTGCTTCATCTACTCGTGTTTGCAGCTCTATTCCCTTTTTGCTAAGTTCATCAACTTTCTCATTACAAGCTTTTGTGGAAATTTTAAGAGTATGAAATTGAGACACAATTGCAGAATGTTCAGCAATGGCCGCTTGTAGTTCTGCTTCTGCTTTATCGCCAGATAATTTATAAAACCCTATCACAAGAACGAGAATGCTTATTACGCCAAAATGCCAATATTTCCATAACAAATCTAAAAAGATTGCAAATGTCATACAAAGCTCTCTTTGAAACAATTTTCTACTGCAAACAATACTCTCGATGACGCTTATTGCATTAGATATGCCAATAAGAAGACCTATTGAGCTATGCTTTTATAAGTGCTTAGGTATTAGATAAGATATGGCATATGTTCGATCTGCAAACACCTGTCAATAACTTAAACAGAAGATTGTTAAATCACCGTATAGTCTTCTTTTTGTACCGTGGTTTAGTTTTTTATTATCCAAATCATTACTCTAAGAGATTAGTGGCTGTGAAATCAAAGGGTTCGAATTTTTTGGAATTAGCACGAGGATTGCAGTACATGGGAAGACAGAGAGTGCAATATTGTAAAATAAACAGGAAAAAAATAATGAGTACTTTGGAGCTGAATCAACTATACACTCGCTGGTGTTTTTAGAGAAAGAGATTGAGAAAAAAGATATTGCGAGAGCCTTAAAAACAATAGAGCCACTGAAAAAATATCTTATAGATGTGATAATGTTGAGTTATTTAATTAATGGCAAATAACAGTGATTTAATCATCAATGAATTCAAATTGATCATCTGTTATTTCCGCATTATTATCAGTGACATATGAGTCATCAAAATGTGCAATGTAAATTTTAGCATCCGTGTTGTGAGAAGAGGAAGGCTCACTTATGATAGTTCCTTTAGACCCAACTTTCTGTAATGTATGAGGATGAGTATAAGTAATACCTACTTCTTTTATAGTTTTTATTCTTCTACCAACAGCAGATCCCATTAAAGCACCTCTCGTAAGATGTTTTTTAACATAGACTAAAATGTAATCGGAATTAAATACTGACAACTTTAATACTTTGGATGGTTTGATCGTATGTAGTACTGGAAGTATTTACAGGATAGCGATAAATAATGACTTTGGGTGAGTATTGTTCTGTTTTTCAGAGGATGTTAATTTTTTCATAGATTTCGTACTGTAATTTTTAGACTTGTAATTACGACAAGTGTCCTGTTCATTTACAATACATAGAAACATTTAAAGAACTATTTTCGTTTCCACAACTGATAAAAAAATATGACGATGTCTCTTTTGATTTATTTATTGAGCATTTGACATCAGTTGAAACCCTGGAAACCAGATTGCTTCTGCAATCTACCATTCCTTCGTTTATCGTGGGATAGGAAGGTGAAAACGCGCACTTGCATCCAGTTCCAGAATCCCAAAAATGAAATGATTCGAGCGAAGCAGATGATTTCTGTGCAAATTTCATCACGGCAACTGGCTTGCCAGTGACATTGTATTCAATGATGAAATCTTTAGCTGGCAAATTAAAGAAGGGTAGGAAAAGCGTAATAATTATCAATTTTCTCATTCAAACCCCTTTGTGGATAAATATTATGTTTCGAGCGGTGGTTGTTTTGATCGAAATATTTTCAGAATAAAGTAAATAGAAAAAATCGAAATAAGAATAATGAAAAAGGTAAGGTACATCTTTGCACCGAACGCAGCATCCTCTTTCAATTGATGGATGATTCTTTTTCCATCTGTTAATCGGATCTTTAGCTCGTCGTCAACATCCCGGCAATGTTCAGCCTCACTTATTTTTTTTCGAACACCATAAGCGGTGTTGGTTTGAGAATGTGCTGTGTAGATATATTTAGCACATGCCGGCGCGGGCATGCGTTCGGGTATGCTTTCATATACAATAATATCTTTATCGTACTTAGTTATGACATAATCTTCATCCTCCAGGACAAGTGAATTGTAATAAATTCTAGCTCTGTGTTCTGTGCATGAACGTTCTTTGATGCTGCACTTTACATTTGAATACTGCAAAGGATTCTCCAGCAGCGAGCCATCGTCGTTATCCCACGCACCAGAGAGAATAACAAACGCATCCATTTTAAAAGGCATTTTAATTTTTGAATTTTCTGAGAAGAAGACATTAGTTTGTGAAAAACTAATTGTTTTTAAAGGAACTTTGGTGTCAATCCAGATTGCGTAATGAATGAATCCTGCGATAGAGAAAAATATAAAAGAGATGACAACCAGAGATATTTTTAAAATTTTTTTCAGCATAGATATTGCCCTGTTTGATAAAGTTAGTACTTCAATCGCAAGCACATCCTTTCGGTTGGTGGCACATTTTTCCACGACTAATGCAGCCATCACCACAGGCCTTTCCAGTTCTACATACTTTGCAACAATAAGAGCTTCTTTTGGGATTTTTTGTACCGTCATGGAAATATCTATGCGGCTCGGTGTTGATTATCTGGATGACTTGACTAGGAATTGGGTGCAATTTATTTTCTTTAACGGAAGCATTTAAACGCTTTTGTTCATTTTCTTCTTTTAACCGCTGCATTTTTATTCTTTCAGCTTCGATTTTTTCTTGTTTTTCAACCTCATGCATTTGTTTTATTAATTCTTCCTGTTCTTTTAATCTAAGATTATCTAAGTCACTTTTTAAGACAGAAGCTGTTATTGCACACTCACGGAGGTTTGTGTTGTAGTAGATAATATCTATAGATATGGGAATCGCATCATATGCCGGGTATTGCATTTTAATTTCTTTTTTAATGAGACCAACAGCTTCTTCGCAAATCACTTGTTTGTTTTCATCTTTAAGGCCAGATTGAAGATGTCGATAGAGATATTTGTTGTTCATTTCTATGGTTCGATTTATTTCACCTTTTCTTAATTCTTGAACCCACGAAGGCTCGTTGGTATCGATGCTCTGGTGAGAGCATGACGAGAGCATGAAAACAAATAGGATAGATATTATTTTTGACATAATAAAAGTCCATTTTATTTACTGTTTGTATTCAATTCTATGTCGGATAATTTCTGAAAAAGTGTACTCATTGTCTTGGTCATCACAGCATTCTTTGAACTCCACAAGCAAACAAATAAGTAAAACAACAAGAATTATTGAAAATAAAAAATATATATCATTGTCAATATTTTTTTGTTTGCTCGCAATATTTATAATTTTTATTCCCACTATAACTTCCCTTTGTTTAGGAGTTATTGTTTTTTTACATCATCAATAAAATCAAACCGAATGCTTTCTATGACATCAGAACGAAGAACAACCATTTCCTTGTCTTGACTAAATACAGTTGCAAAGCCAACGGATTTAAGATCATCAATGACTTTGAGTAAGTAGTCTTCAGGTGCATTGCTTTCGATGTCATGGATGCGATGGTATGATTTTCCAGAAGTTGAGTTGAAAAAAATTAAAATTTTCATTCGCCCCTCCATTTTTCATATATACACATGATACACGATAATTTTTCATTGTTGCGTTTACGCCACAAGCATGAGCGTGTTTGAAGAAAATTTTGAATAAACTTAGAATAGGCGAACAAAAAAAGATCTATTGTTTTTAGTGGTGAAAATTATTGCTATAAATTTAAATTATTTTGAACCATCTAAAAGATGAGTTGCATTAAATAAAAAACATTAGATCACTGTTGGCATGTCCATTATTCACCCGGGTAATGAAACAGCTTCATTGTTTCCCTAGGAGATTAGTTCTGGCAAACATGAACTAAATAATGTTCAATTCATATTTTCCGATAAGGAGCAAAACTAATCATTGGTGGTTTATTTAGTAAAAGTACACAGGGGGAGTATATGAAAGCGATAATAATTTCCATGCTACTTTTAAGCTTGTGCCATTGTGTATACGCAAGCAATGCTATGGAGAAAGCAGAGATCACCAAAGAAGAATGGATACAAACAAAGCTTGATATACTGAGCTTGGATTATAAAGTGGAAAATCAATGTTTTATGTCATGTCGTTACAAGGAAGCGTCCAATTCAGTAAACTGTCACATATTTCGCACAAAGTTAAAGGAGATAAAAGAACACACTGAAATAGCTAAAGAAAAACTCAATTTGATAATTGAAAAGTCTAGAATCACGCCCAAACCGAGTATAAATATAACAGAAGAAATTAGAAAATTTTAACTCAAAAAAGTTCAAATGCCATGACTGAAAGTGAATTACAGATAAAACAAGATATAGTTTTGAACTATGGTGAATATTTTTTTAATGAGAAATATCTTAATGAGTTGGCAAGAGTAATCGATTCTGTCGGACCTCGTGAGTTAGCAGAGAGAAAAAACATCTCTCTATTGCTTAAATTTATTAAAGGTCGTATTGAAGGAGCAATCTTTGTAGGTAAAGATACAGTAATATTAGAGGGATTATGGAGCATGATTGGAAAAAGAATGATTGATGATATAGTAAAAGATAAATTAAAATAGTAATCAGAACAGCGAAATCTTCAACCCCGGCGACTCCTCAATCTTCTTGGCCCGCTTAATGTACCCCTTGGTGGTCTCCACGCTTGCATGTCCCACGTATTGACTGATATCCACCACATCAAGCCCCTTGGTGTAGAGGTGAGTGATCACCGATGCCCGTAAAGAGTGGGGTGTGATTCGCTCATCGATCCCGGCCGCAAGCACATATTTTTTTATAATCCGCTCGATAACCTCATCACTACATCCCCCGCTACGGTTGTATTGATTTTGCACTAAAAGATCCTTATCAGAAATAGCACGCCTTTTAGACTCCATCATCAAAAGATAATCCTCGATGCAAACCTTCACAGCATCTAGTAAAGGCACTTCCCGAATCTTTCCCCGTTTTCCTTTTAAAACCAAATGAGAGATCCCTTGCTTTCGCATAAAATCCTCTCGCCTTAAACTTAGTAACTCACTTTTTCGCGCACCAGTTCCGAGGAAAAGATAAAAGATCATGCGCTCAAAAACTTTCTCAATGGGATTAGGATTACTCTCTATAACTTCAAAAATTTTTTTGATCTGCTCTTCATTTAAAGCATTGGTTGGGCGAATTGGATTTGCATGTTTTGTTTTCACACGATCAAAAATATTTGACGCCACAAATTTTTGATTAACTAGAAAATCCCAAAAGCGTCTTAGTGCCACTAAATTACGATGCACAGTCTTTGGTGCAAACGAGGATGCTAAAAAAGTTTTATAATATAAGACGTGATCGCCATAGGTGAGCTTTGAGGCCTCAAGAGGAAATTTGCAACTGATTAAAAACGAAACAAACTTCTTAATATCGCTTTTGTAATTTTGAATGGTGTGATTTTTTGCAAATAAAGTTTCAATGGAGCCATCTTTATTGGAGACACCGTAAGCGGTGTTGGTGCCGAGTAATTCTAAAAAAAAAGAGCGCATTAATTTTTTGTCAAAAAACTCAGACCTTGTGGTGTCGACAGAAGAAACGGATATTCCTAGAGGTCGATCACCTAGAGAGCAAGCTCCATCTCCGGCGCCAAAATCGAGCATCAACTGAGAATTACCTTTCTCTCCAAGTTCTATAAAATTCCTCTTGGAAAACTTTTTTGGCGGCATAAGATCCCCTTCTGAAACGCTCTAGTATTGAACCATTTTCCCACCTCTCAAGTTAAGCAAAAAAAGGAGATGTCGGCCATAATCTACATTATACCGCTGCAATCTAAATGATTTTGTATGGTATTTTGGGACGGGAATTTTTGCACGGTCAAAATCAAACTGGAATTTTACAACCCTTGGTTCTATGGACGACAAAATATAACTCTCATTTACTTACCCTTGGTTCGATGGCGGAGTAAAGTTGTAGAAATTATGCCGGCGTAGCTTAAGCAATTTTGTGTAGTAATATTTACCTGTGGTTGCGATCAGAACTCGAATAGACAGAAAAAATTAAGAGAAAATATTTTTTGTCGATAAAAAGTGCAGACTATGCATCGGTTTATTGGTGGCATGTCTTTTTTGGGTGATTTCAATACTGACTAGGCTTTCTGGACTAAATACTCAGGGTGGATACGTGGGAAGAGTTTTGTTTTTAGTTGGTCTAATTATTTCATTACTGATGACAAAAATTGTTTATTCACTGGAAGAATATGCAGGCGATAAAGCCATTGATCTTCCTGATTCTGTTAAAGAGTATATGGATGGAGATAAAGAAGGTCTTGATGGAAGCCTTCTTAAGAGCAGAGCAATTATGGATATAAAGCAATACGCAGATATGATGGCTGACGGAAAAGACACGATTAGCGCTCTTCAGTATTTAGTTATAGGAGCAAAATTATTTCCGTATCGAAAAGATATTATAGCGAGGAAAAATGAGATAATCGAAAATGCCGTCCAAGCGACGCTGGAGCTAGAGAAATCAAAAAACAAAGATTGCAGTGTTATTTTAAAGAGAGTTGCTTACATCCTTTCAGTTGCACCAGACATATCATCTCTTAGTCATACCAGAAAATTGTGCGGTAAAAGCAATAAAATAGTTACTGCAATCGAAGAATCAATCGTAAAAATCATCAATAAAAAAATTCCAACTCTGGGACTAAACCTCTCAGAGCAAAAATGTAACAATGGGAATATGAATACTTGCTTGAATCTTGCCATCAGAGAGCATCGTTATGGCAATAAAGCCAAAGCAAAAAGACTGTTCACTAAGATATGTGATAGTGGGTTTGCGATGGGGTGTGATCGTCTAGGTGTGATTGAGTATGTTGGTGGGAGTAAGGTCGAGGCAAAAAGACTGTTCACTAAGGCATGTGATCGTGGGTTTACGATGGGGTGTGATCGTCTAGGTATGATTGAGTATGTCCATGGAAGCAAGGTCGAAGCAAAGAGACTGTTCACTAAGTTATGTGATGTCGGGGAATGCTATGGCCTTGGAGTTATAGAGCATGATAATGGCAATAAGAACGAGGCAAAAAGACTCTTTGGCAAGGCATGTGATAGTGGGTCTATTGAAGGTTGCTTTGAATTGGGAAAATCCGAGGGTAGAAACGGCAATAAAGCCGAGGCAAAAAGACTATTCACTAAGACGTGTGACGATGGATTTATTATGGGTTGTCGCCTTCTAGGCTTGATTGAGCTTCAGAGCGGCAATAGAATCGAGGCGAAAAGACTGTTCACTAAGACGTGCGAGGAAGGGAAAAGACTAGAATGTTTTCGCCTAGCTAACTTGGAGAGTGAAATCGGCAGTAAAGCCAAAGCAAAAAGACTGTATGCCGAGGTATGTGATGGTGGGAATGCGATGGGATGTGATTTCCTGGGTCGTTTAGAATACGAAGGCGGCAATAAAGCCAAAGCAAAAAGACTGTTCATTAAGGCGTGTGATGGTGGAGCTTACGATGGATGCTATAACGTTGCTTGCGAACTATCAATCAGCAAGAATCAATCAAGCGCGCTTGATTACCTAGAGAAAGCATTATCTATGGGGTATGATGATTTTGAGCAGATGGGAAAAGACAGAGATCTCGATAATATAAGAGAGACTAGTAGATACAAATCATTAATTAATAAATTTAAAAAATAAAGTTGGAGTATTTGTATTCCTTTCATCAAGAGCCATTGTCCGTTGAAAAGCCATAACCTCGTGGCTCGCGTATCCGCACTGTCCGTTGACGGAGGGATGGGCTTGGTAAAGATGGCGATTTTTTCACGAATCCATCTCCTTTAAAGCAATGTGAATTAAAACCCGATAAATTTTTATCACTCAGTTTGCGAATTTATTTGTTGGGAAAATAAAACACACAATGCTGACAGGCATGAAATGGAGTATTTACATGAATAATTTCAAAGAATCTTCGTCTCTCTCTGTTTTTCAGCAATTACTGTTCTTATTTATGTTGTTGATGTTTTCAGTTCTTTCATTCTTTTTTGATTATGGAGATCACTCTTTAATTCAAGGAATTGTCTTGCTGTATACATCTGGCGTAATATTATCTTTTTTGACGATTGTGTCGTTTGTGGTAATTTCAGAGGCATTTGGTGCTTGTTTTCAAGAAAAACGGGTGCAAGTTTTTAAAAAAAACTTAGGTAAGATAGATATTGTATTGAGTACTTTTATGCATCACTGGGCACTTGTAGGAGCTAAGGATAGAAATATAACTCCTGATGAATTTATTAGAGATGAGTTGAAAACATTTGTGGAGATGATGACACTTTCATTTTTGAGTTATGTTGGGCTGGTATTTGCAATCAGTGTTGTTGCGAAAGAAAAACATCTATTGAAAAGGACATTTCTAGGTCTGTTTTCCTATAAAAGACATTATGAAAACGATGAAATTATAACTAGAGACATGAAAGTCCTTAATCTACTAATGACAGAAAAAAATTTAAAAGAGAACGAAGTATTGATATATTTCCTAACCTTTTTTAATTCAGCTTTTGGAGATCGCACCAGCGGTAAAGTTTTTTCAATATGCGCACAACAAGAGTCTATCTTGAAAAAATATTGCCTAAACCAAGAAGACATTCCTCTGATAGATTCTTCTTCTTACTTAGATTCTGATTGTGAAAAATTAGAAGAATCCATCGATCACATGCGAAACCTATTAAATGATCAAAGGAACGAAGACGATAATATACATATTTCAGATATTTCTGTTGATGTAGAGGACTATGATGTAAGCAATCTTTCTCTCTATGTCGATGTGCCAGTGAAAATAATCAACCTAATAAAAATTTCAAAAAAGGCCTTCGATTCCATTGCCATGATTATGAAATTTGGAATGGACTACTATATTGTTTGTCGCTGGTCATATCTAAGGATTAATAATATCGATGATCTAGTCAGAGATTCGGAATACTTGCCAACCAATGACGAGGCATATTTCGTTATTATAAAAAAATACCAAGAGCTATTCGACGAAGCAAAGAACATTTCGCGGGAATTAAAAAAAATAGCTGCTTGATTAGGATAACGATATCTTAAATCCAGGCAACTCCTCAATCTTATGGACTCGCTTAGTGCATCAATTGGTATCGATGCCCATTATTTACTTTTCGCTAATTTCCGAAGCATTCGGCACGCATCCTTGTGCTCACCCCATCCATGTATTGCTTCACTCTCACAAGCCAGAGAGAGCCATTTTTTTGCGCTGACAAGATTGCCTCTTCCTTTTTCAATAAAACCAACTTTTTCACAGCCTTCGTTATCTCCATCGTTGCAAGCATTTATGTATATTTCCATAGACTCCTTGATGTTCCCGTTCTCATATTTCAAGTTAGCGCATCCAATGTTTTCGCCAAGATCGCACGATTTAGTGTAAAGTTGCTTGGCTTTAGCAATGTTCCCGTTTTTCTTTTCAATATCGCCAAGGTTTCTGCATCCCCACTTATTTTTTTCATCGCAAGATCTGGAAAAAAACATTTTTGCTCTGATGATATCTCCATTTTTCTTTTCGATACGACCAAGGTTGTTACAACCATCTGCCTCTCCATTTTCGCATGCTTTTTCAAATAATTTTATTGCTCTATCAGGTTTTTTTCTGGCGTATTCTATGTATCCAGCAAGGTTGCATCCACCCATGTTTCCACCATCACACGCCTCTATGTATAGTCTCTTTGCTTCAGCGTCGTTATCATTCTCAAGTTCAATGGAGCCAGCAGCATAACATCCCTTCATGTTTCCACCCCCACATGCCTTCGCAAATAGTCTCTTTGCCTCAGTTTTGTTACCATTTTGATCTTCAACAAAGCCAGCAGCATAACATCCGCGCATCAGCCCGCCCTCACATGCCATCGCAAACAATCTCTTTGCTTCAGCTTTGTTGCCATCTTGATCTTCAACGAAGCCAGTAATATAACATCCGTCCATGTTTCCGCCCTCACATGCCTTCATTTGCAGTCTTTTTGCTTCAGCTTTGTTGCCTTTTTTAGATTCAATAGAACCAAGACGAGAACACGCTTGCATCCCTCCTTTGTCGCATGTTTCTAGCAAAGAAACTTCAGGATGATTTCCTGTTGTGAATAGTTCTTCAGATGAACTATATCCATAGAGGAATTTTTTTGACCTTTGGATGTTTTTTTCAATTTGATTTAAAGATAAAAAGATCAATTTCGGCAGAAACAATCTTATGTTATCAGAAGGACTCCTTATTATAGAAATTGTTTTCCAAATTTCTATAATGTTGCCATTTTCAAGGAAACTTTTTGATAAAATCCCAGATGCTTCATAGGATAAGTCATAGCTTGCGTTTGGGTAGTTACGAGCGCTTTGTCCACCGTAGACAGTGCGACAGGTTTCTATTTTCAAATAGTCGTCACACTCAAAATGATTAATTAAAGTTAAAGCGATCTTGTCTTCAGTATCATGAGGAGACGATTTGAAGTCAACCTTAACAATGACAGTGCTTTCTATGTCTTTTTCAACAATTTCATATCCATTTACCTCTAGTGATTTTGCAATAAGATTTCTATTTTCATTGAAGATCAGTTGATTGTTTCCTTTTTTGTTTGCTAGAAGTATGAATGCTTTTTTGACGGTTGGCTTTTGATCGAAATCAAAACTCTCTTCGATGTACTCATGCGAACTCATTTTGAGATTATGCCCCCACCAAGCCACACTATTTGATTGAAGCCTTACGGTACCATCATTGTAGTATAGGGATAAGTAACGAGGGGTCTCTTCTTCTTTGACAGGAGATCCCAATAACCGCCGCACCTCTTCTTTGTCCATCCCTATTTTTAACTGAGTAAAACCGTAATTCCTCTGTTCAGGAGTTGTGGCGCAAGAAAAGCAGAGCAATACTAACATAAGTGAAAAAGCCAAACTCCTGCTCATAATTTCCCTTTTGTTGCTTGTAATAATCATCAACATGATCGGTTTTTTATCGGGAAATCTTTATTTTTTCAGATGATATAGAAAAACAAGTTTGAATTCACAGTGATTGCATCAATGGTAGACCATGGAGGGATAAAGAATTGGTGGCGTGAACCATCACTGTAGTCTATCTTCTGTAGCTAGCATAATATCTACTATTTTGTCTGTTGACAGGAAAGTATCTTTGCCAGTCTCTGTCTTAACCCCACAAAAGGATGTTTCTTTTATTATCATAGACATTCTCAATAAATAACTAGAAGTAGGATTTTCGTTCTCATCAGTCCAATAATATCGCTTGTTGTTGATTGTTGTAATAACCAGCGCTTTGCTTATTTCCAAATGGTAATCAATCTTATCTATGCCTATTGAATCAGTTTCACATTCTTTTCCAAAACGAATTTCCAGAATTTTTTTAGTAGGTATGTAGATATCGCCTCCATCAATTAGTTTTACTCCAATAAGAGGATGTTTTTTGAATAGGGGAAGCGTTGCAAGTAGATAATCATCAGTTGAGTCATCTGTCTCGTCATACCAGTAATATCTCTGACCATCTAGTGTAATGATTGTTAAAGATATTTTACTTTTTGCCATACTCTTTCCTTGTTTTATACCAAACAGCGAAAAATCATTACAACAGGGGCATCTTTTTCGCATTTAGAATCAAGTTCAATTAATTCCTTAAAGATTTATCCGCCTCCGCCCAATCCGCTCCATTTTGAAGGAGCAGATTAATTAAGCTTTGATTTCCCTGTGATGAAGCGATTGATAATGGTGATTACCAGCGGTTCATATGTAACAAAACTCCCTATCAGTCCATTGGCACCTACTAATAGTTATGCTTTCTTTGCCTGCAAAGAAAAGAAAATTTATTACTGTGATTTGATTGCCTACTTCTTTAATTTTTCTCTAAAAAACTCTGTAAGCTGCTGCTCTAGGCGTTCGGCCCTTGCCGCGGTCTCCACTCTTCGCTCTTCTGCAACCGTATATTGATTGCGGATGATGACTAGTTCTTGTTTGATTTGCTCTTGATCAGCAACCTCTTTTTGAAGATCAGCAATCTGCTTTTGTGCCCTCGCAACGGCTAATCGTTCTTTGTCTAAATCATCTTCTACTCGTTCGAGTGCTCCAACTAGAGCATCCTTCTCCTCTTTTATCTTGGCCCGTTCTGCTCTGAGGGCCTCTTTTTCGCCCTCTAGAATTTGATTAGCGGCCTTGTAAGTGGCGGCCCAAACTTTTTGCATGTACGATTGATATTCGGCTGGGGGGGCGGGAATTTCGACCGAATGACTCGCGAGGGTTTCTTTCCACTCACTGAGATACTTTGAAATAGTTGAATAGCTGCCGGCCCCTAGCGCTTCTCGGATAGATTGCAAGGTCGGAGCTGTCCCTGTCTCTTGGATTTTCTCCGCAACCTCAAAGACTTGTTCTTTAGTGATTCCGTGTGCGCCCATATGTACTCCCTGCTTTAGTGTAATTATGTATGTAAATATGTATTTACTATTGTCATCAGGGGATGTCCAGAGGGAAGGTCAGTTTCTTTCAAATAAGCCAGAGATATCCTCGCTATCCGGCCTCTGCTTAATTTTCTAGGCAACTCGAAGACTTGCTTTTTTTGCTGTCGCATTTATTACTTGTATGTGGAATTGTGCTGTTTTCGTGCTTTTTTACATGTAATTACGTATGTAAATACATAATTACACATGAATTATCGAATTTAGAGATGTAGGTATGGGTTGCCGTAGAAAAAAAGCAAGGCCTGGAATGATCCAG
>JADGAN010000063.1 GCA_015231955.1 Oligoflexia bacterium | reverse complement strand
GAGGCCCAGTTAAATTTTAAGGCCTAAATCAATTTTTTTCGAAGAAGCTGAAGTGGAATAGCTGACAGCTATTCAGCTGATAGCATCTGGATGAAAGTTGATGGTTGAAGGGAGTGAGCAGTTACTAATTATTATTATCAATTATTATTATCACCGCCATAAATTTAGGGCAGTTTTCTTAAAACGCTTGAATGGCGCAATTCATAGAATCTATTGATATCTTTAGAATAAAACAAAAAAAATTAAAAAAAATCTATTGAGTGACAATTTGCTAAGTACAATGGATAGGTTTTTGGGAATGCACTTTATTCATTCCAAAATTATATTGTATTTCAGCATTAGAGATTAAACATATGTCTAAGAATTTATTTTTATTATTGTTCTTAATAGTCATCAGCGGCACTGTAGTAGCAGAGGATGCTCCAGTTGAGTTTGAAAGCTCCCAGTGGAGGAGTAGTGCTTTGGATTTGCGGATTATTCAAGTTAAAAAACGTCTATTGGAGATTGTGTCTGAAATGCTAGTAAATGCTCATGGCGATGATGGAAAACAAGATCTACTTGATTTTCGAGATAAGTTAGTACCGACTTTAGTGACTAATGGTGATGTGGACAAAAACAGTATCGTTTTAAATGGGGTCTTTACAGATTTGCGATCAGCACTTGAAAGTGAGAAGTATAAAACGAAAAAAAATCCGATCTTTAATCGTATGCTAGAGTCGTTTGCATCGGCCTTGATTTCAGAAATAGAGATTCGAGAGCATGTATATAAATTTCCATTGCAGTTAGGGGCATACGATTTTGCAAGTAGTAGGATCAAGTACGAAAAAATTAAGTCCATTAAAGATGTCTTTGACCTATTAGAAACAGAATTGAGCACGACATTAAAGAGCTTAAATGAGAATATTAGCAAATCTCCCGATTTAGGGGCACCATCTTTGTTCGCTTCACTTTATTCTCAGGCCAGTAGTAATGGTTTAGATGCTATCTTTGATCCCATTATGCAAGGAAATTATCCTTACAAAAGAATGGTTTTGAAAAATAAAGGAGAAGAGAGCATTTGCCTGCATTTGGCCACGCCCACAATTCGTAGCAATGAAAGTGTAGAGATTACACCAGAGTTTTTAGCACACTTAAGAAATTTAAAAATGAAGGGAGAACATCAATTCTATATCAATTTTCAAAAAAATGGAGCGCCAACCGCCTGGGAGCTGATGAAGTATTTTGGGATCGAATATTATCGCGCACAATGTTTACAGGGCCTAAACACCGTTCCTGAATTGCAGGGAGTAATTGATGTGATGACTTTGGATAAAAATAGTGAGTTCTATTGGCAAAATGCCAAAGATGCCATGGAGTTTGTCTCTTTAAATAGTTTTTGGGAGGAGCTTGAACAAAAGTTATTTTGTGAAGCGTGTGATAGTGGTTTTTACTGGCCGGAGGCGCTTAAGGGCAAGCAGCGTGAAATACGAGGAGTACTAAAACAATTAAAAAGTGTGCTTTATGCAGATGGGGCGGACTCTTTGAATGCTCAGAAGCGGAAAGATTCTATTGAACTTGTGTATCTTTTCCTTATGGGTAAATTAAGCGTAGGGAGTAAAATTATAAATTTTTCTTGCAAAGATGATATTGATCGTGGGGCCGGAGCAAAATCACTCTTTTTATTGGCCACCATTCTTAAAGAAGTTATTATGAATGCAGAAAAATTTCTCGATAATCCTTATTTACTGCAAGAGCGAGTAGAGATGTTGCTCTCATTAGTCTTTGCTGATGCTTTGATGGCCAAGCAACGTCCATTGCTGGAGGAGCGGTTACAGCGTTTTCAGCAAGCAGCGGTGGCGCTGGTAAAATCTTTAAGAGATAATCCCGAGTTTTTTATTTTTTTTCGCAATAATTTTTCTTTTGATCAAGTAAGTTTTAAATAGCGTGCATGCGATTGCGAAAGATTTCTTGGTTGATATGGCGACAAAGTTGCGACTCAACTGTTGGAGAACATTTTAAAAATTTAACACCAATCTTTGTTTGATCAAATTTCTGGGTTTCAATGACATTGACTATTTCTACTTGCAAAATGACATATTTTACATCGTTGATCTCTACAAAACAATTCTCGAATAGGGCACCTTTGGCATATTTTTCCTTTTCTGCATCCTCGACATAAAAACTGATTCCACCAGCGGAGACATCGGGAGAATGAAAGCGTTTTCCTTCGATATGAAAAAAAAGTTCACTCTGTTTACTTGCCTTTAAGCGAAAGTTTTTTCTTTTTTCTATTTTGAAAATTTCTGGATCAAAGGTGATGGCATAAAGATTATCCATAGTGAGTTTGATAGAGGCAGTAGCAAAATATTGTATTTTATCGACAGTTAAATTCATAAGGACACTAATATTAAAAATAGTGACAGAGAATTCCCTGGGTTTTACCAGCACAATATTTGGATCATTTTGATTTTTATTGATCTCTTTTTGAGTGAGGGTAGAATAAAATTTCTCAATGGGTTTACCGCCTTTTAAGCATATTTGTGCGGAAAAGGCTTCAGTTTTAAGCTTGTCTATCAAAGCTGTTCTATCTTCTGTTGGTAACTTGATAAAAAAAGTATTTTTATCTTTATTATTGTTGTTACTATCGATATCGCTCATAGTTTGCCACCAGTTTTACCTTGTTTATTTCCTAAAGGGATGAATCGTGCCATAACACACTTCATGAAAGATAAGGTTTAAATCGATATTTTTCTCAAACATGACACCCACTTGATAAAAGATGCGTTTAAAGATATCTTTGTTGCTAACAGCTTGACGGATATAGCGGATCTCCCCTTTTAGTGCATGGGCCATTAAGGCGTTCCCAATGTGAGTGATGCGAACCTGCATCCCCGTTTTAAGCTTGATGACATCAATCTTTTTGGCATAGAAAGAGAGCCCCTTATTGGATATATCTACTAGCTCGGCGGCCAAAAACTCATAGGAACATTTAAATGATAAAGCAGTATTTTCTGCTCCTGATAATGACGAGGAAAAATTTCCTAATATCACTGGTAGATTATTACTATCAAAGGCAAAACGCGGATGTTCTCGGTGTTCATGAATGCGAAGAGAGTTGGGGATTTTTACAAAAAGAAAACGCCCGTTGAATTGCTTAATAGAGCTTTTGAAAATGAAACTTTTATGATTGCGTTTACAATAAATAAAAATGGGAGCATCCTTATTGATATGAATCTCTTGATCACCAATGAAGAACATGATGCTTTGTAATTTGGGGTTGAGTTCTTTGATGAGTGCGTGATTAATTTTTTTTCCCCCATTGCTTTCTTGCCAAATGGTAATAGGGGAGGCTTGCTCCTTGGCATCGGTCAAGGCAGCTTGGATCTCCGATTCCATTTCAGAAATTCGATACTCTTCGTTTATAGTAAGTAGTTTTGCCATAATCCCTCTCTCTTTTTGCCCCTGCGTGTGTAACCACTTATCGAGATTTTTAGCGAAAATCATTAATTTTCAGACTCTCTCCTCTGAAAAAATAACTTTTATTTTGAAAAGTGGTAGTAGGAATGCTATAGATTTTACTACGATACCGGGAACAGGAGTTTTATCTTTATGAGTTTAATAGAGCGTCAATATCAGCGTCACGAAACTATCATTTTAGGAGCAGGAATTTCTGGTCTTACTTGTGGTCTTTATTTACAAGAGCGAATGAGCGATTTTTTAATTTTAGAACAAGACCAGCGAGTTGGAGGGAAAATTTTCAGTATCAGAGAAGATGACCTGTTATTGGAAAATGGACCAAATGCTCTGCTCATTAAGAGAAGCAGTAAGGTCGTCAAAGAGGTCTTGGCCAAACTAGCGATCAGTGAGCGTCTTGTTTATCCTCCCAAGGAGGCCAAAGCGCGTTTTATTTGCAAAAAGGATCAGCTGATCAAAGTAGGTCCTAAAATTCTTTTTAGCGACATGATGGATTGGCGCGGCCGTTTTAAATTTGCACTTGGAGGTTATTCTAAGCGATCTCTCAAGCATGAAGCGGAAGAGAGTGTTTTTGATTTCTTTTCTCGCAAAATTGGAACGCGTGCGACTGAGAATTTGATTACCCCCCTTATCTCCGGTATTTTTGCTGGAAATCCGCACTCACTATTAATAAAAACTGCTTTCCCTAAACTTTATCGTGGGGACCGGCGTTCTCGGGTATTACTTGTCGGAATGTTGAAAGAAAGGGATGCCAATAAAAAACTGGCGCAAACCAACCAAAGTACAGGTACACTTGATTATAAGATCAAAAGTGGGGTTTGTACCTTAATTGGAGGACTTCGGGATCTTCCGCAAAGCTTAGGAGAGAAGCTTTCCAAGCATATTAGGTGCAACCAAGAGGTTTGGAAAATTTATCGTACCGAGAATGGCCAAGAGTGGATAGTTGAGAGTAAAACCCACCTTTTTCAATGTAAAAATTTGGTGGTAACCATCCCTTCTTATGACCTAGCAACTATTTTGCAGCAGTCACTGCCTGCTTTTACATCTAAAGAGGGCCAATTTTTTCAAGGACTAGAAGAAAAATTAAATGGTATTCGCTACCCCTGGCTCTCCCTCGTTCACTTCACCTATAAAAAACAAGATATCAAATCTAGTGGCCGTGGCTTCGGGTTTTTAAATACCCATGAAAATCGAGATCGCTTTACTTTAGGTGCCATGTTTCCTACGTACATGTTTCCAGGAAGAGTGCGCAAGCAAGAGGAGCTTTTTACTACCTTTGTTGGTGGTGATCTCTATCCCGAGAGGGCGGAGCTTGCCCCAGAAAAGATTATGGAGAGCGCTCATCAAGAGATCAAAAAAATCTTGAACATTGATGCTTCAGCTCCTGCTCGTAGTTTTATCTATACTTGGCCTAAATCGATTCCTCAATACGATATCTATCACTACGATTTTAAAAAGTGGTGTGAAGAGCACAGTAATAGCTTCTCTTCGATGCGTTGGCATTGGTGTTCCAATTATTGGAATGGAATCTCTATTACCGATTGTATGGAAAACGCCAAAAATGTGGCAATGTCGATTAGTAAGGAATAATAATCACGAGTAGTCACTTCCGTAAGGAGTAAATGGCCAATGCTGACCATTGTTATTTTTGCCTTTGCCCTTTCTCTCGATGCTTTTGCAGTCTCGATTAGCTGTGGTATTAAACTTAAGCATCTGAAAATTTCAAAATATATAAAGATTGCACTCGCCTTTGGTTGGATGCAGGCGCTGATGCCAATTTTAGGGTGGGCCATCGGCACGCTGATTAAAGATTTTGTTATGGGGTATGCCCACTACCTGGTCTTTGTCATTTTTACAATTTTAGGGGGTAAGACACTCTTTGCCTCCTATAGTAACTGGCAAGCGAAGAAAGGTTGTTGTGATGGTGGTAAAGAAGAGTTGCTGCAAACGAGTGATCAAGGGTGTGAGTGCAAGCGTCCTGGATGCCTTACCAGTTTGGCGATTGCAACCAGTATTGATGCTTTCTTATTAGGCCCGGTACTGGCGCTCTATAACATTCCTCTTGTCGTGGCGGTGGCAATTGTTGGAGCGGTCACTTTCGTGGTTTGTTTTGTCGGTCCTTTTATCGGATATAAATCGGGCAAAAGCTTAGGAGCGTATGCGGAGTTGCTTGCTGGAGTTATCTTGATTGCACTAGCGCTTAAGATTTTAATTGAAAAAGCTCTCTAGTAGTGTGTGAATAATTTCTGTAAACCCTTCTCCACTCTCTTTGCTGGCAATGTAACGAGGAGGATGCGGGAGGCGTGGTAAAAAACGTTCGACATTGCGGACACCGATGCTGTGGTAAAAAAATTGAAACATAGGTGCATCGTTAGGGGAGTCTCCACAAAAGATATATTTTTTGTTCTCTTCTGCCTTTTCTAAATCGACACTATAGAGACGTTTAAAAACCTCTTTAGTCGAGGTGAGTTTATCGTAGACGCCCCACCAACCATTGATATGAATGGAGCTAATCTTGGCGCAGGCGTGGTGTGCTTCAAATATTTGAACAATGCGATCGATCTCTTTTGTGGTAAGCGAGGGTTTAACATCTTCACAAAAATCGATAGCGAGATCAAATTCTCGATAGTTTTGATCGCTTGCTAGCTTGGCACGAGGAATCTCGTTGCTAACTTGTTGCCAGACCTCTGCCATCTGTTTTTTACGCAAAACTTGGTCGCACTCTACTAAATGAAGTTTATTTAATTTTCCTTCAAGCATGCGAAAAAAAAGAGCGCCATTTTCTCCAATCACTCCGCTTACTGGCCACATTCTGGCAATGTGATCGCACCAGCCGGCGGGGCGGCCAGTAACCGCTATCACCTTTACTCCACTATTATAAAGTTTCCAAAGCGAAGCAAAGGCGTCTGCGGTGATTTTTCCATCACTGGTAAAGGTGTCGTCAATATCAAAAAGTAATCCATGAAAATTTTGAGTGTCGATTTTCAGTTTGTCGAGCGGTAGTGGATGCTGCTTATGACTAGGGGACATTGATGGGATCCTCATTGTTTATCAGTAATCAGTAAAAGGAAATAAAGCTAGTGATACCATATTTTTCCATGATTGATGAGGATATTTACTTCTTTTAAAATAAAATTATGAAAAGAAAAAAAACGGTGAATTTTCCAAGCTATGATGTAGTGGTGATTGGTGGTGGGATTATTGGTACTTTCATTCTTTACGAGCTCTCGCACTTACCTCTGAAAATATTGCTTTTGGAAAAAGAGGAGGACTTGGCCTTTGGTGTGAGTAAGGCCAATAGTGGGATCATCCATGCAGGCTTTCACGAAGATCCTAAAACATTAAAGGGCCATTACTGTGCCAAAGGAAATGCCCTCTATAGTAAAATCTCTAAAAAATTACAACTTCCCTTTAAGCGAGTAGGGGAGCTTTTGGTAATTAAGGAGGAGAGAGAGTATTCCGCCTTACATGAGTTTATGAAAAAGGGCGAGCAGAATAAAGTTACGGGGTTAAAAATCATCGATGGCATAGAACTGCACCGCCTCGAACCGCATTTGAGTGAACAGCTAGTGGGTGCTCTTTACGCTCCTAGTGCAGGAGTGATTAATCCTTATGAGTTGATTTATACCTTAGCACGATTTGCAAGATGTAATGGGGCCACACTACTTAGAGGCGAAGAGGTGATTGCGATTACCAAAGATAATAGTTTTCATATCTATACTTCTAAAGGGCGTTATCATAGCAAAGTAGTGATCAATGCTGCTGGCATGAATGGCGATACCATTGCTGCGATGATGGGTGTAGCAACTCCTGCAATAGAGGGGCGCAAAGGGCAAGAGTACCTTCTCGATAAGAAACATAAAGGGTTAGTGAAGCATATTATCTTTCCACTTCCTACACCTGAGAGCAAAGGCACTCTTATCATTCCGACGCTGGATGGTCCCATTATGCTTGGTCCGACCGCTGAGAATATGCAAGCAAAGGATAGAGAGGATCTCTCCACCGATCAGTGTGGTTATCAAGAGATTATGGAGCGAGTGAAGTTTATGCTTCCTGCAATCAACGAGCGTGCTATCATTGCTGGATTTTCAGGGATGAGGCCGATCCCAAGAGAGCATCACGATTTTATCATTGGTAATACAAGTGTTGCTGGGTTCTTTCAGGCGATCGGCATGCATTCGCCAGGGCTAACCGCCGCTCCAGCGATTGCAATGGATGTTGCTAAAATGGTCAGTAATTATCTTTCTGAATCAAAATTGATTCAGAAACAGAAGAGATGCTCGAAAGATTATCAGCAAAAAGAGCACCACTGCCTTTGTCATACTCCTAAAAAACTTCGGGAGGTGAAAAAATTCTCAGAACTACAAAAACTTTGGAAGAGTGATCCAGAATACGGTGAAGTGGTTTGCCGTTGTGAAGAGGTCTCTTTGGCGGAAATTCGTGCAGCGATTAGAGATGGAGCGACTACCCTAGACGGAGTTAAGTTTCGCACGCGGATGGGGATGGGTCGCTGTCAGGGTGCTTTTTGCACTTACCGTGCAATCGAGGTTATGGCGAGTGAACTTGCAGTTCCCCATCATAAGATTAGCAAAAAGGGAAAAAAATCTACAATTATCGTCGCTACTTTAGGTAAAGATCATGAGTAAAAAAGCACAACTACTAAAACGCCAAGCTCACAAGGGCCACGTCTCTATTATCGGTGCAGGGCCTGCAGGGCTGATCGCTGCTCTTCATATTAAGAAAAATGCTCCTAGCACTAAGGTAACTGTTATCGATCGCGAAATTTTTGTTGGAGGCATTTTAAATCAGTGTATCCATCCCGGCTTTGGTCTTTTGGAATTTGGTCAGGAGCTTACAGGGCCTGAGTATGCGGCCAAGGTGAGCGCTCTTTGCCGTGATTTTGAAATAGAGTTTTTAACCGAGACCTCAGTGCTCTCTATTAATAAAAAGCTAGAGGTGGTGGCGCTCTCTCCTAAGTATGGTGCTAAAAAATTTCAAAGTAAGGCCATCGTTTTATGTACCGGATGTCGTGAACGTTCGCGGGGGGCCTTACACATTCCCGGAGATCGGCCCTCTGGAATCATGACCGCAGGGCTTGCACAAAAATTTATCAACATCGATGGATTAGTTCCAGGATCACGAGTTGCTATCTTAGGCTCAGGAGATATTGGGGCGATTATGGCCAGGCGGTTAACTCTACAAGGAGTAGAGGTGGCCGCAGTGATTGAGATTAAAAAAAGTTTAAGTGCACGTCCACGTAATGTGATCCAATGTATTGTCGATTTTCAAATTCCCATTTATCTCGAACACACTATCACTAAAATCGTCGGGCGTGAGCGCTTAGAAAAAATCAAGGTAGCAAAGATCTTAAGCGATGGTAGAGCTGACTTCTCTACGGAGTTTGAAATTAGTTGTGACACCCTACTGCTCTCGGTTGGACTGATTCCTGAAAATGAGCTTGCGGAGATGGCGGGGGTAGCGCTGGATGCGAAAAGCAATGGAGTGATCGTGGATGAAAAATTTATGAGTAGTATTCCCGGTATCTTTGCTTGTGGAAATGCCATGAAAATTTATGATCTCGTTGATCACTTAAGTGAAGATTCAAAAAAAGCAGGCGAGAGTGTTGCTGCTTATTTAACTGCTCCGCTTGTCGAAGGAAAGCAAGTATGAACTTTATCTGTATTGTATGCCCCAAGAGTTGTCCTATTGATGTGCTTCTAGATGAGGAGAATAAAATTAAATCCATCAGTGGTGCCAACTGTAAAAATGGTCTTCGCTACGCTACACAGGAGTTGAGCTTTCCCAGTCGTGTTTTCACCTCTATAGTAAAATTAACCGGTGGACAAATCGCCATGTGCCCGGTAAAAAGTGACCAGGCCGTTCCAAGAGAACTCATCTTGAAGATGAGTCGCTCTCTATGCCAACTAAGTATCGCGGCCCCAGTAAAGATAGGCGATATTGTGGTTGAGAACATCCTTGGAACCAAGGCAAATATTGTAGTAACCAGAAATATCGACAAATGCAAACAACAAACAAAGACAGCAAAAATTCCCAGGTAGTAGTCCCTTGGGCCAAGATTGTTTTTGGTCCTGATCACATCTCTTCTACTCGCTATGATGACATCTATTTTTCTAATCAAGGCCGTTTTGATGAGGGAATGCACGTGTTTATGAGTGGGAATGACCTCCCTCGTAGATTTTTAGAGGAGAGCAACCATTTTGTCATTGGAGAGATTGGCCTTGGCATGGGTTTAAATTTTTTATTGGCCACCACGCTTCCCCGCTCCTGCAAACTTACCTACATCGCTTACGAAAAACATCCCCTTACTATAAGTGATTTATTGCAAGTCTATAAGCAGATCGAGCTTCCCGCCTCTCCACTGCGAGAGCGCTTTTTAGAGGAGTACCCCAAACTCCTACCAACAGATCACTACCCTACAACTGTCACCCACACTTTCCCTGCTGAAAATATTGAGCTAATTCTTTACTGGGGTGATCTTGCTCTAGAGGCCGCAAAAGGCCTGGAGTTACCCTATCTAGTGAATGCTTGGTTTTTAGATGGACACTCTCCTAAAAAAAATCCTGAACTCTGGTCTTACCCACTTTTTGCAAATCTCTTTAAGAACACTGCAAATGGTGGAACTGCGGCCACCTACTCTGTTGCCCGAATGGTGCGACAAAACTTGCTGGATGCTGGTTTTTCCATTCGTAAAATTCCTGGCGTTGGTAATAAAAAAAATTCCCTTGCTGCCATAAAGTAATTGGCACCTGCCTTAAATTTGGGGCAGGGACTAGAAAAAATATTGAGGGCAATTTCGGTAAATCATTGAAGTTATGTTGGAACAAAAAAAAGGAGTAAGATGGCCATGAAAATCACCTTATAATCAAGAAAATTTATTGATGTGATATAAGGAGATCAAGGCAATGCAAATTTTACTTCCCCTCTTGTTGGTACTTGTCCTACAGACGACGACTGTCAGTAATAGTGTTGCAGAGGTGCAGGATGATTTAGGCCTGTTGCAAACAGTGGAAAAGATAAAAAAGACGGTGCATGAGGATGTTCTTTCTTGTTCACTGGAAGCTCAAACGATAGAAAACACCGCTTTGTTATCTGATCTTGGGGTGGCCATCGATGGTGGAAAAAAGCAGGAAATCACGCATACACTAGCAAGTGTAGAAAATCGCAATAAAATTATTTCTGTACTTAGAAATGTCAATCGTAAACTTAGTTCTCTTGCAGGCATGGCCGAGATTAAAAGGCTTCCGCCAAAAGAGCGAGAGGCGATTGCTACCTTTTTAAGCGACTATTTTAAACGGAGTCGTGAGTTTATCACTTGGATGAAGAGTAGTGCTAATGGAAAACTTGCTACAAGTGAAGAGGTGCTAAAGCGCCAGAGAGAATTTCTTTCGCTTATCCCAATTGAGCTTAAGTGCAATGAGGGGAGGGAGAAACAATTAGCATCTCCTGAGCGTGCTTTAAGTGCAGTATTGCAGAGGAGTTGGCAGCTTGCAGATATTTTAGAAGTAGAAGCGGGAGCTAGCACAAGTGCAGAAGGAAAAAACTTAGGGATCAAGCAAAAGTTGGTCGATGGTTTTTTAAATTTTGTTCGCAAAATTACTCCTGACTTTGTTGCAACTCCGGTGAAGCATGCCTACGCGATTGAGCAGATGAAAAAGGGAGACGCAGTTACTCTTTATGAGCATTTAGATCCAAATCCAAACATCAACACCGCATTTGATGCCGTAAAAGATTTTAATTATGACGTGATTAAGGCCGATCCCACCGGACTTTTTGCTCCGGCACCACAAGATGGAGGGTTGTCAGCAACGATTGAAAAAGTCTTGAGCGCAGAGGAGACGGGAATTAAAGAGAAAAAAGATTTAAGAACCACTCACTTTCGCACCAAAGGCAATGCTCTTAAGGCCTACATTGATCAAGATTTTTTTACCAAAGGTCTGATTCCGGCAATTCAAAGCGCTGAGAAGTCGGTGATGATTGCGGTCTCTTTACTCGGAAACGATACGGTTGGAAAAGCAATTATCGATGCCATAGAGAGGAGACTCAAAGATCGTCCACAGTTGGTGGTAAATATTATTGCCGATGCTGACACCTCTGCACTCTATTGGTCGAGTGCTGCTCGCGCTAATTTGGATCGCTTGCGTGTGAGTGATGAGGAGAATGATCCCTTTACGGAAATGGCCAGAGGGTATTGGAGAGAATTAAAGGATGCACTTTTTAGTGATAACAATAATAGTGTTGGAGAAGGCGAGGAGAATGCTGATCAAAAATTATTGGTGCCTGGGCCTACCAATCGTGGAATTAGCTCTCTGACAAAACTTTGGGGGACGTCGCTGATGAATCGGGTTTTAGATACTCGTGGTAATCTCAATCCCAATGTGCAGATTTTGTGGAATCATCCACTTTCCAATGGGACAGAACATAGAAAAGTGGCGATCATCGATTCTAAGCAAGCATTTTTGGGTGGAACTGCTTTTGGTGATGGATACTTTTTTAATACCAAAGAGGAGAAGCAATACAAAGATGCCATTAAACAGGGTAAAGATTATCCTTGTCATAAAGATTGTAAGCTCTTGCCAGCATCACATGGATATCCTCGTTGGCACGACCTGCAGGTGGAGATTAAAGGACCTGCAGTCCAACAGCTGACTGCTAATCTTTTACTAAGCACTATCTTTCAAGGTGGTAGCATTGCTCCTCCGGCCGTATCAGGCAAGGCAGATGAGGAGGGGGAGATGACAAAAGAGGTGCGTAATCAACGTATTAAAGATTTTTGGTTTCCCCAGCTTAAGCTTGCAACAGTTGGGGGGGGTGAACAAGAGCAAGAGGGGCCTTCGGTGCGAGTAGGACAAACCATTCCGCTTGTGCGTAATGAATTCAGTGCCGGTGGACGCGCCCTCATCGATCGTGCAAAGGCCGGTGAGAGCTTGCATATGCACTTTGCTTACTTTACTTGTAGCGAGTTTCACGATTCAGTGATTAAGGCGATAAAACGGGGAGTGAATGTGAATGTGTTGCTGCCAGGAGGCTTTGATAATCCCGTCGCCCACTATGCTTATCGTAATGGTCTTTCTGGGATGATGGCCGCAGGACATGGGGAGCATATCAAGGTTTATGAGTTCAAAAAAGACCTGGACAAAAATCAATCGGGATACAACCACGATAAGTGGGTGGTGTTGCAAACAAACGAGGGCAAAAAGTATACAATGGTAGCAACTGGAAACCCAGAGCCCTTTTCTAAGTATCAAGGCTTCGATGCCTGCTTTACCACTGACGATAGTAAATTTGCCGATGAGTTGCTTGCCATGCACGCTAGTGATATGAGAGATGCTAAGCTGGTTACAGTCGATGATTTAAAGGCAATGAGTGAAGAGGAGCAGAGCAAATCGGTAACTTTTGGTGCTGTGATGAGGCTTGGTGATGTGGTGATGAAAAGGTTGCGGGATAAAGATGGGATCTATTAAGTGACATGCAGCTGTGGTTTTGTTATCAGGAGCACTCTTGTAAATGCTTTTTATTGGATCAAGGTCGCTAGAGGAGAGGGGAGATAAATCTATGACTATTTTTCATAGAATGTTAGGGATTGCCATGATTCTTGTGTTCTCACTGGGGAGTTTCTCAATCTTAGCGTATACGCCAGGGAAAGAGTACCGCTTTACTATCCTGCACATTGGGGATACTCACGGCAATGCTTGGAAAAACAAGCAAGGTGTTGGCGGAATGGCCTTGCAAAAGAGCATTATCGATCGAGTACGCACGGAAGTTGAGGGCCATAACAATAACAAAGGCAAAGTGCTGGTGATCTCATCCGGCGATTTCAACAGTGGCAATCCTTACTCCGATCTTTTAAAGGCAAAACCTGATATTGAGGGTATGAACCTGATTGGTTATGATGCCATTGGCGTTGGTAACCATGAATTTGACCACACCGTAGAGCTTTTAGAAGAGCAGGCCTTATGGTTAAAGTGCCCTTTGGTTTCATCCAACATTTTCGATAAAGCAAGTGGTGAGCTATTGAAAAGCTTAAGACCTTTTATCATCAAAAAAATTGATGATCTTGATGTGGCCTTAGTGGGCCTTACCACTGAAGATACTCCCAATACCATTACTCACAGAGAGTATGTTGCGGGCCTGGAGTTCAAATCTGCGCTTGACGTGGGGGCAAAGCTTATTCCACAACTAAAAACAAAAGCAGATCTTATTTTAGCAATAACCCATCTTGGGATTTATCCGGAGGAGGAGAAGCGTCGGCGCAGTAGCACGGCCACTGATGATATTACGCTTGCACGTGCCTTTCCCGATATCAAGGTCATATTGGGATCACATTCCCATACCAAATTAGAGACACCTCTTCTCGAAGGTAAAACAGTAATCGCACATACTGGAAGTAACAATAGTTTTATCGGAAGAATGGATTTACACTTTCAAGATGGAGAGTTGACGGTTGAGAAATATCAATTGATTCCCATCCAAGAGAGCACAACACTAAAAGAAGATCCCACAATGCTTGCCACCCTAATGCCCTATTTAGAACAAGGCCGTGCAAAGTTAGCACAAAAAATTGGAAAGGTAATTGGTGGCACGTTTGGGGGAAGAGGAACTCCTACAATTGGTGGGGAAACCAACTTTGGGCGAATGGTGGCGAAGTCAGTTCGTGAGGGTGTTACAAGCGATCTTGCAATGGTAACAACGGGAGGACTTCGCACAAATCTTTATGAGGGAGAGCTTACTTATGAGATGGTCTTAACGGCGATGCCTTTTTATTGTGATATTGCCACTGTTGAGATGAATGGTTTTGCACTTAAAAAATATTTAGATGAAGTTAGAAAAAAGACCGATTTAAATTTTTCCGGTATAACTTTATTTCTGGATAGTGATGATGCTAATGATAAGGGTGAGATTGTTAAAATGCAAATCGCTGGAAAAGAGGTCGATCTCGATGTAGCTTCTCCGCAAAAGTATAAATTGGCCCTTAGTGGATTTATGGCATCTGGTGGTGCGGGGGCCCCCGTCTTATCAAACGATCCCTCGTACCATTTAACAGGGCAAAACGATACACAACTTTTTTTGGATTTTGTTAAGCGAGAACAAAACTTAAATGCAGCTATGGATGAATATATCACTCCTAGTGCGCAAAAGATAATCGAGAACAAAAGATATTCCATATCCCAAAAGCCGTAGGCACGTCTTTTGAGCACTTTGATCACGTTATTTTAGATTGGACGCCGTTCCCTCTAAGCACCTTGAGAGCGTAGTAGGTTGACAATCTCCGTGTTGCCTCTTTTGGCGGCAATCGAGAGTGCTGTGTTGCCTTTGCGATCACTTAACTTCACATCGGCGCCCTTCTCAATCAGTTTGCCACTAAGGGAGGTAAGGCCGCTCCAAGATGCCCACATGAGAGCGCTCCAGCCATCATGATCTCGAGCATTGATATCGGGAGTAGAAGAGGCAAGAATGGTTTCGAGTAAAGGGACACGCTTGCTATCGGCATCTGTAATTTTTTTCTTATCATCAAGGTTGACGTAAGCGAGCCACATGATAGGGGTTCTACCATTATCATCAATGCGATTAGCACGGATTTTTTTGAACTCTGAAAGAGTGGTGGTGCTGCGATTATTGGATTTAAACTCTTTGTTTAAAGCTGCCTCAGCAAAGATCTCTTGTACCCCTTTTGCATTTTCTTGGTTGATGGCCGTAACCAGCAAATCCGACTCGGTCGTCTTTTTAAGGCCACGAAAAATTCCGTTACAAAGAGTAACAAACGCGGTGGAAATGACTAATAAAATGATTGCATCTTTTATAATGGGCCAATATTTTTTCATATGAGTGATCTCCTTCTCTTTATGCTTATGCCATCTCTTCGACGGGTGCAGATTCTACATTGTTGCTATTTTCGCTCTCACTACTTTTTTTTCCTTCAAGAACATTTTTCATGGCAAGCACGGCCAGTGGGCTGAGCAGTGCTAGGCCAAAATAGATCAGCCACATAAACTCAGGTGATTGATCGTAATTTACGTTTCCCGTTTCAATCTTGGCACGAATACCATCGTAGGAGTAACGGGCCACTAACATGCCACTGACAAAACCGTTGATGGGTTTTGCAATAAACATCGGTAGTGCTGAAAGACTCATATAAGAGGCAACTTTTTCTTTGGGAGCAACATTGGCGATATATTCCGTAAAACGTGGTGAGAAAATAAGTTCACCAAAAGCAAACACCAAGATTTGTGCAAAGATGGCAAACATATAAGCGTCTTGAAGGTTGTGAATGCCAGGGATACTTAAAAACCACTGCACAGGCATGGCCATAAAAAGCAGTGACATGGCGGAAATACTCATCCCTACAACAATGAGCTTAAAAGTATTAAAGCGGTTGATAATAGGAATTAACAGAATAAGACCAAAGACGATGATAATAGGGTTAATGGAGTTTGCAAGGCCAAGGTCAAAATCGCTAGTGAGCACGCGAGTATAATATTTAGGCATAACCAAGAATTGGTGGGTAAAAACTAAGCGTACGCCAATGGTGAGTAGCAGGAAGAGAACAAGTTTTTGGAAGGCCGGCTCTTTCCAAACTTCCATAAAGATAGCGAGTGGGCGAGGTTTCGGTTTGCCATCATCCACAATGCGTTCACTCTCTTCAGCGTAATTGTTTTCGTTCATAGCAGAGGCACAGACGACACAGCAAGCACTCATCACAAATCCGAAAATCATAATTGCTAAGTTACCGTTGACTTCGCCAAGAGAGTGACGAAGACCATCTGTCACAGCAAAACCTGAAAAGATCGCACCAACGTTCATAATCAGATAGTAGATGTTAAAGCCAGTGGCCCGGGTTTTTAGAGAGGTAAAGCGACGGATAGCGGTGGAGGTGACAGGAGACATAAACGCCGTTCCCAAAGACATAAGTAAAATCATACCCATAACTGTATATTGTAATATTTCTCCTGTTAAGAACATGGGAGCAACACCAAAAGAGAGCCTTGCAATCAAAAGCAGGGTGATACCGATGAGAAAAGATTTTTTGATACCAATGGTATCGCAAACAGAGCCTACTGCAAAAACGAATGCGGTCACATAGAGAGTGAAGATGCCCACCCATGCTCCGGAGTCAACATCATTGAAACCGCAGTTGGTGGTGAGATAGAGCGTGATGACGTTCATCATGGAGAAGTATGCTAGACCATCGAAGAACTGAATCCCGTTTGCAAGCCAGAACTCTTTGCTGGCATTTTTTAAAACGGCGAATTCCGCAAAATAATTTTTGACCGCAGAAAACATAATACCTCCTGTTATTAAGATCTTATAAAAATGCGTAAGTTATGAACTAGTGCTTTATTATCATCGGTTACATCAGGAGAGGGAAATTGACAAGATTGTTAGATAAAGTAAGGAAAAAGCGCTGGACTTCAGGTAAGTGTCAATAAGACACCACCACGATACTAAGCAAAAGATCAGTACTGTAAAATCCTAAAGTTAACATTATATTCCCAGCTGGAAGCGCGTCGAACACCGCTATAACTTTTTTTGATCTCCACTAAGGAGCGGTCAGCAAAGAGCGCAGGAATATCTTTACTGAAAAAATAGAGGGAGTCGGTAATGAGTTTGGTATCGCGCTCAAGATTTAAAAGTGCATCGGCCAAATTCTTGACCTCTTTGCGAAGTTGCAAGTAAACGGCAGCAGCTTGTGGATCGTGGATGGCGTAGACTGCGGCAGCGAGATCCATGATGATACCAGAAATGGTTTGCATCTCTTTAATGAACTCTTCACTATCAAGGACAATTCCGTAATCGATGATCAAATGATTTTTAGGAGTAAGCGACTGCGCTCCGCTTAGAGGAAAGAGTGTGCGGTCAATTTCATTCAAAAAGAAAGAGCTCCCTGATCCATAACCACGATAGAGATTGGTCACTTTTGCAGTGGGAATAATGCCATCGGTGATAAAAAAATAGCCGATGATGTTATCAGAGAGAAAGTCGTGGTAGGCGTTGACGACATCAATCTTAAAGAGGTGAACTGCAATGGAAGAGGAAGATGCAGATGCTAAAGCACTATTCGATTTATTATTGGCGTTATTGCGTTTGAAATTGAGGGAGAGAGCACGCTTCTCCTCCTGGCTTAAATCATTGTAGGCCTTGCGAATCATGCTATCGCCAAGATCATCTGCTGGGAGAAAATAGTTTTTACTAAATTTGGCAGAGCTACCACTCTTGTCATCACTAGCACTAGAGGCATCCGGTGTATGGGTACGGATGACTGCATTTAAGTAGGCTTTACTGATTTTGTTTTGCTCCAGGATTTTTTTGATTTGATTGATCGCCGGGTCGTTGGAATTTGCCCCCTTTACATAGCTCTGGATGGCCTTCAAAACGATGGGAAAGACCAGCGATGGTGTTGTTGTGGTAGTGGTGGTGGTGGCAGCGCTTGCAAAGGGTGATGTGGTCGCTAGGGTCGCTAGGATCAGTGTGAGAGCAATGAGCGTAATCAATTTTTTCATGTGACACTCCTTCTAGTTTATGGCCTTGTGGCCTTTGATTTTGATTAATCATGCCTAAACTGGAGGAGAATGGACAGTCGCTTTGTGTCGCTAAATTGCAGGACGTTTTAAATCAGGAAAACGCTCTTTGAGCAGTGGTTCAATGAAAAAGCTACGTGTGCGCTCTAAGAGCTGTGCTGCTTTAAGAGGGGAGGTGGCGTTTGCTTCTCCCGCTTTTTCCCAAAAGAGAAAGGCGTAGTAGGAAGCGATTCTTTCTGCCATACGATCGGGCATGCGATCGTCTTCTGCTAGCCCTGAAAAATCAAAGTCGTACTCATCGAGTACAGGAGGAGAAGCTCCATTATTGGGAAGCACACAGTAAGCAACCAAGCAGGAGATGACTTTATAGTTGGTTGCCAGTTTACGCTCGATTGGGCGGAGGTAAGGATAAACGGCAAAGTAGACGGGAATTTCGTTAATATTGTGATCAATGATGGAGTTAAGCATACCGTAGTATAACTTTTCCAACACTGCTAAATCGGCCTTATTGCTCTCTTCGAACTCGACAATGGCCTTATAATATTGTTGCACCTCTTTTTCCGATTTTTTCATAATTTCCGGATACCACTGTTGCATCTGTTTCACATACCAAGAGCCGCGTAACATTTCGATATCGATAAAGTAGTTTTGAGTTCCACGCTTTTCTGCAACTGTAAAGTAGAGAAAGGAGAAGCTAAAAGGATCGGTGTTAGTAAAAATAATACTGGGTTTGGATTTTGTGAGTTTGAGGATGTTATTGAAGAGTTGCTCTGGGTAGTGATAGCTATGTAAGTTCCCACGATAAAAGATATAGGCGGAGTTTAAGAGGGTGAATGCTAAGGAGGCATAGATGAAAAGTTGCCGAAACGCTTTCGCTTTGTTTTGTAAAAAATGGAGAGTGCCAATGATCGTTAAAAGACCTAGATAGTAGTAGTGAATGAGAAAGAAGACTCTTACCATCTCCTCATCACGATAGCGCGAAAAGAGATTTTTATTAAGGGAGTCGGGATTAAAGATCCAGATGGAGAGGATCCCGGTGATAAAGAGAAGCAAAAGAGAGCAGTAGCAGAGGCGACGATTTTTTAAATAAAGAAAATAGAGGCCAAAGTAACCCAAAAATACTGGGAGGATACGATAATTTTCAAAGAGTACCTTCATTTGAAAATAAATTTGCATCACATATTTTTCGAAAGGACGACTTTCTATCAGTGCTGAATATTGCTGACGAGTAAAGACATCCCAAAAACGCGACCAGGTGGAGGGATCACCCCAATTGAGTAGCGGTTGTTGTGAGGCGGCCAGAGGTAAGTAGAGTAGCGGAAGTAAACTTAAAAGTAGAAAGCAAGCGTAGAGGAACAGGCGTTTTAGTTTAGGTCTACCATGTTCAAAGACAAAGGAGGAGTCAAAGAGAAGAATCCAAAGGGGGCCAAAAAACACAAAGGCCGAAGTGGTGTGGTGGTTGGAAAAACAAAGACCGGAAAGAAAGGCGTAAAAGTAAAAAACGCGCTCTTTGCTTTTTTCAGAGTTCTGTTTATCCATCACCCACCAACTCAAGATATAAATCATGACTCCACAGTGAAGGTTGTTTAGTCCATACACTTCGGTGATGAGAGCTTGAGAGAGATAATCGGGTAGCGTGCCTATAAAGAAGGCGCTGATGACAACCAGAAGGCGAATGATTTTTATATCGATGTTGGCAAAGAGAGTATAGAAATATTTAATCCAGAGATGAGCAGTCAGGCAAAAGAGTCCAATGGCAAGCGCTGAACAGAGTGCAGAGAAAAGATTGATGCGAAAAGCGATGGTTCCAAAGGGAATGAGGGTTTGAAAAAGTTTTCCAAAGAGCATGAGCAGAGGATAACCGGGAGGGTGAGGTACTCCCATCGAGGCGATAGCAGCAATGAATTCTCCGCTGTCTTCAAAAGTGACTGAAGGTGCAAGAGCACAAAGGTAGTAGATGAAGATGATCAGGGTGAGCGCAAGCGCATCAAGGTGAATAGTTCTCCGAGGGAGCTCGTAGGGTATTTTTACGGGAGCAGTTGCCACGGGATTTTGCATTTGGTATTGCTTTCGATGTTTCTTTTTCATATGAAAATTTTATTATACTATTTTGGCACTTGGGAAGATGCTAATGAGCAAAGGAGCGTTTTGTGAAATTTTGTTTTGATCATAATAATATCAATGTAAGAGATTTGGAAAAGAGTGTAAGCTTTTACAAGGAAGCTTTAGGATTAGTGGAGGTTAGGCGCAAAGAGGCCTCCGATGGCGCTTTTACCTTGATTTTTTTAGGTGATGAAGGGGGGAGCACACACACCTTGGAACTGACTTGGCTACGTGAGCATACTACCCCCTATAATCTTGGTGATAATGAGTTTCATCTGGCCTTCCGAGTGGACGATTATGAAAAGGCCCACGAGCATCATAAGGCGATGGGATGTATCTGTTATGAGAATAACAAGATGGGCATCTATTTTATTGTTGATCCTGACGGTTATTGGTTGGAAATTTTACCACAAAGACATCGTGTATGATTAGGCCCATTGTATTGTTGATCATCTCCAACGTCTTTATGACCTTTGCTTGGTATGGCCACTTAAAACACTTAAAGAGTAGTGCTTTGTGGATGGTGGTGCTGGCCAGTTGGGGAGTTGCTTTCTTTGAATATTGTTTTCAAGTTCCAGGGAACCGTATCGGAAGCCTCCACTATACACTTCCTCAATTAAAGGTGATTCAAGAGGTGATCACCATGACGGTATTTGCAGGATTTTGTGTCTTCTACATGGAGGTTCCTCTTACCAAAAATTTTTTGTGGGCCTCGATCTGCTTGATTTTTGCGGTGTTTTTTATTTTTAAAGATATGAAATAGCTTTAGAGATTGAAGGCCGCTTGTACAAAGGGGCCTTTAAAGCGAAAGTTGAAATAGAGTTCTTCGCTAGTGCCGACCTCTTTATGTCTCATTGAGAGGTAACGATAACCGAGGGCCATCGAAAAAGTTCGCACTAAGGCGTACTCTGCTTGCGCTAAAACATCCAGGTAGTTTGCTTCGTCACTCTTTTTCATTCCTAGCACCACAGCGTTGAATTTGGTGCGGTAACTGATAGGTAGAGGAAAAGAGACACTAGCATACGCCATAGGTACAACGAGCTGTACATTATAATCGAGAGTGGCATTTAAAGAAGTGGAGTGATAATCTTGGATAAATTTTGCTTGGATCGCCTTGGCACCGCCACCAATATCAAAAATAGAGAAGCGAATAGGAAAGAAAAAGAGATCTAAGTTTGGGGCCCTAGTGGTCAGGGTTAACCGCTCATTGACGATGGCCTCATACTCCAGCCCTGTAGCACGTAGAAAAATATTAAAGAGAAAGAAGTCATGCTTTAAGTGAATGGTTCCAAAATAAGCGTTTTGGTTATAAACACCGTCCCGATAAGAGGTGCTAAGTAGGCGTCTGGCACTTAAAGATCCAGTACTGGCAATCCTCCAGGCCGAGGCAGAGAGATCGACAGTAGAAGAGGCAAAGCTAAAGCTACATTGAAGTGAACACAGGAGTAGGAGTGGTAATAAAAATAGAGTAATTTTATTTTTCATAAAATGATTATGACATAGGAGTGATTTATGTGCCAGGGTTCAATACTGGTTGTAAATTATTTTTTTGAGGAAGTGATGGTGGTGGCAAGACGTGCAAGGAAGTTATCGAGTACTGGTCGAGTCACGTGTTGCATAACTACGATGTGGGCAAGTGGACCATAAAGGTTACTTTCATCCGCGGCCAAGTTGTAGTTTTTCATGATTGAGGAGGCGGGACGCTCAAAGAAAACGGTATTGGATTGAGGATTCATCCAACTCTTTATTCCCATCTTTTGTAGCTCCCCTTGAAGGTACTTAGCATTGGCCACGATCTCTTCTGCTTGCTTTTGAAAAGCGACCTTAGGAGTAGTTTTAATTTTCCACCATAGCTTAAGCGCAGTAAGCCCATTTCGTGAACAACTAATGGTGGGAACAGCTCCATTTAAATAAGGAATTGATTCAGGATTTAAGTGATTCATCACCTCACTAGTGGTAACAAAAAGGCCTGCGGGTTCATCAAGGCCGAAAAATTTGTGGCCCGATACGGAGATCGAATCAAATTTCATCTTGGAGTGATCCACAATAGTTCTGGCCTTCTCATCTTTTAAAAAGGGAAGAAAACCTCCAAAGAGAGCAGCATCAAGGTGGTAATAGGCCCCTGGAACTTTCGCTGCCTCTACAATTTCATGAATCTTCTCTTGATCGTCGATCGCCCCTTTAAAGGTTGTTCCAATGGCCGAGACAATCAGTGCCGGATTTGTAGAAGATAATTGCTGCTTGAAATCCTCCAGATCCATTTGTCCGTTAGGCAGTGACTTGATTAAACGCAACTCGCTTCCTGTAACATCGGCCAATTTTTTTACAGAGTAATGGGCCTCATCGGAAACGTAGACGATAGGTTTTTCCTTTGGATCAAGAGATTGCAAATATTTTAATCCATAATAGACTCCATGCAGGTTGCCATCGGTTCCACCAGAGGTGACAAAGCCAAAGGAGCTGTCAGGATCAAAACCATAAAGTTTTGAAAAATAGGCCACAACTTGCTTTTCTTGGGTAAGAGTATTAAGTGCAAAGGGAGCAGGTTTTAGCGGATTGCCAACATTGTTGAGAGCGTATCTGTACATGCCAGATTCGATATACCATCTGTAAAAACCTTCAAGATTGGTATCTTGATTAACGGGATAGCCGATGGCATCCTTTTGAACACATCCTAAATTATCACTAAGAGTGGATAGTTCTGTAACTGCTGCTTGCTGTAAAGCAAGCAGAGTGGCGGGAGAAATATCGCAATCTAGGTCATCCACACCGTGTGGTTTTGCATTTACAAGCACAGGAGCGGAAAAGCTAAGGACAATTGCAAGAGCAAAGAAAAAATTACTAGTGGTTGATATAAAACGTGTTCTCATTTGTGTGCTTCCCCCTAAGAAATTAAAGTAATCAGACGTTTTTGATTATAACTGAAATCAAAGCAGAGATTTTTTAAAAAGAAGAGAGTATGTGAATTTAAAAGCTTAGACAGCATAAATAAAAAATGCATGAGAAATTGTTGTGGCAGATAGAGGATAAATGCAAATATTATTTATTTATTCGTACCTAGGGCAACGGGGACTCCTGAAAAGTAACCCCCTACAGTTTATGAAAAGGCACCACTGCGATCCCGAAAACGGAACAGGGGATTTAAGTGACCTGGAAGTAAAAATACAGCAAGTGGACGTACGAACACTTTCCGGAAAAATGCATCTAGCAATGCTCTTCGTTTTTTTGGCTCTCTAAAAATATTTGTGGGTAAATTCCGGGGTCGGCAAATCTCTTCATCGGTGGTGTAAGGTAATCTTGAGCACACTGGCCTCTTTAAAACAGTATGATTTTCTGATGCTCGATTTGTAAGTTTAAACTGGATTCCAGTAAAACAGTTTTACAAATCCAGCAAGCAGGTAGCAGGGTGGCTGGTAGCAGTATTTGTTAGCAGTTCCAGTGTGAAGCTAGCGGGGACAGTTGCCAGTTAG
>JADGAN010000062.1 GCA_015231955.1 Oligoflexia bacterium | reverse complement strand
GCACTCATAATCTTTCCAACTTAAAGCTCCTTTGTTTTTCATGTCACCGTCGAGAGTCCATCAAATATTTTGGTGCTCCACACGTTTTATCCTATGGATCTCGAAAGACACCAATAGAGGCCAACGCTACTTTCGCTGCGAAAGTGCCAGTTGATATCGAACTTGAACTTGCAGAAGCATGTCGATTATCGCGATTTGCATTTCGAGAAGAGAGCTATTAACTTATACAGCTGGTAGAGTGCAGATGGTTGTAGGGTGTGAGTTACCATTTTTACCTCTAAGTAGTTCAGGCGCGAATACGCAACTTCTGCCTAATGGGCCTTTGAAAATGGATAAATAAATCAGCGCTAATCACTATAATCCAAAAATTGGGAAAATATTTTCTATCTTTTTGGATACCCTAGATTAAGGCTTTTCCTAAATCGGTGATCGCTTGTCCTGGTGGCCTTGGTGACGGTTCTCTCTATTAGTAGTAACTTGTAAAAAATGTCATAGGATTATGATTATAACGAGGCCTAGCTTGCTCTTGCTCTATTCTTTTTGCTGTTTTAGAAATGGTATCATCAAACCTGCTAACATCAGGGGAGTAGGGAGAATTCTGCATGCTATTCTTCTCTACTGCTTGATCAAACTTACTTTCCATATCATCCAACTTTTGAGAAATATCATCGCTACTAGGAGCATATGATTTTAATTCATTAAACTGCTCAATTATCTCATTACTGCGAACAGAAGCTTCTTGTGCATTGTCTAGATTTAATTTGCTCAGAATATCTTCAGCATTATTGGCCAAACCTGTTGCTGAATCATTAGGGGAATTAGGGTTTTCATTGCTATCTAGATGCCCAAGGATGTCACTAAGTTCACTTGTTAATTCAGATCCAGCATTACAACTAGGATAAGGATCCGCACTCTGGTTCGATTCAGTACAATTTTCCGAAGATGCTTGATCGCGTTCGAATTGAGATTTAAGCTCTGTGGAAACGTCAGAAGCTGCCGAAGATGCGGCATCACCAGTGTCACCAAAATGTGGTTCCTTCAATGCATTTTGTTCTAATAATGAACTATCTTGTGTTTGCGATGAAGTATCCTGTGGTGCCTGTGTTGCTGTGACAGATGTATCGCCTGCATCGTTAAAAAGAACCTCTTTTGGTGCCCCAGCTTCTTGAGAAAGCCCCCTATCGCTGAACATTTTGTCAGCACCTCGTAGAGCACTGCTACCAAGGTCTGCAGATGACGAAATGCCTTTTGCGTCTTCAATAAAGTTTCCTCCATCACCAGATCCAGTATGCCGATCCATCAAATTGAAAGCATCGCTTGCCCGACTAATAGTGCCAAAGGTATCTTCAACTTTTTGAACACTATCATGGATAACTCCATCATTAAATCCCTCTGCCTCCATTGCTGTACGATAGGTTTTTGCAACGCCAGAAATTTTTCCTGCTACATTTGAACCCTGAATAGAATCTAATGTTTCACTTGTATTTTCTCTGATACGCTGCCCTACATTGATCACTCTTGTGGCAAAATTGCTTGCTCCACTCCAGTCTACAGCATCATCATCTCCATCGTGATACCCACCTTTAGGTGCTTTCATAGGCGGTAGAATGAATGATTTTTTTTTGGTTACGTTACTTTGAATTTTCTTATAGGCCTGATTATTAACAACAACAAAAGGTATCTTTAACTTGGAGAGCATGGGATTTAATCGTATCATATTTAGGTTGGCCTTATTGACTACAAATGAAACGTGTTTCCTATCAACTCTCAATTCTATAAAATTAAATTTATTACTAAACTCATCACGATATTCGTGCAAGATAACTCCTGGACGATCTTTTTCATCTTTGAGAGGAATACATTTTGGTGGCGGTTGGAATTTTCGTGTTTCCTTTTCTGTAAATTTTGTTTTTGTTGAGTTTGCATCACTTAATGCAAGAGCATTGCTGGCATTAAAAATGATAATGATGATGATGAATAGTAGACTTATATAAGGTCTATTACTGTTTTGCTGAATCACGATTATCTCCTCGATTATAAATTTTTACTTTTTATCTCAATATTCACAACTCATACCGCTAGAAATAGTTCCCTTTAGCACCTTGGCCTTCAATAATATAACGATATTTTTTAGTTTCGTTATCTGTAGGCGTGGTGCCTGATATTGTCTCCATCAATCTTGAAGTAGATAGAGTCACATAAGCACGCGTTTTGGGCAAAACAAAGGTTATCGGAAGTCCAGTTCCCCCTGCAGTATTTGGACCAAGAATATGAAAGAGATCACTTCCCTTGTTGATCAAATATAAAAAGTGTTCTGCAGTAGAGAGTTCACTACCATCATTAAGCACACTCCATTGCAGCAACTTGCCCCTGTTTGGTTCATTTAATTCATGGCATTTTTCAACAGACATCCCAAAATATTCCATATAAGGACGTAACAATAGTCCTTGCTCGTCCAATAGGCCTATATTTAAAAAAGCTTGAGTATTATCTCCTCTATGGATTAAGTCCCTCATCGTAATCGTCTCGCCATTTTCTAGGGTCAACCTCATTGGCATAGGACGACTTTGAATCATTAAATTCTCCATCGTTTTTAAAATTTTATCATCCCCAAAGCGGCACAGAAAATCGATTACCACTTGTGGATTGCCACCCCGATTTCCTCTGATGTCTAGCAGAATATCTGTTTTAGCATCTATGGATAGGGAATTTAAAAATTTCTCTAAATGGAGACCAATTTCATTCCCTTCAAAGGAATCAAAAGTATTGATCCAAACTAAAGGTTTTCCTTCATGAGTAAGGCAACTGCCAAAACGATTGCTTGATCCTGGTGTAATATGGAGGCAATTGTTTTTTTTTGAAAAGAGATCATTCACTACAATAGTCTCTTTGATCTTTTCTGCCTTTTCTCTTAATGCTTCATTTTGCTCCCAAGGGTCGGAAGATGCATCGACAGCACTAGCGTAACTAGTGAGAACAGAGAACTCATTCGTTCCATTTATCTCTTTTAACTTCCATTGCAAAGGACGATCAACAAAGAGTTGAGACTCCGTTTTAATCGTGGTGTTCAATTGATGCACGGAAGTTCCATTTAAATCTTTCACCTCCTGCACTTGATAAATTTGCCAATGAAGAGTATAGGGTGAGATCATTAGAACTAATTTTTTTACATTGCTCAAAGGTAGTATTCTTGAATTTTTACTACCGGTACTTACGACTCTAGGATAGACAGGAGTATTCAAGGTAGTAAAGATAATGCCATTATGAGAATCTTTAATAGTTTCAAAAATATGATCCCAATGCTGAACAAACTCGCAATAGTTGGAAGGACAGACATTTTCACCAACACAGTTTAGATCAACAAAATGGGCATCTCCAAGCTTATTAATGAGAGGAGCTTGAATATTCTTAACCAAAGAACGAAGCAAGTAGTGCTCATGAGCAATCTCTTGATTAGTGATTACCTCATTCATTAATGTCATTGTTTCTACTGCATGCTGATTTAAATTTTCTGCTGAAATTGCGAGAGATAATATTCCCAGGCAATCAAAACAGAGAATCAATAACACTGTCTTGTAACACATTACACTTGCTCCTCATTCTAGCAATTTGTTAACCGCTATTTCCTGTTTTTTAACTTTATAACACCGAGTATCTTGTTTTTTAGTAGATTAACTTTATATACCAATTCAATCTCTGTTGCTGGTACATAGGTACGAAGTGTTTCCAGCGTTGCTACTGCTTCTGTATACATTCCTTGATTAAATTGCAATTCTGCTTTATCAAAATATGATTGATAAGATTTATTTAATTCTTCTTTTTTCTGAATTTCGATTCTAGTTTTAATACTATTTTGTAGATCGTAAATTTTTTGTTGCAATTTATCATATGGGCAAAATTGTGAAAATTTATCGATCTCTTGCAGAGCTTGTTGATAGCTACCCCGATTCATCATAGAGATGATATTTTCTAAGCGGTCAGTACATTTTTGAATTTTTTCCATTTCCATGGTGTTGTGGATTTTAGTCAGCACTAATCGAGCACTATCTTGGATATCTTGAAAGGTACAGTTTGATAATACATACTGTATAATCTTCTCAGCTTCAGAATGCTTTTTTTGATTTTCCAATTGTTGCGCCTGCTGTATTTGTTTTAAAAAGACTTGTTTTTTACTGAAATCGATTTCGGATTGAGCTTTTTCCTGGATTATCGTAATAATCTTTGCATGAAGTTCAGTTAACCGCTGCTGTTCCTTCGCCTCCCATGGAAGAGTTTGTAAATGCTCTAGAATAGAAAAGGCGCTTTCATTATGCCCTAAATTCAAATGGGCAACCACCTCGGCCAATCGCAAATCGAAATCGCTATGAACAAAATCATCTTTTTTTAGAGACAAAGCAAGTTTTTCTAAATAGTTTTGGTATTTTCCATTTTTAAAATGTTCAAGCAATGGTTGTTTTATTGTTTGCTGTATGCTTTTTACAATTTTTAATTTTGCTTCATTAATTTTTTTTAGTCCTTCTGCATTCCACGTTCTTTCTTTAAGCTGATCGATAAGCTTTAAAGCATGTTCCCTCTCCCCAAGCTGCATGTAAGATATTACTTCTGATAGTCGCAAAGAGAGATCACCTTGAAGAGAAGGATCATTCACTGTTGCTTGTCCCCATTCTTGCAAATAATCTTGATATTTCGAGGTTTTAAAAAGATCAAGCAGCTCATGTCTCCTTATGTTTCTCTGCTCTGTGAGTGCTTTCTCTCTGATTAATGGGTTACTGGAATATTTAATCAATTGTAATAATAAAGGTAAGGCCATTTTGAATTGTCCTGATTTATTAAGTGAGATTACATAATCAAGAGTTGATTGCTCAGAGGGTCTTTGGCCTAATGCCTGCATCTGTTCATAAAGACTGATAATGTCGACAATTCTTCCTTCGTGGGCCGCTATAGAGATATCTTTGTCACAAAGCATAGGATTCACTGCTTTAGGTATAAGTTCAAGCAACTTTTTGGCACGCGCTTTCACTAGCATACTGCTATCTTTATCTTGTGATAGTTTGAGCAAGACCGATTTTTCTTTTTCTGTGAGATCTCCACATTTAATAGATGATTCAAAAAATTTCAAGAGTTCCTCATTATCTAAAACAGTATTGCCGCTAAAAAGTTCACGATAAATATTTTTAGCAAGCTGATAGTTGTTTTCTTTGTATGCTTTTAATGCCGCTAGAGTCTTCTCTTGAGTGCTTGACTTCTTAATATTGTAATCTTTAATCAACTTAGATGCCATTAAACGGATAAGTTGATTTTTTCCATTTTGAGGCCATGCCAAAAGCTTTTCTCGTTCTGATTCCCTTAAATCATTAGTTTTTAAGGATGCTTCAATAAGATGTAACCATAATTCATCAGAGAGTTCCATGTTTTGCGAAACAAGTTCACGATAAAGATTTCTTGCCATTAGGTAGTTACCCTGGTGATAGGCAAGGTTCGCTTTCTCTATTAGTTCATTTGCGAATAAAGATAATGATAAGCACAGCAATATCATACTCACTAGAATACATTTAATAATTCTCATTCATTCTCCCTGCAATTTTTTTAAGATTTCCATCCTAGTGTAATTCGACTTACTCAAATCTCTACAACTATTCTTTTTGATTTTTACAAAACAAATGAAATCATCAGTTTAGTGATACGATCTATCTACAATGGATACTATTTACTGAAAAAAAACAATGGCATGCCCAGTTTTTATTTCAACGCTTTTTTATTGTATCAATTTGATGTTTTTTAAAAGACCGGTTTTACTGGAATTACAAAAAATAAAAAAAAATACTCAAACGAAATAAACACCTCCCTTATACTAAAAATGAAAAATTAATCATCCATCCTAAATAACAACAATTGATTTGCGTGGAGGAAAACATGATACGAATATTGATCTCTTTTTGTTTTTTACTAACACTACTATCAACAATACAATTTTCTATCGCTAATGAGGCCTTGTATAAGCAAAAGATTATGTTATGCAAAAAAGCAATGAATGCAAAAAATTATTCGCAAATCTATGATCTTTTCAATGATAAAGATGGTGTGCTTTCAATTCAGTTAAAAGGGTATATGACTCTTGCTGACATGAAATTGTATTTAGAAACACTTCGTTATTTAGGGAAATTTAAGGAAGCAAAAGAATATGTCGATAAAGTAATTAACAATGATGAAAAGTACGTTCAAAAGTTCATTGACCAAGATAAGACTGCATTGGAGATTTCGAGCATTAGCGATCAGCTGATCGTTGATTTACGAAGCAAAACTGTGGACCCACTCCCTGAGAGTATTAAAAGCATCAAAGCAAACTTGGCCAAAATCGCTTCTCCTCTCACCAAAGACTCTTTAGAGATATTTCAACAAAAAATTATAAATCCTCTTCTCGTATACCTGGAGAAGAACGATTCATTGGCCACCAAGCAGCTATTCTCAGATACTGAAAGAAAACTTATTGCAGAATTTTTGGCCCTCAAAGGTATTACCGACTGTGCAGCTTCAAGCATTCCGACCAATCCTCCTAGCTGTGCTAGTAGTGAGTACCCAGTTATAAGCGAGAGCAATTCTACAATTGCCTTCACTGATGAATATATTAAACTGTTTAAGGAGCAATACAAAGTTGATATCGCTGCTAGAAATAATTCTTTGCGCTGGGAACAGCTCATTCGTAATGATGATGGAACTGTGACCTTTTTTAATCCTTTTTATGTTTGGAGAGGAAAAAAGTTCCCCTTTAGTGCAGACAGTGATGCCAACGCTGTTGCAAATTTTCTGGGTCTACCTTCAGCTGCCGAAGAAGATGCCATCGAGACGTGCAAGAGCAGTAGTGGAGCGACAACCGATACTTTCTTATATCGTAACTCTTGTGAACCCAAAAAACAGCAAAGCGAGCAACTAATTCAAACGATCACCTGCAAACTACTTAGTCCCGCTGATATCATGAAACAACTAGGAACAATAGAAACTAAAGTAAATAATAGTCAAGCTGTAAAGGCCTTGGTTGATGCCTTTCGGTTGCCACCAACAGCACCTACTAAGTCTAATGAGATTACATTCAAAAGCGGCGCTAAATATGTTGGCGAAAATATAATCGTTAATGGAGCGGCCGTTCCAAATGGGAAAGGCGTTATGTACCGACCAGACTCTACTCGCTATGAAGGAACATTTAAAGATGGACAACCCCATGGTGCGATCACCTGCTATGATCCTAAAGGGGGCCATGATGAAAGAACTTATGATAAAGGGATATTACTATCAACAAAGTTAAACGATGGAATAAAGTATGAAGGTGCAATAACCATCGATCCAGAAAAGAAAATCCGTGGAACTGGTACGATCACCTACCCTAATGGTGAAAAGTTTGAAGGAGAATTTGCCAATAGTCTTCCAAACGGAAAAGGAGTTCATTACAGCATCGATCATCTCGCTTACGATGGCACCTTCGAAAATGGACACAAAGACGGTCAATTCACCATTACCTATCCCGATAAAAGCAAAGAGTATCGCACTTATACTAAAAATAAGTTAGCTGCAATCAAGTTGAATGATGGAACTGCATATGAAGGAGAAGTGACCATCAATGATAAAAAAATAACAGGCAGTGGATCTATTACCTATCCCGATGGACGTAAATACGAAGGAAAATTTGTCAATAGCAACCAAAATGGCCAAGGACGGTTATTAGACAAGGAACATCGAAGCCTCTTTGAGGGTGAATGGAAAGATGGAAAAATGTTTACAGGGAAAGGCATGACCTATGATCTCAATGGTGCAGGAACTCCACGCGAATATAAAAATGGAGTCCTCATTCCACCAAATGAAATAACCTATGGTGATGGCAGTAAATATACTGGAGAAATAAAAGATGGCCGCCCCAATGGAAAAGGTGTGCTTAATGCAAAGGATTCCGTTCGCTACATCGGAAGTTTCAAAGATGGACAAAAACAAGGCGCCTTCACTGTAAATTATCCAGATGGCAGCAGCAATATCCAAAATTATACCGACGGCAAACTCGTATCTATTAAATTTCCCGATAACTCAATTTATGAAGGTGATTGGAGCAATCACAAAAAAAATGGCAAGGGCACTCTTCACTATGCAAATGGTGCTAGATATGTAGGCGATTGGAAAGATAACAAGAGAAATGGCAAGGGCACGCTTTATCATGTAGATGGTGAGAGGTATGATGGCGAATGGAAAGATGGCTCTGAGAATGGCAAGGGCACGCGTTGCTATGCAAATGGTAATAGGTATGATGGCGAGTGGAAAGATGGCTATCCGAATGGCAAGTGCACGCATTACTATGCAAATGGTGATAGGTATGAAGGCGAGTGGAAAGATTTTAGAATGAATGGCAAGGGCACGTATTATTTTATCAATGGTGATAGGTATGATGGCGATTGGAAAGATCACAAGCAGCATGGCAATGGCACCTTTTATGTTAAAAATGGTAATAGGTATGAAGGCGAATGGAAAGATGGCAATATAAATGGAAAGGGCACGTATTACTATGCAGAGGGTGCTAAGTATGAAGGCGAATGGAAAGATGGCTATGAGAATGGCAAGGGCACGTATTATTTTGCAAATAATGAAAAGTTTGAAGGCGAATGGGAAGATGGCCGTCCGCATGGCAAGGGTACATATGACTTTAACTCTTCACCTAGTCACAAGTATGAAGGCGAATGGAGGTCTGGCTTCAAGACTAATGGCAAGTACACAACCTATCACTTAAATGATAGGTTTGATTTCGAATTTAAAGATGATGAGAATGTAACGGGCTTTTGTTTAAATGGTAAGAGGACAAACCCTTTCACATGCAGAGTGCAGATACCCAATATCCGAGACATTCCTGCCTTTTTTTGTGACCGCTACCACAAACCCGAATGCTCCTGGAGGGGGAGGCGCCTGCCAGAACCTAGTCCATTGAAGGCCCCCGCCTATAGCTTAAGAATATTTACCGACCCAGTGTTCAGGCAAATCCAGGGGCTATAAATCACGCAATTCAAGGGTTGAATTCAGTGGTTGCAGTGGTTGAAGCCAATCTTTTTAGGTTTTTTAACTACAGCTCTACGATAAATTCCCGTGTTTTTCTCCGATAAATTCCCCAGTTTAATTTTCTAATTTCAAACAGTGGTCAAGGTAGTGCGACTATAGAATATAGAAAGTTATGCCTTCCTTTTCCGTCTGCGGTCGCAATAAACGCGGAGCAAAGAGAATAGAAGCGGGTATGTAGGAAATTGTCCATTGCTTTTAAATGCGATCACCCTGGATCGCCCTGTGACATTGCACTTGTGGTTTCGCAAGTACAAATAAATATTTTTTTATTGATTAAACTGACCTCAATAAATCAATTCTCCCGATATATGAATCAAAAATGGTTCTCCATCCAATCATCTCTTTATGGCAGAGACTTTTCACCCCTTCTAAATCGGTTTTCTAATTACACTTAAGACCCTCTGACAGAGATATTTCCAGAGGGAGCACATTTGCTTTTCAACAAATTCTTTGCTAAAAATACTCTTGATGAAAACAAAAAAATACGAACAAAAACTTCCTCATAAAAAAAGAATACTCTCTTCCAAGAAACCCCTGCACATCGTCCTCAAGAGCAATCTTTCTCTCTCCATACAAGGACACCATGCTCTTCTTTATGTGCGAAAACTGCTTAAAGAGATTGAATCGCGCTACGGCGTTATTGTCTTCCAATACTCTCTAGAACGAAATCATCTCCACCTCTTTTTACTAACAGGTGCCGCTTGCCGCCTATCGGATGGAATGCAATATCTAGCTTCAAAACTTGCACGCTACTTCAATAAGCGCTTTTCTCGCAAAGGAAGTTTTTGGCATGATCGTTTTTTTAGCAGCATCAAGCATAGTGCTCGCGAAATTATTCGCGCCATCCACTATATAGCCAACCAATGTTCCTGGGAAATCCCCTTTGAAAACACCATGAGTTCTCTTGGCAAAGAGGAGTCTTACCCGTGGGGGATCCCACCTCTCATCATTTCGCTCATTGGAGCAGGCCCTTCTGTCTCCAAACTTAGGGAAGTAATTCTTAACGGAACACTCCCTTATCAATCTCGATTACCTTTTCAAAAAGCAGCAACAAACTTTACTACAGGACAACTCTCACTTTCTTTCTAAACTAAAGATCCCATTATAAATTTCACTATCTTTCTTTGTCCTTCTTTTCTTTCTCTTTTTTCTCTTCTGTTTTCTTTTTTGCTTTCTCTTTAGAAAGTTATAGAAAGTTATGCCTTCCTTTTCCGTCTGCGGTCGCAATAAACGCGGAGCAAAGAGAATGGAAGCGGGTATGTAGGAAATTGTCCATTGCTTTTAAATGCGATCACCCTGGATCGCCCTGTGACATTGCACTTGTGGTTTTGCAAGTACAAATAAATATTTTTTTCATCGATCAAACTGACCTCAGTAAATCAATTCTCCCGATATATGAATCAAAAATGGTTCTCCACTCAACTCTCTCTTTCTGGCAGAGACTTTTCACCCCTTCTAAATCGGTTTTTCAAGTACACTTAAGCTGAAGTTTTGCAAAATTAACTTTTTAGCATAATTTTTAGAAAGTTATGCCTTCCTTTTCCGTCTGCGGTCGCAATAAACTCGGAGCAAAGAGAATAGAAGCGGGCATGTAGGAAATTGTCCATTGCTTTTAAATGCGATCACCCTGGATCGCCCTGTGACATTGCACTTGTGGTTTCGCAAGTACAAATAAATATTTTTTTATTGATTAAACTGACCTCAATAAATCAATTCTCCCGATATATGAATCAAAAATGGTTCTCCATCCAATCATCTCTTTATGGCAGAGACTTTTCACCCCTTCTAAATCGGTTTTCCAATTACACTTAAGACCCTCTGACAGAGATATTTCCAGAGGGAGCACATTTGCTTTTCAACAAATTCTTTGCTAAAAATACTCTTGATGAAAACAAAAAAACGAGAGAAAAAACTTCCTCACACCAAAAGAATACTCTCTTCCAAGAAACCCATTCACATCGTACTAAAGAGCAATCTTCCCCTCTCCATACAAGGTCACCATGCTCTTCTTTATGTACGACAACTGCTTAGAGAAATTGAATCACGCTACGGCGTTGTTGTATTCCAATACTCTCTCGAACGAAATCATCTCCACCTCTTCTTACTAACAGGCGCCGCTTGCCGCCTATCGGATGGAATGCAATATCTGGGATCCAAACTTGCACGCTACTTCAACAAGCGCTTTTCTCGCAAAGGAAGTTTTTGGCATGATCGTTTTTTTAGCAGCATCAAGCAGAGTGCGCGCGAAATTATTCGCGCCATCCACTATATCGCAAACCAATGTTCCTGGAAAATTCCCTTTGAAAACACCATGAGTTCTCTTGGCCAAGAGGAGTCTTGCCCGTGGGGAATCCCTCCTCTTATCATTTCACTTATTGGAACAGGCACTTCTGTCCCCAAACTTAGGAAAGTAATTCTTAAAGGCACACTCCCTTATCAATCTCGATCACCTTCTCAAAAAGTAGCATCAAACTTCACAACAGGGCAACTCTCACTTCCTTTCTAAACGAAAGATCCCATTCTAAAAATTACTCTCTTTCTTTGTCCTTCTTTTCTTTTTCTTTCTCTTTTTTCTCTTCTGCTTTCTTTTTTGCTTTCTCTTTATTTGTGAATTTTCTGATCTGCGTCTTCAACTTTTCTATTGCTTGTTCTTCATCGCCTGAGACATCCTGGCATAAAATCTTCTGATTCCCTAAAACGAATCCTCCGTTTTTAGGCAACATCACCTTTTTATTTTGAAATCGCCCTTCTTTATCTTTCTCATCAGCTTCGTCATCTTTTATATACTCAATTTCTCCCTCCTGATTCAATTTGAAAATTGCAGTTTTATTATGAGAGAAATCATCTAAAAACAAATCACCATTCACATCTTGTTTAACCAGCAGATGAAATCGGCTTATATACTTTTTATCTTCTTCCTTTATATTTTCAATAAAGCTTAGCACTTCTGCATCTTTGCTTTTTCTTCCCCACATTTGCCCCGCCTCTAAGACAATCTTTGCTCCTCCATGTGTGGAAATATTCATGCAAACTTTTTTATTGTTCGATTCGCCCTCATCTTTTATAAATGCCATCACATTATCGACAGCTTCTTGAAGGTGCTCGTATCTCTCTTTATATTCATCTTTATTTCGATCATGATCTTTTTCCATTTTTTCACAGATATTTTTTGCCATGTCCAACCAAGCACCTGCTTTCTCTTTATCGAGTGCCCTCACTTCAATTTCTTCTTCAGGAATCTTAATTTGCTTTTCTTCTCTCTTCCTCTTTAAAATTTTCCCTACAGATGCATTAAACAACTGGGTGCACTGATCAGCTGAGATTGAGATTATCTTAGGACTTAGTTCAGAACAAATGTTAGCAATACTGGTGTATTGTTTTTTTTCCGTTTCTACTAAAAATTTCAAGCTTCCCAAAAGAATTATATTAACTAATGGATCATTATCTACTAAAATGATTTTTTTATTTAAATTTCCAGCCAAAACTTCTATTGTTTTATCAAGATTATCAGGGTCACACACATACTCTTCAACTTCAGTAACTCCATTTTTTGTTGTTTTCACATTGTGGCCATTCCCTTCTCCTGTCTCAGCAAAAATCTGTTGACCAGAGATCATAATCACTGATTTTTTCTGGGACTCTTCCAGTTTTTTTAAAAATTCTTCTTCATTTTGAGATGTCACTTTCTCATATATTTCAATGGCAGGATATTCAACCGTTACAGCTGATTCTGCTCCATCTTTTTTAGGAAATTTTTTATTTGGAAACTTAAAATTCTTAACTTCAATAGAAGTAGTTGATAGATTATTTGCAGTAGCAACCGCAACTCCTGGGAAATCAACATTCACCTTTTTATTATTAGGAGTTGGTGTAACCACATCCAACGCATCCTTAGTTTCATTTAGCTTTAAAAATTGAATGGCACCGGCTTCTGAAACGACGACTATACTTTTATCTTGAACAATTTTTTTTGTACCCTTATTCATCTCGATAGTTTCTTCTGCTGAACTTCCTGCTGCCTTACCCTGAACATAGAATAATTTTGGAAAATTGGCCGGATTTGGAAATTGCTCCGCAGTTGTTAACTCTCTGCAAGCAACAATAACATTAAAATTGTTAACATTGCTATCAGGCTTACTTGGTATGAAGTCCGTTGTGTCCTGGCATCTAATGATTTCCACGTCAGATTGCTCTAGAGCCTGCATTATCATTGGATTTGTGATGGCAGCGGCCGTAGAATCAGTGGGCACTAGAATAATTTTAGCAATTGGTTTTTGCGCCTTTAAAGCTACAAATATTTTATCCCAATTTCCTAGATCACGAATAACCACTGTTTTGCCAGTGATTGCAAAGGCCGTAGAAGAAATCATGAGTGATGACCATGCTATGGCCATAAAAAGAAAAAGTAATAATAAAAGTCTCATACAAATTTCTCCCCTTTTTTACTTAGCACAATCTCCTCTCGTTCTACCTTTGCTCGCAAAAGAGCTAAAACATCTTGGCGAGCTCGCTCAATCACACTCATGCTTTGAGGTGGTCCTTTATAGATTTCTAAAATATCTTTTCGGTTGTTTTCAGAAAGATTTTTTAAGATGTGCTGAACCACTTCGGGACTGGTAGCGCGTAAAGCAAGTGCAAAGGCGTTCAAGGGAATAGCGCGCATAAAATCACGAAGCATCGCTGGCGTAATGTAGACGAGGTCTTCTAGGGTAATTAAATTTCGTTTAATGGCGTCGGCAACTTTGGCATCTTGCTTTCGTAGTTCTCGCATGATTCGCTCTTGATCTTTGGGATCAAGACCACTTAACATCTTTGCCGCCTCAGCAACCCCACCATTAACTTTCTTCATCTCTTTTTTGGACATAAGTGTACTCTCCTCTCATAGGCATCTGCTGCTATCTCCTGCTATCTCTTGCTATTTTAACATCAAATGCCGAAAGGAAAGGGGATATTTTTTTATGATGGGTAACGGAGAGGTAAAAGAGGGCCACCCAGAGGGTTAATGCTTTAGGTGATTTTGAACGTAATCGCTAATACCATCCTCTAAACTTGTGAATTTAAAGTCGGGGAAGGCGCGCGAAAATTTGTTCATGGTTGCCTCTGTAAAGTATTGGTATTGAGAGGCAATTTCTGGAGGCATGTCGATGTAGTCAATAGCAGTGGGCAGGTTGAGTGCTTTAAAGACAGCGCCGACCAGGTCGTTAAAGGAGCGGGCCTTGCCTGTACCCATATTGTAGATGCCACTATGGACTGTGGGTTTGGCGGCCGCTGCCTGCTCCATGAAGAGGATCATGGCGCGAACGGCATCTTTGACGTAGATGAAGTCTCGTAGTTGTTCACCATCTTTAAAATCTGAGCGCTGCGATTTAAAGAGTTTTACTCGGCCGTTGCCGCGAACAATCTGCTCGTGGGCCTTAAAGGCCACCGAGGACATGGCGCCTTTGTGGGCCTCGTTGGCACCATAGACGTTAAAGAATTTTAGTCCGTACCAAGGCATGGAGAAGAGGGTGGCGGAGGCCTTCGATAGTACCCATTGGTCAAAAACTTGCTTGGAGTATCCATAGGCGTTTAGTGGGCGGTAGCGGTCAATCGACTCCTCGTCGCTATAAGCAAATTCGCCGTTGCCATAGGTGGCAGCAGAGCTGGCGTAAACTAGAGGGATGCGCACGCTCATCGCCCAATCCCAAATGGCACGTGAGTAGTAGTAGTTATTTTTCATGAGGTAATCGACGTTGCGTTCGGTGGTGTCAGAGCAAGCACCGAGGTGGTAGATTGCACGCACGCTAGAGCGCAAGGTGGCCTTTTCGGGAAGAAAAAGTTCATCTGCGTGAACATATTCACAAAATTTAAGCCCTAATAAATTTTTCCATTTATGCTCTTTACTGCCGATGCGATCGACAATGATGAGTTTACAATTTTGGGGATCACGAGCATAAAGTTCGTGAGCAAGAGCACTACCAATAAAACCAGCGCCACCTGTAATAAGAATCATGTTTTTTTATCTCCATTTTCGTTTCTGTTCTAGCTGGCGTCAGCATAGATGAAAGAAAACTCTTTTACAAGAGAAGTGGCAGCGATAGCGTAATGGTGGTGCCTTCACCAGGCCTGGAGGTGGCATCAATCTCTCCATGCATCTCACGCACAATAGAGTAACAGATAGCAAGTCCAAGCCCCATGCCTTTGCCCACATCCTTGGTGGTATAGAAGGGATCAAAGATGTGGGGGAGATTACTTGTACTAATCCCCACACCGCAGTCGATAATTTTTACCCTAAGTTTTGCATCTAACTTCTCTGCAGCACTGTTTTCCGTCTGTAACAAAATTAAACGCTCAGCGGACTCTTCTTTTTTAGCTAAGAGAGCATCCTTCGCATTGGATAAAAGATTATTAAGCATTGATCCAAAACTTGCAGGGTCGCCATACACCCTACTCTTTGTTGCATGCAACTCGCTTTTGATGGTAATACCCGCCTCAAGTTTATAACTTTGTTCACACAATTCGATTGCATTTACGATCTCCTCATGCACATCTATGGGCACACTCTCACACTGAGGGCCTATGCGCGAATAGAGTTTTAGCGCACCCACAGTTTTAGCAATGCGCTTACTGGTGCTTGATAACTTGGCAACGATCTCCCGCAAGCGTGTCATCTGTTCACTACTGAGAGGATCGGTACTCCTTGCTGCTAACTCAAAATGGTGGCGTAAACTTCTTAAATACCCCAGGAAGATGGTGAGTGGATTGTTAATTTCATGGGCAACTCCTGCGGCCAAGTTGCCCATCGATGCCATCTGCATCGACATCATAATTTTTTGTTTTAGCTCTTGTTGCTCTTGTTCACTTCGCTTGCGCTCACTAATATCACGACAAATACTTAAAAAGCGCTCATCATCTAACTTAGTGAGCGCCAACTCTTGTGGGTAGAGTTGCCCATCCATCCGCTTTCCTGTGACCTCACCTAACCAGTATCCCTGTTTATTAAAAATCGGCAAGATCTCCTGGCGTAGTCGGATTACCTCTGCGGGAGGATAGAAGAACTCAAAATTACTGCCAATAATCTTTTGATGTCCAATGAACCCGAATACTTTCACATGAGCATCATTAACGTAGATATAATCGCCTTCGCGATTGATAATCGCCACTCCATCCATGGTGTTTTCAATCGCACGCAGTTGTGTAATCGCCACCGCTTCACTCTTTTTTCGCAAAATCATATTATGAATACGCAACCCCAATTCCCTTGGTTTAAAAGGTGTGGAGAGAAAATCGTCTGCACCCAAACGAATCGCCTCTTCACAAATCGCCTCCTCCTCCATCGAGGTCATCACCATGACAGGAATGCGTTTAAGCTTAGAGTTAGCACGAATCAATGCCAGCATCTCTAGTCCATCCATGCCTGGCATTTGTATGCCCGTGATTACCAAATCGATATCATCATGGGCCGCAAGCAGGGCCAGCGCCTCTTCGCCACTTTTTTCCCATAAAACTTTATACTTTAGTCGCTCTAGATAAAATTTAAGTTTCTTGCCTGGAATGCGTGTATCTTCAACAATCACTATTTTGGAATTTTCATGGGTGTATTGTAATAAATCTTCACTGATGCCCTCTGTGCTTTCTCTATTTTCTGTGTTTTCTGTAAGTTCTTCCATTTCATCCCCCTCCAAGAAATCTTAAATCTTGCAGCTTCAATCCTAATGTTAAATGAACTACAGCACTTGCCGCAAATAAATAAATTCTTTGCAAGGCCATTTTTTAAACCTTGACTTTCAAAAGATTAAGGCCACCTTAGCAATAGGTTGCTCTAAAGAGGACCAAAACTGTTTACCATTTGGGAGTCATTCTTATGTATCAATTTGATACCGTAGTTCGTGGCGCGTTTGATGTGGCCCAAGCAGAACTTTTAAAGCGAAAAAATCTGGAGCTCAGTTGTGAGCACCTCTTTTATGGGCTATTAAAAAATCCCGCCTCCTTTGCTTCAAAGGCCTTAAAGAGTTATTTAAAAGAGGTCACCACGGCCCTCGATAAACTTCCCACCACCACTGCTAAAAATCAAAACTTCGAATCCATTCGCCCCCATTACAAATGCTCAGAGTGGATTACCAAAGCATCCTCACGTGCGGTAGAGCAAGGGCGCCAAGAGATTAGCGAGAGTGATCTTTTACGCTTCCTTCCCGATGCTCTCCCCTCACTCCCCATCGATTATGAAGCGCTAAAAAATTTGCAAGCGCAAGAGGAGGGCGAACAGCAGACGCCCTCCTTTCTCACCAATTTAAATGAGCTGGCAGAGCAAGGAAAACTCGATCCTGTCATCGGTAGAACCAAAGAGATCCGTGCGCTAATGGAGATTTTAGGACGTAGAAATAAAAACAATCCCGTCTTAGTGGGTGGCGCTGGCGTCGGAAAAACCGCCATCGTTGAGGGACTCGCCGATATGATTGTAAAGGGTAAAGTTCCCGACCTCTTAAAGGATAAAATCGTCTACAGCTTAAGCATGGGCGCCCTGATGGCCGGGACTAAATTTCGCGGAGAGTTTGAAGAGCGGATTCAAACGCTCTTAAAATTTATTAAAGATAAAAGCAGTGAATCGATTCTCTTTATTGACGAGCTCCACTTGCTGGTCGGTGCTGGAAAAACGGAGGGTGCCATGGATGCCGCAAACCTCTTAAAACCTGCACTCTCGCGTGGTGATCTCCACTGCATTGGCGCCACCACTCCCGAAGAGTACCAAAAATATATTTTAAGTGACTCTGCTCTTGATCGCCGTTTTCGGAGCGTTCCTGTGTTAGAACCCACCAAGGAGGACTCCATTGAAATCTTGATGGGGATTAAGGAGAAGCAAGAGATCCACCACGGAATTAAAATTAGTGACGAGGCCATCTATCAAGCAGTCATGCTCTCTGATCAATACATGACCGATAAAAATCTCCCCGATAAGGCCATCGATTTAATCGACGAGGCCTCCTCCGCGCTTAAACTAAGTACCAAGGCCATGCCAGCAGAGCTAGTGATCTTAGAGTCAGAAATCCGCTCCAAACTTATCTTGGCGCAAGTGGAAAAAGATAATCAGGCGATCTTAAAAGAGGTGGAACTACTTAAAAGCAAATTTGCACAAGATAAACTCCAGTGGGAAAAACAAGTCTTGGCCTTAAATAAAGTTTCCGATTTAAAAAATCAACTCGAGCGCCTACGCTTCGATTTAGAGACGAGTGAGCGCAAACAAAATTATGAAGAGGCCTCACAAATTAAATACTCGCTCATTCCCGCTCTGGAAAGAGAGCTGGCAGAGTATTCCGGCAGTCACACTCTAAAAACCGAGGATGTCGCCAATGTAATCTCTCGTCAAACCGGTATCCCTGTAGAGAAAATTTTAAAATCAAAGCAAGAGCGCCTGCTCGAACTCGCAAGCTACCTTAACGGCCGCATCTTTGGACAAGAGAGCGCCATCAAGGAGATTTCCGAAACCCTTATCTCCGCACACGCAGGACTTACCGATGTTAACCGCCCTCTTGGCTCTTTCCTCCTCCTAGGCCCAACCGGTGTCGGGAAGACAGAAACGGTCAAAGGGGTGGCACAATTTCTCTTCAATACAGAAAAGAGCATCGTTCGCCTCGATATGAGTGAATACTCAGAGAAACACTCCGTGGCCAAACTGATTGGTGCCCCTGCCGGTTACATCGGTTACGATGATGGTGGCGTGCTCACCGAGGCCATTCGTAAGCGCCCCTACTCCGTCATCCTCTTTGATGAGATTGAAAAGGCCCACCCCGATTTTGCCGACATCCTCTTACAGATTTTAGATGATGGCCGCCTAACCGATAACAAAGGCCGCACCGTCAACTTTAAAAATAGCATCATTTTTATGACCTCCAATAGTCGAGAGATCCAACTCGATTTCAAACCCGAAGTCCTGGGACGTATCGATGAGATCATCCACTATCGGCCGCTCAACAAAAACATTATTCGTAAACTCATCGATAAAGAGCTTACATTTTTAAATGAGCGACTCAAGAGTAAAAAAATCACGATAAGCTTTGATGAGTCCCTCTATCACGCCCTCGAGGAGAAGGGTTACGATAGCGATTATGGTGCTCGCCCCCTTCGTAGCATCTTCAACAAAATGGTGGTAAGGCCACTGTCTGAAAAGATCATCCGTGGCGATATCCTCGATCAACAGATCACTCTTAGTAGGCCATAAGCTCTTTACTCTTTACTCTTTATTTTTTTATGCTTACCCTGCTCTGATCGCCATAAGCATTAAGCATTAAGCATTGAACATAAGGAGGCCCTTTTCATGGAGCTGGTCTACTGCGATCAACAAGGTCAAGTCTTTAATCACCCAAGCTACCCCCCCGTGTTTCGTGAAGGTCGAAACTTCTGCACCCTTCGCAAAAACGATAAGCTAATCAAGATGCCCTTTGGTAGCTTTCTCTTCTCACTCCCCGGTCGCACTCCCATCATCGTTGATCGTGGCCGCCAAAATTATCGTCCCCTCACCCATGTTGACCGTAAAGCAGCTCTTGCGGCCTCTGCCTTTGTAAGCTCCGGTTACCTTCGAACCTATCTTCCCGCCTACCACAAAAGCAACCCAGAGGCACCCACCCTTTCACTTTGGGGCTACAGTGGCGTTGCTTACCACAGGCAAGAGTTCTATGTGCCGGCCATTCGTATCGATGACGATCCTCGCTCCGATCCCGCTATTCATGAAAACGATGCTCTCCTCGCAAAAAAAGTAAAAAAGTTAACGGCACTCTTTCCCCAAAATCGCCTAGTAAGACAGCTCGCCTACTGTTCTACCGAGTATCGCTGCCTTTGTGCTCGAAACTTTTTCTTAAATCGCTATGAGGCCCCCATTCCCACGGCCCCCGATTGCAACTCTCGCTGCCTTGGATGCCTCTCTCATCAAGATCAAGAGCAATCGGGTTTTGCCGCCTCTCAACACCGCTTAAGCTTCAAACCCACTCCTGAAGAGATCGCCGAGGTGATTCTCTATCACTTTGAGCACACCACCACTCACGTCTATCCCGTAAAGAGCGGCGGCCCCATCGCCAGTTTTGGCCAAGGGTGCGAAGGAGAACCACTCACACGCGCCAAAGACCTGGCACGTGCCATTCGTCTCATTCGCAATAAAAGCGATCGTGGTACCATCAATTTAAACACCAACGGATCACTCCCACTCATGGTCAAAGAGATGATCGATGCTGGCCTTGACTCCATTCGTATTAGCATGAATTCGATCACCCCTGACTATTACAATCGCTACTATCGTCCCCAAGCTTACCACTATAGTGACGTTTTAAAGAGCATTGAGCTTGCCTTAAACGCCAACATCTTTGTCTCCTTAAATCTCTTTTTCCTACCAGGATTTACCGACTGTGAAGCAGAGGTGCTCTCACTCTTTAACTTTTTAGAGGCCTTTCCCATCTCTATGATTCAAACCAGAAACTTAAACATCGACCCCGATTTCTATCTCGATCGCATCGAGTTTAAGCACTCTCCTGCTATCGGCACCATCACCTTGCTGCAAAAACTACGCTCCCATTTCCCCTCTCTTCGCCTAGGCCAATACAACCCCTGCAAAGAGTCTCTATCTAAATACAGCTAGCGCCACAAATGGCACCCTTTTTCTGGATCCTCAGGATAGTAGCGAGCATAGGCCGCAGGCGATTTTGCAACGATGGTAAGATAACTTAGAACCGTAGGTGCAATCTTAATTTTATAAATAGGGAGGGCCTCCCCTCTCGAATAGTCAGTCACTTTTACTGTTTTTACAATTTTAGAGAGCGCGGGTGGAAAGATGGATCGTAGCCTACACTCGTGAAGTGGCAGCCCAACCACAAAGTGACAAGAGCAAAGCTCTTTTGCCATCATCTTCGTAAGCAGCCCCGACTTAATTGCAAAGAGCGCTTCCTTGGCGGCAGTAGGCCTTGAAGCAAGCATACTATTTATACTCTCATCTGCTTGATCTCGTGGCGCTTCTCTCTCGGTGGAATGGGCCCTCTTTCCAAAACAGTCCACACTGCTTTTAACCAACTGATCGATATTGACTTCATGTAATTGATCGTGCCCAGTGCGTACTACCACTAAATCATACTCTGGCAAGATCACTAAGTATTGTCCAGCAATCCCCGTTGCCAGCAGTGTTGATGAGGGCATACTTGGAAGCCGAGGGGAAAGTGAGGGTAAGGAGTGATTCGTCCAAAGGCCACCACCATATACCCCACTACTCCAGTATTTATTATCGATATCGCCAGCGCTCACAGAGACACTTCCCATGAAATTAATCCACCACTCGGGCACCACTTGTTTTCCCTCCCACACTCCTCGCTTTAAAATGAGCTGCCCCAGCTTTAACATATCCCTCGTCGAAAGAAAGAGACCAGAACCCCCAAGATAGGTTCCTGTGGCATCTTGCTCGAAGGTCACACTGTCCATATGTAAGGGGTCAAAGAGCAGCACCCATGGGTATCGTGGTTGATGCTTATAGATCTTTTTCAAAATCAGTGCCAGCAAAACAAAATCACCTGAACTATAATTCCACCTCTTTTTAACGAAGGGGTGCGAGAGCACCTCTTGGCCCGCATCCTTGGTGCGAGTCAGATAGAGCATCCTTAAAATTGATAGATTCCAAATGGGGTCGACCCCATTTTCCCGCCAATCAAATCCCGAAGACATGGTGAGCAAATCACGAATCGTAAGTTGGGAATAATTTGCCTCATAATTTTCATTCTTATTTTCATTTTCATTGTCATTGTCAGGAATGAGTTCAGGATTTAATGGAACAATAGATTCCACTTTTGTGTCCAAAGTTAGCCGTCCCTCCATCACTGCTACACCCACAAGCAAAGCGGTCACCGTTTTTGTTACCGACCACGCACTATGCTTACTCTGCTCATTATGGAACTTATCGTACCATTCGTAGAGTAGGCGATCCCTATCAGCAATAGCAAAGGTGTCACTACTAGCATCATTATCATGACCAAGACCACGACTACGACTAGGATTACGATCCGCCATTGCCAAAAACTCCTTGGCAAAATTTTTACAAAAAACCGTCTCTGCCAAAGCGAGCTTAGGAGTAGCAATAACAGTTATCATGATCATGGCAATGAGGAAAGGTAACGCTCTTGAGTAAGATTTCAAAAAAAAATTAAATTTAAGTTCCATTTGATATCCCTCCTAAATGCTTATTTCCAAAACATCTCACCCTATTTAAATCTCTTTTTCCTAAAAAACAATCATTGAAATAATCTTATTGCAAGATAGTTATTTTCTATTTGCAGAAAATTTGCCATCCCTCCATCCTAAATATATTGGATTACTTTTTTTAGGAGGAGTTTTATGAAATCTTTATTACTAAGTTTTTTCTTTCTAGCGATTATTAATAGCGCATCTGCTGCTCTTAGCACTACAGTGAATTGTGATCCTATTCGCGTTGGGGTTAATGACAACAAGTCAAAAGAGATCGCTTTTCATTTTTCTGGCAACTTTGAAGAAATTTTAACTAATGGTGCTAGTTTTGATCATAATAAAAGCGTGCATGGCCTTCAAAGCAAAATCGTGAAGTATCACCTCTTAGATGAGTACACCACAGAGAGTGGCGGCTTTGTCTCCCTTCCTGTTTTTATAAAAATTTATAGCGTAAAATTGCAACTAAATGCTGAAGAAGAAATTGCCACCAAAGCAACCGGCTGTATTATTGAGCCAACAAAGGAGGTCGTAAGCTATCTTATCTGCCGTGAAACCACTCAAGAAGATCTCAATTAATTTTCTGCTCCCTTTTTAGCAAGCCACATGCCAGTCAAGGTAGCAGTAAAAAGCGAGGCCATGATTAGCGCCAAACAAAACTCTTCACTAATAATGCCTGCACTAAATGCCAGTGTCGCAAGAATAATTCCTGGCACCCCTCTAGTATTCAAGGCCACCGCAATATTAAGTCGCTCGCGTACTGGAAGTGTACTCTTGAGTGTTCCTAAGTAAAGGGAGGCCACTCTCACCACACTACTTAAAAGGAAGAACAACAAAATAAGGCGCAAATGAAATTTATGAAGAAGATCAAGGCGCATGCCGATTCCCATGAAATAGAGTGGGATAAAAATAAGATAAGCAATACTCTTTAGTTTTGAAAACTCCTCTTGAAAACGCGGCAAATTTTTTTCACTGGCAATACTTAAAATCGCCATCCCGGCCACCAATGCCCCTAAAAAGGGGGCCACATCACAAAGGATCGCCGCCACAATAAACGATGAAAAGGTAAGCATCATCACTGCCAGCGGGCCCATCTTCGAAAATATTTTGCGTATCAATCGCTTAAGTGCCTCTGGTGCAAACGATGACAAATAAATGGCAACTCCCAAAAAGAGCGCAGTCATCACAGTATGCTTTATGAGCAACAAGTGGTTCACTGTTTTACTCGCAACCGATGCCAGTAAAACACTTAATGCTCCATAGATCAGTAAATCTTGAAAAATGGCACTATTCAAAACGATGCGAGCAAAACTGCTCTTTAACAAATGGAGGTCACTTAAAATCCGCAAGATCATAGGTAAACTCGGGATAGCAATTGCCATTGCAAAGATAAGCTTTAATGCAAACACATCTTGTCGTGATCCTAAGAGCAGTGAATGCAGAAAAGGGAAGGGTAAAAAATCAAAGCAGACAAGGGTAAAGAGCAGTGGAAAGAGTAGTCCTGTAAAGGTGAGCAGCAACGCTAGCTTATACTCTTTTTTGCAAGGTACTGCCACTTGTAGATCCACCGTAGAGCAAAACATCAGTAGCATAAGTCCCAAATCTTGCAGTGGTAAGAGCGCGCTCACAGCACGATCGCTATTTACAAACAAAAATGCATAGAACGAAGGCGCCAATGCTCCCAGCACAGCACTCCCAAAGAGCACTCCGGCCAAAATCTCTCCCATCATCTCCGGCAAGTGCAGCTTCTTAAAGAGCAAGGCCCCCACCTTGGCCGCCACCACCAAAATCGTAATCACCAGAAAAAAATGCAACACCTCTGCCGAAGAAAAGGGTTGCGCTAACAAACTCTGCCTCTCCATCACTTAAAGCTCCTCCTACCCTCATTCTACCCTATAAACCACATAAACCAAGTGCATAAACCAAGTGCATGGCACTTCAGGATGGCAGATTAGGGGGTCTATATCAATTTTGTGCAATCCCTTGATTTCTCATTCCATTAAAATCTATTGGGCCTTTGATGAATTTTGAGTTGAGATAACCACAAACTTGCAGGATCTTTAGTTTAAAATACTCCATATTCCTAAAGCCGTAGGTACATCTTTTGAGCACTTTGATCACTTGGCAAGAAAACCCCGATAAAAAGGCCAAATTATGCTTAGTTTTTTGGTAACTGCTCTCACACCCTTCAGCCATCTACCCTCTACCGGATGCTGAAAGTTGCTTAGCTAACAGCATTTGGTTGAGAGGTGAAGGTTGAGGGGTGTGAGCTAATGGAATGGACTCGCCTCTTTTAAATACGGCA
>JADGAN010000061.1 GCA_015231955.1 Oligoflexia bacterium | reverse complement strand
GCCGCTAACTGGCAACTGTCCCCGCTAGCTTCACACTGGAACTGCTAACAAATACTGCTACCAGCCACCCTGCTACCTGCTTGCTGGATTTGTAAAACTGTTTTACTGGAATCCAGTTTAAACTTACGCAAGCACAATATTGGCCAACTCACACTGCTCTGATTATATTTTTGAGTAGCGATCGATTGGATTCAATCCATTCCATTAAATTCACACTATGTTGAAGATAAGCGTAGTACTCATAATCGTTAAGATTATTATCGTTGTAAAAAGTTGAAATAGACCAATTGATTAGATATAAATTGGCCGCGGCCAAAAGAGATGGAAAGTGTTCTTTCTCCAGAGAAGTAAAGGAGGGCAAAGAGGGAGAGAGATGGGGATGATCTTGATGGTATAAATCCAATGTTTGTTGGTACGTGTGGAGAAATATTTTACATTTATCTAAAAGCAATTGACCATTATAAGGATCTTCCCATGAAGAACAACAATAGACGATGGCCAATGCCACATCAAAGAGACGCAGGTCGATTTTAGACCAATCAAAATCGAATACTCCAACCACACGATTATTGGTAAATTTCAAATTTCCGGGGTGAAAATCATTATGACAAGGGATCTGTGGCATTTGAGTCCAAATCTCTGGGGGAAGCAGTGATGATTGAATCACCTCGAGAATAGCAGTGAGTTTTTTGAGAACACAGCGATGAAATTTGCTTTGGCGATAAGCACCCTCGTCAGGAAGTGAGTAAACTACATGAGTAAAATATTCTGCTCTTGAGGCGAGAAAATCCATGATTTGCGGCTCTACACGCTTCACTCCTTGCGCTATAAAATCTTGCCCAGAAAGATGAAAGAGTGCCAAGATATTAGCAGCACTGGCCATTTCTTCATCGTTAAGAGAGGGATTATCCCAAGAATATTGATCTTTGCCTGGCAAATAGATATAGAGAGCATAGTAATCGATCCCACCCGTGGGGTGAATCACTTTTACAAAAGTTTGCTCCTCTTTGGTTTTGATCACAGGAGCACTATAGGGAAAACCACGGGAGATAGAGTGTTTGATTAAAGCGTGTTCAAATAGAATTTCCTGCTCTGTGATTCTTTTCTGATATTTCCTAAGAAAATAGGATGACTCTGCCCCCTCGGGATGAATACAATTCACACGAAAACTTCTATTAATATATCCGCCTGCAATTTCCTTAATAAGGGAGACTCTTCCTAAAAGGTAATGCTCCTCTATCACCGATTGGATTTGAGATTGTAGTGTTACCTCTTCCAGTTCCATGTACATTTTTTTAGAAAGATGCAAGAGTTGCTCCCCTTGCTGAAGCAGAGTCAATGGATGGTGTCCATGAAGTGAAAATGTTCGATCTATAGACATACAGGTATCCTCTATTACTGTTAGTTACTGAAGAGCTAATATTCAGCAGTAAATTAAGCCGTAAAGCTTGGCCAATAGAAAAAAGTGAAGACAAGATTATTTTTGGATTACTGCTAGATTATTGACAACTCTCTTTTTTCTTAGCTATGTAAAGAGCTATGAGGTGGATGAACATAAGGGCCTAAAAAAATGATAGCAGTGCTAAAAAAAAATTCTCTCCATAATGTTATCATCCTCTGCTTAACAATCTCGCTGATGCAAACAGGAATTTACTCTTGGTACCGAGTTCTTCCTAGTTATATGAGAGATTTAGGGGCCACTCCTCAAGATATTGGTCTAGCATTTACCGCACTCACTATTGCCTATAGGGCGCCTCAAATCCTTGGAGGTTGGTTAGCAGATCATTACGGAGCACGATTAATAACCATTTTAGGCACACTACTCATGGGGATCCTCTTCCTATTCCTGCCAATGGCCAAACATTGGTCCTCTCTTTTAATTATTTTATGTATTGTCTTTACCGCTGGCGCATTAATGTATCCAGGGCAACTCTCCTTACTCATTCATTCGTCCCCTACTAACTTTCATGCTAGATCCATTGGTCTGTTTGATTTTGCAACCATCTCGGGGTATCTCTTAGGCCCATTGCTAGGGGCCCTTCTCCTTAGTTACCAGAGTTACCTGGGAACGGAAACGATATCACTGCTTTTTGTGCTAACAGGGTTTACTTATCTAATGATGGGAATAATCAGATGGCTCTACTTAAAAGAGGTTCCAACAAATCCACCGCAACAACAAGAGCAAACAGCGAAAGCACACTCTTGGAGCGCTTCTTTCTCGTACAGTTTAACTATTTTAATCTTATCGATGGCCGGCTTTTTAGTTTACTATATGTTATGGGATGGTCCCTTTCCTTATTTGTACCTTGAAGATGTTTACCATTTATCCAAGGTAGAGATTAATATAAACTCCACACTTGCTTGTGTTTTGGCCATGATCACCTCACTACTAGGGAGTTTAGCGATCGATCGCATTGGAGCAATTAAGTTTACGGCCTTTATGTTTATGGCAGTGATGACCGCCTCTCTTCTTTTCATTATCCCTTATTTCTTTGTTCATCCCTCGTCAGCATTATGGCCTCCTCTTTGGAATAGTTTCCCTTATGGGGTAGGATATCTTTTGGTGGCATTAGTAGTCGTCCCCGTAGAAGGTTATTTTATTGCCTACCAGAAGATCATTACATCATTAGGATCGCCAAGAAGGCGCGCTTTATGGGTGGGTTTTTTTGGTTCACTGATGGGATTAGTTCCGGCCATAGGGTTAAGTTTAGGGGGATATGTTTACGCAAGCTATGGGTTGGTCGGACCAATGTCTTTGGCCTTTTTAGGTAGCTTTCTTGGCCTCTTGATGGCAATTATTTTGATGGTCATGCAAAAAAGGAGTATTCAAAATGGTAAGTAGTAAAGAGAAATCAAATCAATCAAATCCAATTCACTCTTGGCATGAGTATTTAGATAGTGATCTCACTAAAGATCAAGGGCCAAAGTATCAAAAAGCACGTTTGGATTTGGCCCATGCTCTTCGAGAAAAATTAAGCAACTTCTCCAATTGTTGGTTCCTTGATGGTGGGACACTGTTAGGAATTTGGCGTAATGGAAGAATCATTAAGCATGATTACGATTTTGATTTTGCCCTTCATGGTACAACCGCAGATCTATGGAAATTGCGGGATTATTTAAGCAGTGCCTTTCAAGATGATAAAAAAATTATAGTTAAGAGCGAAGAGCAATATGCAACAAAACTGCTGGTTGTTGATACCTCTTATGGTCAATTTGATACGACAATTGAGTGGTGGAAAGTTTATGCAGACATCTTACTCTATTCGCTAGATGCAGAAGATCCTTCGCTAACACGAATGCAATACTTTAAAGATGGCTTTATCGAACGCACCTACAAAACAGAGTGGTTTTTTCCTTTGAAAAGCAAAAAACTTGAAGAGGATGGTTCCTTTTGGCCGATTCCTAATAATGCAGAAAAGATCTTATCGGTCAGTTATGGATATCTAGGAGAAGATGCCTGTTTTGATCCTCAAACAAAATTGTATCGACCTCAAGCAAGATGAGGGAATGAGGTTGCAAATGGTAACAATTAATCCCACTACAGGCCCACGAATTTATACCGATGGTATTTTTGACCTCTTCCATTTTGGTCACGCTTTACAGCTCAAACAGATCAAGACAGCATTTCCCAATGCTACCCTCGTTGTTGGAGTGTGCGGTGATGACTTAACTCTTAAGCATAAGGGAAAGACGGTATTAACCGCGTTTGAACGTTATGAATCGGTTCGCCACTGTCGCTACGTGGATGAAGTGATTGAAGCAGCACCGTGGGTGATAACACCAGAATTTATGGAATTGCATCAACTAGACTATGTGGCCCATGATTCTATTCCTTATCCCGATCCTCACAGCGGAGAAGACCTTTATGGATGGCTAAAATCTTCAGGAAGATTCATTGTCACGAAGAGAACCGCTGGTGTATCCACCTCTGATCTTATCACCAGAATTCTCGCGCACAGAAATGCCTATCTCGTAAGAAATTTAGAAAGAGGCGTCTCTCCTCAAGAGCTAAACCTCTCTCCGTTAATGGCCAAAATAAAATTGGCCTGGCATCGAACCAAGAAAACATAGCTTCCTACTTTGTTTTCTACGATTTTTCATGGCGGCAGCAGCTTCTTGACATTGTGTTCATAATAGGAGATAGGTGTAGACCTCTGAACACACTTTATATCTATTTGATGCGCCAGTGTTTGGGTTAGGCCGCAACAACACTACAGCATAAATGGAATATAAATCATGACAGATTTCAATTCATTTGATTTGCTTCCTTCAATGATGGAAGCTCTCGCACACAAAGGTTATAAAGAACCAACTCCAATTCAACTTAAGGCAATTCCTCCCTTGCTAGAGGGAAGAGATTTGATTGGAATTGCTCAAACTGGAACGGGAAAAACTGCGGCCTTTGCACTACCCATCTTAAACCGTCTAGCACGTAATAAGATTCAAACAAAGGCCAAAAGAGTGCGTGCTCTTATTTTAACACCAACGCGTGAACTCGCCTCCCAAATCGATTCCAATCTAAAGTTGTATGGTAAAGGATTGCAACTTTTCAGCGCTGTGGTCTTTGGAGGAGTTGCTCATCGTCCACAAATTCAAACTATGATTAGAGGTATAGATATCTTGGTGGCAACACCAGGGCGCTTGCTAGACTTAATGAATGAGGGGCATATTCAGTTTGAACAATTGGAGGTCTTTGTTTTGGATGAGGCCGATCGCATGCTGGACATGGGCTTCATTCGAGATGTAAAAAAAATTATTGCAAAGTTACCTCAAAAAAAACAGACGCTTTTATTTTCTGCAACTATGCCCGAAGATATCGCAAGACTTGCAACGACTCTCCTCAAAGATCCGGTACGCGTAGAGGCCACACCGCAAGCAACCACTGTAGAAAAGGTGGAACAAAAAGTGAGATTTATTGAGCGGGCGAAGAAACCCTTACTTCTGGCAAACCTGCTTAAGGACTCTTCGCTTAAGAGTGTTTTGGTGTTTACGCGAACAAAGCATGGAGCAGATCGTGTGGTCAGACACTTGGAACAGGCATCCATCTCTTCTGCTGCTATTCATGGAAACAAATCGCAAGGGGCCAGAGAACGCGCGCTCGGTAGTTTTAGGGCCGGAAAAATAAGAGTCTTAGTCGCAACCGATATCGCCGCTCGAGGCATCGACGTTTCACAAATTGGCCACGTGATTAATTACAATCTTCCCGATGATCCTAAGAGCTATGTTCATCGTATTGGACGCACGGCCAGGGCCGGACGCGAGGGAGTAGCGATCTCCTTTTGTGATGAGAGTGAATTGGAACTTTTAAAGAATATTGAAAAACTTATCAAATATAATATTCCAGTCGAGCGTTAAAACTTCGGCAAGCATCCAAACTGGATATTCTGGATATTTAAGGTACCCTTATCTCTTATGGAAACTACAGAAAAAGAGCTCTTAAATGCGATCTTGGTGGGTATACAACTACCAGAACTCTCTGAAGAGGATGTTAAAAGCTCCTTAGCAGAACTGGAACGTTTAGTGACAACTTTAGGCCATAAAGTTGTGGGAAAGCTCTCACAGCGAAGACCCAACACTCGTGGCACGAATATTTTGGGTGATGGAAAGCTACAAGAACTTGCAAGCTTCACTGGTGGGAGTGGTAAAGTGGGCCCTCTCTTTGTGCGAAAAAAGAGCAAGGCCGCTCTCAAATTCGCAGTTGATGATGCTGCAGATACCAATGATACTGGCACTTACACTCACACTGACACTGACTCTGACTCTGACTCTGAAGCAGCAAAAGAGCTGGCACAAGTGGTGGTCTTTGACTGCGAACTTACACCTTCCCAACTAAGGAATATGGAAAAGGCCACTGGTGCTATCGTCCTTGATCGTACTGGTGTGATCATTGAAATTTTTAGTCGGCATGCTCGTACCAAGGCCGCAAGACTACAGGTAGAGATTGCACGCCTAACCTATGTGGCCCCACGCCTGCGTGAAAGCGGTGGTGGCAGTGATCGTCAAGGGGCGGGATCAAAAGGGCCTGGAGAGACCACACTGGAATTGGATAAGAGAAAAATTCGCGATCGGATTAAGGAGCTTAAAGCTGAGCTCGAGTCCACTCACCAAGAACAGCTTACACGTAGAGCACGCCGTGAACAGGAACTTTCCGTGGCGCTGGTGGGGTATACAAATGCCGGCAAATCCTCGCTTATGCGTGCCATGACCGGCAGTGAGGTCTTAGTTGCAGATAAACTCTTTGCCACCTTGGATACCACGGTAAGGCCGCTCTATCCTGAGACCAAACCTAAGATTTTACTTTCAGACACAGTGGGGTTTATTAATAAACTTCCTCACGATTTAGTCGCCTCCTTTCGCTCTACCTTGGATGAGGCGCTGAATGCATCTCTAATCCTCTTTCTTGCAGATGCCTCAGATCCCTCTTTTCGCGCGCAAATGGAGGTGACCAAAAATGTTTTGGCGGAAGTAGGGGCCAGTGACACTCCTCATTTGCTGATTTTAAATAAGTGTGATCTGCTTCAAGAGTCCGATCGTGATCATTTGCGCTCGGAGTTTCCAGAGGCCCTGCTCATCTCCACGCGCAGTAACGATGATCTTGAAATGTTACGAGAACGATTAATCGCTTTTTTTGAATCTGACATGGTCGATGGAATTCTGTTTATTCCTTATACTGTCAAAGGAGTTATCGGTGAAATCCGATTGCGTATGCGCGTTTTAGAAGAGACATGCGATGAAGAAGGGCTGGTCATGCACGCCCGTGCCTATGCCGAAGATTTTACACGATTAAAAGATAAATTTGGAATTAAAATTAAAAAAGTTAGAAGCTAGAGATAAAATCACAGAAGAGTTAAGAGCTGATTTTCTCGATTATTTATCGAAGAAGTGACGGCGCTCTTGTTTACACCTTCTCTCACGATAGTCCCAGCGGCAATCACGATCGCGTTCGCATCGATAACGATCATGGATAGAACAACACTCCCGATAAAAGTCTCTCGATCCCGGTTCGCAAACATGCCTAGAACTATTCCAGTCACAATCTCTCTCAGCTATACATTCATAACGATCAAGGCGAGAGCAAAAATAGTCAGGATCTAATGTAATCATATCGATGATCTCTTCATCGGCATTTGCTATGGTTGTTCCAAACGCGCAAAAGGGAAAGAAAAGAAAAAAGATGGCCAAGGAAAGTAAATTATTTTTCATAAGAAAGCTCCTTTATTGGGGTCTATGAAAGAGAAAGAGCAATATATATGCCAACCTATCTTCCAGTAACGTTTACAATCTCTACTTGATAGATGTGCAGTGAAGAACAACCTTAACGCAAACTTTATGAGATAATTTTGTCAATTTTGGTTTTTTTCCTAGATAAATGGACACTCTTACTGTCAGAAATAGCGGCCGTTAGCGGCCAATAAACATGTGAAAACTAAATTGTGAAGAGAATAAAATTCGGTTATTCTCCCATCATTTTTGTTCAGTAATTTTAATAATTATCAAAAAAAGGAGAACCTAATGAGCATCCATAAGAAAATCGCTATTGGCCTTGTGATGGGTATTGCTTTGGGGGTAGTTGCCAACAATGCTTTGGCGTATTCGCCACTTTTCGCTACTTTTCTTGAATTTATCATTAAATACTTCACAGGCCCAATAGGACAAATCTTTCTTAATATGCTATTTATGACTGTGATCCCCTTGGTTTTTGCAAGCATTGCTGTTGGAGTCATGCAAATCGGAAAACAGAATAAGCTTGGTCGAATTGGAACAAAGACCTTTCTCTGTTTCTTAGTCTTAACAGCTATTGGTACAAGCTTAGGAATTCTGTTGGTACAAATTTTCAAACCGGGAGTTGGCATTGATCCGGTCTTGCAAAGCGAACTAATCTCCTCCTATAGCAATACTCTTTCCACGAAAATGGAAACGTTTACTAGCAAAGGTGGATTTGGAATCCATACTTTTACCAACATCATCCCACGTAATCTTTTTACCGCAATGGAAAACATGGATATGCTTGCTGTGATCTTTTTTGCATTAATCATGGGCATTGCCATTTCAAAAATACCAGAAGAACAATCTAAGCTTTTAGAAAAAATCTTGACCTCCATTGCAGATACCATGGTGGTGATTGTTGGCTTTGCCATAAAACTTGCTCCTTATGCTGTGTTTGCACTTATCTTTAATCTCACCTCCAAGTTTGGATTTGCTCTCTTAGAAAAATTATCTCTTTTTGTTTTTGTCGTTTTCCTTGGCTACATTTTATTTCTAACTTTGGTGTATATGCCGATTATTGGACTAATTGTAAAACAAAACCCCTTAACCTTTTTTAAAAAAATTTTACCAATTATGATTACCGCTTTTACCACAAGCTCTAGTAATGCAACTTTACCCACGACAATCAAAGTTTCCGAAGAAGAGGTTGGTATTCCTAAAGATATAGCAGGTTTTGTCTTGCCTCTTGGAGCTACCATGAACATGAATGGCACCGCCCTTTTTGAGGGAGTTACCGTGCTTTTTTTAGCGCAAGTTTTTGGCGTACCCTTGAGCATTGTGGATCAGGTAGTCGTTGTACTCTTGAGTGTGCTGATGGCCGTAGGCACTGCTGGCATTCCTGGTGCCTCTATTCCCATGATTATGCTTATCCTGGTAAACTTTAATATTCCAGCTGAAAGCATCGCTATTATTTTGGGAGTTGATCGCATTCTTGATATGGGCCGAACCATGTTAAACGTTACAGGTGATGTGGTAACTGCTGCCATTATCACCAAGACAGAAGGGTCATGGTGCCAGTCGACTTTTGGGACTCAACATATTAACCGCACTCAGTCCCAAAAGTCGGCCCCATGATTCCAATTATTTAATTCAAAAATAGTAACTGCTCACTCCCTTCAACCATCAACTTTCATCCAGATGCTATCAGCTGAATAGCTGTCAGCTATTCCACTTCAGCTTCTTCGAAAAAAATTGATTTAGGCCTTAAAATTTAACTGGGCCTCTTGATTAAAATAAGTAATACTGATCTTTATGAGCAAGGATTCGATACGAGATAAAATTACAAAACTGCAGCAGGAATCGGAGGCAATTCTTAAAACGAAAAACCTGAATGCAGACGTACGATTTTTTATTCAATCAATGATGTCAATCTTGGAAATTGTTGTTGCGGTTCTACTTGAGAAAAAAACCAGAAAGAATTCTAGCAATAGTGGCCTGCCGCCATCAAGAAATAATGGTTCTAATGGCAATCGTAATAAGAATTCCGGTCAAAGAGCTAATCTGGGAGATCAAATCCAAAACACTCGCAACATCACCAATGAAGAAGTGACAACTCCAGCAGAATGTTCAAACTGTGGTATAGATTTATCTCAGGAAAAAAGTCTGAAGAGTGAGACTAGAAAGAAGATAGGTAAGTTTAAACTGGATTCCAGTAAAACAGTTTTACAAATCCAGCAAGCAGGTAGCAGGGTGGCTGGTAGCAGTATTTGTTAGCAGTTCCAGTGTGAAGCTAGCGGGGACAATTAATTTTTCCATTGTTCAAATGATGTCAAAAGGACTGATTGGTGGCCTCATTTCTCAAGCTATTATGCTTAAGTACATTGCTCAATTGAGCAGTGCTCTTGCAGAATGGGAAAAACGAAATATTGAAAAACTTCTTCGATCACCAGCTATCCACTGCGATGAGACCTCTGTTAAAGTTAATAAAGTCAACTATTGGATTCACTCCTATAGTGCTGGTGATCTTACTCTTCAATTTGTTCATGCTAATCGAGGAACCGAGGCCATTAATGATATTGGCATTATCCCTCATTATGAGGGAATATTAGTCCACGATTGCTGGGCAAGCTATCTAACTTATAATCATGTTGATCACGGACTTTGTGGTTCACACTTGCTAAGGGAATTGAAATTCATTGAAGATTCCACTCGGCAAAAGTGGGCGACGAAAATGAAGAAACTACTTCAAGCAGCTGCTATCAAGGTTGGTGAACGATCGAAGAGAAGAATTTTAACAGATAGCGAATATAAAACACTTCAATCTAGGTATCGTGTAACTGCTCACACCCTTCAGCCATCTACCCTCTACCGGATGCTGAAAGTTGCTTAGCTAACAGCATTTGGTTGAAAGGTGAAGGTTGAGGGGTGTGAGCAGTTACAATGCAGGATTATAAAAAACTAGACATCTTTCAGAAGACCAGACAACTTAATCTCGAAATATATATGTTAACAAAGAATTTTCCTCACAGTGAATGTTTTGGACTAATATCACAGATTAGAAGAGCATCAATTTCCGTGAGTTCTAACATAGCAGAGGGACGTGGCAGAGATAGCGATAAGGAATTTGCAAGATTTTTAAATATTGCGTATGCCTCTGCATGCGAATTAGAGTGCCTACTTATTCTTTCGAGTGACCTAAATATTATAGCACCTGATAGATTTGCTGAGTTAAGTGCTAAACTTGATGAAGTAAAAAAAATGATCTCTGGTTTAATAAAGAGACTTAAAGCTGATAGCAGTAATTGCTGATAGCATCTGGATGAAAGTTGATGGTTGAAGGGAGTGAGCAGTTACCAAAAATATTAAAAGATCACTTGCTTTCTAAGCTAGGCGTATGTCACCAAGGAAAGATTTTCCGTGATAAAAGTTAGAACTAAAATTCAGCTTTAGAAATTCAGTAGACGTAGCAAAAATCAGAGAAAAACAGCTCATTTGAATTTTTTTAATTTTCGCCATAAGGTAACTGGGTGGATACCAAGCTTTTCAGCAACCTTACTTTTTATTCCATTATGTTCTTGTAGGAGATTTTTAATAATTTCTTTTTCACTGTTATCTAATGTTGATTTTATACCCTGATGACAATCATATTTAATCCCACCACTCACTTGTAGTAATTCGCATGGCAGATGCTCCGTGGAAATCAATCCCTTACGGCATAAAATAAATGCATGTTCGATAGCATTTTCTAATTCTCTTACATTCCCAGGGAACGGATATTTCATAAAAATTTTCATGACTTCATCATCCACCCCTGTTAACTCCTTTCCCGTTTTTAAATTAAATTTTTTTATAAAATGGGTAACCAAGACGGGAATATCCTCTCTACGCTCTGATAACGGTGGTAGTTTTAATTTAAAAACATTGATTCTAAAATATAAGTCCTCTCGAAACCCTTTTTGCTCTACTAGATCTCTAAGGTTCTTATTCGTGGCACATAAGATTCTCGCATGAACCTTTTTAGTGATCGTCCCACCAACTGGAGTGAACTCCCTCTCCTGAAGAACTCGCAATAATTTCACCTGCAGCAGAGGGTGGAGTTCTGAAATTTCATCAAGGAATAAGGTGCCATTTTTTGCCAGATCAAACTTACCTAGGCGATCGCTTTTAGCATCGGTAAAAGAACCCTTCACATGACCAAACAACTCTGACTCCAATAACTCAAAAGGAATGGCACCACAGTTGATGGCCACAAAGGGCGCATCCTTTCGTTTGCCCTCCAGATGAATGGCCTTAGCAACCATCTCCTTTCCGCTTCCACTGGCCCCTTCAATTAAGATTGTGCTATCACTTGAAGCGACACTACCAATGAGTGAAAAAATCTCCTTCATCTTCGGGCCTTTGCCCACCAGATCGCCTCTGTAATAAGATTTGTCAATTTCAGATCGAAGCATCTCGATCTCAGAGCAATCTCTGAAAGTCTCGATTGCACCGACAACTTTCCCTTTGTTGTTTTTCAAGATCCCAGTACTGATGGAGATGGGCATTTCATTCCCATTCTTCCGTAGGACATTCACTTTTTTGTTGGTGATGGGCCGGCCAGTTTTCAGGGTATGCCTTAAGACACAATTCTTTTCACAGATACTGGTTCTAAAGACCTCAAAACATTTTTTACCAATGGCCTGCTCTTTCTTAAAACCCGTGATCTGCTCGGCGGCGCAATTAAACAGCGTTATGTTGAAATCTAAATCAACAGTAAACACGCCATCAGAAATACTATCTAATATTGCCTCGTATTGCATATCTATAAAGTGTATTGCAATTGCTACCATAACGCAATCAAAACTCTAATAGCATACTATTGGTTTTCTTTACTCCATTCCCACTGAACCATCGCGATTGCATTAATGCAATCACGAATTGCAATCATTGCAATTCCCGTGTTCCGCGACATGGTGGCCCCTAGATTCGATTTTTCTGAAAAGCTATTGATTATAAAAATAGCGAGAGAGGATTTTACAAAAGAAATGATCTCAACTTATAGTGGATCCCATGATTCCAATTATTTAATTCGTTTTCTCTTCCAATAAACATAGGTACTCCATTATTTTTCACCAAATGGCATTATTGCCATTTGGTGAAAATATGCTTTTAATCTTTTTGCGGAGAGACTCCACCATCAATGCTAAAAGCATAGAGTTCATTTCCATCAAATCCCAGCTTCTCATAGCCAGTGCCCCAATAAAGAACACCATCGACAATCGATGGGGCGGACATCACCGACCCCTTAGTTTTAAACGACCACAAAATGGCGCCATTTTCAGCGTCCAAGGCATACATGTGGCCATCCATCGAGCCGGCATAGACTACACCATTAGCAACGGTAAGCGGCCCCATGCTGACGCCAAAAAAGCCCATCCCCAGATTTTTACCAAAAGTGATGTGAGAAATTCCCTCTCCACGTAAGGGAAGAAAGCTTGCGGGCACCGGTGTTTGCCATAGGATCTCTCCTGTTACTTTATCGAGTGCTGACCAATAACCACCATTCACCTCCACTCCCTTATAAGGCCCAGCGATCAGCATCGCCTTCTTATGATCAAAATTTGTAGTTTGGGTGTAAATTCTCTTCTCATCAGCAGCAGAACCCCATTGATGACCACCGAAAACTCCATCTGGTCCAACTCGAGTTGTCCAGATAATCTCCCCCTCTTTATCGGGATCCAAGGCAAAGAAAAGTCCCGACTTTTGACCTATGGCCAAAATATCTTTCGATTTACCACTCTGATTAATGGTGAGAATCATGGGGGCCTGACCAAAATCTCCATCGATGCCCGCTGGATAGGGACACCCTCCAAAGTTTGGGTACCATGGAAGAATAAAGCGAGTACAGGCCACATTCCAAGCATCATAGAGAAGTGTCTTTTTCGACCACTTCACCTCACCGCTGGTGAGATCAAAGGCGATAATGGAATTGGCATAATTATCAGGATCACCAAATCTTTCCACACACTCTTTTTCAGAGAGTTTATTCTCCGTGCGCTCTTTCATGCATCTCTTGATTGCGCTCGGAACATCATAGTTGTTACCAGTTCCAACGTAGAGAAGGTTTCGCTTGGGATCGATGGCCGGAGCACTCCCCCAGATCGCGGCCCCAGAGTACTCTGTTGAACGGCCAAGATGATCGGGAACAGTATAGGTTTTCCATAAGATTTTCCCGGTGCGAGCATCTAATGCCACCATACTTCCACGAAACTTACAGCAGTGATAGAGACGCCCTAATGCCTTGGGAAGCTCTTCTTCCATAGAGGAGACACCAACATAAACAACTCCATTATAGACAACAGGGGATTGTGTGATTTGAGCAGCAAAGAAGGGCTCGACCACTGTTTGCCATAAAAGTTCTCCTGTAAAACGATTAAGCGCCATCACACGTGCATCTGATTTTTTTGGCCCAAGAACAAGATTAAAGGGGGCCACCGAATCGCCAATAATGATTAAGTCTTTAAAGATTGCGGGACTACTTCTGGAAAAATTATTCACCAAGCTATGATTAAGAGCGGTAATCTTTCGTGACCAAATCTTTTCACCACTATTTTTATTGATGGCATAGACATTCCCACTCTGCTTAATGGGATGAAAAAGCACAGAGGGCTTAGTCACCCAAAAATCTGTGATGTAAAGATAGTCACCCGCAAGAGTCGGAAAGGCAGCAATATTGTGTTGAGAACGAAAAATCCACTGTGGTTTAAGTCGATGGACATTTTGTGGATCAAGCTTGGTTTCAGCAACAGGATGGTGATCGTTTTGAAGGTTGTATCCCCAAAAAGGCCACCCTTCTGCACTTGCTTGCAGAGTAAACTGAGAAAAGATGAAGAAGTAGGAAAGAGTCAGTAGCGTTCTTTTGAACATAGAATCCTCCTTTTCGTTGCAACTTTTTAAAAGCACAAACAAGAAATAGAGATAACTCCAAAAAAGAGTAAGTGAAAAGTAAAATTTCTGTTGAATATTCCTTTTGCTCTGCCTATTAACTTTAAACAGTGGAAGTTGATGGGGGTATCTGTAAATAAAAGGATATACTAAAAGTACTTCCAGAATACTTTTGTTTTATGCTACTCCTAGAGGATGCAAAGACAACAACATCCCTTAAAACAATCTTTTTTTTCTAGACCGGCAACAATCGTTGCACCAGCACTGATTGGATGTTCACTCTTTCGCAAATTTGATGATGGAACTATTTTACGAGGGACAATTGTAGAAACGGAGGCGTACCTGCAAGATGATCCTGCATGCCACGCTTATCGGGGGATCACCAAACGTAACCAAGTGATGTTTGGAGCTGCAGGATTTGCTTATGTCTACTTTATCTATGGAATGTACTTTTGTTTTAATGTGGTAACAGGAAAAGAGGATGAAGGAGAGGCCGTGCTCATTCGCGCACTTGATTTCTCGGACGAAGGATACGATGTGAAGGTAGCAAACGGGCCTGGAAAGCTTTGTAATTTTTTACAGATTGATAAAATGATGAATGGGATCTCGCTTTTTAGTGACACCAGCAGTATTGCTCTTACCGAGGGAGTGGCACGCATGCGCTCCTTAGAAATAGAAAGCTCCCCTCGCATTGGCATTCGCCTTGGAAAAGAGCACGCCTGGCGCTGGTTTTTGCGATCCAGTAGGGCCGTATCTGCGACTAAAAGAACATGCTAACGCCAGCTCCGAAACGATAACTGATTTCACTAGTATTAGGACAAAGCATTTTTTATAGAGATAAAAGTCTCCTTTTCAAAATTTTCTCTGAAGATAAACATTTTTTGTTTTTCTGTTAGCGACAAGGCAACCCGATATTGATACTCCCCTTAAACTCCAATTTACTAAAAGAAAAATCTTCTAATTCCGATATGCAGCTTAAGCTTTAAGAGGAGTACACCTATGAAAAAATCGCCCCTTTACTATTTGTCTATTTTTATTTTCAATGCTTGTTTCACTTTTATCATCGTTTTTACCATTTCCCCACTGCATGCGGGAAAAAATGATTTCCCAGCAACGGAAAAACCCAACCCCTACCTTTTGAAACCCAGCATGTTGTCAGAACCCAATCAATGCTTTGATGCTTACACCTATGAATCCACATCCCAACCCTTAGAAAATCCCATACCCTGTCTGCCCATTGAAAATATCACCTTTATTGATGGAGGAAATGGCAAGCAACAGGCCCAGGCCATTCCCGCAACAACCGCCCTTAGTTTTGACCTCTTCGCTGATGAAAAGGCTTCCATTACATATGCAGATTTATCTAAAAAAGTAACTACACTCTCTCCAGAAAACAAAATTCTCTACTGGGGAACCGGTTCTGGTGCACCAAAGGAGATCATCAATGATAAAAAAATAGAGGCCCGAGTAAAAAAGCTCTTTACCAAAGGACGAGTTAAAGAAGGTTCTGGCACTGACTTAAGCGAACACTTAGGAAGCGATAAGAAAAAGGAACAAAACTCCGCCTTCCATCCGGCCTCTGAATCTTTTGAAGTTGCTGAAACCTTTGCCAACAAGCCCAATGAAGGTGGAATCATCTTTTTTATCGATCCTCAAGATTTAAAAAACAGTCTTATCTCTGTCCCTCGTTTTTTCAAACAAGTAAAAGTGTTCAACCAATACACTGAAGATGAGGTTTTAATCTATAAAAAGATTCCCAAGCAAAGTTTTCTTGCGGCTTACTCTCCTGCAAGAAGGGCCCTCTTCTTAAGAACCACAAAAGACCAAAAGGGAACAACCATCATCAACGATTTGGCGCAAACACTCCTTAAAACCAACATTGCTTGTATGAGCTTTTCTGTAAAAAAAGGTCTGCTGCAAAAGCATGGTATCACTTTGAATGGACGAACTGAAATCAGCGACGAAGAATTTCTCTCTAAATTAATGCCATAAAGAAGGTGCCACCATCATCAAAATTAAACCGATAGCTAATGCCAAACATGTCATCTTTTCCTTCTAGAGATACGAATACTGTTACTGTTGCGATTACTTCTTTTTGTGCTTATTCACCAGGATGAGCGGCCCAAAGAGCTCCATTGGAATAGATGTAAGGAAGGGCCACTAAAACTTCAAGCTCACTGGTATCCCCCAAAGGCTTTCCAAAACCGAGGTAAACATTATCAGAGGAAGATCCATAAAACTCCCCTTTAAAGAGGCACCACCCTTGAGGACTTTTGTCACATTCGGTTCGAGTAATAGTAGCAGCATTATTCAAAACATCTTGACTAACACCAAAGGAATCGCCTTTTAAAAACTTAACATACATACTGAAAACATATTTGCTTATTGGAGAGTGAATCGTCTTTGATGTAGATTGATTGATTCTTCCAGCATTTAAACCGGCAGAGACGTGAAGTTTGAGGATATCAAAACTGGAGTTGTGCCAACCTTCTCTTGAAATTCTTGAACCTGTATTCCACCTGCCATACCAGAAAGGGTTTTTTCCTGTGGCCAAATGAACAGTGTCCGCTCTATCGTAATAGGAGGGACTTGTTTTTTCATCATAGATGCCCACGAAACCACTTGTATATTTTGATACAGGCTCATAAGTGACTATGGCCCCTCCATAAGTGTATGGAACCCAATCTTTGAGATTATTCGTTGTTGATGGGGTTCCAGTGGAATCAGCTAATACGTTAAACTTACTATTTTTCCAAATGTTGGGGAGAGAGGGGACCTTATCGTTAAGACGATTAGTTAAAACGGTGTTCTCGACAACTAAAGCATTGATCGTTCTTTGTAGAGAAGTTAAACATTGTTTTAAACTCGTTCCTGGTTGATCGCAAGAGACAGGATCAATGGCCTTGGCCGAAAACGAGAACAAGCAAGGGATCATTAATGTTGCTATCAAGAGGAGTGAAGGCCCTCTTAACATTGTTTTTGTTTTTACTTGTGTTCGTAAAAGATTCATTGAAACTCCATGTTTTAATTAATGTGTTGGAAACCAGTTCCTATAATGCTTGTTACTTTTGCATCTATTTTATCGGTCTTCTCTCTGATGACGTTACTTCCCGGGAGGGTAATAGATCCTGTCGTAGAAAAAACTGGAGAGACAGTGCAACTTGATTTATAATTATAGGTCAACCCACCTCCTCTTAACCAAACAACAATTCCGGCCAAACTACAACCATTGGTATAATCAAAATTAGCAATGAAAGGACCGCGATTAGCACTAGTACCAGCACTGGCATATTCAATAGCAGCATCTAAAAAAGATGAGCCATTTCCACAAGCAGAAGAGTGATAAACAAAACGGATATTAACACTTCCGGCCCACCCTCCATTGGTGTGGATACTGGCCCTAGAAATGACTAATTTTGTTTCCCCTTCACCCCAACAGTTATCGGCAAACCATACAGGGTAATAGTATTGAGAGTCGCCTTCAATGGTAAAAGTTTTCAAGGCAGAGAGTTCTTTTTGAGCGGCCATAGATTGTTCTAGTTCTGAAATTTTTCGTTTACTATCAGCAAGTTCTCTCTGAAGAGCGAGTAAACACAATTTAAGTGACATATTAGGAGAAGAGCAAGCAAGATCTTCGGTGGCAAAGAGAGTTGATACTAAACTCATCATACAAAACGTAAATAAAAAAATCATCACAAGGATTTTCTTTGTTACACTCTGAAAATTAATTCTAGGCATAATTTTGTCCTCCTTTCTTCTTTATTAACCCCTCTTACTGCTTACTTTACACTTTAGTGAAAGTCATTATTTTTATTGAGGAATTTCCTGCTTACGGTAACTGTGCGTAAAAAATCTTAATTTATTGTGCAATTCCTGCATGCTCTCTATTAAAAAAAGCTTTGTGGCCCTATTACCCTATCTTGAAAGAGTGAGGAATAGTGATGAAAATCATTAGGCCATACATACTCATCAGCTCTCTCTAATGAGCAGGTAAACACTCTTGATAGCGAAAGCAGGAAACCAGATGGTCATTGACCATTCCCGTAGCTTGCATATGAGCGTAAATAATTGTTGATCCTACAAATTTCATGCCTCTTTTTTTGAGATCGGCACTAAAAGCATCTGACTTTTTGGAAGTGGCCGGCAACTCACTTAAGTTTTTCCACTTGTTAAGGATTGGTTTGTTGTCGACAAAACGCCAGCTGTAGTCAGAAAAAGAACCAAACTCCTCTTGCAGATTTAAAAAGATCTGTGCATTGGTAATCGCCGCCTCAACTTTTAAGCGATTGCGAATAATCTCTGGATTGCTTAGTAGCTTTTCCACTCTTTTGGGAGTAAAGCGAGCGACTTTTTCAGCATTAAATTCGGCAAAGGCCTTGCGATAGCCGTCTCTTCTTTTTAAAATGGTGATCCAACTGAGCCCGGCCTGGGCCCCTTCAAGAATAAGAAATTCAAAAAGTTTTTGATCGTCGAAAACAGGAACTCCCCACTCAGTGTCATGATAATGGATATAGGTTGGATCATTACCACACCAGGGACATCTTTCAATCTTGCTTTGCTTATTCATGCTTATCCTTCTTGTTGTTTAGAGAGTTCATTTGGCTTTTTTTACTAAAAGATGCAGAGAGCGTCAATGTACGAATGATCGGCCTCTGATCTTACAAATCTCATCTTCTTTGGATAAAATGCCTCGACAAAACTTGTCCTTAAATTGTTTAACGGAAACCCCGCGGGAGTGGTGCTCATAAAATTTTTGATTTAGCAAAATCTGGGAACTCTTCCGAGGAGCTTCTCCTGGCCTCGAAGAGAAACTCGCCTATAAATTCACTGACTTCTATGAAAAGTGTCTTCACGAGTACACCTATTTAAAAAAATAGGAAGCTCACATCTTTAGCATTAAGAGGATGGCCGCTAGTTTATTGTAGCGATAGACTTGAATAGCGCTTGCAGTTGGAGGGACATCTCGTTCTAAGCGTTCAGGATAAAGAAACGTATTGAGGGGTGATCCATTTTCGAAACTCTCATATTTTCCTCGAATGAAGTGCTGATTCTCAGCAAAAACATACTTCATTCCATTGGAAAAGCCCTCCATGTGACTACTGCTATAACTAGGGCCAGGAACCTTTACTTCTAAAAAGCTCTCCTTATCATTATAGTACTCTTGAATTGTTGGCGCTCGGTGAACTAGCGGTGGTGTTTTTCCCTTTTGCAACTCTTCCCAAGCAATCTCAGGGGCACCTAGGATAACGACATTGTCCCAAGTAGGATCTTTTTCTTCCTCAGCAATGGTCGTAAGCATCTTACGATAAGTGAGAACACTCTCCCCTCTAAAGAGAGAATCAAACAGCACCACCTTTTCGCCACTGCGAACGGCAGGGGCAAGCATTCTCTTTAAGTACTCTTTGGTGGCATTATAGTCGTTACGAAAAAGCTGGCGTGAGATTTGTAAAAAAGAGAGAGAGTCTGGTGAAATCAAAGTTGGTAGATGATTAATCTTCAAGTAGGCGAGATACGTTTCCAGAGAGCCACCAACAATAAAGAGCTTTGCCTTTTGCAAATTGTGTTGGCCAAGCGTTAAATCCAAACTTTTCGTTACTTCTTTTGACATCCTCACGAACTCATCAAGATCGCTGGATGTTCTGGGATCACACTTGGGATAACTGATACGAGAGGCCTCTTTTTCAATCGCTTTCATCTCTTTTTTAACGACAACGGGATCTACCGTTTTTCTTAGAAAATCGAAGTCTGGCAATACATTGGAACGAATATGTGCTTCCAAATAGTCCGATGGAGTCAGCTGCATATTACTATAAGTAGGAGAGAACAGATAAATAGGGATACCACTGGGACTTTGAAGTTCTGCTGCTAAGGAGGGTGCGATTGCTGTGAGTGCGTTTGCTACCTCTTGTCGATAAAAGTCTGAAAAAACAACTGTGAGTTTATTCTCCGGCACATTCACCTTGATATCTTGAACAATTTTTTTATTCATCATCATTAGGTTGGTGGTGACCGAATCTATTTTTTCTTTGTCATCAAGAGAGGCCACGATGGAAAAGCAGAATCCATCGCTCACGGTTATCAAAGCCAAAAGAGCAAAACTCCAAATAATATTCCATGTTGAGTAACAGCGATTGTAAGATTTCATCATTGTGGATACTCCCTGCATATCGATGAATTTTTAGATATGATCCTAGTATTATAGCATGCATAATTGTTTTAAACAAAAAAACAACCAGGACGCTCTCTTACTAGAAAATTTTCAAGGAGTTATGTTTTTAAAGCTTCACCACGGGTGACAAAAAATTGAGGCGGAGGACATGGGGTGCCAGCGGCCAAAATGCATGTCATTGAACGGCAGGCATCATCAATTTTGTCGTCAGATAGTTTTCACTTCCTCTTACATAAAGTTGAAGATCTCTATTATACTCACTCCCTAAACCAGCATACAATTTTTTAAGCTTAAGCAGAGTTGCTTCTGCACTCTCCTTTGTAGGATTTTTTCTCCACTCATCGAGGTAGCGATCGCGAAACCACTTAGCATATTCAGCAAGCGAGGTCTCTCCAATATTAAATTTCTGCCACTTCTCCTCCTCTGCAGAGGCAGGAATACTCTGTAAAAAATTTCGTTGCTCCTCCAAGGAGCTAGCAAAGAGTCTTTCTAACTTTTCCAAGAAAGGGGTGTTCTTTCCTTGTAAGGTCGAAATATAGCGATGCCTTTCAATTGGAAAAACAAAAGGAACCGCTGAACCACTATTAGCACCTGTATTTAATTCGATAATCACCCATTTTCCTTCTTCTGTCTTGGCCACATCCGCTCCCCCAGAGAGATACCGATAGTATTCCGGGGCCTTGGCAAAAAAATTCCGAATGACCGCTTTGGCCTCTTCTTCATCTTCTCTCATATATTCATGACTATAACGAGGATGGGCAGATACCGGTTCGCCATCCATAAAATCGACTCGAATCTCTCTAATAAATCCTAAATCAGTTTTCGCCAATTTCACTCTCTCTTGAAAAAGTAGTTCCGCAGGATTTGTCATCAAGCTGCTTAGAACTTTTGTCCCTGTCTCATAATGCGCCTTCATCATCTGTTGTTGTAAAAGGGGTTGATCGAAGGAGGTCAATCTTTCCTTTGTCTCACTTAATGCCACCTCGAGCCGATCCATAAATTGATTGACGATATTATTAGGATTATAATGAAAAGTGGTCATTTGAATTCCTAAATCGCCTGTGGTCGATTCACCATAATTTTTCACATAGGTTCCCATGGGGTGACGACTTTGCACGAAAGTAAATAACTCTGTGATCACCTCTTTCAATGTACTCTTTACTTTTTCTTTCAACTCTTCTCGTGATTTTGCTCCACTTGATCCCGCCAGTTGTGTTCCAACAACATACTCATTCAGTTCCTGACGAGCATTTTGCATTTTTTCCGTTAATTCACGAGGAATTTCTCTTTCAAAATCCGCATACACCTCCGACTTTGGCATCAAACCGGGAGAGATCGCATTGGTCACTCGGTATTCAATCACGCGATCTTTCATCAAAGGCACCAAGTAACCATATCCCTGATTGGGGTTAATCTCACCTAGAGCGCGATTCATACCTATCGCTTCTACACCGATCGCTTCATTATGTAAGACGACTCCACTAACCTTCTCCACTTTATGATCTTCAATGCAGATCACTTTTGTTCCCCAAAAATATTCAATCTCTTGTTTACTCATCTGATACCGTCTGCAATAGATAACAGAGGCGAGTCCCCCGCTTGTTATCTTCTCTCTGATGGCGTTTAAACCATAAGGACGAGAAGAATCTTGCCTCTTCCGAAGCAAGTTCCAACGACGCTCAATAACAGAGGGCAGGATGGTGGCCGTTTTCGCATCGGATGCCAACAGAAGAATGCTCTGAAGATACTTTTCTCTTGTTTCTTTATCTTCATCTTCTGCAGGTATCCCTTGCACTTGCTCTTTCACACTCATTGATTGAGATTGAGAAATAAATTGAGCACCATCTCGAGAAAAGAGCAGTGGCCGATTAATAGAAAAACGCTCAATCGCGGGAGTCAATCCCTCTTTGCTCATTAACGTAACCGTTGAGGCGGTGCCACCGTATCCTCCAAAAGGAAAGTTACCACTCTCTTCATCATACACATTGAGATTTAAAACTGTAGAGTGAAAATTATCCTCAAATTGCTTGCGGATCTTCCACATATCAATATTCCCTGAATCCCCATAAATGGAAGCATACATCGCCCGCTCACGCACTCGCGGATCATTGGCAATGGCCTTCAGATCATCGGAAGAGTATTCAAATAACAAAATAAAAGGAGCATAAAAATCATTCAGAGGAACATCTTTAAACATCTTAAAGGGAAAAGAGAAAACATGGGGATCAACTCTCATCGTTCCTTCATCAATCACTGCCTCTGGATTCAAGAGATAATCTTTATACTTCTCTTTAAACACCAGCAGATCTTTTAAATCAGTCGCAAAATTCAGTCGTGCATAATCGGCATCAGGATCTTTCGTGCTACCAAACTTGAGTTGCTTTACAATGGGCACAAGCTTATCCAAAAACGTTTGATGAAGGTCGGAATGGATGGCATAAAATTTGGGAGCGATACAATCTTGAGTATTATTGACTTTAATCGATTCAACTGTTCCTTGGACCGCCGCATCGATCACTTTGGATGAGTGCTCAGTTATAATCACGGGATTTAAACCAGAACCAAAGCGCAAGAAAATTTGTTTAAATGGTGGAACCTTATCTTTAAGGGCAGTCACCTTATCATAAATTTCCTGCTGAATCCGGTCACCTGTCTCAGGACTACCGATAAAGATAACGGCATCTGCCGGACGATGTTCAAAATGATTTCCTCGCTTATTTAATCCTAGGATATATTTTTTCCGAAAATTATCATATTGAACATCACTCTTATCGACCAGTAGGTGAAGATTGGAAAAATCGTATTGCGGCATCAACTCTTTAATCTTATTAAAGAGCGCCACATAGATATCCCTGGTCATCTCGGGAGTGCGAAACCACACATCTTTTGAAATCACGGCCGGGATTAAAGCATGCATCATCATTGTATAGAGTGGAATATTGCGAGCACCATAGACGGCAACATTCTCCACACCTTCCATTTTATTTAAGTAAAGCTCCTCGTGCTGATGAACGCCTTTAGCAGTCTTCGTCGCTTGTGCAATCTCATACATGGCCCCATAGTGATTATCAACCCTCGTGAGAATAGTGGCAAACTCACTTTGATGAGCGTTCAACACTCCTGCTAATTCAGAAAAAAATTGCTCGCGATTGACTTGATAAAGACCTTTTTTGGCCCCATCGCCACCTTCTGCAAAAAGCGGAACGCTAATGAGTGATAGATAAACACTCAAAAATACATACAATAACAAAACATGAATTTTATTCATAAGCGAAGCCTCCGCCAAGCAAACATCAACATAAAAATAGTGTCTCTATTATAACGAGTAACAAAATCCATTATAGAAAATAAGTATGACAAGAATGCAAAATGAATTCATTTCAAGAAGTTAACAAGATCATTGCTTACGGAACAATAATTTTCATTGATCATAAAATGCCTTGAAAAAGTTGCAAAAGATATCATTTGACGAAGATAAAAGCTGTGGTAATGTTTTTCTTGTCATTGATAGTATTTTATTTCCAATTTCATAAAAAAACCAATCACCAAAAAATTTAAATTCATTTGTATCCGGAGCTTCAGCAACGGAGGGACACCCTCCATTCAAGTAAAGATAAGCATTAAAGGCACACTTTGAACGTAAGAAAAATAAATGCTCTTATTGAAAATTATCATTCCTCTTCAATTCAATTGATTGTTTGATATTGGGCCGCATACGACTCAAAATGTACACATTAAACCACATTAGTGTAGTTATTTTATCAACAAAGGGACTTTATTGAGGGATTGCTCAACCCCCTCCCAATAAGATATCTTAAGTATATCAAGGCATAACTTTGAGGTCATAAGATAAGGAGAAAACATGGCGTTGTGCTGGAAATCAAAGTATCTCTTTTTTTTCATTCTACCAACATATCTACTCTTTCATTGTGATTTCACTTTTTCTCTGGATCGTGAAGAGTGCCTGAAATATTTAGGAGAAGCTTTTATTAGACATGTTAACCCGAGCACCGCTGATTCTCCTACCTATGAAAATGAGTACATCCATCATGTTTCTGCTTCCATTCTTGTTAAAGACAAGAGGCTTTCTGCAATTCTTCATAGTGGCGCTATTTTGAATCAGCACCAAACGGCCACTGGAGTCACTCCATCGTATTCCATGAACGATCGACTAAACTTAGAAACAGATTGGCTTAACAATACCCTAAATACCTCCATGAAAAAAATCCCAAAAGACTTTTTACCCAAATATGGTCTATTAGAATATGATATCAAACCAGGCAAAGGGGAGTCGAATGCTCCTCCTGTTGACGAAGATACCACTACTCTTTATGGGGCCATTCAACTATTTTTAAAAAAGACGGTTTTTCCTAGAATCAGTTACACTTTGGGTGATAGTTTAGATCAGCGGGAAAAAATGCATGCTTTACACGATTTATCTGAGTTGACTAAGCTACAGATGGGCGATCCTGATGATCCCTCGTCTATGGCCAATCAAAACCTTGGGTATATTGAAATACAGGCATGGGGACCGATCACACTTTCCGACATTGATCGCGTTGAAATTTTTGTAGACTCAATGGCAGAAAAGGATATTCGTAAAGCTATTGATCCTTCAACCCTCGACTATCTATTAAAACAAACAGATCTACCCGTCGTGTTTAAAACTAGGAAGGGTGAAACAAAAACACAGAAAGGAACTGGAAAAGCAAAAAGTGATAAACCAGAAGTCTTAACGACTAGTAAAGAAGAGCTTACTGCTTTCTTTGATGATCTGCTAAAAAAGAATCTTTTTGATCCGACCATCAGATCAATGATCGAAAGGTGCAAAAATGATGGAGTGCTCGATGTTGTCACTTTGGCGAGTGAGGTGAATCATCTTGTCCGCTCATTTGGATCCAACCTTACTCCCTGCCAATCTCCTTAAGAGAGTTTTCATTATCTTCCCATCACAATTTGTATCTATTCAGCATAAATTAAAAAAAAATGAAGCAAGGCCTTGAAATATTTCTGGGCCTCTTGTTTTTTTTTATTAGATACTGCTGCCTATGACAGTAGGAAGTATCAATATTGAAGAGACAATCAAGAGTGTACAAGATCAACTGAAGAGAGATCGAACAGTTTCTCCCGCAGTGGCCACATCCATTAAT
>JADGAN010000060.1 GCA_015231955.1 Oligoflexia bacterium | reverse complement strand
ATTTTTAAATATTGCGTATGCCTCTGCATGCGAATTAGAGTGCCTACTTATTCTTTCGAGTGACCTAAATATTATAGCACCTGATAGATTTGCTGAGTTAAGTGCTAAACTTGATGAAGTAAAAAAATGATCTATGGTTTAATAAAGAGACTTAAAGCTGATAGCAATAATTGCTGATAGCATCTGGATGAAAGTTGATGGTTGAAGGGAGTGAGCAGTTACATTATTCTTACATCAACGGTGGATAATTTTTCCGACCACATTGCTTAACAGCGTCAAGAGTGTTACTCTTTATATATAAGACCTCTATCATTATCATTATATGTATATATTTTTTAGACGAAAGCAATTTATTAATAATCCAGGGAATTTGCTATTCACCATTTAAAACCATGTGTTTGATCGAGAAAATCTCGAACACCTATGAGGGGACGTGCATACATGAAAAAATCAAAAAGCATAATTATTAAATTTTTTCTATTCATCTCTTCAACTATATGTATCGTACTATTGCTTTTGGCGGGCATAATTAACTATTTAAACTACATTAATAGCATGCATGAGTTAAATGCCAAAAACAAAACTTTACTAGACATTGGAGGGTTATCGCTAGTAAAACCACTTTGGGATATGGATTCTACTTCAATCAGCAGCATTGGTAAATCCATTATGAATGCTGAAGATATTATGGCGTTAGAAATTCTTTCTGATAAAAAAGAAAAATATTATTCTCAAAATAAGGAAAAATATGCAAAATTAGATTTCGATAAAATAATACAACTTAGTGGGCATACACTCTACTCATTAGATATAAAAGGAGAAGATAATAACCTCCTTGGGAAAATAAAATTTATCAGTAGCAATGAGAACGTAAGCGCATCCATTAAAAAAAATTCACTCATTATAACTTTACTTTTTTTTCTGGTGTTTATAGTAAATGGTTTGGTGATTTGGATTACCGGTATTAAACTAATAAAAAATCCTTTAAAAAAATTAGAGCTGGCCGCCTATAAATTATCTAATGGAGAACTTGAAACACAAATAGAAGTAGAAACTGAAGATGAAGTGGGAAATCTGGCTAAGGCATTCATAATAATGAAAGACTCCATTAAAGAAAAAATTCGTCAAATTGAAGATTATAGCAAAAACCTGGAAGTTAAAGTCGAAGAACGCACTAAAGAACTTAGAGAAGAGATGAAGAAGGTATCTGACCTGCTAAACAACATGAAGCAATCGGTGTTTACCATAAATAAAAATGGAATAGCGGTTCCACCTGTCTCGAAATATTCAGCTGAAATCTTTGGCGAAGATATTTCTCAAAAAAACATTTATGATTTTTTATACAAATCAATCGATAAAAAAAGCGAGACCTACTCCACCCTAAACACTGCCATGCTGAGTGTATTTGCCGGTGATGATTTGCAATGGATGTTAATGGAAGATCAATTCCCTACCAAAGTTAACTATAAAGTTGATGCTAATTCAGACAATAATCGCAGTATCCGAGTATCTTATAATCCAATATGGAGCAATGATGATAAAAAAGATAGTCTAGATAGACTTATGTTAGTTGCAGAAGATATAACTGCAGTTGAAAAGCTAGAGAATGAGATTAACAAGCAAAAATCAGAAAATCTTAGAAGAATGCAAATTTTGCAAGAATTAGCAGCACAATCCCCTGCCGATCTGAAAAAATTTCTTAGTGATGCTTTTAAAATGATCGATAATTGCTTCTCTCTTTTAAAATCACTAAATAAAGACCGCTCTGGCGCAGGAACTCTTTTTAGAAATTTGCATACGATAAAAGGTAACTCACGCCTTTTCGGGCTCAATCTGATTTCTCAAGTCACCCACGAAGTGGAATCCGAGTTGATTCATATTCGCGCCAATATCAACAATTCTGATTTTAATATAGATGAAAAAAATAATGAACTATCACTAGGTCTTAAAAAAATTTATGATGTATTACAAGAGTATTCAACCTATGCAGAAAAATTACTAAAAATTGAAAATGAATACCGGATTAAAAATTTAAAATCACTACACCATTTAATCATTAGTTTCGAATGGGCCATTTATAATTCCGAGATAAATTCTATTCAAGAATTAAACGCAAATTGCAAAGAGCTAGCAACTAAACTATTACCTCCATCGGTCATAAATACATTTAATGAAATTGATCAGATAATTATCAACAAAGCAAATAACGAGATGGCACAGATTCGTTCCGATATAACCGCCAAATTTTTAATTATTGCTAACGAAATGAAAAATATCTACATCGCATCTTCAGTTTTTCAACACTATGAAATCAATCAAGATAATTGGGTCGATCTATATGTCGATTTATACAAAATCACCAGTGATTTCATCTTATTTAAGGAGGATAAAAATAGCAACAAGAGCAAACTACAAGATATGATAAAAAATGCATATGAACAGGCCGAAAAAAATGATCAAATCTTTGCGAAGTACAACCTTGCCTACCTTGATGAGTGTATAAAATCTTTTTCAGTAAAAAACCGTGATCAGATAATCAGTAAAGGACAAAATATCATTAGACAAATGTGGTCATATGTAATGTTAGTATCTCAACTTAATATTTATCACTCAACCGATGCTAGGCAGATATATAGACCAACAGAAAATCTACTTTCACTAATCAACAATAATGAAGCAAATTTAGCAGGAATTGGGGAAAGCAGTATTCTTTACGGAGTGTTAAAAAAATTAGAAAAAGAAAACATTGAGACCACAGATTTTTTTAAAACATTCAAAGAATTTAATTCTCTGTCAGAAAGTGATGAATTATTAATAGAATACTTTTTACCCAAACAAGATAATTTTGATTCCAACAGTATCTATTTTGACCTATTAGATTTCAATCTAAGCAATAACAATCGTGAATCAATTAGTAAATTACTATTAATTTCTTGTCGCTCATTATGTCTGGATTGGGAAAAATGCTTTAATGGCATTTCCTATCTGTGCACAATCGATACAATTAGCCTGATGGCGGCTTTCGTTAACAACGAAGAAACACTTCTAAGCAAACCCAATACCATAGATATTGTAGATAAAAATATCGACAAGCTCAAAGAATTTATCGATGAAGAAGTTCGTAAAATTCCAAATTTAAAAGGTCTGATCCAATTGAAAAAATTAAGTGAGAAACTATTAGATGTACCGATAAAAAACTCATTGATCAAATATTTTCCAATGATAAAAGATTTGTCCGCTCGTTTAAACAAAAAAATCAAGCTAAAAATAGAAGGACAAGATGCGATGGTAAATAGAAACCACCTTGTACTAATTCTAGATTCACTAACTCACATTCTGCGAAATGCAGTTGACCATGCTATTGAAAAACCAGAAGAGCGCAAACTAAAAAGTAAAAACGAAGAAGGTATCATCTTAATTAAAATTCTTCAGCATGATGATATTGTAAAAATTGAAGTTGAAGATGATGGAGCTGGTATTAATGTAGATAAATTAAAACAGAAAGCCATTCAATCAGGATTACTCTCTATTGAAGAGATATCTAAGATGGATAACAACCTAGTTGATTTAATTTTCTACCCTGGCCTTTCCTGTAAAGACGATGCCAATGACATCTCCGGACGTGGTATTGGGATGGATGTTGTAAAAACTAACATAAAAAAAATCGGTGGATCTGTTGAAATAGAAACCAAGGCCGGACAAGGGACTAAATTTGTTATTAAATTAGGTGAGGGTTTGAAAAATATTATTGATACAGAACCTCAGATAAGTAATGTTGGGTAGAGGTGATAACGCTACTACCTTATCAGGATTAGGATCATTAACCTTATCTCTGCTCTCAGAAAAGAAAAATTCATCTGCCTCGGTATACTAAAAAACAGTATCAATAGCAAATTGGTCGTTTTTTTGATTAGCAAGTATAAAAAATATCAAGCAATATATATAAATGCAATGAATGACCATGTTAAAAAGTCAATTAAATTAAATAAGTGATCAGCGACATGCCCCTCCTATTGTGTTTTCACAATAGGAGGGGCATAGATGGAAAAGGGAGGTAGATCTAATTGAGTAAATTTTATAATCATTATATCATTATAATTAAAGGTGAGATTTGGATATGCCGAAAAGATAAATGATTCAGGGTTAATCTAAAATCAGTATCTGAATGCAGGATAATTTCATGGAAAAATTGATCACAATGATAAAGGATAATTCTATCGATCGATTTAAGTCGCATATGAAGTATAACGATGTATCGATTGAAATTCCCAATGATAAAAACTTAAACAAAGTAAGGTCTTTTCGAACCGTAATAATATTAGTTTCTGGTGACGATTTGAAGCTAATTTTTAAAGTCCACTTTACTTCAGAAATTGCAAATTATTTTTATCAAAACGCTATGCAGAAAACTCCTGCCGCTGTGGAAAAATCAATTGATTTTATGAAGGAGTACACAAATGTTGTAGCAGGTAGAATAAAAAAATTTTTTACCGATCAGAATGTTAACGTGGGCATAAGCTTACCCATACTAACCAGAGGATTCGATGAAATTTTTTTTGAATTGCCAAAAATCAATGATGCTATAGTGGAAAACTGGATCATAAAAGCTGAAAAGTATCACTTGTGTTGTACGGGAATCATTGAATTGCTTAATCCCAATGTCGTGAGCAGACTAAAATACTCCGTGCCCGAGCAGACTGATAACGGTGACGAAGGAGAGGTTAATTTCCTATGAGTTTTAATATCAATAAAGATCTTCAAGCATCACATAGTATTATTACTCTCCTAGAAAAGGCCAAGAATTTTTCCGAAATCACCATTGACTCACTTCCAATTGTATTTGCAGTGATTAACCAGGAAGGGGTTATTTTACGGGCAAATAGATGCTTGGCCCAATTATTTCGTAAGGATTGTGAGCAAATTTTGCGAGATAATTTTTCATCTATTTTTGAAAAAGAGACATGGGAAATTTTTCGTAACAATTTTAATAAAATCATTGAATGTGATCATAAGTTTGTTGAATTTGAACTAGATATTTCTGACGGTGAAGCAAAAGGAACTATCAAGGAATCGTATTACTGGTACGTAACACGCTTTGGTAGTTTTGAACAAAGTGAAGGAAACACATATGTTATTCTTGGTCAAAATATTTCAAAGCTAAGAGAATCAGAAAAACAACTAGCAGAAATATTTAACAGCATATCTCTTGCAATATTAACCATTGATTCCAACAAAAAAATTATGCCTCGCTACTCTGCCTTTGCCGAGTGTATATTTAAAACCTCGGAAATTGGTGGAAATAATTTCAAGGATTTCATCTTTGCATCGGGGATGCGTTTACTGTTAAAAGATGCCCAAGATGCTATTAATGGATTAGAAAATATTTTTGGGGAAAGCGAATTAATGTATGAAGTAATAAAAGATAAACTCCCCAAACAAATTTACTATAAAACATGCGGGAAGAATGGCAATACTGAAGAGCTATACCTTGGACTGAGTTATCAACCGATTATTTATGACGGTATTGTTAAACGAATTTTACTTATTGTTGAAGATCGAACATCTATTGTTAAGGCGGAAGAAGAAAATAAAAAGATAAAAATATTAGACGATCAAGTGGTCAGAAGAGTAGTACAAGTGCGTTCGGCAAAACCTGAGATGATGGAAATTTTAATTCATGAAGTAGATAAACTGTTCTCTCGCTCTAAAGAACATCTGCAAAGCAAGAGTTGGCGTAATTTTGCAAACACCATGCATTCAATCAAAGGAAATGCAAGAGTAGTTGGTCTCTTTACCCTTGCTAATCTTGCTCATCAAACTGAAGACCTCTTGCTTATCAGTATAGAAGATCAATTAAACGATTATGAAAAAATACGCGAAAATTTCATTTTAATGGATAAAGAATGGGAAGAAATAAAAATATTATTCCAAGCTTTAAAGAGCGATTCCTCTAATAAAAGCAACTCAGCAAATAAGATTGCTAATATAGGTGAGATCCAGGAGCTTTTCGCACAATACAACAAATGCATATTGGAAGGACAAATAGTTGAGACAGCAATTATCTCTGAAAAAATTAACATTAAATTGCAAAAAATATTAAGTGTAGAACTGCCTTCTATAAAACAATTAATCCTAGAGCGTGCGGAACAAACCGCAAAAAAACTAAATAAAACGGTTAATGTGGATTTTCATTGCCCATTAATTAAAGTTAATGATGATATTAAAGATGTTGTTAACGAAGCATTATTGCATTTGATTAATAACTCGCTCGCTCATGGAATAGAAGATGAACCTCAGCGCATTGAAAAAGGCAAAACACCTACTGGAAACGTATGCATAGTAATCAAGGAGGATAAGGATATATTGCATATTGAATTCAATGATGACGGAGCTGGAATTAACATTGCAAAAATTAGAAACAAGATAGTTAAGCAAAATTTGTTAAAACTAGAGGAAGCAGCGACACTTCATGATGATAAGCTTATTCAATTTATATTCATGCCCGGATTTTCCACCGCGGATGAGGTTGATGAAATAAAAGGTAGAGGGATTGGTCTAGATGCGGTTCTATCAAGAATTAAGGCTTATGAGGGTACAATAAATGTTAAAACCGCTGCAGATAAAGGGTCAACTTTCATCATCGAAATTCCTCTGATAAAGAAAAAAGAGGTTGTTAAGAAATTATATTCGGTCAGAAATTTTGTCACCAACTTAATTGATTTATTAAAGGTAATGGAGAAAGAAGATAACATTTCAATTGATTATAAAAATCTTTTAGCTGAATCTACTAATGGAACTGGGATAATATTTATTGATCGAACAAAGTTATTACTAGCGCTTACAAATCATATTGGCATAGTTGGTCAATGTTACAAAAAGGTACAACTCAATTTCAGGAAAAATGATTCTGGGTTAGTATCTTTGATTTTAAGTTATAAAGATATATCTGATAAATCACAAGCAGAGTTGAAATATTCAGTACCGATAGATATATGTAACCATTACATTTTAAATCATGGTGGCCGAGTAGTGGAAACGCGGGAAAGGACTGAAATTATTTTCGGTTTCTATCTCAGCAAAGACTTAATTCCTCTAATTACCTACTCTTACTCCAAAGATTTATCTAATAGTGAGATAGAAAATCTTGCTCAATTTATAAACCAAGTAATGGATGAGTTTGACATCAGAATTAGTGTAGAGAAAAACGAGACTACCGCAGGAATCCATTTTGTCAAGCATCTGCAAGATTCCAGAGTTAGCAATCACTGTTTGTTTACGGTTAATCATACTGAATTTAAAAGGAGTATTTTTGATCATTTACGAAGATTGATATGCCTTTAATAATATTGATTTTAAATTTTTTCATGGAGACATTACATGGCAAAAATACTTATTGTTGATGATAGTGAGACAGTACGTGATCAGTTAAAAGATACTCTAACCAAAAATGGGCATAATGTTGTTGAAGGCGTTGATGGTGCTTTAGGATATCAAACATTTAAAGAAAATCCTGATGTAGCACTTATCCTTTGCGACGTTAACATGCCTAATATGAATGGAATTGCAATGTGCGAGAAGATCTTTCTAGACGCCGCAATTGCCAAGAAACCGCCCATATTTATGCTGACGACTGAATCAGATCCTGAATTAATGAGCAAAGGAAAATCATTTGGAGTTATTGCATGGATAACAAAACCATACGTGGAAGCAAAATTGTTGACAGCAATTACCAAAATATTAAGTATGAATAAATCTTGAATATAACCACAATACCTGGTTTTGATTAAATTATACTGCTGTATATGTGATATGTGTTATGTGGCATGTGTTATGTGATGAAGGAGAAAATATGCAATTTTCAGCGATAAGTACACTGGTTGTTGATGATAGCATCGTTATTCGCCTCTGGACTGTTCAGAGATTAAAGGAACTGGGTGTTACTGAAATCCTGCAATGCGACAGCGGAAATGATGCCTTCAGAAAATTGGATAGCTGCTTCCAAAAAAACCATCCAGTTCATTTGATTTTAAGTGATTGGAGAATGGATAATGGAGATGGAGCTGAACTTCTTAAAAATATTAGGGCAGATCAAAGATTTAAAAATTTACCTTTCATCATGATCACTGCGGAATCCGACAAAAGAAGCATAGCCCAAGCAATCTCGCTGGGGGTGTCCAGCTATCTAATAAAACCATTTGAGACAGAAGCATTAAAAGAAAAGATAATAATTTGTATGGAAAAAAATGAAATACAATCTTAGACAAATAAAAAACGAACTCCTTTATAAATTTTACAACTCCCAAGATGCAGAGTATTCGCTTGAAAATTTTGCACATGATAAATTTCTAGCAACGATCTCCGCGAATGAAGGTTTTGATTTTATAATATTCGACTTACTATCTTTAGGAGAACTCACTCCAATACAAATCAAAGAGTTAGTAATAGTGGCCAATCGTTTACGGAAAATTGGGAATGAATTTTTCATTATCTTGAACAACAAGCAAAAAATGCAGTTCATGCAAAAAGGAGTTGATGCTTTATTTTCATTTTTTGACAGTGAATCTGATTGCAAAAATTTTATTGAAGAAAATTGTGCATCAGAAATTCCAGATCAGATGGAAGTCGCCAGGAAAGTGATACTCAAGGAAGTAAGTAGTTTACTAGAAATACTTTTGCGAACTAAAATTGACATAGTATTACCAGAAGATGAAACTATTACTGATTCATTAGGCATGGAATGTGTGCAAAAAATTTTCTTTAATTGTTACCAAATAAATATTGCTCTATATTTTGACTTAGCTACCTTTGAAAATTTTTTCAAAGCGATTACACAAGTAGATATAGGCCTAATAACCGAGAAAGAACAAATTGATGTGGTTCGGGAATTTTTCAATATATTACGAGGTAGAATCAAGCAAAACGTCAAAAACAACTTAAACAAAAGTTCTTCTGAACCAATATTTAAAAAAAAGTATTTTGATTTCAGCGCAACAAAATCAAAAACGGTATTGGTTATCAATGCCTCAATTGGAAGTATTTTGCTGGAAATATATTAAAGTTCACCTGGAATTGGATTTTGATTATGAGAAGCGAACCAATTGATTTTGCTTTAATATCAATTAACCTTCCGGCCGTAAGTTTTCTAACTAATTTTTCTATTTTATATCTAAATTATTATATTCAAAAAAATAATTTATGGTTAAAATATAATTATGGGGAGATACTTATGCGCTTGATACTGACATTGATTGCTTTTTTGTTAGTCGCAAACATATCACACATATTCGCAGCTCCTGATAAGGATAAAGTAATACGATTAGTGACTGATGAATGGTGTCCATATGCATGTAAACCGGGCGATTCCCCCGGGTACATGGTTGATATAGTAAAGCAGGTTTTTGGCAAACTAAATTATAAGATTGAATACGAGATACTTCCTTGGACCAGATCCATAAAGTATGTTCGCGAAGGCAAGGCGGATGGTTTAGTAGGTGCCGCGAAAACAGATGCACCGGACATGATATTTCCAAATGAGACACTAGGAAATAATCGAAACTGCTTTTACGGGGTAAAAGGCAAGCTTAAATGGCATTATAATGGCAGTGAATCTCTAAAAAAAGTTAAACTTACTTTAATTAATGCCTATACCTATGGTGAGCCAGTGGATAGTTACGCGAAAGAAAATAATGGAAATGGAATGGTGGAAATCACCTCTGGAACCAGAGCACTTGATCTAATTATTGCGAAAGTAATTAGTGGCAAAATGGATGTATTCATTGAAGATGAAAATGTTATTGCTTTAAATTTGAAGAGGAAGAGCATCTCTACTGAATTGGAAAATTTAGGCTGCATCGAGGGCAACGAGATTTACGTATGCTTTAATCCTAATAACAAAAAATCGAAAGAGTATAGTGAAATTCTTGAACAAGGGATTATCGAGCTAAGAAATAATGGGAAACTTAAATCAATTTTAGATAAATACGGTCTTGCTGATTGGAAAAAATAACGTAACTGCTCACACCCCTCAACCTTCACCTCTCAACCAAATGCTGTTAGCTAAGCAACTTTCAGCATCCGGTAGAGGGTAGATGGCTGAAGGGTGTGAGCAGTTACAAAATAACTTAGAATAATTTTGCGATTCTATGTTAGAATACAGGAGGAAAAATGAAAAATTTAATCGCGATCTTGTTTTGTTCTTTAATTTCATTTTCTGCTTTTGCAGATACAATCACTCTTCGTGCAGATGAATGGTGTCCATATAACTGTAAACCTGGATCCGCTGATCCAGGCTTTATTATCGAAGCTGCGCAAATTATTTTTAAAAAAGCAGGGCATGAAGTCGATTACCAAAATTTACCGTGGGCCAGAGCTCTTGATTCTGCTAGGCTAGGTACCATTGTTGGTGCAGTCGGTGCGGGAGTTGAAGATTTGGTAAATGGGATCATTGGTACGAAAGTTCCGCAAATAAGTTCGCGGAATGGTTTTTTTGTCAAAAAAGGAGATGCTTGGACTTATAAAAATCCAGATTCATTACAACAGCTTAAAACTTTAGGAGTAATTATCGATTATACCTATACTGAAGAGGTAGATAATTTTATTAGTCAAAATAAGCAAAAAATTGATGCAGTTGGTGGCTTGAACCCCCTGGAAACAAATATGAAAAAATTGGCAGCAGGAAGAATTAGTGCAATCATAGAAGACGTTAACGTCTTTAACTATGCTGCAAATAAAGCTCAGTTAAGTAGTTCCTTTTCTCCTGCAGGGACATTATCTAAGCAATTAACCATATATATTGCTTTTTCTGAAAAACATTCCAAAGGGAAAGAGTACTTGGCAATTTTTGAAAAAGGTTGGGAAGAGTTAAAAAAGAGCGGTGAATTGAAAAAAATTGCTACAAAATATGGGATAAAAGATGTTTAAGCTAATTTTTCACCAAATCCCTTCCATAGTGTTAGCGGCCAGTTTGAGTTATTTGTAAACTATTTAAGGTCAGTACTGAACTGAGTCCACTCCGATGAGAAATCACCATAGATTAAGGAACAGTTACTAAAAGCATCTTCTCTTGCTTTGATGATTATTTGATTGTCGCCTCCATAGAGATCGGACGATGAATAACCATTATATTTAACCATTAACGGATTAATTACTCCTTCATAAATGGTTGTGCCTTTTGGAACTGTTAGCGTCGTGTATGAAAAAGGATCTGCACAACTGACATCCTTGTCTAGATAATCCCTTGCTATATCTAGTGTAGTTTGTTTGCAATTGTTAGGCTTAACTTTAGACCAATATAACCCTGTTGCAGATTTTCCTTTAGGATGAGCTCGGTACAAAGGTAAATCTTGGGTCAACACTAATTCAACGTAAGTAGTACTAAAAGTGTCTGCAAGTGATGTTATGAATGAAATTAATCCATCTCCATATTTACACTTTTCTAAAGGACCATCTCCATCTGTACCCATGAGTATCCCGGCCTTTCCATATTTCTTCTTGAATGAAGCATATCTTGTAAATTTTTCCATTTCATACAGAGAATCCATGAGTTTTAATTGTTCAGCTGATGTTTTCATTCCTAAAACACTTTCCTTTAAAACCTTTAAGTAATTAGGAAGTTCATCTAATACTCCACCTGTAAGGAAACTGAGACCACTTATGGCGCGGTCAAGAGCAGATAGATTTTTCCCATCAACCAAATTGCAATATGCCTTTCCTGTAGCAAGTTCACATAAATTAATAACATCTTTTACAAAAGGAATTTTTTTAACTATTTTTTTTCCAGCATACATAGCAATTTCGGCGTATTGATCTGTTGCTTTTCGTGTCTTTTCCAACAATTTCTTCTTCGCTTCATTTTGTAAGTTTATTTGTTCGATGGCCTCTCTCATGTTAATGAGCAATCCGATTATACCAAGAATTGATACCTGTTCTGGTGTTAATTCCCCTTTCCAATAAATTAATGAGCGTTGAATTTTATTTGCCATGTACTTATCTTTAGATGCAAGATTTTTGATCCTACTCTTTAAATCATCTGGTATTGATGAATCCTTGAAACCAATATTCCCTTTCTTAAACTCGTCCAGCTCTAAATGCTTTTCAAGCACCTTCTCAACTCTTGCAGAGGCATCTAAGAATGCCTCTATCTCTCCCTCAACAAATTGTGCTCGAGCTGAAACCATTTCAAAAGTTGTTTTGACTTGTAGTAACCAACTTTCAGCTACGACTAAAAATTCAAAACGATCATCAGTGGTGATCGCTTTTTCCAAATTTAAAATAACTTCTATCGCATATTTTGCATAGACATCATTAGTAGAATCAAAAATTTCTTTTTCAGGCAGTGGAACAGGTTGGAGTTCTGGAATGGTTACATTATCTAATGTCTCTTTCAAGTCCTTTATATCCTCTGGTTTCACACCTGATCCACTTAGTTCCTGCTCAACAACATCAGCAATTTCTTGATATTTCGCTCTGATTTTATTCTTTTCTAATTCAATTTCTTTCTTTAAATTCTCAATGTCTTTTTTTGAATTGATCAGGGCCTCCTGGATGTCTTTAGCACCGCAAGCCTCTACAGGATAATCATCTATGGAATTTGCATTGATGCCAGCTACACACTTCTGCAGAATATTAAATTTTTGCTCCTTAATTTCATAGTCTTCAAGTAATTTCCCCAGCTTGTTCCTTTGGACTCGGTTATTATCTTTTTTGCTTTCTAATTCTTCATATATTTGTGGAGCTACTTCATTTAATGATAAGGCCCTTTCTACATTGCAAGAATTAAATCTTTTCCCTTCCTTTGACCACATTTCACATAGAATAATATCTTTTAAGGTATATTTATTTTTCCCACTGCCGTAGGAGTTCTCATCTCCCCACTGTGATACAAATTTAAAATAATTTATTCCTTGGACAAGTATATCCTCTGAAAAACATCCTGTTGATTTTACGTAGACACTTTTAGTTCTAGACGCAAGTGTAGAGTTACCACTAGCATCAGTTGTCCAGTAAAGACAACTTCGTATCACCCTACTTTTAGTATCCTTGTAAAATTTTACATCTTCTCCATTGATTTTCCCAAACGGTGTGCCTTCTTCATGATCTGCACTTAGGTTTGAGCCACAGTCTGTCTCTAGCTCTTTGATAATACAAATTGAAGCATTCGCTGGTTCAAATTTTAAAAGTACCATTATGATTAAAAATACAAAATATATAAGATGAAATGATCTCATTGTTGTTCTCCTTCTATTATTTGAGCTAAATTCGTATAAATACTTAATGCCTCTATTACTTTTCCTGCTTTAAGCATGTTTTTTATTGCGGCCGCTTGTTGCAAATGCGTTCCATTATTGATCTTTGCTAACTTACGAATCTCTGCATACAGATACGTAGGAATTGTCTCTTTTAAATATCGATTAGCACGTTCTATCTCTGCTTTCAGCAACACACAACCACCTTGTTTCCAAGCTCCATTTGCAGTTTCTACATCACCGCATATGGTTTTATATTGTATAAATTGATTTACCTCTTTATATCTGGTTTCTAAATCTAGTAACCCATTATCAAATGATTTAGGAGCATCAAATAGAGTGGTTTCCCTTCGGTTGATCTCTTCCATGAAGCTACTCGATGCAGTCGCAAATTTAGTTATTGCAATTCTTTTTCTATGTTCATTATCTAACTTTGCTGCAATCAAACGATCAATTTGAATATCAAGTCTACTCCGAGCATCGTTAACTTTTGCCCTGATCGATGATTGATACTCATTGGCATTTGATAATGTCTTTTCTAATTCCGGTTCAATGGTTTCCCATGGTTTGGCAATTTTAATTTGCTTCTTTTGAAAATAGTCTTCATAATCACTGAAGAATTCTTTGTACAACAATTTATTATTTGCAAGTTGTCTTTTAATCACATTGGCATTGGAGCGAAGCTCTGAAGTGGCAAGGTCAACTTTTTGTGTAATCACTAAGAGAGAATGGCGAACAGTTGCCAGTTGATCAATATCCGTGGTATTGAATTTGCCAAACTCAGCGATCAACTCGCGATTAGAATTTTCAATTGAGACTTTAAATATTTTAACACTATTATCCAGAAAATTTCTATATAACTGAGAGGACTGAGTACTAAGATTTTTAAAACTTTCAGAAACCGCGTAAGCTTTGCTTGCCAAATCCTTTTCTTGCACCAACTCTGCTTTTAATGGACCACTTGTTTTTTCTGTAAGTTTAGTTATTTGAGAGAGCATTATTGTTGCTTGTTCTTTTTCTTTTTGGTTCCAATCTATGGAGTATTGATTAAGACAATTTTTAATCTTCTCCTGTTGATCATAAAGACAACTACGTTGTTTCCCTACATTCTGGATATTGCAATTTGATTCTTTTACGACTTGCTTGCAATGATCTGAGGCAGGCACTACATCTTTACTCCTTAGCTTTGCAGGGAAATCATTATCTAATCTCTCAAGATAATTTTTATCATGATTTGAGTTACTACTGGTTGCCTCCTGATTGCCGCATCCTATACTCAGATTTAGTAAGAAATAAATTAAAAGAATTATTGTTTTATTACTGTTTATTTTTTGCATTTGTGCCTCCACTTTGTTTTTTTATTCGATGGTTTTTCTTAATTCTATAATTTCTTTATCTAGCTGTTTAATTTCTGTGTTTAGCTGTACATTTTGTTTTAGATATCTGCTTTCTATCTCTCTATCATTTTGCTTGGCCAATAATTCAAAAATTTCTTTTGCCATTTCTTTGCTCTTAGAGTCTGCAGGAATAAATAAGTCCAAATATTCAGAGAATGTTTTAATAGTTCCATCACTTTTTTTCCACAACTCTGGAATAGCTATGGTGCTAATGGCAGCACTTATTTTGGGCAAAAGATCTCTCTCTTCTTTTTCTAAGCATTTTTTTTCTGTTTCGTTCAAATCATCCCAGTAGCAAGCATTATCACTAGCGATTAGAGATGTGATTAGGTCACTGATCTCTTTCTGTTTGATGCTAAGCTGTTTCAAGCTATCAGCAGTAAGAGAGAGATAAAAACTAGAAGCAATTTCTTCCATGATAGTGTATGCTGCTTTCCATTTTAAGATACTTCCATTGGAGCTTACTATCTGTTGTTTTGCATTTCTTAAGTTTTCTTTACTACTAATCTGATTTAGAAATGATTGGTTATCTAATAAAAGATGCATCGACTTGATACTGGCACTATAATCTTGCTTTACAATACGTCTCTCCGTGCTTCTATTGTTAATAAGTTTAATTGTTAATTTGTCATTGTTGTTGCGAGGTATTGGAAAAGTTACTTTAGGTATATCTGAAGGGACTGGGTATCTAATACCATCAACATCTAAAGAAAAATCTCCACCAGCAAATTTAAATTCAAGCTCTAATACAACCTGTGTATTCATCTGGCCACGATAAGTTGCTCCATAAATAGTAGGCATATTGTAATCTGTGAGTAACTCTACATCAAAACGCTGACACATTTTCACAAAGGCCATATCAGAAGGAATACACTGAGCAGCTTCTTTGGTATCACTGAAAATTGTTATATTTTTAATCTCGGCAAATAAAGATAACGGAAATAACAATAAGGTTGCCATTAGAATAGTAGCTGTTTTCATATTAACTCCTTAATTTGATCTGTTTTTTACTTCCATTAAAGTGAAAGCAATTTTTAAAAAGCAAAAGCTGTGCCAACTTAAAATGCAAATAATTTTCATGTAATCTTTTATAATATAATAATGAAGTTGGATTTATCGTTTTCAAACGAACACAAATGTTTTCATTTCGTAAAAATTTAAATGGTAAACACACACTTCCTAGTGTTTTTTATTGGCAACAAGTTTGCAAAAACAAAGTAAAAGATAAAAACAAATTTATCTTCTTATAAATAACTTCAAATAAAGGCGCATTTTAATGAACAAGTTTAATGTAAAAAAAACGTTATTACTTTTATTCTTTACAGCTATTAGCTCCAATGCCTTACAAGCAGATACCATTATTGGAGTGAATAATGGATGTCACTATGGTGTTTGGAGAGATTGGGCATTTTGTCCTGTGAACGCTTATGCCATAGGAATAAGAACCAAGATTGAAGGTAGACAACATGGGGGCGATGATACAAGTTTAAATGCGGTAACTCTTCTCTGTCAAAGTGTTGATCTTAGTAGACCTGCTCAAGAGATGCCTCGAAAGAGCTGGGAAGGTCCTTGGGGAGGATGGGGAGATTGGGGAGTTCTTCCAGGCGCTATCACTGGCTTTCAATTGCTCGCAGAGCCACCTCAAGGTGGCAATGGTGATGATACTGGAGCTAATGATATCAGAATATTTGATGCTAATGGAAATTCAGTAGTGCCTGCAAATGGAAATGCTTTCCCTTTTGGTGGATGGGGAAGTCTTGCTAGCTGTCCACCAGGTGAAGTTGTTGTTGGCATTAATGTGCAGGCAGAGAGTCCTGGTGGTTCTGATGTGGATGATACTGCAATTAATAATGTGCAGATGCTTTGTCGGGATGCTGCTCAACCAATTGTAGAGGGGTTCATACCTGCATTAGATCATGGGAGTCCAATCAGATTACTGCATGGTGCTTATCCACAACCTACTCCTATTTTTAGACCAAGTGGCTGGCCTCACGGTGGTGGACACCATGGTAGGCCATAACTAATTTATAAAAAACAATAGAGAGGATCTTGTATGAAAAAAATTACTTTATTTTTATTTTTTGTTATTTGTGTAAATTTAATTAATATCCATGTAAGGGCCGAAGAAATTGGTACAGACGTTGAAACACTAAAACAATTATGTGAGAATTGGAGTCAAAAATTTGGTACTCGCCAAATCACGGCAAATCTACATGATTATTACGGAAAGAATGTGGCAAAAAAAATTGAGTTTTATTCCGTTCCTGCTAGTCAAGGTGGTTGTACGACTAACTCTGAGCAAGCATCATTTATTATTGCAAGAAAGTCCCAAAACTCTAATAACCCACAAGAACCGATATTATACTACATTATATTTAGGGCCAATATTGTTCAAATTACTAAACCTGATGGAACCACTGTGCTTGGTAGTCGATATGTTGAAGATATGCTAAGGTCTGGTCCTCATCAAAATTGTGTCACTAAAGGTATCGAGAGTTGGATTAAATATTTTACTTCCCTAAGAATAGATACAAGAGATACAACCATAACCAATAAATTAACCGAATTATCTCAATATAACTGCAATCAAGAGTTTTCTGCGCTATTAACAGAGTTGATGAGTTCTTTACGACCGACGTAGCCCCTTTATTTTAAACAGAAATTGAGCGCAATCCCGCTCCTTTGGGGGCGGGTCAAGCGAGAGACGCCCTTCGGCGAGAAACAATGCGTGAGCGAGATTTTTTTATTATACAAGTGGACATAGGTATAATAACTGAGGAAGAACAAATTGATGTAGCTCGATAATTTTTCAATATACTACAAGGTAGAATCAAGCAAACCTTTAAGAATAATTTAAATAAAACTCCTTCTGAAGCAAAATTTTAAAAAATTTTTTTGATTTCAACACAACGAAATCAAAAAATGTGTTTATTATCAATGCCTCAATTGGAGATATTTTACTGGAGATCTATTAACATTTGTCTCGGATTGGATTTCAAGACTTTAACTGCCAACTTCACTTGGCAATGCTTCTGCCCTACTTTAGGAATTCGCTAAGTTACGCGACATTCCTACTCTCTACACTTATTACAATCCACCCCTTTGCCAACGCTAGTTATCGGTTAAGGATTCCTTAATCCTCTGAATTTTAATTTCAAAACAAAAAAATATTTTTCCAGAAAAAGATTTTTTCCTCATCCATCCCCTTTGTTTTACTCGATTTTCAATGTATTTGAAGTTTACTTTTTTCAATCAAAATTTATACTCAATATATTTTTCAAAAAAAATCGTTCCTTCCAAACTCGGATTGTCCTTTAAACTATTATTTGCTTTCTTGATTACAAAACACACCAGCAGAGGAAAATTCTTTGTTTAGAGATATGAAAGTTAGTGAAAAATACTACGACAACATTAATGATGCAACAATGGAAAAATTGAGCAGGGTCATTGGGGAATCACAGGCAAGTATACGGTAAAATGAAAAAAATAATTACAATCCTATTGTCCTCCTGTTTTTTTATTGGAATTTCACCACAAAGCGTCCCCGTTCACTCTAGAAAGAATGCACTTGAGAAAAGTTCTGAGTCTGCGGCAAAGTTAATGGGCCAACTTAGAGATAATAGATTTACTTAAAAGAAAGGAGTTATTTGTAATCATGAAAATAAAAAAAATCATTTCTGTACTTTGCAAAATGCTATTGTTGATAGCATTTTCAAGCATGGCCCTCGCTGATGTCCCTGAAGTTGAAAAGAATGCGGAAGAGAATAAAGTTGAGCATAGGCCTAAGAAAGAACAAAAAGAGAAGACTCCATATTATGGAGAGATCGGTACGGGGTATTACTATGATATGTACCGTTTTTTAGAGGCAGAAGCAGGAATATGCCTCTCTGAAAAGTTGAGAGTTGGGCTCAATGCTCGGAAAGCGGGGTATGATCGTTTTGGTGGATATGACACGATGGAAACCTTGGGTGCAAGAGGACGATTCTTTTTAACGAAGACCTTTAATCTATCTAGCCTGGTCAACTATCGAAGGTATCGTTATGATTCCTCAACGGCAGAGGAAAAGCTGAATGACCTTACCCTTTCTCTTTCTATTGGAAATATGTGGCAATTTGAGCATTTTTTTATTGGCGCTGATTGGATTGGAATTGATAAGTCGATGATTGTTTTTGATAAGCATCTTTATGAGTTTTATCCAGATAGCGAAAAAGATCTTACCGCTTTTAAGGTTAATCTGTTGCAATTATATTTGGGCATAAAATTTTGATTTCTTGTCTTTTTTAGTGGAAGAAGTGCCTCTCACTTGCATTAAAGTAGGCAAGAACTAAATCGGTCATCAGTGTGACTTAGAAATTAAAAATCTAGTAACAGGTGAAATTTTATTCAAGAGGTAATAAATGAACAAGTTTAACAAAGACCAAATAATAGAGGTAATCACATCTGCAATAGATAGGTTTATTGGTGAAATGGCCCCTTATTGGAGCAAAGAAAATTTCATCAAACTCATTAATCCTCCAGGATATGAACACGAAATTTCCGAGCAGGTAACACAGGATGCCTTAAAAACATTAGAACAAAACAAAATAATTATTCGTGTAAGTAGGGAGGAGTGTTACTTTATAGTTTCAGAGGACATGGTTAGAAAATATTATGATGGTGAATTTAGAAAAATCCTAATAGACCAAGTCAATAAATTAAGAATAAAATTTAACGTTTAATATGTCAGTACAATGAAAAAAATACTTCCCATGTTTTTATTTTTTTATGTTTTATTCGGAGTTGTTTTATTAACAAATCCTGCTCATTCAGAGGAAAAGGAGTTTGAGAAACATATTGAGTCTACAGCAAATTTCTTTAAAAAAACGCCATCAACAGAAGAACTAACAGGGATTGCTGGCTATCTTAAAAAGAGTGGTGATAATCTGTCTAAAGGCGTTGATGAAATTGTTAATAAATCTAAACCATACTTTCAAGGCTGGAAACCTCATTATAAATTTGATCGCAAAGTTGATGCAGATATAATAACCAAGGAATTTATTGCAGAATGGAAGCAACCTCCTTATAAATATGGAACTAAAATATTCGAATTTACAACATCTGAACCAGATGTTTGGGTCAGACTACATGGCGCTAATAATAAAACTAGATCTTGGATGGTAAGGAAAGAATCGATAAAAGGTTTATCTCCTGAACAGCTCAAAATAAAATATGTATTACCAGAGAAACCAACATTTATCACAGAGGTTCATGTACCGTCGGGCACGAAAATTCGGAAAGGACAAATTGGAGCAAATGACTTTGGAGATACTGAAGGTCCCGTGCAGTACCAACTACTAGATATGCTAGATGACAATGCCTTTAAAAACACAAAAGAAATAGTAGGAGTAATAGAGTGAAAGTAGAAAAAATAAACAAAAACAAGATCTTCATAAACGATACCCGTGTGCAATTTGATGAAGCATCGGAAATTAAAAACATTATTGAAATTGATGTTTTTTTATACATCATGGTTATTTTCCCTAATGGACATCCGGAACAAAATAGCAACGTTTGGAAGTTGGATGACAATGGTAATGTTGTTTGGAAAATAAAAATATTTGGAACTGATGTATTAGGTGCGAGACCTTTTGTAAAAATGGAATATGCAGGTAATAAGTTAAAGGTAGATAATTGGCAGGGTGTCGATTTTTACGTGAACTTGACCAACGGAGATCTTGAACCAATAAAAGGTGGCCGCCCTTGGCAATGACCACAATATTGCATAATAAAAAAAAACATGAAATAACAACAAAATATTTATTTTCAGTGTTCAGCACAGGAGGGATTTAAAAAGAATTATTGGTAAAGATCAGGATAAACATATAATAATAATTTTTTCATAATAGGAATAAAAATGAAAATCAAGTCCCATTGGCAGATATTGCTGCCTTTAACTTTATTAATACTAACACTCACTTCTTGTGGAAAAAGTGACAAAGGTGATAATAATTCATCCCCATCAACCACAACATCCAATGCCAATCCTAATGTTGATATTTCACTAGAAATGTCTAATTTAAAACGAGTCTATTTTCAAAATGGCAATCTACTTATGATAGGCAATGATAATAAAATTTATACTTACACCACCACAGACGAGCTTGCCTCACAGAAAATTCCTCTGAAATACATTTATGCCGATAGTGTAGGGAATACTAAACAGACTGAAATTCTGTCTTTGAAAAGTTGCGAGCATAAACCCACCAAAATGATAGATATTAACCCTTCTATCTTAGCTATTAAATATACGTGCATTGACTCCTCTGTTGATCTTTATCTTTTAATAGATAAAAAAACTGGTAGCATTTATCCCTTAGATTTTGGAACAGTTCATGGTCTTAATAATGTGTATTTTAGTGTAGAGAAAATTTTCCTAACTGATGATAAAAATAACGTATACTTCAGTGGCTACGCTAAAAATGGTCTGGGAGTGAATGTTGTAAAAATTACGTTAAGTGAAGGCCAATGGAAATCAGAACACCTTACTCGAAAAGAAGAGTCTGTTGTATCTTTTAGAGTTAACGGTAATGGTGATATTATTTATATGTCCTATGCAGATGTAAAAGCTGATCAGCAAACTTATATTGGCATAAACGATAAGATGAATGGATATAAATTTAAAGCTTCACCAAAGGACATTTGGTTTGGTTCAGATAACCGTATCTATAAATTTGCTACAAATACAAGTGATCATCTATTGACGTATCTTGATTTGGCTTCTGATAATTTCATGGAACTTGATTGTAAAATCAACAGGAATTCATATAGCTCAATCATAAGTAATTTTTCTCATTTTCATTTATCTTTAACAATCGAGAACATAACGACAACAAACAGACAAACAGTAGATGTTTTTGTATCAAACTATGGTGGTAATGGCTTGGTAATAAATAAAGACAACACTGCGCCAGATACATTTAAAATTTTTCAATTACCCAAAGAGTGTATAGGAACACAGGAAAATCTCAGTATATCTGGAGTAACTTCTGCAGTGTCCTTGCAAAATACTATTATCTTAGCGTGCGCGAATAATAGTGGACAATATGTTTTTCAAATTGATCCCTTCGCAAGTGATCCCAGTAAAATATCAAAGCGTATTACAGATTTAGATGGTTATGACATTGCTGAGTTTACCAAAAATGTGAAAGGTGAGGTTTGCTTTGAAGCATTTAATGTGGCCAACAAGAATATAATTTTTGGAGGAATAGACGATAAGGGAAAGGTAACTACATCTAGCACAGAATTTTCTTGTCAAAAAATATATCTATAGTATTGCTCCAGCTTAAAAACTGGCCACTTTCTATTCAGTTTCTCTACAATCGCTCTTCCTGATTACAAATCTGTATAGGTTGCTTTGATTTCAATGTTTTCCCTAGAGAGACTCCTTTTTTAGTGGAAGAAGTGCCTATCACTTGCATTAAAGTAGGCAAGAACTAAATCGGTCATCAGCGTGACTTGTTTTTCTAGCGACTGGACTTTGGGGTATTCAAAAGTGTAGCAATAAGGAATCCCGCATTTGGCAAAAAAATTTTTCAGTGTTCCCTGGTTACGCGAGATGGCCTCTCCTGGTGACAGCATGGTGTGGCCACCGCACTTTCCTGGGTATGTGTCATTGTTACTTTTTTGCAAATCAGAGTGATCAATCTTTGCCAGCGCAGAGAAGGCCAGCCCATTGATAATGAAGATTCCTTGTTTACCTGAACCGTGCAGGTCTAAACCAAAACTAAATTGGCGCTTCTCTTGGATCGACTTACTTAAAATGCGTGAGATTGCTGTCCATTCACCATCTTGAAAAGAGCGATTCAAATCTTTGCAATCTAGAGTTCGCCGTATTCCTTGTTTTAATCCATAAAGATTGACTAGTGGGTAGGTAACAAACTCAAATTTCTCTAAGAGGTCATCGCGCTTAATAACCGCTTCAATGACATTTGCCAAAGCCACATTGCTTATCGGCAATACTCTGAAAATGATTGACACTTGTCGCTACTTCCAAAAATCACTCATCTTTTAATAGCTCCCTTTATTAAGAAAATAGACCATTCTAGCAAATGCGTGAGCGAGATTTTTTTATTATTAAAAAAACTCCTGCATCCAAAGTTCTTTTAAAAAATCTTTGTAGTATAGAAATTCAATCCCTTTTTCTTTACGGCGGATTTTATCATTGGACAACAGAAGATAGCGATTAAAGACCTTCTCCTCTTGCAATGCTAGTAGTCCAGAGGCATCCCGCAGTGATGCATTCCCTTTGCTCTTTACCTCAATAGCAATCTCATTCCCAACCAGAAAATCCACCTCTTGTCCGTTCACTGAACGCCAAAAACATAATTGCTGTCGTTTTCTAAAGTAGGAGAGCGCGGCCTTAATCTCCATGTAAATAAAGTGTTCGAATAACTTACCAAAGTCATAACCGCTTTGAGGCACACTGCTTTTTCCGAGAATTGCATTGGTTACACCTATATCAAAAAAGTAAAATTTTGCAGTCTGAATCGCCTTGCGCTTTTTCGACTCTTTCCATGGTTCCAGCAAATCCCCTATTAGTGTATCACTTAAAATTTGATAGTAACCTCGCACTGTCGACTCACTTACCTGAGAATCACTGGCCACGGCCGCAAAATTGAGTAACTCACTATTGGTCATCGCTGCCGATTTCAAAAATCGACTAAAATTTCCGAGGTTTCTAACTCTGGCTTCTTGCTCAATCTCTTCTTTTAAGTAGCTATCAACATACGCCACTAACTCCTCAAACGGTTCTTCCGATAAATAGACAGAGGGAAGACCGCCATAGTTTAAAAAGCGTTCTAACTTAAAAGCAGGAATCTCATGGCTTGTCAGTGGAAATAGGTGCGCAGTGCGTGCTCTTCCTCCCAAAAGATTAACTCCTTCTCTTTTTAATTTTCTAGCGCTACTTCCTGTTAACAGGAAGCAAATATTCTGATCATCAATTAACTTCTGAACCTCGTCTAACAGCTCTGGGATTTTTTGAATTTCATCAATAATGACGCCAGCATACTTTTGAGGGTTAATCAAGGTTTCCAACGCTCCAGGGTTTTGTAGCAATAGCAATTTCGTCTTAGTATCCAAAAGATTAATGAACTGGAAATCCTCTTTTAGCGAAGATTTAATGAGCGTTGTTTTCCCGGTTAAGCGTGGCCCAAATAGAAAAAAGGACTTCTTTTCCAGTAGTGCTTTAATGTTCAATGTTCGAGCAATATTTTTTTTCATGCAAATCTTCCTTGGAACAATCCCAATAATCAGCATTATAATGCTGATTATGTTTACAATCAACAACTATGATGCTGATTATTGGACTAAGTCCAAGCTTACACGCTTAGCTAGCCTTCAAAACCTAAGTCATCGTCCTCTTTATTAGAGGTGGCCTGCTCACCACCACCATCACCACCCTTCTCGGCCTTGCTGCTCTTGCTGTCATCTTCGCGCTCTTGACCAACACCTCTTGCCACCCAGAGCTTCTTGATAAGATCGTTATCTTTATTGAAGTGAAAAAAAATACTTTGCTCTCTTTCGGTTTTGAGTTCATAGCGAATAGTCCCATCATCGGCAATGCTATCGTAATTGAAGGAGGCCATGGAGTAATCGTCTTCATTAAAGTTTTCGTGAGGATAACCATCCCAAATAAGGTAGAAGGACATGTTACCAGCACGCTTCTCTCTGGCCATATTTAAAAATTCGGTAACTTTAATACACTCGGGCACTTGAGAAAAAAAGCAATAGATGCCATTACCCTTGGAAGATGTAATGTCTGTTTTTGCCCTTTTTTATTTTCAGGAGTGATGGAGAAAATTTCCATCATCTGCTTTTGAGTATCGATTTTAAATTGGGAAAAATATTTTTTTCCCAACAGCAATACCTTGAGTTGCAATTTGTATTTATGGAGGACGTATTTCAAGAAATTGAAGTCATTATCCTTCGCTGCTATCGTTAGCAAAATCTTCTGACAGATCGGTTTTTTCACCAGCGGTCGTAGCTTGGGATAAGTCTTAAGCAACTCTTTCTCTTGAATATCAGCAAGCAGCAGATGGTACATCTTTGAGAAGTCGTTTTGAATCACAGAGATCATAGAGCATTAACTGCCAACTTCACTTGGCAACGCTTAGGTCTGCTTTCTGAATTCACTAAGTTACGCGACACTTCCACCCTCTATACTTATTACAATCCACCCATTTGCCAACGCTAGTTATCGGTTAAGGATTCATTAATACTCTGAATTTTAATTTTAAAACAAAAAAATATTTTTTAAAAAAAGGAATTTTCCCCCATGCATCCCCTTTGTTTTACTTGATTTTTAATGTGTTTGAAATTTACTTTTTTCAATAAAATTTCATACTCACCATGTTTTTCAAAAAAAATCGCTTCTTCCAAACTTGGATTGTTATAGTGGACCCCATAATTTGGACCATTGATTAAGGCAGAAATTTGTAATAATCAAGGACCAACAAGGGAGTTAAAAATGAGTGTAAAAAGATCCAAGCACACCGCTAAGCTAAAAGGGAAGATAGCCATCGAAGCACTTAAGGGAGACAAGACTATCAGCGAGATTGCTTCAAAAAACAACCTTCATCCCACTCAAGTTACTCGATGGAAAACACAGCTAAGCAAGGGGTTCGAAACTATCTTTGATAAGGGTGATAAAAAAACCAGGAGAGCTATTGAGAATCGAGAGGCAGATCTCTTTGAGGAAATAGGACGATTGAAATTTGAGTTAGACTGGTTAAAAAAAAAGCTGCTCAGCTCGACTGATCATTTAAGATATCTAATAGAGCATGACAATGAGGATATTAGCGTAAGAAGGCAGTGTGAATTGATTGGTATAAGTCGATCTGGTTTATACTACCTTCCAACGCCTGAGACTGAGGAGAATTTGGCAATTATGAAGATGATAGATAAACAGTAAGTTTAAACTGGATTCCAGTAAAACAGTTTTACAAATCCAGCAAGCAGGTAGCAGGGTAGCTGGTAGCAGTATTTGTTAGCAGTTCCAGTGTGAAGTTAGCTGGGACAGTTGCCAGTTAGCGGC
>JADGAN010000005.1 GCA_015231955.1 Oligoflexia bacterium | reverse complement strand
TAAACAACTCTTGTATCCGATTATAGGGGATAAGTTGGTATTGAAGAAGGTAAACCGCAAGCGCTTTTACCGATGGTCCATATTGAATAGATTTATTGATGTGCTCTGGAAATGTTGCTACATACCGCTTGCCCTGAGAATCAACAAGAACTTCCGCCTGATATTCACGAACAATAAACTCCAGGTTAACATCGATGACTTGTCTTTTTTCTGGTTCCTCCAGAGTGAAGACCTCATCCTTAGAAAGTGTTCGACGATCAATTTCTAGCGGAATAACTTCATCTGGTTCTTCATATTGTTCTAATGTTTCCCCATTATGCCCTGGTTGACCGCCAATAGGATTTTTAGTTTTTCTCTTTTCTCGATCCTTGCCTCTTTTCCTTTTTAATTTATCGGAAGATGGCGACAGGCTGCTATTCGTACTATTAAGCAGTAAGCGACTAACCAATAATTGAATTACAGTTATTAAAAGATTAATAGACATCGACATTGCAGGAGAAACTGTTCGATCTCTCTTTAATTGCTCTTGTACGCTCTTAATTGTTTCTTCAATATTGATACTTCCTACTGTCATAATCGGTAGTATCTTATAAAAACAATAAGAGGCCCAGAACTATTTTAAGGCTTTAGCTCATTTTTTTTTCAAATCACGCTGAATAAATACAGTGTTCTGTATGATACTGGCGCCAGAGTACAGGAGTTAATTGATATTAAAATATGTGACGTCATTTTAGGATCATCTCCAGTTGTTGTCCTTAATGGAAAAGGAAATAAAATTAGAAGAGTGCCCTTAATGAAAAATACTATTGCAATCCTCAAAAGGTATTTATCAGAAAATGATTTAGAAAAGCAATGGAAAAACCAGCATCCTTTATTTGTGAATAGTCAGCATAAAAAATTAACAAAAGAAGGGGTGACCTACATATTAAATAAATATGTTAGCATGGCCCGAGCAGGATCACCTCTAGTGCCCGAATACGTATCACCACACGTTCTTCGGCATAGTAAAGCGATTCATCTACTGCAGGCAGGAGTGAATCTAATTTATATCCGAGATTTTCTAGGTCACGCTGATATAAAAACTACTGAAGTTTACGCAAAAACAGATACAGAGACAAAACGTAAGGCAATAGAAGGTGCATACCCTGATATCATCAATAGCGATATGCCTGACTGGAATAAAGACAAGGAGCTTCTTTCTTGGCTTTCAGGTCTAAAATAGCCTCGAGTATTATGCAAAGTAAATCAAATCTAAAGTCTATAAAAACAATAGTTTTTACCAAAAACTTTGCATAACGGTTAGCTTTGCATAAGGGTCGATTTTAAGTCCAGTTCTTGCAAATCTGTATCTGCACTATGCTTTGGACCTATGGTTTGAATGGTTGAGCAAAGAAAATTTTGGAGGGAGTGCTCACGTCGTCCGCTACGCGGATGATGCAGTCTTCACTTTCAAAAGTCTTGCAGATGCCGAGCGATTCAAAATCATCTTGTCAGAACGTCTAGATAAATTTGGAATTGCTATCAATGAATCCAAAACCAAAACACTAATCTGTGGACAGACAGAGGCCACAAAATGTGAACGCCTAGGAGAAAAGATGCCATCTTTTACTTTTCTGGGGTTTATGCATGTTTGGGGAATTTCAGCTAATCGCAAGACGGGGAAGAAATTTTGGAGAATAAAACTCCATACTTGCCCAAAGCGATTTAAGAAGAAACTGGCAGAGATCCAGGAATGGATCAGCAAGAACTACCACAGAAAAGATCTTCTTATACGAGTGAAAAGAATAGTAACTGGATATCTCAATTACTTCGCAATCAATGACAACTCAAAAAGGGTAGGTCAATTTGTTCACGAAGTGAGAAGGATGCTGTTTAAATACTTAAATCGTAGAAGTCAGAAGAAAAGTCTTAACTGGAGAAAATTTGTTGAGGTGTTAAAGAAGATAAATTTTCCAGACACGCGTGTTCGTAAACATCTATTCTTTGATTTGAGACCTCCAGAAAATAAAACTGGAGTATGTCGGTGAGGGAGCCGGATGGCTTAATAGGGCAAGTCCGGTTCTATGGGGGGTGGGATGCATAATTTAGTGCATCTCCCATCTACCCGCGAAACTTATAAATCACAAAAGGGATGAACTTTTTTGAGGGCCATATCTTCTGAAATAAGAAAATAGTTTATTAGATGCAAATGTATAAAATATCCTTTTTTCAGGGGCCATCCAGTATATTATTGCAAAATAAGCGGTATAAAAAAGAGGGCCACATATTAAGAAATAAAAATATTTATTGGGTATGGTTATATGGTTCAAAATTGGTAGCAGTATAATAGAAGCAATTATTGTTTTGAAAAGGTATTTGGTATCATAGGCAAAGAGAAGATATTTTCTTGAAGCATAGTAGTTTAGCATATATAGAATGCCAAACGCTGTCGTTGTGGCAAGTGCAGCACCTAATATACCTATATATGGGATAAATATAAAATTTAATGTAATGTTGATGAAAGCAGATATTAAAATATGAATGGTGGCTTGTTTCTGTTGATTGAAATTGCAAAGAATTACTTCATGATAGGAAGAGAGCATGCAAAAACAGTATCCTGCGGATACAAATGGAAAGATCATTCCTCCTTTGAGAAATGAGGCCGTAGATAAAAGTAGGGTGATTTCACCTCTTGAAGCATACAAAAAGATAATTGTAGGGATAATAAAAGTCATGGCAAGGGTGATTGAACTTTGAGTAATAGATCTTAATTCGCTATAGTTTTTTTCGTCGATGTATTTAGATGCATTATTGGGGTAGAGCATCCAGATAGGACCAAAGATCAAATAGAGGGCCGCTTGTCCAATGGAGTAGGAAAATGAGTAAATTCCAATATCGCTTAAACTGACATATTTTGTGAGAATGAGTCGATCTGCTATGTTGAGCGCCCATACGGCCAAACTCCCTGGCATAACAACGATACCGTAGGAGATTAATTTCTTAGTGATTCCTCTTCCTTTCTCATCATGGATACGAGTAACCTCTCCTCGTTTTCTGAGAATAAGCAAATAAAAAAATAGACCAATGGCAAAGTCTCCTAGACTGTTGAATAGTATAAAGTAAGATGCTGTGATTTTTGTGATCAAAGCAATAATAATCATAAAAAAACAGTTTAAAGTTGAGGCGAAATAAAGGATTGTAATCTTTTTGGCGTCATTGTTAATCCTGTGCCATGTCCGAACCATGGAAAAAAATAGTTGAGAAAGAAGCAATATTAAAACGACTAAGCACCAGGTTATCTCATTTTGGAAAAAATATTTGCTAATCGAATTAGAAAAAAAAAGAAAAAATACTACGGCAACGAGATAGGTGGTGGTAATAAATTTAAACCAATAGTTAAGCGCAAGATATTTTTCCGCAGTGCTTTTGCTGGAATAAAAGCGTATAAAAGCATCTTCTGTTCCTATGAGTAAGAAGGGTAGAAAAAGCGACGTTAGTGCATTTGCCTGGGTTATTTTGCCATATTCGGCCGCGCCATAAATTCTGGTTACAAAAGGAATAATCAATATAAATTTAATTTTTATAATAACTTCTAAGAGAAATAGTATAGGGATGTTCTTATAGAATGATTTAATCATTCCTGCTCTCTGCTGCAATGAAGGAATGGAATTGCCATTGCAATTTTTTTTATTGCAGTAAAAATTGTTGAAACTAATTTATATTTCAAAGATTTTTTTTCAAATATATCGTAATTTACAATTTCTCCTCCGAATTTTTCTTTAAAAAACTTGATCCCTTGTTCCTTTTTGCATTGAGGATTGGGGTTGATTCCGGCCAAGTTGAAATAGCGAGCTCCTAATATTTTTGCTTCTTTGATTGCTTCCCAGTGTAGAAGTAATTGAGCAGGAATGTTTTTTGTAAAACAATCGATTGATGAAGAGGAGCAAATTTCAGTAGCAATCTCGTCAATGATATAAAATCCTAAAGTGGCCAAGCATGGGTTTTCTTTATTGAATAAAATATAGTGATGATACCTTTGCTTATGGTCAAATTCCAAATGCTTTTCAATAATTTTTTTCTCTAATTTCCAGTGGCGGCCATTTTGTTTTTCAAGTTTGTGATAAGGGAGGTAATAATTTTCTAAAATTTTTTCTGGAGGTATCTTGTGGCAGGTGGTGCCAAATGAATCTTTTCTTTTTAGATATCTTCGGTAGGTTTGTGTGAAATTTGCGTTGATTTGATTCAGGTCTAAGTTTAAGTCAAGTAGCGATGTTTGCCAGAAACGGTGTGTGAAGCTATGTTTTGAAAAGAGATTTTTCAAAGAAGGAGAGTTATTCAATTTACTTTGAATGGCCAGCTGTAAATAGATAGAATCATATTTGTTTTTTATAAATAGAAGCAATGAAGTGCAGAAATGCTCAATAAGATGAGGGTCTTCTTTGTAAAAATTTAGGCCATCAATGATGGTTAGCTTATTTAAAAAAGAGGTCTTTTTTTCAATGCCTAAAAGATAACTTTTTTCACCAGTAGAGTTTTGGGTAATACAAAATACCAGAGGGATCTCCCCTTTTTCCCTGCTAATATTTTTCCAGTAATTTGTTTGTGCGATGCCTGATTCGCTCAGTACTCCATGATCATCCAAATTAACAGTATCATCGTTTAATATGCAAATGGTAAACATTATTCCTCGGACATACTTGATGGAATTAATTCTTTGAGTTTCATAAATTGCTGTTGATATTTTTCAAGTAACTTTAAAAATATAGTGCGAACCCCTATCCCTCTGTTAATTTTTTTTTCGATGTTGACATTTGCACGTCCCAAACTGGAACAAGCATTTTTAAAACGATTGTAGTCTTGGTATGTTTTGCAATTTAACGCTAAGTTGATAGGATGAAAGTTAAATATCTTTAGACCATCTTTTTCTAGGTTTGTGGTTTTCATTTCCCAGTCTGGATTATTACTAAGCATTTCAATATCATCACCCCAAAAAAAAGGTGCTCTTAAGATACTTCCCTTTGGGCCTGAGTCAAAAACAAAATTATGAACATCTAAATTACCAACATAAGGTAGGCACAGTGAGGAATCGATTTTTGCACCAGTTAGATTAACCATTTTGGAAAAAAGTCTGGTGTTTTGGTAGAGACCATGGCTGCGTACGCTTACCGATTCTGGAATCATTTTTTTTAGATTAAGTAATATATCCTCTTCGGAATGCCCTTGAGTGCTACCAGGATAAAAATTAGGATGGATACCAAGTTCAAACAAGTCCGGATACTTTCTCATGATTGCCAAGGATGGTATTTCATTGGTGATAAACCAAGTTGATTTTATTTTTTTAGCGATCAGTATTTCAGTGATCTCATGAATAATTGAGTTTTCGGCCCAGTCCATATCAAAAGTTAGGCAGATATTGTTTTTTTTTGTTGTCACAGATTGCCCCAGACATCTTTTTTGGTTACTTTCTTTGCCATTACTTTGAGCCAAGCATTTCTTCGGTAATTCTCAATTTCTTCTGGATTAAAATCTGCAGTAGTTATATTGCCTATATTGTACCTAAGTCTAGAGTAATCAATGGGAAAAGATATATATTTTTTTTCAATGCATTCGTCAAAAAGGGGTGTACCGGGTAATGGTGTTGGAATAAAAAAATGGACATAATCGGCATCTATTTGAGTGGAGTATTCAATGGAGTTTTCAATGTCTTCTTTGGTTTCACCAGGGAATCCTAGCATAAAAAAGGCAGCAATCTGCATTCCACACTCTTTTCCCCATTTAATAACATCGTGAACATGATCATAATTCACTTTCTTATCTAGTTTGTCATAGACTTTTTTCGAGGTCGTTTCAACCGCCAAATGAAGCATGTCGCAGCCGGCACTGGCCATTTCTTTTATATACTCATAATCAAGGCAGTTGACTTCCATTCCATTAGGAGCAGACCAGTTGATTTTGAGATTATTTTGTTTCAAAAGAGAGCAGATTTCCATAACTCTCTTTTTGTTGGTGATAAAGTTATGCTCTTCAAATAAGATGGTTCGAATATCATATTTTTCATAGAGGTATTGAATTTCCTGTAAAACTCTTTGTGGACTCATCGAGCGATATTTTTCTCCCCAGCACTTGAAACTGGGGCAATAGTTGCACTTGTGAGGACATCCTCTGGAGGTAACTAGTAGGGCGTACCTGTTCAGCATTTTTTGGCTCGGGCCTACTCCGATCTCAAAATATTTTTCCATAGGAACTAAATGCCACGCCGGCATGGGCATGGAGTCTAAGTCCGCAATCCACTCTGCTCCTGGGTTGATTACGATTTCTCTTCTACTATCCAATGTTTTGTATCCAAGACCGCGAATATTGTTAATATCTTCTTTGTGTTCTAAAAATTTTAGCAATTTTAAGAAGGTAATTTCTCCTTCTCCTATAACAGCGTAATCTATATTTTCATTTTCTAAGCACTCACGGGGAGCACCGGTGACATGACTTCCTCCCACAATAACTGGCGTTCTTTTGTTAATGGTCTTAACGATAGAGCACACTTCTAATACTTCATAGTATCGCATGCTTTGAATACAGGTTACGCCTACAGCATCAGGAGAGTAATCAGTAATAAACTTTTCTATGTCTTCAATAGGTTGGCCATATCGAATATTATTTTTATCAATGATCTTCTCTGTATAATAGCCTTCAATGGTTACATCTAATATTTTGACGTCATATCCATGTTTTTCAATGAATGAGGCGATAAACATGATTCCCAGGGGCATGGTTCCGTTTTTACAAGTGGCTTCACCGTTTTCCTTGATATATCTTCGGGTGGCAGGATTAATCAATAATATTTTCATGTGAATCTGTCTCCATTGCAATTAGATCGCTTAATAGTTGGATATTACAGTTTGAAAGGATGTTTTCTTTGAGAAGCTTCTTCTTGATGAGAGATCCAAAGCTTCTGGATGCAATAAGCATTTGTTCAATACTTTTTTCTTTTAAGTCATAAAAATTTTCAATTGCAATAGCATATGGGGGATAGTATTTTTCATGAAAATTTTTATCATCATCAAAAAATCTAAGTTTACTTTTATCCTGCAAATTTTTCAGTGCGGTGGTGTAATTAATTATTCTTCCAGGGCAATAAATGCCGATGTTTTGAAAATCACATGATGCACTCTCTGCCCATTCATGAAGCTTTTTTTGTGTATAATCTAGCTTGAGGGGGAGGTTTGTAAACCTTTCTATTTTTGGATTGAAAAATTCCGTAGGTTTATTGGTTTTGCAGAATTTTGCTCCTACAAATATAGTATTTTTAGAAAAACCGTGTCCAAGTAATATTTTTTCAAGACAACATTTTTTGAGTAGATTTTCGATCGCAATACTATCGAAATAGCTCCAATGCTCATGCACAAAAATAGAAATATCACCTGAAAGAATATAATCTTCTGCATTAGGAACTGAGAAGATAATAACGCCATCATCTTTTAAAAATGCCCTATGATCTAATAAACATTGTTCAGGGTTTTCTACATGCTCTAATACTCCATAAGAGAGAATAATATCATATTTATCAACAATTTGTTTGCTGGGAAAATAATCATTAAGGATCAGGAAAGGATAGTCAGTATGGCCAATATTCTCTATTCCAGGTTCAATACCAATAACCTCTGCACCCTTGGCGTGTAAATAGTTTAATAAACTTCCATTACCACAACCAATCTCTAGAATTTTTTTTCCTTTAAAATCATTGCTGTTTAATGTTTGAGAGATAAAACCGATAAAATCTTCGAGATTTCCTCTTCCTGTCCCAGAAGTAGACATGGCGTTTCCAATGATAGACCCTTTTCGATACACTTGATCTAATGCCAAAGAGGTGTCTTTATTTGGATACTGAACAAGAAGTCCAAGAGTGGTGTCAATGCCTAGATGAAAATCCAAAAAATTTTCCAGGCCATTAGGGTTTGATGGTTCATTCATGACACCAATATAGAAGGGAATTTTTCCAAGTGTAAAAAAATGTTCGATGTTTCTTTTCAACAGGCCCCCTTATCTAGTTAGAGTCTAATAAGATTATTCAATTCTGAATAACAATTTATTTCAAAATCAACATACTTTTCTGCTTGTATTATGGAATGTTCTCCTCTTAATATCCTGATCGTTTTCCATCCTAGCTGATGAGGATGTTTAAAGTCTAGATTAGGATTGTCTCCGATATAAGTGCATTCAGCTTCTTTTATTTCAAAAGTATTGCGAGCAATTATAAAGACGGAACGATTGTGCTTATTGGATGGAGGAGATAGGCAATCGGTGACAATGATATTTTTGTGATCAAACCATCGATGCAGTGCTAGTGATTTGATTTTGTTTTGTTGTACAGGGCCGGTGCCATCTGTGATTATACCCAGGAAGTACTTTTGGTAATGCTGCTCTACGAATTCTACAAAATCAAGATAGGGTGAAATGTCTGGGCGATGGTTCCTCAAGATTTCTATCATTTCAGGGATAAGCGATGTGCTAAGCTGGTGCATATTGCAAAAGTCATCAAAGGTTTTTTTATATAAAGATCCCTTGGACTTTAAAATATCTAATAACGATTGGTAAGATTGAATAAAATTTAAAATTTTTTTTTCTTCAAGGAATTGAGACACAACTTTAAATCCGCTAACTTTAAAGTTTTCCTCTAGGTAGATTGTATTATCCAAGTCAAAAAAGATAATATTACATTTTTGTACCATTGTCTTATAGTTCTATTTTCTTGTTTATATTTAAATGCAAGGAAACAGTCTCATCATATTTCATGGTTAAAACAGAGTTCTTATAGGATAGTTTTTTGGTTTTTTGTCCTATAGCAACTTTAATCAGGGCCAGTATAAAGTCAGGACATGCGGCCAGTGTCATCTGTAATCCTCCTGAAATCCGCGGATTGATTTCTAATAGGTAATCTTCTCCTTTATTGTTTCTGATCCACTGCAAATTACATGGACCGGAAATGCGCAAAAACTGGGCGATCTCGATACTCTTTTTTATTAGAAGAGGATCTTTTTCCACTAGCCCAATATCTGAAACATTGGCCCTGATGCGAACTCTTCTTCTTGGAATCACAACAATGGGTTTACTTTCTGAATCGAAGAGAGCATCAACGGTGTATTCTAGGCCATCGATCTTTTCTTGAGCAATGGGTTCTATTAGTTTCTTGGATGCATAGTGCTCATCATGTTTATCATAGCAAGTAAAAAAGCCTGATGTTTCAATATTCACACCCCTTTCCTTTATAATATAAGGGAATGCTAAGTGATGCTTTTTTTTATGAAGAAGAAATGTGCTTGGTGTTTGAACAATATTAGATAGTGTTTTATAGAATAAATACTTATCTTCAAATATTTTCACGAGATCTAGAGAGGGTATTGGGATGACAACTCCAGAAAATTCTGCTCTATGTTCCGCATACTTTTTAATTTCGGTATCTTTACTGGGAATCAGCAGTGAAATTTTGTATCTTGTGCAAAAAGAGAGAATGTTTTTTATGTAATGTGGATCAGAAATGGAAGGAACAATAAGGCCGGCATCCGCATAATGAAAAGAGGGTGATAATTCAGAAGAGTCTGAAACATAAACTCTATGTTTTTCTTTCGGAAAAAGCTTATGGAGGGCCTTTCTTACTTCATTAATAAGGTAAACTTTTCGTCCGCAACAGGTTATCAGAACATTCATATCAGGTTATCCCAAATAAATTTTTAACCACCATTCAAAATTCAGTAAAGACCATAAAAACAATCTGCGATTTTGTTTCCCTTCTAGATGTTCATGGATTAATCCTGTTATGGAATAGTAATCAAAATAATCGTAAATTCTTGCGTTTTTATCAAAAACAATCTTTCTTACATAATCGATACTATCTCCCTTGAACCAAGATGCATCTGGGGCAGAAAATCCTCTTTTGATATCTTCATAGATAGATTTAGGAATATATTTTTCCATGGTTTTTCTCAAAAGAATTTTCCCATCATTTGTCTGGTTGAAATATTGCTGCGCTTTTGGGCCTAGTTCATTTTCATTTATTTTAATGGCCTCCTTGAAGTTTTTGAGTTTTAAGGATAATGGAACTTTCATTGCAAAATCTACTAAATCATTGTCCAAAAAAGGAACTCGAGCTTCAAGACCATTGGCCATGCTTAGTTTATCTTCAATGACTAGAAGACCGTGCAGGAATGTTTTTGCTTCAAAATAGAGAGAATGGTTGATATAATCTTCTACATTTTTAGGAGGTCTTAAATTATTCCCAAAAACTCCTTTAAAGATATCCCGAGTCCAGACATGCTTTACATCGGGCCAAATGGGTTTGAAAATTTCATGAATCATTTTATTAGGAATCAGCCTTTGCCAAAACAAGTAGTATTTATCAATGTATTCTTCAAAATTTTGACAGTTAGCAGCTCGGTAATATCGCCATGGATATCCTCCGAACAGCTCATCTCCTCCCGTTCCCGTAAGAACAACTTTTACAAATTTCGAGGCCAGCCGAGAGATATAATAATTGGGATAGCTTTGTCCTACTCTAGGCTCTTCTACATACCAAGCAAGAACAGGAAAACTTTTTTCCATATCTCCTGCCTTCAAAACCATTTCATAATGTTCGGTCTTAAACAGATAAGACATATGTTCTGCTTTTTCTCTCTCATCAAAAGCAAGTTCTAGGCCCGAAGCCGATCTTAAATCAAAGCCACAGGTGAAACTTTTCATGTCATGGATGTTTTTGGAAGCAATGGCGGTTATGGAACCAGAATCCATGCCTCCGCTCAAATAGGTTCCTAGCTCAACATCACAAACCATTTGCCTTTGAACTGCTTGGCAGAACAGTCGATCCAATTCCTCTATGTACTCTTCTTCAGATGATTTCAAATGGTCTTCTTCAAAACTATAATCCCAGTAAGTTGTTATCTGTAGGGACGATGAAAAAGAAGACGCGGAAATTCCTCTTGGATCGTAAAAATCGATTATGCCATAATTTCCGGCCGGGAGTATCTGTACATTTTTCAAGAGAGTTTTGTCCGTAAAAAAATTTTGAAAAGTAAAGTATTCGACCAAACCCTCAAGATCGATTTGCTTAGAAAACACTGGGTGTTGTAAAAATGCTTTGTGTTCGGAAGAGAATAAAAAGCAGTTATCTTGAAAGGTATAGTAAAGCGGTTTTATTCCGTAGCGGTCTCGAGCCAAGAGCAATCTTTGCTTGGGTTTGTCCCAGAGTGCAAATGCGAACATCCCATTGAATCTTTTTATGCAATTGATACCCCATTCTTGATAGGCGTATAAAATAACTTCCGTGTCTGATTTGGATTGAAATTGGTAGTTTAATGAAAGGAGTTCTTTTTTTATTTCTTGAAAATTATAAATCTCACCGTTATATGTCAAAATTATATTGTTATTCAAGGAGATCATTGGTTGCGAAGCATTGGTAGAAAGATCGATAATTGCTAGTCTTCGGTGTGCAAATCCAATATATCGATCAATATAAATTCCCTCGCCGTCAGGACCTCTATGGCGAATGGAGTTTGCCATCTTTTTTAATATTTCACTCTCAACAGGAGCTTTATTTAGATTTAAAATTCCAGCAATCCCACACATAAAAATCCATTTTTGTTTTTACAATTTTTGAAATGCTTGTTTGATATGCTCGATAACGTAATTAAACTCATGACTTGTCATGGAGGTATATAATGGTAGAGCAATACTCAATCTGTCTGCAATATAGGAATTCATGAAATCATTTTTTTCTGTTTTGTATCTCTTCTTATAGTATCCTAGATTATGGACAGCATGTGTTCCTTGGCGTGTGGCGATTCCAAAATCCTCTAGAATTCGCATGAATTGATTTCTTTTAATGTTCAATGACTCTATTTTTTCCATATTTGCCATGGATAAATTTTCTAATGGAGAAAATAAACAGACATATGATTGATATCCATGAATATAGTTTTGAGGCACATGAGGTAGTGTTAGAAAATGACATTCACTCAGAGCGCGATTATAATTAGATGCCAATTTTCTTCGTGCATTTAAAATGGGGTCTAATTTTTCCATTTGGGCCACCCCCATGGCCCCTTGTAGATCGTTCATTCGATAGTTGTGGCCTAAAATATTGTATTCAGGAAGCAAGGAACCTCCCTTTTCAAAATGCCTGGCCAAATCAGACTTGGAGGATCCATGATCTCTCATCGATACTATTTTTTCAGCATCTTCAAGATGATTTGTAACTAACATTCCTCCTTCACCGGTGGTAATACTTTTTCTGGGATGAAAAGAAAAACAACCGAAATCGCCAAAGGTTCCAGAGTGTTTATGGGAAATAGATCCACCCAATCCGCAGGCAGAATCTTCAATAACTTTTAGATTGTATTGTTTTGCTATCTCCATGATCTGAGGTAAATCAGCACAAAGACCAAATAAGTTCACGGGCATAATCGCTTTAATTTTTTTTTGTCGGTCACCTTCGATTATTCGTACTAGATGTTGCATATCGATATTGAAGGTTTTAAGATCAATATCGCAAAAAACAACTTCTGCCCCTGTGTATTCTACACTGTTTGCAGAGGCCACAAAGGTAAATGCAGGAACAATGACTTTGTCTCCTCTCATGATACCGCTTGCTTCCAATGCCAGATGGAGTGCAGTTGTACAGTTAGAGGTTGCAATGGCCCTCTTAGATCCAACAAAGTTAGCAAAGCTGTCTTCAAATTTTTTTACAAAAGGACCTTGTACGATCCAACCGCTTTCTAATGCTTGATAAATGAAATCCTTCTCCTTGGCATCAAGAAAAGGCTTGGTAATTGGAATATGCATCTGCCCCATCCTCCTAGATCATTTTTTTATCTTTCTCTCTCCAATCAATTAATAGACGAAGCCCTTCCTCTAGCTCAATAGTGTACTTGAAACCTAAATCCCTTTGGGCACGATGAGGGTCTCCAAGTCTAGTGGTCACAAAAGTTGTTCCGCAGGATTCATAGTGAGGTTGATGTGTTTTTCCTGTAACCTTTAAAATCTTTTCAGTAAGATCTTTAATGGAGATCAGTTTGCCACTTCCAACGTTATAAAAACCCTCTTTAATTTCAAATGATTTCAAGGCACAGAGATTGGCACGCGCCACATCTCGAACATGAACAAAGTCGTAGCTTTGAGAACCATCTCCGTAAATAATGGGTGGTTCTTCTCTATCTAGGCGATCTAGAATTTTCATAATGACTGCCACATAGGCACCTTTATAGTCTTGCCTCTCTCCATAGACATTCATGTATCGCAATCCAATAAAGTTGAGTCCATATCTTTGACCAAGCGCTTTGAGCATTTGCTCTCCAGCAATTTTGGTTGCCCCATAAAATGTTTTGTTATTAAAAGGGTGATCTTCTGTCATGGGTATTTGCAAAGCATCCCCATATACAGAGGCCGATGAAGAATAGATCAACCTTTTTACTTTGTGCTTAATACATGACTCAATAACATTGAAAGTTCCCTCTATATTGACATGAAAAGCGCTGCGAGGATAATCATGGCAATGAAGAAGCCATAAAGCGGCCAGGTGGAAGACATAATCCTTTCCCTTGATCGCCTCATCTAGAAGATCGCGATGGTTGATATCGCCACCTAGTTCAAACAGCTTAACTCGAGGATCTTTGAGTGCATGTTTAATGTTTTTAAGAGTCCCTCTTACAAAATTATCGTAGATTACAATCTCCTGAACATCTTCATGTAAAAGTTGATCTACTATATGGGAACCAATAAAACCAGCACCGCCAATGACTAATATTTTAGATCCTTGGATGTTCATTATTTTCCTTTTGCTTTTCCAATAAAGCACAGAGCAAGTTGCCATCATGTTTAGTCAGCTTATATTTTTCTCCGATCTGTGCATCGATGGAGTATCCATTTTGATCAAAAATAAGTTTGCTCCCTGATCTACTCATCCACCCTCTAATTTTAGCTGGAGCACCATAAACCAGAGCAAAATCTGGAACATCTTTAGTGATAACACTACCTGCTCCAACAAAAGCATATTTTCCTATTCTTATTCCACAGACAATAGTTGCATTGGCCCCAATAGTAGCACCCTGGCAAACTAATGTCTTTTTATACTCATTTTTTCTGACAATAAAACTTCTAGGATTGATTACATTGGTAAATACCATAGAGGGACCAAGAAAAACATCATCTTCAATTTCTACGCCCTCGTAGATGGAAACATTATTTTGTACTTTAACATTGTTTCCAATTATAGCATTTGGGCCAACGCAACAGTTTTGTCCAAAGGAACACGCACATCCAATCATAGAATGTTTTAGAATATGAGAAAAATGCCAAATTTTAGTATCTCTACCAATAATAACATCTTCATCAACATAGCAACTTTCATGAACAAAATACTCTTTTTGCATTTTTTTTCTCTTTTGAATTTCTGATCTTATAAACTAATTCAATGGCAGGGCGGATATCTTCAATGCCAAATCCCTTATCCTCTAAAATTTTTTGATAACTTAAGACATGAAGATTTGTAAAGCTATCAGAAAAATCCCACTTCTCATTATTAATGAAGAGTGATCGATTTGCCTTATAGGGAGGGGCTTGATTAATTTTATCGGAAAAGAGATCATTTTTATCTATAGATAGTTTCCAAGTCACATCAGCTCGCTCAAGATCTAGCCAACCAGAAACTTTAGATTGATTATTAAATTCAATCCTGTAATCACGCATCTCGCCAAAAACCCATAAAAGCATATCAAAAAAATGAATTCCAATGTTTGTTGCCACTCCTCCAGATTTTTCCTCGTCGCCTTTCCACGAATACGAGTACCAACTCCCCCTAGGTGTTACATAAGTTAAATCCACTTTGTGTCGTATTGGAGAAGGTTGCTGGTTTTTTTCTTCTCTGCTCAATCTTGTCTTTAAGGCGATAATTTCAGGATGAAGTCTTAATTGTAAAATTGTATTAATTTTTTTTTTAGTTTCTTCCTCAACGCTGGATAAGAGATCGAGATTCCATGGGTTAAGGACTAGCGGTTTTTCACAAATAGCATCTGCACCAACCCGGAGAGCAAAGCGCAGATGTGCATCATGAAGGTAGTTAGGAGAGCAAACACTGATAAAGTGGACTCTGTTCTCATCATTTGTTCTCTTTAATTTTTCAATATGCCGATCAAATCTTTCAAATTCTCTAAAATAATCAGCATCTGGAAAATATCGATCGATAATGCCTACGGAATCGCAAGGGTCGAGGATGGCAATAAGATTATTGCCAGTTGTCTTTATAGCTTCAAAATGTTTGGGAGCTATATATCCTGCTGCTCCAATAAGCGCAAAATTTTTATTTTTTTGAGCACACTCAGTTGTCATACAGACGGATAGTCTCCTAATCGATTACCTATTCCTATTGCTATGCACTTCTCTATCTCTTGTATATAGAATAAGGCCGCAGGGAAGTACACATATTTTTGATAACGGCGCCATCATGTTTTTTGTCGAGTAAAACGTTTAAAGTTATAATGAAGGTATTTTTAAAAGATTTTTCAAAATGAGAAATTTTATTTAAAATGAAATTTTTAGGGGGCGGGAACTCTAAAATCAAGATATATTTTGCAACCTGTAATGAGAAAATCAAATATTGGGAAGGATTGAAACAATGAAGAAAGTGATCATCATAAGCTATGCGCAGCCATTATTGCTAGGATCAAGGTTAGTATCTTCATTGCTAAAAAAGCATTCCCATGAAGTTACCTTACTGAATCTTAATCACTACCATTTTCTTATAGAAAAAGTATTTTCAGATGACTTTATAAGAAAACTGGCTTTGTTTTGTCAAGATTTTGATGCGATTTGCTTCTCTTTCATGACCCAAGAAAGCTCCTTGCTTATACCTTTAGTTGTTGAACTAAGAAAAATTTTGCCGAAGCTCTATGTTTTTGGAGGAATCCATCCCACGCACAACCCGCTAGAGTGTTTGGATTATGCTGATGTTGTGTTTCTAGGGGAGTCGGAATACTCGTTTTTACAAGCTATAGAGAATGATTTTAGCAATCTTCATGAACTGGATAATGTTGGCTACAAAGATGAGTTTGGGAAAAAAATTATTAATAAAATCGCTTCGCTTAAAAACAATCTTAATGAATTGCCCTATCCCGATTATTCCATAGAAAATAAGTATGTTGTTAGTGCAGACAACACTATTATTCCAGTGACCCGTGAGATGCAAAAAGAGTTTTTTAAGCAATCAGGGGCCTATTATGGCAATTTTTATAGCTATACAACGTTAACCAGTAGAGGTTGTCCGCATAAGTGTAGCTATTGTGCTAATTTGAATGAGATTAGGGAGCATGGTTTTGTTCCTAAATTACGGTTTCGATCGGTGGAAAACATCATTCGGGAGTTAGAGGAGATCAGGGCATTGTACCCTGAAATCAATTTTTTCTTGTTTTATGATGACAACTTTGCATCCAGAAAAGATGAGGAGATCTTAGAGTTTTGTAGAGAGTACAAGAAAAGAATCAATGCACCTTTTGCCATTTTGGTGAGTCCTCGCTTTGTTTCCGATTTTAAACTCTCCCATTTGGTTGATGCGGGATTGCGGCATCTGCAAATGGGGATTCAATCAGGCAGCGATGAGATTAACAGGAGTGTCTTTTTAAGAAATATTTCGGGCAAGCAAACAATTCAGGCCATTCAGATTATCAATAAATATAAAAAATATTTCACACCATGGTACGATTTTATAACCGATATCCCTTATGATACGCTTCAATCCAAGAGAGAAACTATTCGCTTGCTTTCCAAAATTCCTAAACCGTTTAAGTTACAAATTTTTTCTTTGGTTTTATTTCCGAGTACATCGCTCTACAATAGGATTAAGGAAGAGATGCCGCACTTGTTGTATAAATATTCTGGTGAAAACAAAACCATGTCTAAGTTAAATAACCTGAATGACTTGAATTATTATGACACTGTACTTTTAGTGGCAGCTTATACCCCGAATATTGTATTAAGAATACTATCATCTAAGGTCATGTTTTTTCTCTTTGATAGAAAGTTTTTTTCTCCAGTGATGAAAACTACAATAGCATCTTTAAGAATGATCAACCGGGCAACACATATTAACCATAATAAAATCAGGGCCATCCCCAAGTGAGTCTATTATCGGAAGGGTATCCATTTATTCATCAGGAACTAGAGTGTTTTGCTGCAACCGGAAAAGTCTTTTTGGAGATTGGCTGTGGTGTAGGTCAATATAAAAAAACGATTGTTTCCAAGGGCGCTCAATATATTGGAGTTGATGTCACTGATAAAGATTATGGTGCCCAAAAAAGAAATGTGGATATTGTTGCTGATGCTGCTAATCTTTCAGCAATAGAAGATGCATCAATTGATGTAGTATTTATGGTGGCCGTTTTTTATCTATTGCCGGCCCAAGATATCTCTCTTCGAGAATTTTTCAGGATTTTAAAACCAGGTGGCAGTGTGCTGTTTTTTGATTATACCGAAAAAACAATAAATAGGATGATTCCTAACCACTATGAGATGTTGTTGCGCGATCGATCTCACTATCAGTTGTATGCTAATATTAACGTAAATAATTTTATAGGTGTTTACAGGAAGTTGCGGTTTGCAGGATTTAGAAAGATAAATCTTTTGGTAAATAAAAATATGTATCGACCATCTCTGGCAAGGGTTATTTTTTTTCTGGCGTATCGAGTGCTACCAATAACCTGGTTTGCAAAACTTAATGATCGCTATGGTCTATGGAGTGTGATCAGTGCTAGTAAATTTTGATAAGATCAATTTTTTTAAGACAAATTTAAAAGCAAGAGGCCCCTTGGGAGTGATCAAACGGTATTTGAGTCGACGGTTGTGCATGCTTCGAAAGATCCCCTATAATGTTCAAATTGAGATTACAAACTTTTGTAACTTAAAGTGTCCCTACTGTAGTGCCTCTTTGGATGTGGTGGATTGTAAAAAACAGAGTATGAGTTTTCTGGAGTTTCAGAAAATTGTTGATGCGTTAAAAAGAAAGCGGCTCTACTATCCCACACTCTCGCTCTATTTTAGAGGGGAACCCTTGTTGAATCAAGAAGTTATTTTGATGATTGAGTACGCAACAGGAAAGGGTTGTGATGTCACGATTAGTACGAATGGCAGTATGTTGCAAAAAGCAGAATTTCGCCAGAAAATTTTGCAATCGGGACTCCATCTCCTAATTTTGAGTATCGATGGGGCCAGTAAGGAGACCTATAATAAGAGTCGAGTGGGTGAAGATTTTGAGAGGATCATCTCTTTTTCCAAGGCAATCGTTGCAGAAAAGAGAGCATTAAAGTTACGAAAACCTTTTATTGAATGGCAATATGTCATTACGAGGGAAACAGAAGCGGAGATGGATGCCGCAAAACGGATGTCACAAAAGATTGGCATGGATAATATAAGGTTTAAAACGTTTAAACTTAATTTTTTTGGAAAAGAACTTGCAGAGGTTTTGTCCCATGCAGAAAAATATAACCCCATTAATCCTAGGTACTCTCGCTATACAATTAAAGATAATCAAATTGCTCTTAAAGACTATTTGCCTCGATGTGAGTCGGGTTTAAATTGTGTGGTATATGTTGATGGGAGTGTCACTACTTGTTGTGAAGATGTTGGAGAAAAGCATAAAGGACGAAATGTTTTACAAGATGATTTTTGGAGTGTCTGGAACTCGAAAGAGTATAAGAGCAAACGAAAAGCTGCTTGTCATAAGCAACTAGACATCTGTCGCTACTGCAATTAAAGATGAAGAAGAAACTTGTTGTTATCATTAATGATCGATTGAGCGATCTCATCACGAAAGGAGAGATTACTCCACGCTACTATAACCCAGGAGAGGTTTTTGATGAGGTTCATTTAATTGCAACTAATGATGATCGACCAGATTTGGCGATTCTTAAAAAAACTGCGGGAAGAGCAGAGCTTTTCTTTTATAACTTTCCAATACCAAAATCGTATATTTTGATAATGGATTTTTTTCCTGAATGGGTTGAGAGAAAAATTTTACTCCTCTTGAACGATATCAATATCAGGAAGATTGATCCGTTGCTGGTTCGCTGCTACGGAAGTGGAACTAATTCTCTCTTGGCTTATTGTATTTACCAAAAATGGAAGTATTCTTTTGTGGTATCACTGCACACTCATCCAGATGCATTTGTTTGTGGACGCTATGAGTGGCCTTTGAGAAAAATGTACAGTTTTTGTTTGAAAAGAATGGATAAACGTATTTTATCCAAGGCCGCGATGATTTTACCGGTGTATTCCTCAATTTTGGATTATTTAGAGAGCATTAATTTGCGGGAGCGATCTCGAGTTTTGTACAATGTTCTTGATGCTGTTAATATTCGATTAAAGAGTGATTACACTCTTTCTTTTCCTATTAAAATTCTTTCTGTCGGGAGGATTGTGCAAGGAAAATTTCCACTTCAATTGGTTAAAGCGATCAGTGAGATTCCAAGTGCTGAACTTACAATTATAGGGGATGGCTCGTGGTGGAAAAAACTAAAAAATTTAGTCAAAAAATTGAATCTGGAGGGTAGAGTCTTTTTAATTCCATCCCTGCCGAATAACCAACTGGTGTCGCAATTATATCAGTACGATCTCTTTGCAGTTCATAGCGATTATCCCGAGATGAATAAGTCCACCATGGAAGCTATGTTGGCGGGACTTCCTATTATTCTGAATAAGAGAAGGAGAGCTGCTGTTAAAGAGTTGAATGATGCCACAATAAGGTTGGTGGAAAACACAAAAGAGGGATATAAAGGAGCTATTCTTGCTCTCTTGCAAGATAAAAATGCTCGAGAGGAGTATGCAAGAGCAATTCACAGCTACGCAGTGAAAACTTTTTTACCTGAGAAGTGTGAAATAGATTATAAAGAGGTGTATGAATCACAGCAATAGAAAATCTCAGAAAAAATTTTTGCTGGCAACGATTCTGCTGCTCATGCTTTTTATCTTTTTGCTACTCATTGGAAGTGAATTTTTGCTACGAAAAATATTCAAAGAGAGTGCCGCTTCCCCTCCTCAGCAGTTTGTTTACTCAGAAATCTTTTACCACAACCAACCCAATGCTAGTTGGGATTCTATCAATGAAATAGGAGAAAAAGTATCTCTCCAAACAGATAGCTATGGGTTGCGATGCCAGGAAGATTGCTTGCGAAATGAGATGGATCAGCAAGTGATAGTATTGGGGGACTCCTTTGTCTTTGGTGAAAATAGTCAATATTCGAAAACTTTTGTTGAGCAGATTAATCAGAATTTAAAAATGAAAACGCTTCGGTTTTTGAATGCAGGAGTAAATGGGTACTCTAACCATGAGGCGCTTATTCTGCTAAGATACCTCTACAGTTTTCTACGGCCAAAAGCGATTTTTTTGGTTGTTTATATGGGAAATGATTTAAGAGATGCATATTTTCTTAGTGACAAGCAACGAATAATTTTAGAGAGAACGGAGGAGGCATCATGGAAGCAAAAATCCAATGGGGTCTATCGGTATAAAGGTCTATTGAAAAAGGTTCGTGAAAATTCTAGGATAGTGAAGTTAATTTATAATGTTTTTCAAAAGTTTCGCTATCGTGATAAAGAGGAGATGAGCGATTATTTTTTAGCGGAGCTGGAGTTCTTTAAGAAGAAGAATTCTGTAAAGGCCATTAAGGCAATTGAAAATGTCGAATTTACGTTAAAGCATTTTAAAAATTTCTGCAACAGCAAGAAGACGCTCTGTGAAGTCGTTTTAGTTCCTGCGAAGTCTCAGGTCTATCAGGATTTAAATTATTTGAACAAGTTAAATTTTGTGGATGAGCAAAATATGGATTCGGCAATAAAATTTCTTCAGAATAAAGATTACTCTTTTGATCGTCCCTCCGAAATTTATGCTTCGATTCTTAATAAACTAGAGATCCCTTTTCTTGACTTAACAGAAGAGTTTCGTCAGCATAAAGAGGAAAAATTATACGGCATGATTGATCGGCATTGGTTTCCAAAGGGAGAAGAGCTTGCCGCAAAAGTGATGTTAAAGAGATCAGTCGTGCTTAATAAGATGAAGCAAGAGGATTCAGGTGGACAATGATTAAAGATTATTTAAAGATTAGATCCCCACAAGAACTCTTAAAATTGGCCCAAGGCGCGTACAACTATTTTTGTGAACCTACCCATGTGCTTGGAGGTCCGATCTATGTGCAAATTGAACCGACAACTTTTTGCAACCTCTCCTGTATTATGTGCAGTCACTCCCATCACTCCGATCTTCGGAAGAAAAATCTTTCAAGGGAAGAGTTCGATACTTTATTCGATAAACTTTATCCTGGAATTAAGAAGATTAGCTTTGTGGGCATTGGGGAGCCATTGCTGAATAAAGATTTAAGCTATTTTATTGAGAAGTCTTCAAAATTTAAGATTCATACTCATACCACCACCAATGGCCTTTTGATCGACGAGAACAATTTACGAGCTTTGAAAGAGGCGGGTTTAAAAAATTTAAATATTTCGATTGATGCTCCTGAGAAGGAGCTGTACGAGACGATCAGACGAGGGGGAAATTTTCAGCGCTTGTGTGATAATCTTCTGTTATTGCAAAAAACCAATATTCAAAATCGCTGCGAAGTTGTTGTATGGTTTGTTGGAACCGTTGAAAATATTTCATTTTTTCCTGATATGGTAGGATTTGTTAAAAAGTTTGGGATCAAGAAAGTGGTGATGCAAGTGGAACAAAGTTGGGGCCAAGAGTATTGGAAAGCAATCCATGCTCAAAATGAGAGATCGAAGTTAGCAGACTTTTCCTTGATTCACAAAAAATTAGAGGAGGCCAAGGAGCGAGGGAAGCACTGTGGAGTACAAGTTCACTATGTGAATATCCCTGATAAAAGCTCGAAACGGGCCTGTAAATGGCCTTGGAAGGGATTTTATATCAGCGTTGATGGTCTGGTCACTCCTTGTTGCATTCATGGAACAGATCCAAGAACGCTTCATTTTGGAAATTTATTAGTCGAAGAGTTAGAGGATATTCTTAACAATATTAAATATAAAAATTTTCGAAAAGGATTGCGCTTAGAGGTTCCTCCGAGATTTTGTCAAGATTGCACCAGCTATTACCATCCACTTCAATTGTAGACCTTACTTGGAACAGAATCCGACATAACCTGCACGATCATTCATTTTTGTAATTTTGAATTGAGCAATTTTATTTTGACGAAAGAGATTAGCAAACTCCTCTTTTGAAAAACGATAGTTAATGGAGGCACCAAAACGATCCATAAGATCGCCTAGAATACTTTTTGGAGTGGTTCCATGGTGATAAGGAAACTTGTTGCCTAGTAATTTAAGCTTTGGGGTTTTCTTTAAGATTTGGGCCGGATAGGATAATAAGAGCAATACAGCAGGAGAGATCAAATAACACAAAAGCTTAAGTTGCTTATGGGAGAGTCGCCGTGTGAGAACGTGCAAGCTTTCAATTAAAGTTAGAGGTATTCTTTTTAAGGCGTTATTTTCATGCTTCTCATAAAGATAGGTGCAAAAGTGACCGCCAGGTTTTAGCACACGAATCGCCTCTGAAAAGGCCTTGTAGGGATCGGGGGTGTGATGAAAAACACCATAAGAGTAAACAATATCGAAGCTAGCATCCGCAAAGGGTAGAGAGAGCGCACTGGCGCGAATATATCGCTGATTGCTACGTTTTTTAGAGGATCGCTGGCAAGGATAAATTGCAAATCCTAGATCAACTCCATAATAATCGAAGTTAGGATTATAGTGAGCGAGCTTACGGCCATCAACACCAGTTCCGGTGCCAATCTCTAAGATACGACCAGTGGAAGGAGTTGATAGTCGAAAAAAACTATCAGGAAGAGTACCTTCGACAGCATCAATGTGATAATCAAAGGCAATATCTTTTTCAAAATTTTCACGATCACAGTCACTAAAAATGTGACTCCAATTATAGATAGCATTATTAATGATATCTTGAGTGGTAAGACCTTCCATGCGGCGATCAGGAAAGTGTTGGGTAATCTCATCCGTTTTTCGATCAAAAAGAGATGGGATTTCATCCCAGATAGGAAATGTTTTTTTGCAATTCGGATTCGTGCAGTGTGCACTTGGTTCAAGAGTAATAGAGCGTTGTTTACACTCAGGGCAGATAAGAATGCTAGCATCAATTTGATCTATATTTTTTTTCATCATACGAAACTATAAGCAAACACATTGAAACTTGTCTATGAGATAGTCATTCTATATTATGATGCCTGGGAATATTGTGTCAAAAAGGTGTTGCGATTGCGTTTAGAGAAAAGCTCCTTATTGATTAGTCTTATCTACTACTACGGTTATCTTTTTTGGGCCAAGTTGCTCACAAGAGGTAGCAAGCGAATCGTTGTTTTAATTTACCATTCTATTGGGGAGGGGATGCTTCAGGAAGAGGATCGGCTGGGACTCAATCTCTCTACTCACGTTTTTGAATGGCAAATGCAGTATTTGATAAAACAAAAGAGATCCAAGATTATTTCCATACAAGAAGCCGAGATTATTTTAGCTGGTCGTTATAGTGAGCCCGGCATTGATACCTACTATCTTTTCTCTTTTGATGATGGACTTAAAAATTTCAAGAGCAAGGTTGTTCCTCTTTTGGAGCAATATCATGTTCCCGTGCTTTTATTTCAAATAGCTCATCCTCTTCTTAAAACGGAAGAGACTTATTTGAGATCTCGTTATGGTAGTGATTATACGACAAAGTGGAGATTAATGGATCGCGAAGAAATTCAAGCGGTTTCACATTCACCTTGGGTTTCCATTGGATCTCACTCTTTGACTCATTCTGATTGCTGGACGGATCACTTAGAGGAGGAATTGCAAGGATCAAAGAGATTATTGGAAGAGGCGACGGGAAAAATAGTGAATTATTTTAGTTGCCCATATGGAATGGTTCGAGAAAAAGTTCTTTTGGCGGCTAAAAAATTTGGGTATAAAAGGGTTTTTACAAGCATTTGTAATTGGAACTCTTTTCGTGGTAGCACGAATAATCGATACACTGTAAATCGAATTGAGATTTCCTCCTTCGATGGAGCATTAAAGTTTAAACTAAAAATAAATGGGGCATACAATTGGAAGAGATTTCTGAAAAGTCATCAGATTTTGCCTTAACCTTGAGAGGGCAAGATATTATCTGTATTTCCTCAATTGATTGGGACTTTATTTGGCAAAGTCACCAAGAGATCATGTCTACATTAGCAAAACAGGGAAATCGGGTTTTGTTTATTGAAAATACTGGAGTTAGAACACCAAAATTAAAAGATTTATCAAGGATCAAAGGGCGCCTTAAAAATTTTTTTAAGGGCACTAAAGGATTTCGCGAACAAATTGATAATCTTTATATTTTTTCGCCAATTATTCTGCCTTTTCCCTATTCTAAAGTGGCCCTGTGGATTAATAAGATGATTATGCTTGTTTTCATCCGTAAATGGATGCATGCACTCAATTTCTCCACTCCTTTAATCTGGTCCTTCCTGCCCACCGCTCTTGCTCGGGCAATCACTAAGAGTATACCCCATTCCTTGTTAGTCTATTATTGTGCTGATAGTTTTGAAAATAGCTCTTCTGATGCAAGAAAAATTGTTCCCGATCAAACTATTTTTATAACAACCGCCGATGTGATATTTGCGACCTCTCACGTTCTTAAAGAAAAATGTGAGCAGCTCAACTCAAATGTTCACCTTTTCTCAGGAGGAGTTGATTTTGAGAAATTTTTCCGGGCGCACCCCCGTAGTACAAAAGATGAAATAGTCGAAAAAGAGTTGCGGGATAGACTTAAAATCAAAGGCCCAATTGTTGGTTATATCGGTGGTATTCACAAGGCCATGAATTTTGAGTTGATAGAGTACTTGGCCCAAAAGAACCCTCTTATCAATTTTGTGTATATTGGACCGCTTCAAGAAGATGTTTCCTTTTTGCAAAAGTACAACAATGTGTGCTTTTTAGGTCAAAAGGGCCATGAATTGCTTCCTTATTATATCAAAGCATTCAATATTGCACACATCCCTTATGTTTGCTCCGATTATACGAAAAGTGTTTATCCTAGCAAGATCAATGAGTATTGGTCCATGGGAAAACAAGTTGTCTCTTCACCACTTTTTGAGGTGAAGAAATTTGTGGCAAATTACCCCAATTCTGTTGTGGTAGGAGAAGATAATGAGGACTATTCATGCAAGATCTGTGAGCTTTTAAAAGAAAGTGCGGCACCAGCTTTCAAAGAGCAACGATTTAATCAGTTGCTTGCAATTGCCCAAGAGAATAGTTGGCAAAAAAAGATTGCAGATATGGGGAGAATCATCAGTAGTGCATTAGATCTTAAAAAGAAAGCTCGAAAAAGATCTTGGGCACAATCCTTTAACTTCCATGAACTCAGGAGAATTGCGATTGCTCTTCTCTTTTTTGTAATAGGATGGGGACTTATTTTTAAAACATCCTTCATATTGATACTGGCGGAACCTTTAAAGTATGAGTCTCCTCTTCGTAATGCTGATGCTGTCGTTGTAGTGGCCAGTGGTACAGGTGAAATGGGACAGTCAAGCAAAAGTTATGAAGAGAGGATCTTTGAGGCGATTAAGCTTTACAAGCAAGACATGACCGATTATCTGATCCTTTTTGGCATGACTAAAGTAAAATATTCTGAGGCCCAATTGATGAACCTTATTGCTCAAGAAAATGGTGTTGATGCTAATAAGATTTTTCTTGAAGAAAAGTCTTGGAATAGCAGGGATATTGTCTCTTCCATTGTCAATATTTTGCAAGCAAAGGGACTTAACAGTGTGATTCTTATTAGCTCTCCTTATCATATGCTAAGGATGAAAAAATTGATGGAGAAAAAGGCCAGGGAAGGTTTTGCCTTTGAAGTAATCTATCACCCTTTGCAAAACTCGAGCTTCTATCAAAGACCTCCAAATGGCGGCATTACAATTTCTCAATTGCAGGCGATCGCTTTTGAGTATGCTGCTTTAGTGTATTATTTTATTAGAGGAGACATTGAAGCAAATTGACGAATGGCCAGTGCTAAGAGTATCACAATGATAAGCGTATGATTTTGATATAAAAATTTGGAGAGTTTCTGTCCCTATGGATAATAACTATTTGATTGAACTTATAAGTGTCAACTCCGCCACAACAAAATTAGTAGAAGTTCACTTAGAAGATAAACCCAAGGTTGCATTGATTCGACCACCGGTGGTTTTTCCTGCTCGGGCCGTTGGGAATGAGGCCACCCCATCCATTGGTCTTGCCTATCTTCGCGGTTATTTGAGGAAGCATGGGTATGATCCGATTCTTATTGATGGTATGGCATTAGCTTTAAATCGCATTTGGAAATTGGAAAAGTATCCTGGATTTTATGTTCAGGGACTAAGGTTTGAAGAGATCATTCAAAAAATACCGAGAGGAACATCGATTATTGGTATTAATGCAATGTTCTCTGGAGAGTGGCCTGCTGTTAGAGATTTAATTACAGAAGTAAGAAAAAATTTTCCCAATGCCCTTTTGGTAGCAGGGGGAGAACATGTGACAGCGCTTACAGATTACTGCTTGCAAGATTGTCCGGCATTAGATGTGATTGTAAGAGGAGAAGGGGAGCATACTTTTTTTGAGGTATGTGAAGCCTTTTGTCACGGAGATGGTTTTGCGGCCATTAAAGGCGCCGCTTTTCGCAATAAGGATGGAATCATTGTTGTTAATGAATTGGTGAGGATCAAAAATGCAGACGTGATCCCGGCGCCTTTCTGGCAAGTGGAAAACTTAGAAAAATATTGGAAGCACGGAAAATCTTTTGGCCCACAAACAAAACGGGACATGCCCATGATGGTCTCACGAGGCTGTCCTTATCGATGTGCTTTTTGCTCTTCGGATCAAATGTGGACAAATCGGTATGTACTAAGAAGCATTGATGAGGTGATGAAAGAGCTGAAAGATTACATTCAGCATTTTGATGTAACAGGAATACAACTGTATGATTTAACCGCAATCACAAAAAAAGCTTGGATCCTTGAATTTCTTCATCGATTAAAAAAGGAAAAAATAAATGTAAAATGGGCATTTTCATCAGGGACTCGCAGTGAAGCACTAGATGAAGAGGTCTTGACTTTGCTGAAGGAAGTTGGAACCAATTATATCTGTTACGCTCCTGAGAGTGCTTCTGAGCGAATGCTAGAAATGTTAAGAAAAAAAATTGATCTAAAAAAAATGGATCGATCAATTAAGACCGCCTTGAAGATTGGATTGATTGTTAGAGTGAATATTATTATAGGATTTCCTAGAGAAAGAAGACGCGACACTTACAAGACTCTGGTCTATGCTTTGAAATATGTGATGAAGGGAGTTGAGGACATTCAACCCTATATTTATATGCCTTATCCTGGTTCAGAATTGTTTAGGCAGCTGTTAGCTGAACAAAAAATTACACTTGGTGATAATTACTTTTTTTCTTTAAGTGGCCTTAATAGCGACCTAACTAATTTTAAGCCATTGACCTTTAATGAGAAGATGTTTCCTTGGGAACTTGCCTTTTATCGCTTGCTTTTTACTTTAATGGCCTATTCAATCAGTTATCTCTTTTATCCTAAGCGTATTATTAGAACTATTCGAAACTTGCTCTCTGATGACAACGCTGCAACTGTATTTGAGGCACGAGTAAAAGGTGTGCTCCGAAGAAAAAAAGAGAAAATGGTTAATTCTTATGGATAAGACTTGCAATAGATCACTGCTAGATTGGAGAAGTTTTGTTCTCGTTTGTATTGCATTCTTTCTACCTGGAAGAGTTGGAGTTCCTTTTAGTGGAATTCCGGTCAATACAGGTCAAGGATATGTAATTTTTATTATTTTGCTCTTGAGTTTGATCTATTATATTTTAAGGTACTATCAAGTTATTCAGGACTGTAATGTCAATATCCGTATTCCTTCCCGCTTGATTACTATTTTTAATAGTCTATGGCCATTAGTTTTGCTTGTTTCATTAAAAGTACTTTTGTTTTTTAGCAATTACCTTGCACCACCTCCTATGGCCCAGTATTGTTATCATACTCAAGGGGAGGAACTATCTTGCTATAAAAGTGTGGAAAATCCTTTTTTTATCCAAAAGGTAACCATGCTTAATGAAAAAGTTCTGTGGGAAGGTCATGGCAGTTTAGAGCATTGGTATTTGAATGATGGGGAATACTTTGCTATTCGTGATCGCAAGGTCACTATTACGGCAGAGTTCTTAACAGAAGCAGATAAAGATAAGGCAAATAAGGAGCTATTATTTCAATATCGTGGACAGATAGATCTTGTATTAGATGGCCATTCCTATCAATTTAGTTCGGATTCTTTAAAAGAGGCAAAAGTTCCTTTGAAATTGGAATTAGCACCCCAAAGAACTCATGTATTAAAAGTATCATTTGTAGCTTCTGAGGGAAACTATTTCAAAGTGTTATCAGATATAACACTACATTCATCTAATAAGGCAGGGGATTTATTCTTTAAAAATATTCCAGGGAATGCCTTTGGGATCATTCTTTCTCTTTATGTGGCGTTATTAGTACTTCAGTTGACAAGAGTTATTTCCTTTAGGATTTATTTTTTTGGACTGCTGATATTAATTCCTATTGTTTTGTTTGCATCAATTAAAATTAATTTCTCTTTACTTTTGCTGCTTGTTTACGTTGGGGCCCTATTCTTCTCCAGAAGGTATCGCTCTTTAAATTATATGGACTGGATCTTGATCCTCTTCTTGTGCACATTAGCTAATTTTGTTTATCATTTTGATACTTTTGACAAAATTCACTTTACGGCCCTGTATGATGATCCGTATCTCTACAATACCTTTGCACGCGATGTAATTAAGAATGTTACTTTGCGTGCTGGTGAAGATGTTTTTTACTACCAGCCAGGATATCGTTATGTGATGGTTGTTGCCTTGATGCTTTTTGGCGAAAAAAACATCTTTTTTATGTTTTTACGCTTTTTTTTCATTGTGAGCACATTCTGGATTTTTTCTGTATGGCTAGAGAAGCGAGTATCGCTGTCTTTCTTGTCTCGATTAACTATCACGATTATGCTTCTACTCATTGGACGTTATGGTCTGGATCTAGCACGAGTAAATCTAGGGGAATATCTGACGTGGGGGATGGCTTTAATTGCGATTATGGTTGTCTTCTCCAAGAGCATCTTCAGCAAAAATTTTAAAGTTGTTTTTGTTCAAGATCCATCTCCCTATGTTCTTTCTTGGTTTGCTTTTTTCATTGCTTTATCTGCTTTTGTGCGACCTAATCAATGGCCAGGGATGATTTTGCTATATGGGATAGTCACGATCTTGTTATTTAATTGCTATAAAAAACAGTGGAAAGGTTATTTTTTTTATTTAAGTTTGTTGACTGTTGGATTATTTTTCTTTTTTCCGCTTTTGCATAATATTTATTGGGGAGATACTTTCATTTTTTTATCGAAAAGCCTGACTCTTGATAAATATGCGCAACGTTTGACAGTTTTTGATGTGTTGAGAGTGTTTTCTGATGAGAGGGTGCAGGAGCAGCTGCTATTTCAAATACAACATCTTTTTGCTTTGAAGACCGCGCCAGATCTTCCTCCCCTCAACCAATTTGCACTATTGTTATTTAACCTGATTTTTACCTCTTTTGTTCTCTCTTCGTTGCGACAAATTTATCTGAAAAATTATAAATTGGTTTGCTGTTGTTGGATCGTAGTGGGATCTTTTGCAGGGGTTCATCTCCTGTATAATATTGAAAATTATTATCCCAGGCATATTTTTATGACTTATATTTTAGCGACTTATTTTGCTGCAATTATGTGGAGGAAAGAGAGCGCTAAGGAAAATAAGATTATAGCGACCAAACCTTAGAACTGCGATAGTCTTTCAATGCATTTCTGGTGTCAAGTAGGATTTGAGAATTTGCTTCAATCATCTTATAGTCGAAAGCGGAGTGATCCACTAGCACAACAGCACAATCAAAAGTTTTTAAAATTTCAGGACTAAGCTCACACGAAATTGCAAGAGGGTGTTCTCCGTTTTCATTGATCTCATGCTCTAATGCAAAGGAAGGAACATGTGGATCGTGATAAAATACCTTTGCTTTATACTCTTCTTTTAGAATGCGATAAATTTCAAGTCCAGGAGACTCGCGAACATCATCAATGTCTTTTTTGTAGCTCATGCCCAAGAGGAGAAGTCTTGAATCTTTCAAGGTTTTTCCATGCTCATTAAAAACGCGATGGAGTTTGCTTACAGTAAAGCGAGGCATGTTTCCATTGATATCAGATGCTAACTCGATAAAGCGATTATAAAAATCGAAGCTTTTTGCTTTCCAAGAAAGGTATAGTGGATCAAGCGGAATACAATGCCCCCCAATTCCTGGGCCTGGATAAAAGGACATAAACCCAAAGGGCTTGGTTTTAGCGGCATCAATTACCTTCCATACATCAATGTTCATGCGATCACACATAAGAAGAAGTTCATTAACAAGGGCAATATTCACTGCCCGGAAGGTATTCTCTAGAAGTTTAACCATTTCAGCTTCTTCTGTTGAACCAACACTTACTACTGTATCAATTACAGTCTTATACAATGATGCTACAACCTCAGTACATTTAGAGGTAATACCACCAATTACTTTGGGTGTGTTTTTTGTATGATACTTTGGGTTTCCTGGATCAACTCGTTCTGGAGAAAAAGCAATAAATAAATTTTCTCCGGCCACAAGATTTTTGTAAGTTGATTTTAATCGATCATAAACCAACTCTTTTGTAGTGCCTGGATAGGTGGTACTTTCAAGAATGATCGCATAGTTTTTTCTATCTAATAAAACAGGAATTAAACTATCCATTGCGGAAACAATATAAGAGACATCAGGATCCTTTGTTTTGCGAAGAGGCGTTGGCACTGTGATGCTTATAGAATCAACATTTCTGAATGCTTCATAGCTGGTAGAGACTTGCAGTGTTCCCTTGTTGACAACGAATTCTCGAATATCTTCACTCTTTACATCGAGAATGTATGATTCGCCTTTTTTCAGTCGTTCAACTTTATCAGCAGCAATATCTACTCCAACAACTTGAAAGCCGGCCTTCGCAAACTCAACGGCCAGAGGAAGGCCAACATAACCAAGGCCAACAACCCCAATTTTTAAGTTTCTATCTTTTATTCTTTGAAGAATCGATAAATCAACCTTCGATGCAGATGTGTATCCACTCGAGTGGACATGAGAAGAATGCATATAACCCTACCCCCCAAAAATGGTTAACTAAATACTGTACAAAATAGTAGCATCTTATAATGAGTTATTAAAAAAACCAATAAACAAATAGTGAATATTATATTTACAAAAGAGAACAAGAATACCTGACAAAAAAATAATTAATGCAATCTTGAAACCATTTTACCGTAAAAAAATAAGCAATCAAAAACTATTTTTTTGCGGAGAGAGCTGTTTGTGAAAAGGTAGGAAATAGGCACTTCGGATATAAGATATTTTTCTCTGTAAATATGCATTGTACTTTCAATTAAAAAATCAAAAGTCTTGCTAATCATTCGACCTTCATGCCTGCGTTTAATCAGTAACTCCATAGAGCGGCGTGAGTATCTACGGTATCCAGAGGTCAAATCATTGTAGTATTTACGGGGAAGAATGCTCTTAGGAAAATCGAACCCAATGTTATAAAGGAAATTTCCAGCAAACGACAAGCATCGACGGTAGATTGGAGTTCCTTTTTTCTCGGTTCTATGCCCTATGACTAGATCGATTTCAGAAGGAGCGCCAAAAAACCGAGTTAATTCTTCGGGATTATGGCTAAATCCTGCATCGATAGTAATGGCCATCATGTAATTTTTTGATAGGGCATATTCCATGCCATCTAGAATAGTTCCTGCAATGTGTGTGTTGTTATTGTGTGTGATTACATGGATATTTTGTATTGTTTTTAAGATATTTCCAGTTTGGTCAGTGCTGCAATCATTAACAACGCAAACATCGGCATATTGCTTTAATTGATTTACAAGTAGATAAATAGACTCTTCCTCGTTATATGCAGGAACAATAATAAGAGTGTCATGCTTTACTGCCATTAATAATAACCTAGCTGTTGAAAAATAGAGTTCTATCCAATATTAGGAAAATTATTAAGTACAAAGCAAGTATTGTCAAATTGCTTTGCGAAGGTCAGGATTTTTGTTAAATTTTAAGAGCAAAATTAAAATTCATAAAATTTGTTGTTTTTAAGGTGGAAAGATGCTTCTTTTATTATTTCAATGGTTACAGCAACTATTCTTAAATGTGAATTCATCCTTTTTTTTGCTCCTTTTAGTTATTTCAATTGCTGCTTTTGCATCGACTGCATTTTTAACTTTGATTATTATTAAAATTTGCCACCACTATAAATTTCTATCCTACCCTAGAGAGTCACGATGGCATAAAAAGCCAACGGCCCTTTATGGGGGAATAGGTTTTGTGTTGACCACAATTTTATTTTGCCTAGCACTCTTCATATTTTTACCACAGATACGGCCTCACTTTTCTTATTCTCTTTTACCTTATCCTCTTTTAATGAAAAGAGGTGTATCTCCTTTTTTGGGTCTTTTGATAGGTTCGGGCGTGATTTTTATTTTTGGTTTTGTTGATGATATTTTTCGCTTGCGACCCCACTATAAGTTACTAGGACAATTGCTTGCTGTCGGAGCAGCTACTTATTTTGGACTAGTGATGACCTTTTTTTCTTCTCCTGTTTTTTCACTATTCATTACCATTCTTTGGTTTTTTGGAATTAGTAATGCATTTAATCTTCTTGATAATATGGATGGACTTTCCTCTGGTATTGCAATTGCTGCTTCTATTACAATCGCAGTACACTCATGGATTATAGGAAATTATGCTGTTCTTTTTGTTTCATTCATTCTTGCAAGCTCAATATTAGGGTTTTGGATCTTCAATAAAAATCCTGCAAAAATTTTCATGGGTGATTGCGGAAGTCAATTTATTGGTTTTATGCTTGCAGGTTTAGCAATTATGGGAACATGGAGAGATGCTTCTAATTTATTTCTTACTATTCTAGTTCCTGTTCTTATTCTTGCGATCCCTATTTTTGATACGACATTTGTGTCAATTATGCGAAAGTTTCATGGAAAGAAGATTACCGATGGAGGAAAAGATCATCTCTCTCACCGATTAGTCGCAATGGGCCTGAGTGAGCGCCGAGCTGTCAATATTTTAATTTTCTTGGGACTTGCCACAGGCCTTACAACAATTATTGTTCTGAATGCTTTTAATGCTTATTTGGCGCTAGGGTTATTTCCACTTGTCGCAATAAGTTTTGCTTTGATTGGCTCTTTTTTAGCTCAAACCAATGTTTACAATGTTCCAGCATCTTTTCCTCGTATCATGGGCACTTCTATTCCGAATATGTCGAAAGCTATTATGCACAAAGCAAGCGGTTTCAGGTGGTGGAAGCACAAAGTTGTGGAAGGAACTCTCCGTATGAGTTTTCTTGTTGACTATAAAAGGCGTTTTGCAGAAGTGGTTGTAGATATTATTCTTTTGTTTATTAGCTTGTTTGCTGCTTATAACCTTCGCTTTGAAAGCCACTTTAGCATGTACTACGTCGAGCAATTCACGGATACGGTGATTGCGTTTATTGCAATAAAAATTGCAGTTCTCTTTTGGCAAGGAATGTACAGAGGGGATTGGAAATACATGGGGATTGCAGATGTTATTATTTTGACGAAATCCTCGCTGATTAGTTTTTTATTTATCGTTGCTTATGTTGGCTTAACATATCGGTTTTCAAATTTTTCAAGAGCAGTAATTATTTTAGACTTTGTGTTTTCACTCATGTCTTTGGGAGGTGTTCGCATTGCTCTTAGGGTAATGAATGAGTATATCTTTCAACACAGAAAAGATTTTGTGCCTGTGGTAATTTGGGGAAACGATAAAGATGAATTGGATTTATCATTACGGAAGATCAAGATGAAATCACAGTACAACTATCGTCCAGTGGCACTCTATTGCGACAAAGTTCCGCGAAAGGGAGTTGCTCTTCATCAATATTGGAATGATTCCATTCAAGGTATTGAGGTCATCAACGAGTCCAAACGATTGTTGTCAGTTCTTGATAAAAAGAAGATCAAAGAAATTTTTGTTTTAAGCGGGGCCGGGCAAGGTAATTCTGTCATGCTAAAAGAACTTGAATCAAAAGGATTTAAAATCATTAAAGAAAATCAAGACGACTACCTGAGTTACAGTGCCACGCCATAATCAATGTTTTTTCCAAATCTAGATTGAATAATACTGATATCATCTTCACTATTTATATTAACGTACTGCTTGCAAACAGGGAAAGCTTTGACCAATTGGCCATCATCAATTGCACATTGGATAAGATCTGGAAGCTCCTTTTCTAACCGCACTTGATTAATGGGTGTTTGCGCAATATAAGAAAAGATCTTATTTTTAAAAATGCAGTTCCCTGTGCCCATAAGATCGTTTGCTGGGTGTTTTGGTTTTTCAATTAACCTAAAGATTTGCAGGCCATGATTAACCACAACAGAATAGGTTTTTGAAATTTGTAATCGATCCTCAACACGAACAACACCACAAAGTGCAATTGCGCTTTCATCATAAAAATTGCTCAGCATTTCTCTGTGGTATGGATCGATCATGATCTCATCTCCAAGAAAAAGCATAAAATCGTGATCTTCAAGAGACTCTTGGCAGCACTCCAAAGCATGAACCAACCCACGCTGTTCTCTTTGAATCACATACCTGATTTTCTTTCCATTGTAGTTAATTCCATAGTGATTAATAATATCTTCAGCACGATAGCCAACGACAATTATAATTTCTGGGATAGGTAGTGCCTCAATGTGTCTCAGACTATGTTCAATGAGTGGAATGCCTCCAAATAATAGCATGCATTTATTGCGGTCTTCAGAGTATTGATTGAGGCGCCTACCGCGACCTCCTGCTAAGATGACTGCTTTCATAGTGACTTTGCAATGTTATTTAACAGCAAAAGAGGTTTTGATTCTCTTTTACCCAGTTATAAAGATAAGCGATGCCTTTTTGGGGATGAATACAAGGCTTCCATTGTAAATTCTCCTGAACTTTTCTAATGTTAGAGACAAAATAGTTTAAATCGCCAAAGCGCTCTCCTCCAGCAACAATAGGAGAGGATTGTCCACCATTAAGCTTATTCAAATACTCAATAGTTTCCAATAAAGAAATTGCATGCTCTTCACCACCTCCAACTGTATAAATGCCAGGAACTTGCTGTGTGAAAAAGGCGTGAAAGCATGCACACAAATCTTGGGCATGCAAAATATCTCGAACTTGCTTTCCTGTATTAAACAAAGTAATGGGACGTCCCATAATTGTTCTAATGGTGAAGTTTGCTACCCATCCATGATCTTCTCCGCCAAACTGCCTTTCTCCATAAAGTCCTGTTAGGCGAAAACTTGCTGCCTTTAATCCATAGCTATCAATAAACATCCTTGTGTAGTGTTCACCGCAAATTTTGGAAGCGTGAAGAGGAGTTATCTTGCCACTTAATATTGGGTAGTTTTCGTCAATGGCGGAAGGAGAGAGTGCATAACGTGTTTCTTCTTCGGTTAAGTGGTCATTAATACCATTTCCATAGACATGGATGGTACAGCAGTTGGCAACAGGGATATTTAAGGCCCGTGCAGTTGATAATACATTATAAGTGCCAATAACATTGGTAGAAAAATCAAGATCAGGATTTTCAAGACCGATTGTCATTGCAGGTTGGGCCGCAGTATGAACGATATAATCGCACCCTTTGGTTGCATTTAGAAGTGCTTGAGAGTCCCTGATATCTGCTTTTAGTAACGTGACACCTGCATTTTTTAGGAATCCAATGTTGTAGTTGCGGGCAGAGTCAGCATTATATCCTGTGCGATTTAGTTCATATTTAGTGAGATTATCGTAAGCAACCACTTCCCAGTTCTTTTTTCGGTAGTAATCACAGACGTGTGAACCTAAAAAACCGGCACCACCTGTAACTAAAATTTTCATAACAACAACCTCTCAGAAAAATTTATACCATCATCTCATAAACCTTTTGTTAGTCAAGATGTGTTATCGAGGAAATCTATTGGAAAAAAAAGAAATTAAGGTTATCTTTGATCCTAGGATTAATACAAGATCAAGAACAAGATATGGGAAGGGAAGAAACATGAAAGTTTTAATCACTGGTGGCGCAGGATTCATCGGTAGCCACCTCTGCGATCGATTGGTTGAAAAAAATCATGAAGTTTATGTCATTGATGATCTCTCGACAGGGACTATTGAAAATATTGAGCATCTAAAAGGGCGGCCCAATTTTCATTACACCATTGATACTATCACCAATCACTCGCTTACTCATGAACTGATTGATAAATGTGATGTCATCTATCACTTGGCAGCGGCCGTAGGAGTGAAGCTGATCGTAGAACGCCCTGTTCATACCATTGAGACCAATATCTATGGCACAGAACTTATCTTCAAATATGCTGCCCAAAAAAACAAACGCACCATCATTGCCTCGACATCAGAGGTTTATGGCAAGAGCAGTAAAATCCCTTTTTCCGAAGATGATGATCTCGTTCTTGGCCCAACTAATATTGCTCGTTGGAGCTACGCTTGCTCCAAGGCCATTGATGAATATCTTGCTCATGCCTACTGGAATGAGCGCCGCCTGCCAGTGACTGTTGTTCGCTTCTTTAATACTGTAGGGCCACGACAAGTTGGCCATTATGGAATGGTGATCCCACGCTTTATCAAATCAGCGCTTGCAGGAGAAGATATCATTGTCTATGGGGATGGTGATCAATCGCGCTGCTTTGGCCATGTTCACGATATTGTAGAGGCCTTGGACTCCTTGATGGATGTTCCTAAATCGCTCGGTGAAACCATTAACCTTGGCCAACCCGAAGAGATCACCATTAATCAGCTCGCTGAACGTGTGATCCACCTTACCGAATCCAAATCACGCATCCGCCACATCTCTTTTGAAGAGGCCTACGGCAAGGGCTTTGAAGATATGAAAAAACGCGTTCCCGATATTAGCAAGGCCAAACGCCTCATAGGCTTTTCACCCAAACGCAACTTAAACGATATCCTCCGCGATACGATCCACTACATCCGATCAAAAAAATGATAGGCCATGGCAATAGCAACAGCAACAGCATTCTGTACGACATCTCAATACCCTTAGATGCCCCTCCCGACTCCTACCCCATCTGGCCTGGTGAAGATCACTTAAAAATCCAAACGATGAAAAATCACCAAGAACACAACGTTCACGTCTCCTCTCTCTCCCTTGGAGCACACCTAGGCACGCACCTCGATGCCCCCTTGCACTTTTGCCCAAATGGCAACACTGTCGGCGATATCCCGCTTGAAAAATTAATCGGGCCTTGCCTGCTTCTTGAAATTTCTGAAGCAGATTGTCCCAACAATAAAATCGCACCAAGCGCGCTTATTCATCATAGCGATCTCCTAAAACAACACAAAAAAATTCTCTTCAAAACCTCCAACTCACGAGAACAACTACTCCACCGCCCATTCACCACCAACTACACCTCCCTTTCCGAAGACGCCGCAAAATACTTAGTCTCCTCCTTCCCTCATATCCATCTCATCGGCATCGACTACATCTCCATCGAGGCCAAAGGCGCCTCCACCCGAGGAGCTCCCGTTCACCGCACCCTCCTCTCGAACAACATTATAATCTTAGAAGGCATTGATCTAAGTACCATCCCCATCCCAGATTCTTGCGCTTCTGCTACCTTCAACCTGATCTGTCTCCCTTTGCGTATCAATACCATTGAGGCCTTGCCTGTCCGGGCCCTTCTTTGCAATTAATCGCTTAGACTTTTCTTTTTACAATGTTCACAGTGGCTTTTATAGGGAATAGAAAGGCCTTATGGCCATGATGGTGGATCATTGAGACATCAAATCATTGGCCGTAATAATAGCAGCAAAATATTGTTCTGCGATCACCTCTTCATCGATCTCGCCTCCGCAAATAAGTACAGGTGAGATTGAGTAGTGTTTGGGGGTTGTGAAAACTGCCAGTTTTTTTTTCATCGCTGCGATGATTGATTTGTCAATTTTCTTTTTAAACTTAATTTCACAAACGTAAAGATGGCGAAAGCGTGTTTGAATCAGAATATCAATTTGGCATGCCCCTTTGCTTCTGGAGGTATTTCTCTGAAAATGGGGGCCAGCACACAAAATATCAGCGTTCTCCAGTTTCAATTTTCGATAAACCTTGTCGATATTGTTGAGAACAGTGCTTTCAAAAAGTAACCCGGCAATGGCCGGCCAATTTGCAAGCTGATCAAAAGAAAATGTTTTAAACATTCGTTTTTCAATTTTGTCTTTGTGAGGGAGGATGTATTTTAAATAAAAACGCAAATAGTTATCTTTAATCCTATATTGGGCCAGCTTGGATTGCTTTCCTTGCAAGTCATAATTCGAATCTCGTCTTAAAAACCCAGCGCGCACAAGATCTTCCAGATATTTTGAAATAACACCATTGCGAGTAACTTTGATTTCTTTGCAGATGTTTTGGAACGATTGAGGGCCATTAATGAGTGTTTGAATAATCTCTTTATACTTTGCGGATCGCCTGGAGAAGATGTCGTGAAAGATGGCCTCAAAATCACTAAAGAGAATTCCACCAGGAGAGAAGGCCAGACGTTGCAGGTTTTTTTCTGTGGGGAGAGTGGGGTCAACCTCTTCCAGGTAACGAGGCACGCAACCACTGGCACAGATGTAGCGTAACTTTTCTTCAGCACTAATTCTCTCTTCGTGCTTTCCCCAAAAAATTTTGGCCTGGTGGAGAGGCATCTCCTCTACGTTAAGGTGAAGATGAAAACGGCCGACAAAACCGGTATTGTTTAAGATGTTTTCTTCAATCCATGAGGAGACGGAACCACAGATGACAACAATTAAATGACTGTGATCTTTTAAGTGCGCGTCCCAAGCGGACTTGAATTTTCCCGGAAAATCTGGATCGTGAGCGGCCATCCAAGAAATTTCATCCAAAAGCATGACGCTTTTTTTGCCTTGAGGAATTTTTTCACTAATCAACTCAAACACATCACTCCAATCATCAACGCTGATTTTGGGAGTTTTAAACTGTTTTCGAAAATCGGCCATTACGTTGTTGATTTGATCTTGATTCGTTTGTCCCTTCCTTGGCGAGAGCCCTTGAAAGAGAATAAAGTCGGCATTGGAAATGGAAGTAAAATGTTTAATTAAGGCGCTTTTTCCAATGCGCCGTCTTCCTGTACAGGCCACCAGTGCTGCGCCACGAGTCGAACGTAAACTCCATAGCGCTGATAGTTGCTGCAACTCCTCCTCTCTGCCCAGAAAGGGAGTGCTTCTCATTTGCTGCTCTTGCGGCCTTTTTAGCATAGTTATCTCCAAATGATTAAAAAGACATTTAGAGATAATTATACCCCTCAAGTTTACTATCTCCAAATGTTTTTTTCTTCATTTAGAGATAAATGGTCTCGAGGACTTGAGTAACAAAGAGATCAATAAAGGGACACCAACAATGTCATACCCTTCTCATCGGCATCGATGACAGATCTATCGATGCCTTGCCTATTTGCACTCTTCTTTGCAACTAACTGTCTAGACTTTTCTCTTTGGAACCGCTTTGGTTTTACTCTTGCGCTTACTTGTTAATTTTTTTTGAGCAACAACGGCCTTTTGTGCTGTGATGCTTATGTTTTTTTTCCTAACTTTACTAATTTTACGAACCTTACTAACCTTACTGACCTTAATGACTTTACTAACTTTACCCTTGCTTTTAATCGCAGTTTTGCTCTTCTTTTTAACCTTACGGACAGCACTATTGGTATTTGCCACATCAATGCCAAACAACTCTCCAACATTGGTGTCACTAATAATTCGCGATTTTTTCTTACTGCTCTCAGTATCCTTCGCTTTTTGCTGGAGCTGATCTTTTACGCCTACTAGAGTCTCGTGAATGAGCTCTTTCATATTTACTTTTCTTAATTTAAAGAGCAGCGAAGGGTCTTGGTCTAAACGAGAACCGACCCCATAGAGGGTAGCGGCCACATGCTTGCACATGTGAGCTCCATCTGGGCAGCTACAATCAAATTTCATGGATTTGGCCTCTGGAAAGAGTCCGCTACCAACAGCGGTAAAAATCTCTCCAATATCTTTAGGAAGCTTGCCAGTTAACAATTCAGATAGGGAGTTTAATTTGTTGGAACAACTTTTCTTAATACTTTTCCAAAGGGAGTCATTGAGCGCAGCAATTTTAATAACTATCCTATAAGGGTTTGAACTACTTCCTTGTACAATGGAGTGTATTTCCCCTTCCTTTAGTTGCAGGTCTAAAACTGCTCCATTGGCCACATACGATCTTCCTCTTCCAATGCGATTAGAAAAATCTGCATATCTGGTCAGATTATTGTTCCAGGCCTTGCCCCACCAAGTGGTAGCGTAAGTTCTTCCCTGTATGATCACTGGGGATAGATGGGGATTTTCTTTTTTTAACTTCTCTAAAGTTTTTGCGGCCAATCGTTGTTTTTCTGCTACAGATACGTAGGGTGGAAAATAACTAGAATAACTGGAATAGCGAGAAGAACGGCGACGACGACGATACCATGACATAAGTAAATCCTTTGTTGTTAAGTTTAAAGTTAAAAATTAAAAATTAAAAGAGAAGACACTATAATCGGGTACATCTTTCTCTAGGGTCATAAGCTTAACTTAAAAAGTCCCATGATCTCTTCATTATTCATTTCAGTAATCCAGTTCTCATTATTGCTATGGATGATCTCTTTCGATAATTTTATCTTCTCTTCAATCATCTTATCTATTCTCTCTTCTAGTGTTCCTTTGCAAATAAATTTATGAACCACTACTTTTTTATTTTGCCCTATCCGGTAAGCTCGATCAGTTGCTTGATTTTCCACTGCGGGGTTCCACCAGCGGTCAAAATGGATAACATGATTGGCCGCTGTCAAGTTAAGCCCTACTCCTCCCGCCTTAAGTGATAGAATAAAATAGGGAACATATTCATGGCCACCGGACTGAAATTTTTCGATGAGTGGTTTTCGTTTAGCGGGTGGAATAGCTCCGTGTAAAACGAGTCCCTTTCTCTTGAAGATGTTTTGTAAATGGTGGTTTAATGCCGGTGTTATCTCTTGGAACTGAGTGAAAACTAAAACCCTTTCTCTTCGAGCAGAGATGGTCTCACAGATTTCGGCAAGTCGTTGGAATTTCCCACTATCATCACTTTGATAATCATTATTACCAAGATATTGGTCAGGGTGATTACAAATTTGTTTTAATTTAAGCAAAGAGGCCAACACTAAACCTTTTCTCTTAATGCCTTCGCTGTCTGCAAGTGCTTTTTGTAATCGTTGTAAATATTCTTGATAGAGGAGAATCTGTTTTTTGCTTAATTCAGCATAACTCTTCATCTCAATTTTATCTGGCAAATCGGAAATAATCGCCTTGTCCGTTTTAAGCCTTCGCAGTAGATAGGGGGTGATTACTTTGCGCAGTCGAGTCCAGTTACCAGTTCCAGTCTCAGTCTCAGTCTCAGTTCCAGTATCAGAACCATTGCTATGACTAGTGCTAGTGCTGCTCATCTTCTTAACATACTCAGAAAACTCTTTATTGGTGCCCAGTAAGCCTGGGTTAATAAAGTCGTAAATAGACCAAAGATCAGACAAGCGATTTTCGATGGGTGTTCCTGTTAATACGATCCTATTAAATGATCTTAACGATTTGACCGCCTTGGTTTGTTTAGTATTGGGGTTTTTGATTGCTTGGGCCTCATCAAGCAAAATATAACTCCAAAGATGATTTTTGAAGCCATCATAACGATGAATAAGTCCGTAGGTTGAGATAACTAGATGATACTTCCTGGTCAGATCTTTATCATCTAAGATATCTTTGCTTGTGGAGTTTAGTCCCTGATGAATAACAAAATAATTTAACTTTGGTGCAAAACGCTTGATCTCACTCTCCCAGTTAGCAATCAGTGAAGTAGGAAGTACCAATAGTGAGGCAGAAATATTTTTGCTCGTTTTAAGTAGATCCAAAAAGGCCAAGACTTGAATGGTTTTTCCAAGCCCCATGTCATCGGCCAAACAGGCCCCGAGTTTTAGAGTATGCAGGAGATATAACCAATTAAGGCCACTCTGTTGATAAGGGCGAAGTTTGGCACAAAAATCTTTACTAGGTGTTGTGGGGGATTTTATTAAAGCAGGATTTCTTAGCTTCTCCAATAAACCACTAAGCCAATCATCGCGAGAGATTTCAAACTCTCCTCCCTTACCATTACTGTTACCATTACTGTCGATTTTATTACCACCACTAAGGTCATTATTTTGTCCCAGCTCTAATTTCAATACCTGTTGAAAACTTAGGCCACCCTCAAGAGATAATTTTTTTGCATTTTTATAGAGTTCTAATACCTGCTGCAATTTATGATGATCGACAGCAATCCACTTGCCTTTGATCAAGGCCAGCCCTTCTGCTGAAGCACAAATTTTCTTGGCCTCGCTTTCAGAGATACTTTCACCTGCAAGTAGAATTTCTGGTTTGAATTTTAGGATGCTATCTAAACCAAGAATGCTTTGATTTTTAGGGCCGATGTTGATTCCCACCCTAGCTGTGCTAGCAGCTTGATTTTTCCACCAATTAGGTATTCGGCATAAAATACCGGCCTGCTCATAGATGGTAATCTCTTGCAAAAACTGGAAAGCATCGGCCGCAGTAAATGATATGGGATGGAAGATCTCTCCTGTTTCAAGCATCTCTTTAATGAGGGTGCTGCTTTCGCCAGCACGATAAACGGTGATGAGTAGATCCAGAAGCTTTTTACTATCATTACCATGCTCTTCTAGAGCGTGTTTAAGAGGCAGATGGGAGGCCTCTCCTTTGCTATTAACTGCTTGAGAATAGGTGGCCAAAAAGGCAAAGGGATACTGCTCATTATCTCTATCTTTATTTTCTACGAGATGAAAAAATACTTTTCCCACTAAGTGAATTTCTGGATTTTGCTCTTGCAGATACTCATCGATGCGGCCCTTAAACTCTTTTAACTGCCTATTTAGCTCGTTGTTCAGTTCCCCCCAAAGTTTGGGCAAATCGAGATATTGTGCCCCTGCAATGAAAGGAGCACCCGCCGCTAGAGTTGCTAATTCTTGCTGACCTGGAGGAGGAATCAATAATGCTTTTCCTCTAGCAGAATCTAGGCCAGGAGTGAGGCGAAATTTTTCCACAAATAGCAGCGCAAATTTTCTAAAAAAATCTAGTGATGGGAGAAGTGGAATTTGCTTAGAAGAGAAACCAAGATAGAGAAGGGAGGTACTATAAGTGCCCTCCGTAAATTTTTTCATGGCCTCTTCTTGTAGTTTCAAGCTGCTTTGATCTAAGGCCATAGCATCGCCATTACCATCACCATCAGTGCTTTCACTTGACCACTCTAAGGCCAAATGGGAATCTTCCAGGATAATGGCCAATAGCTCTGCTTTGTGCGCGGTGATTTTTTTTTCCATTTGAAAGTTTGTGTACCACTCTCGTCGGATACAGGCAATATAAATGCCTTGTTGGATGGCCGTTCAAAACAGGAAGTGCAGTTGATCCTTGTTAATAGATTAAATCTATCTAGTATTGTCAACATCGGCCATTACGATTGCAGCAAAGATTGATCCACCTCCCATCTCAAGCAGTGATAAAATAAATTATCAACCACTAGTAAAAAAGGATGAACAATGAGTTCACAGCAACCACAGCAATCACTAAGGCCAATAGAGCAAAACAGCTACCTCTTAGACGGAAAATTGACAACTCACTTAGGCAGCACAGAAAAAGTTTACTCCCCTATCAATCGCCTCTATCTTGGCCACCATCCTAAACTCACTCAGACGGAGGCCCTCGCCATTCTTAACTCCTCCTTGCGCGCTTGGGCCCGTGGTCGTGGAGAGTGGCCAACCATGTCCACCTCCGAGCGCATTGCTTGTGTGGAAAAATTTGTATGTGAAATGCAAAAGGAGCGCGAACTCGTCATCCAACTGCTCATGCTAGAGATTGGAAAACCGCTTCCCGATTCCGAGCGCGAATTTGATCGCACCATTGATTACATCAAAGACACCATCACCGCTCTCAAAGATCTTGATCGCACCTCTTCTCGTTTTGTGATTGAACAAAAGATCATAGGGCAAATTCGCCGTTCACCTCTTGGCATCGTCCTCTGCATGGGTCCCTTTAACTATCCCTTAAACGAGACGTTTACCACGCTCATCCCTGCTCTCATTATGGGGAACGTGGCCATCTTTAAACCGGCAAAATTTGGTGTACTCCTCTGGGCCCCACTCCTTCGCGCTTTTCAAGAATCGTTTCCTCCAGGTGTAATCAATACAATCTATGGAGATGGCCCAGAAGTCATCGCGCCCCTCATGTCCTCTGGTGCAATCGATGTATTGGCCTTCATTGGTTCAGGAAAAGTCGCGGACATCCTAAAAAAACAACACCCCAACCCTCATCGCTTGCGCTCTATCCTTGGGCTTGAGGCAAAAAATCCCGCCATTATCTTGGCCGATGCCGACCTCGACCTTGCCGTCTCCGAGACCCTCCTCGGTTCACTATCCTTCAATGGTCAGCGATGTACGGCCATCAAGATGATTTTCGTACATGAACAAATAAAAGAGGAATTCCTTGCTCGCTTTACTCTCGAGGTCTCCAAATTAAAAGTAGGCCTACCCTGGGAGGAGGGCGTGAAAATCACTCCACTTCCCGAAGAGAACAAATGCAATTACCTTCGTGCTCTCGTCGACGATGCGGTTGCCAAAGGTGCGGCCATCATCAACAAACAATCTGGTGGAGGCACTTCAAAAGAGGATAACACCACCTTTATGCCCACCATACTCTATCCCGTAACCAAAGAGATGCGTATCCATAACGAAGAACAATTTGGGCCAGTAGTTCCTATCGCGTCCTTCACAGATATCACCACGCCCATCGACTACATCATCAACTCACCCTATGGGCAACAAGCAAGTATCTTTGGTACAGACGATCAAACCATCGCTTCTCTCGTCGATCATCTTGTAAACCAAGTCTCTCGAGTAAACATCAACTCCCAATGCCAACGAGGCCCCGATGCCTTCCCTTTCACTGGCCGCAAAGATTCGGCCGAAGGCACACTCTCCGTCAGCGACGCCCTTCGTGTCTTCTCCATTCGCACCCTCGTTGCCGCCAAAGAGTCTCCTATCAACAAACAACTCCTCTCCACCATCACCCGCAATCACCAATCCAAATTCCTCTCCACCGATTTCCTCTTCTAGTCCCACTAGTCGAGTAGTCGAGTGCCATGCACTTGTGGTTTTGTGGTTTCGCACCTGCAAATTTTCCAATTAATCGTAATCGTAAAAGAGCTCTTCCGATCCGCATTTGGGACAGCGAGCAACACTAATGAGATCACCAGTAGGGTAATCTAAGATATCTTCAAAAGAGCGGTGCCCTAGTTGATCATTCAATGCCGATATGAATTCTCGATAATCTTTATCGCTGCCATCACTTGGCGGTTCTACCAAATAATAGTCCATAGGGATCTCACCCTCAAAATGACAATCTATACAAGCAATAGGTGTGTACTCTAGCACTTGCGGATCAAGAGTTGCTTTTTCAATTTTTGTAAAGGAAACCATTTTCACTTCTCCTGTTAAATAAAAATAAAAGGCAAAAACGGAAAGATAAAAACAAAGATGTTTTCTCTTTCAAATAGGAGCGGATTAGAGTGGATTTTGTTTGAATATGCAAGTTAATTTTAAACTCATAAAAAACAAATATTTTGTGGAAAAATAAAAAAAATATTTTTCATTTTTGAAATATTTCATCATTTTTTCCATGGTTAAAATTTTAGTTATGAGAGAATTTAAAAGAGTCATCCTTGCTCCTTTCTTGCCAGGCAGATTGACATAGAAGAGTAATTGCAAATCACGTCCAAGAGTGTGCTCAATGATAACCAGTCAAGTCATCTTCTCGTGAGTGAGGAGAGCTTTTTTTCATAGTAGAAGGTGAACTAATCGAATAGGTAGAGCAGGTCTTCGCGACACCATACAAGCGGTGGAGAATAGTGTAAGCGATCAAGAGAGTGAACACGCACTCCTTGTTCATAAAAAGAGATGCCTCTTTGAGTGCAGAGAAAAGTTCCGGCCGCGATATCCCAAAGTTTTTTAGGTTGATAGGAGAGGACAAAGTCGGCGCTGCCCGCAGCGAGCAGTCCTAACTTAAAAGCGATACTCCCTCTTGGAGAGAGTGTGGCCCTCTCTTTAATTTTACATCGATCAAAGAGGCCTTTTTGCCACTCACTCCTGGAGACTAGGCCCAAAAAATCGTGCTCAAAATGTTTTATTGGAGGGCAGAATAACTCCTCTGAACTGAGGTTAAATCCCGTGAATGGATTAAAGATCCACGCCCAGGCACTCTTGTCCGCAAGTTCAGGAGTGTTCAGAATCGCACAAGAGAGTGCGCACTCAGGAATTCCTTCGGCAAGCTCTCGAGTACCATCGATAGGATCAAGAATGAGTGCTGGAAAGTTAATTTGCTTTGCACTTAGAGCAGAAAAATTTTCTTCGCTTAAAAAGAAGTAGTTTTTGCCATTGAAGCTACTATTATTGCTGCAATCCTCTTCGAACATTTTGGAGATTTCCAAATCGATCGAAGTTACCAGTGTATTATCTTGTTTTCTGTTTGTTTGAAGTTGTCTTTTGTAATCATTTGGAGAAGAGAAATTTTTATGAAAAATTTCCAGAACTTTTTTTTGCCACTGTAGCTGCTGTGCTTTCATTATACTGACATCATACGGACATTGATCGCACCAACTCGCGATTTTGTAGGTACCAATCGACACACATTCTAAGTCCTTTATCGATGCCCACCTCTGCTCGCCACCCCCCTAACAGCCTGTAGGCCTTGGTTACATCTGCCATAGTATCAGTTAAGTCAACTTTATTAAAAGGGCGGTAATCGATAGATGCCCGTTTTTCCAAATACTCTTCAATTTTGTTGATAACATAGAGGAGAGAAGTGGGTTCACGACCGCCGCCTAAGTTTATGATCTCATATCCACTTTCTAGTGGTTGCATCGCTCGCACTGTTCCTTCTGCAATATCATCGACAAAAGTGAAATCGCGTGTTTGTGTACCATCACCATAAAGTGTGATTGGAGTGCCTGCATCGATCCACTTGATAAAGCGAAAAACACACATATCTGGACGTCCGGCCTGCCCATAAACAGTAAAGTAACGAACGACACTTGCATCGATACCGTATAAGTAGTGATAAGAGTAGGCCATTACCTCTGCCGCCTTCTTTGTTGCCGCATAAGGAGAGATGGGAGTGTTGACAGCACTCTCCTCATTAAAGGGCATCGGTAGGCCGGCATATAAAGATGAGGTTGATGCTAAAACTATTTTCTTGCATTGGTACTCTCGCATGAGTTCTAAAAGATTTAAAGTACCGGTTGCGTTGGTTGCAAGATAGACAAAAGGATTTTCCATGCTATAGCGAACACCGGCCCTGGCAGCGAGATTGATAACGGCAGTAAAGGGGCCGTGGTGCATTTTCATTTGATGTTGAAACACCTCTTTTAGTGCCCCTAAGTGCTCAATGTCTAGGCGATAGAGAGTAAGACTCCGTCCCTCTGCTTTGGCAATCTCTTTGAGATATTTTGAACGTAACTCTTTTAAGCGTGGGTCGTAATAATCGTTGAAGTTATCAATTCCAGTCACATCGTGCCCACCACGAAGTAATTTTTCTACAACTTTATGACCAATAAAACCGGCAGCTCCGGTCACTAAAATATTGCTCATGACAACCTACCTTCTTGTCTCTGATCCTAGTCTTAGTCCTAGTCCTAGTCCTAGTTCTTATTTATCAATGACTTTATGAGATAACCATTTATCCGATTTAAATCGAAAATAAAATATTATCGCAAGTAAGAAAAGATATAATACCGACCAACCCCACGCATAGGCAATAGACAAATTCAAAACTTCCAAGATAACCAGCACTCCTGGAATAAAAAAGATCCATGCGGCCAACAAAAAGGCAATCATATGAAAACGAGTATCGCCGCCTCCCTTGATGGTACTGCCAAAGGTGATATTGAAAGCGTCGCAAAGAATAAATAAGGCCAAAATACGAATTAAAATGTGAGCATAGTTGGAGATATCATCCGTGGTTTGCCCGATAGTGAATAGGTAGATAAAGAGGTCAGGAACAAAAGTAAAGAGCAAGCCGATCGACCCACAATAGGCGACGCAAAGTTTAAGAGCGCTATAGCACACCTTCTTTGCAACATCGGAACGTCCTTTGCCGATATATTGGCCAACCAGAGCAGAGGTGGCCATGCCACAACCTAAAATGGGCATAAAGGAGATAAGTTCAATGGATAAAATAATATTGTTAGCAGCAAGAGCTGCCGTGTTGATATTACCGACGACAAAGACAAATGTGGTAAAGGATGCCATCTCAAGAAGCAAGGAAATACCACTGGGAATGCCGTAACGGAGTAGTTTTTTGAATGTACGATAGTGGAAACGGTAATGCTCTAAAAGCTCGAATTTTTCACGAAACTCTTTACGGATAAAAACAAGGTAAATGTAAATGGAGAGCATAATGATACTGGCAAGAACCATCGCAATGGCAGCACCCTTGATGCCAAGAGAGGGCATGCCAAACTTTCCAAAGATGAAGATATAAGAGAAGGCGATGTTGGATAAATTTCCAATGATGTTGACGATCATGGGGTATTTAGTTTTCCCTGTGCCAATAAAGAGGGCGGCAAAGACCCCAGAGATGATGGGTACACCACCAAAGGTTCCGGTAATGGCAAAATATTGCTGCTCCATTGTTTTTACAGCATCACTGTGATGAGAGGAGTGAATGATGGCCACACCAATCGGGACAAGTAAGACAATAATAACAGCAGACAAGAGAGAAAAATATAACCCGGCCCAGATGGAGCGGGCAATGCCTCGTGGTTGGCCGTTGCCAAAATATTGAGCAACTAAGATATTACAAAAGGAGATGATGCCACTAAAAAAGCAGACGATATTAAAGGCCAAGATTCCCGCAGGAACCGCAGCGGCAATGGCATCGGTACTGTACCATGCGAGAAACATACGATTTACAAACTGCATGACGGTATAGGATGCCATCGTGATGATCACGGGAAATGCCATGGCCCAAAGTTCGGCAACGCCACCCTCTGTTCTTGTATTTTTGGTATCTATCATAAGTAATAAGTAGTGATCGTGTGATCTTGTGTTTATTTAAGACGTTGTGTTGTGTCTTGCTGCCTGCTAAAAGTGTAGTTACATTGTAAAAGATCTGGTGTCAAACGTATAGGAGTTAGTCGATGAATTTGCAATTTGTTGTATTCAAATTATTTTTACTAACGATGGTTGGAGTCTTGGTCGTTTCTTGTGGTTCGAAGGTGATAAAAGTGGCCACAGATAGCGATGTGGCAAGCGATGAGAATCAAAAGCGTGCGGCTGCAATGTATGTGAAATTTGAAACAGAGCAAGGGGATAAAGTCCCTGATTGCTTTCTTTCTATAGAGGATACTACGCGCCTTTTTGATCAGAGGGTAAGAATAAAACTGGAAAAGAGTAGTGTTTCTGCATCCTCGCTTAAGCTCTTTGCTTTGCGCCCGGGTGCTCATAGGTACCAAGAACTCGAGTGTAAAGATAAGGTTTTTAGTTTACAAGAATTACCTGCTTTTGAAATTAAAGAGGGAGCGCTCAACTATTTGGGTCGACTAAGAATAGTCATTAAAAGAGGAGAGGTGAGTGCTTCAATCGATCAAGGAGAGAAGAGCGGACTGCTAAAATTAAGTGAAATTATTAAAATGGAAACATTTTACTCTGGTTATTTATCGGAGCTAAGGCCTAAACAAATTTTGCGCCATCGTGATGAGAAAAAAGGGGTTTTTGTGCGCATTTTACGTGATGGCGATGATGAGAAAAAAGAGCTCGCATATCTCAAAGATCGAGCACAAAAGGTCAGTTTCTCTCATTGTGAGCAGGCAGAGAGAGAGCAAAATCCTCTGCGTATTGGTAACCTGATTGTGATGGCGCGGATTCATGGGTCAAGAATTATAAACATCTCTACCAATGAACCTAGCGGCCATCTCTATAGCGATGAGTATGTTGAGTGTGTGAAAAAAACGGTACTGATTCAAAGTGGCCTTGCTTTAAAGAGTCAAGATGCTGGTGCGATCATTACCTTTATCGAGTAAGATTGTTTGACGACCCCTAAAGATTTCTCCATTCTTTCCGAAAGAATAAAAGAATAAAAGAATAGAAGTATAATCATTTAGCAAGGATAAGCGAGTGGTGGACTCTTCTAATATTGATTTTGGAAGTAATAAGTTCAGCAACATCAAAGATATAAAAAAAATCCGTGAGACCATGGAAGAGATCTATCTCCAAAGCATGATGGTCTCCATTTTTAAAGTGCTGCCGACGGAAAAAGTAGTGATCGATGCCTCTATCTACTCCTTACGCAAAGATGCAAATAAAGTCATTAAAAGCATTGTCGTTGATTGCCACCTGGCCTTAGGGGCCGAGAAGTTGCATGCGATGACTGGATATGCCTCCGGGACGAATAAGATGCAGTTTGGTCTTTTTATCCCTGCCAGAAATATTCTCTTTCAATCCTCGGTGCTGTCGGTTGTAGATGGGGTCGAGGCGAAGATGTTTGAGTTTTATTTACCAGATACGATCATGCAACTTGAGCGTAGAAAGTATGTGCGCCTACAGATTAATGAGCTCATGAAGCCGATACAAGTAATCATGGCCAAAGAATCAAAGAATTGCCATTTTAATTGCTATGATGTTTCTGCTAACGGCCTCTCTTTTTTAATCAGCGATAGCGAAATAAAATATTTTCACAAGGAAGAGAGCATTGCTAACATGAAACTGATCTTTACTGGGTTTGATCAGGAGATTTTATTGGATGCAAGAGTTGTTAACCTGGTGCCGGTCAAAATGAAAAATGGTCAACAATATAAAGTGTGTATGCAGTTTATAAAAATTTCCAACAATAATAAAGAGTGGATCAACTGGTTTGTGGTGAAAAATATGTTTACGCAAACTGAGATGGAGTTGATGCGGTTTTCAGTGTAGGCCCTAAGCTTATTCACCAATGATCTTAACTAAAAGACGCTTCTTTCTTCTACCATCAAACTCATAATAAAAGATATGTTCCCAAGGGCCTAAATGAAGTTTTCCCTCTGTGATCGCCACCACCACCTCTCGACCCATCACTTGTCGCTTGATATGCGCATCGGCATTATCTTCATAACCATTGTGTGCATACTGGGAGACTGGTTCGTGTGGGGCCAAACGCTCAAGGAATTTTTCAAAATCTTGATGCAACCCCGGCTCATTGTCGTTAATAAAAACGCTGGCAGTGATGTGCATGGCATTTACAAGGCAAAGGCCCTCCTTCACGCCACTATCTTTTACTAACTTTTCCACTTGATGGTGAATTGAAACGATTTGTCGTCTGGCCGGGACATCCATCCACAGTTCTTTGGTAAGCGATTTCATAGGCACGGTAACTTCCCATTTTTTTGTGATAAAAACAGGAAAATAGCGCTATTCGAATTCCGAGTAAAGATCCACCAAATCATGACGTTCCAGATCGCGAAGTTCTGGGCCACTAAGGAGCGATTCAGAATCTCCAGTTGCATCACTTGCGGCCGTTTTTGTAGGGATAGAAGCGATTTTCTTGAAGATATACTTTCCAAGCACAACTCTAGCTGCAATATAAAGAAGTTGCTGGTCATCATCATCTCCTTTTATCCTTCCCAGTTTTACCGCCACTGTTTTAGGCGTATGAAAGATCACTTGAGTCTGCCCCTCGATTGCATAGCGGACTCCACTTGGAATTTGAAAGTAACGAATAAGGTCGCTGCTTGAGAGAGAAATAGTGTTATCATTTTCATCATAGAGTGTGAGTTTAAGCCCCTCTACCTGCAGTGTTTGCATGATCAGCCCCACCACTCCTAGGTGCTGCTTACACGTCTCTGCAATCTCACGATAAAGCCCCTGAAGCCGCGCAACTTCGATGCTTTCACTACTCACTCCAATAAGCTCTAGCTTGAGTGACTTTACTTTATAAAAATCGATCCCCGCACCAATACTAGCACTTCCATTTTTTAAGAGTGCAAGCACCACCGGCAACTCCTCTTGAGGAACAGTATATAAAAAGCGCTGGCCACTCTTAAAGGCCGTAACTTTCCGTAGTTTCATTTCTTCAGTGAAACAGATTGTTGACTCTGCAATCAAGCTAGGGGAGCTAGGTGCCCCTCCGATAAGCATTCCGCTAACTGTAGTTGCCTCACTTGCAACAACCATGGGGATATATCCATCTTTTTCTACTTCTCCAACAAAACTTGCCTGTGCATCGAGCAGCAAGCTAAAACTGCAAGCAAACAGGCCGAGTAACGCTAAAATCGATTTGTCCATAACCTCTCCTCTGTAGTTATAATTTTATAAGAAGCGAATCGTCTCTTTAGAGGGAAAAGTTTAGAATTGTAAAATAATTTATAGACAAATGCCGAGATAGTTTTTATATAGGGAAGTGATAACTGATTTTTTATTGGGGATTAGCTCAGTCGGTTAGAGCATCTGACTGTTAATCAGAGGGTCCACAGTTCAAGTCTGTGATCCCCAGCCAAAATACCGAAAGCCCGACTATCCATGTCGGGCTTTTTTTTTTGCCTTTGTCTTAATGAAGTGCATGGCACCAGGGACGAGGGAGACTACTCTAAAGGCCGGATATCCTTGTGGAGGAAAGATGAACAGAAAATATTTTATCACTTTTTTGATGGTGACTATCTTTGTTACAACGGTGTTTGCAGAGGAAGAGGTTTTTCGTCTTAAAAGCAATCCTGATAAAAAACGTGGGGTGATTGCCGCTCCGATCTTTTCTTTGTTTTTGCCAGGGCTTGATCAATACCTTGAGGGTCAATACCCTTACGCTTTTTCTTACACAGGAGTGGCTTTAGCTGGATCTGCTTTTTTTGTTTCAGAGTCGAATCACCATCGGAGTCAGCGTTCGCATACGCCTCGGGATAAGCATGAAAAAAAGGAACAAGATTCGGCAAAGTCGTTTAATAGCTATAGAAAGCTTGGTGGAAAAATTTACGAGACGGCCGGATCCTTTAGCGCTTACCACAGTTTTCGAACGGCGGTAAATTCCAGGCGAGGAGATTTTTCCTTTTTAAAGCATGAAGAGACTCCAAGTGAATTGCTCTTGGCACCTTTGAACTTCTCTTTTCTTGCAAGAGCGACAACGTTGCTCCCGCTTGGAGTGGTGATTGCACTTTCAGCGTTCGATTTAAAAAATCGCGACCACAAAAATCGTTACACCTCTATTGGTGACGGTATCGGCATTACAGGAGGGGTCTCCTATATGGCGGGAACAGGGGAAGAGGCCTTGTTTCGAGGGTGGTTGCTGCCTATCTCGCATTACTATACCAATAGTGCTGTATGGGGAAATGCGATTAGCTCGCTTCTTTTTGGGGCCGCACACTACTCCAGTAGCAATCGTTTCCCGTTAGTACAAGCAGTAGTGGGAAGTTATCTTGGTTACGTCTCCCAAAAAAATGGATATGCGTTAGCAGAGAGTATTTTTATTCATACTTGGTGGGATGTGGTGGCCTTAGGAACGCTTCTTCTTGCAAAGAAAAAGGGTGAAGATGTACGGGTGTACACAGAGCTACTTAATGTGCCGTTTTAGAGTTAGAGCGGGGAGAGCTATTGCTACCAACATCAAGATTAAGAAAAACCATTGAGCACTACTAAAGAAAAGTATCATCCCTCTAATCTCATCATCGCCTCGTAAAAATTCTAAAAGAAAGCGCATGCAAGAATAAAGGAAAAGATAGAGGTAGGGAATCACTTTAATCTTTGCACTCTTTATTTGCAGTAAAAGGAAAAATCCTAAAAGCAAAAGTAGTAGTGCCTCGTAAAGTTGCACCGGATAGCGCCCATCGATGCACCAGGGATAGTTGTGAGAGCATAACTTTCCATAACAGCAGTTGGCGATAAAACATCCCACTCTTCCAATGGCATGTCCAAAAGAGAGTCCTATAAAGAGTGGTGAGATCGTCTGCTTAGGAAAGAGAGGAAGTGCCAGCAAAAGGCCGACAAGTGCTCCGTGAAAAACCAATCCACCACCTCCAAGCCAAAAAGTAGCACTCAGAAAAAAGGAGTGGGAGTGTTGTAGGTTAACTCCAGAGAGAAGAGCATTGACAATGAAAAAGATTTTTGCCCCTATCCAGACCAAGAGAAGGGCCATCACAAACGAGGGCAGCAAGCGCCAGTTTTGAGGATGAGGGGATAGGTAATGAGTGGTTGAAAAAGCAACGCCTGCACCAACACCTGCAAAGATGAGATGCGTGTCCATCAGGAGGACCTAAGTTTTTTATACTCGCGCCTGCTCTCGATGATAAAATCTAAAATCAAAAGTCCCGCCGCTATAGAGATCGAAGTATCGGCAATATTGAAGGTGGCAAAGTGACTGCTGTTCCAGTAAAAATCAAGAAAGTCGGTGACAAAGCCAAAGAGGAAGCGATCGAGGAGATTGCCAACGGCGCCTCCAAGAATGAGGGTATAGGCAGCGAGCTGTAGGCCTGTAGCTTTGCTCTCTGCTTTGCATCCTCTCCAAATGAGATAGGTCAAGACAAAGCAAGCGATTACAGGAAGGCCCAAGAAAAAAATAGTGCGAATAAGCTCATGGGCATTGGAGCCCATTCCAAAAGCGACCCCATAATTTTTTACGTGCCATAAGTTAAAGAGGCCATCAATGATGGAGATACTCTCTCCTAGGTACATTTTAGCTCGAATAGCAATCTTGCTGGCCTGGTCTAAAGCAATGATAGTAAGGGCGCTGGCAATTAAGAGTGAAAATTTTTTCATAGCTAGAGAATTTTCCTTGCGTATTCGCGTGGGACAATACCATATTTTTCAATTTTTCGTAGCAGAGTTTTCTTGGGGATGTTTGCTTTAAGAGCAGTTTGGTTGATACGACCACTGTTGATTTTTAGCGCCTCAATAATGAATTGCTTTTCAAAGAGATCTTTGGCCACTTGAAAGTCCAAACGCCCATCGACGACCCCAAAAGAGTATTTGTAGTCGTTGGAATTCTTATCACTTAATGCCTCATCCAGTACAGAGTTGCGAATGCCTTCAACATCGATGAAATTGCCAACATCTTTGCCATCGGAATAGTGTTCTAGATCATCATTATCATCGTTGTCATCACTGTCATCGTTGCCATGACGATTTTCATCATACTGGACTGAACCAGTATTGCTACTTGAAGCAGCGGCACTCTTGGGTTGCAAAATATCAGGGAGCGATGAGGGAGTAATATAATCGGATGATTCAATAATAAAGGAGTGCTCTAAAACGTTTCGAAGTTCACGAATATTTCCAGGCCAACGATGGGCCATTAAAAGTTTAAGTGTCTCTTCGCGAATGCCTTTGATATGCAGATCGTGAAGATTATTGAAATAGTTCACGTAGTGGTTAAGAAGGTGAGGAATGTCGGAAGTGCGCTCACGTAGCGGTGGTAAGTACACAGGCAAAACATTTAAGCGATAGAAAAGATCTTCGCGAAAAGTTCCAGCTTTAATCATCTCTTCAAAATGTTTATTAGAAGCTGCAATCACGCGAACATCACAAGTGATCTCGCGATTAGCACCCACAGGGGTGAAGTTTTTTTCTTGTAAAACGCGGAGAAGCTTTACCTGCATGCTGGGAGAGATATCACCAATTTCATCTAGAAAGAGCGTTCCACCACTGGCGTATTGAAATTTACCGATTTTGCGTTCAATGGCCCCGGTAAAGGCACCCTTCTCGTGTCCAAAAAGTTCCGACTCAATTAAGGTTTCTGGGATGGCCGCACAGTTGACAGTAACAAACTTCTCATCTTTTCTAGGTCCATTAAAATGAATTGCTTTGGCGACCAGTTCTTTGCCCGTTCCCGATTCACCTCGAATAAGCACAGGGGTGTTGACCTTGGCCAGTTTCTCAATCAGGTTAAATACCTTAAGCATTGCCCCTGATTCACCTACAAATTTTTCACTCCCACTTTTTTCTCCGAGGGAAAGGGTGGGGGCCGAGAAGGCCATGGTTTCTACCATTGATCTTGCTTTAAGTGCTCGCTTAATAAGCGCCACAAGATTTTCTGAGCTGATCGGTTTTTCTAAATAGTTATAGGCACCCTCTTTGACTGCTTTGACAGCATCTTGGACATTGGAGTAGGCGGTGAGGATGAGCACGATAATGGCCAGATTGTGTTTTTTTATCTCAATCAAGGCATCAATCCCATTCATCTCCGGCATGTTCACATCCATGACCACAAGATCAAATTTTTCTCGATAGACAGCATTGACTGCTTCTCGTCCATTACAGGCAACATCGACAATAAATTCTTGAAACTCCAAAGCATCCTTAATCGATTGCCTTAATACTGGATCGTCATCAACAACCAAAACACGATACATAGTGGTCACTCCTTAAGCATTAGGCATTAAGCATTTTACATTCTGTGCATGCTACCTACGCATTCTTCAATTTTATGAGAAAAGCTGTTCCCTTCCCTAGTTCTGACTCCACCGATATACTTCCATTGTTTAGTTCAACAAAATATTTTACCAAATAGAGGCCTAGTCCGAACCCTTTCACTCCATGAGAGGCATCATTTTTTACACGGTAGAACTTATCAAAGATGTGTTCTAAATTTTCAGAGGCGATACCCACACCGTTATCTCGAACTTCGACGTAGACGAGCCTTTCATCATCCCATGTTTTTACAATAATCTTAGACTCTTTGCCAGCATATTTTATGGCATTTTCTAGGAGATTGGAGATCACCCTCTTCATAAGATCAGGATCAATGGAGATGGGGTAAAGAGGAGCAAGTGACTGTTCAATGGTAATGGATTGATTAGCGGCTTCATAGCGATAGTTTTTCGCCACCTCCTCAACTATGGTATTGATATCTTTGCTGATGAGATTTAATTTTAGCCGCCTCGATTCGATTTTGATGAAGTCCAGGATGCCGGTGATAAAGTGATTCAGCTCCTTGGTAGCATCCATGATATTTTGCAAATGCGCCTTTTGTTTCTCATCTTGAGCATAGATCCGGTAGAGGTTTTCAGCATTGCCTGCGATCTTGGCCACAGGGGTTTTAAGGTCGTGGCTCATAAGGGAGATAAAATTTTGTTTAAGTTCATCCACCTCTTTTAGGAGTTTACTCTCCTCTTCGATCACATAGCGGGTTTGGTACTCTGCGATTGCTCGAAAGGGCACCCAAATATAGTAAGCAATAAACACTGTAAACACCAAATGGGTCGTATAGAGCCAGGCCCCAAAGAGGGAAAACAGTGCAAAGGAGATAGCTAAAATGGCAACCATCGTAATCAAAATAATCAGCAGTCCTTTCATCGGGCTGGTGCGCGAGTTGATATAAGAGAGGAGAATGGCGATAATAAAACAGAGGATATTGGTGAAGTACCTTGGAATTTCCACAACTGTCTTGTTTTGAATTAAGGCCTGGGTGATGGTGGCATGGATATTTGCGGTTGGAACAGAGAACTCATCCTTTTCGCGGTTAAAAGGGGTTTGAATAAAATCGTTATCACGTGAGGAGTATTGAGAGGCGATAATGACCACTTTATCTTTAAAGTAATCGGATGGAAAGTTGCCAACCGCTACTTTGTGATAAGGAATTTTGGGGATGTTGCCTTTTTCTTTGACGGAGACAGGGTTGGTGAAGTAGCGGAAGAAAGCAAAGGTGGCATCGGCCCCGTGAGAATAGTAGGCCCCCTTGAAGGAGGTCGCGCTTAGAGTGGGAAGTCCTTTGAAGCTTCGAAACTGATTGGCGCTCCAGAGGTGAATGGAGTCATCACCAGAGATGTTTAAAATAGCGCGCCGGCAAATCTCATCCTTAGCAAAACTCATACTATCGATGTGAATAAGGGTAAGAGAGTGGCCAAGCTCTTGTAAGGGCCCTGGTGGCCATTGTTCTCCAAAGCCCTCTAGTAAATGGGTACCAAAGCGAAAGCTGCCTCCATTGTTGGTGTATTTTTGGATGATACTCTTAAGCTTTTCAAGCTCGATGGATTCTTGGTCGGAGTCAGGATTTTGCAGGCCTACGAGAAAGGAGATTACTCCTGGCCTTGCCTTGGTGAGTTCGCTAAAGAAGCGAGTATGGGTGGCATAGGTGTAAGGATACTTTTCTCCAAGGAAGGCGTCGCTTTCATCATCAAGTGTGATAACAATGACATCATTGTTATACTCGATTGCAAAGTCGCTGCGGATGCGTAGATCATATAAAAAGGCCTCAATCGAGGGAAAAGAGTATTGAATGAGAATGAGAATAAAAATGAATGTGAAGACAAGAGGGTAATATTGATTCAATTCTCCACTGGATTCTTTCAGCGTATTTTTAAAGTATTTTTCAAACAATGCTTTCATTAAGATGATTTTTCCGTTTCCGTAAAATGGGGAAGATTATTATAGCGTTCAGTAGAAGTGATCCGAGTGGAAATAAGGGAGTTTAACTTGGGAGGTGTGTATTTAAAGTTATCATCTTGACGAGAAAGATTATAGCAAAAATCGTAGTAACAATTGGTGGCTGAGAGGTGGCCCAAAAAAGTGTGTGCATTTTGTGAGGGTTTTTCTAGGAAGGATTTGGAAAAAAAATCTGCTAAAGTGTAGGCGTCTTTAGAGAGAAATGCTGCCTTAAGATCGGTGAGAAAGGAGATATTAGGGTATCCGATTTGCTTAAGGATGCACTCATTGAAAAAATTATTCGTGATGAAGGTTAAGATTTCTAAAAGTTTAGCAATAAGAGAGAGTAAGGGAAGCTTTTGTACAAAGATTATGCTCTTTTGAGAGGAGAGGTAGTCTATCTGTTTGTTGATAAAGAGGATTAGCAGTACAAGAATGGCCTGATAGGTGCTCCCTGGTTGTGAGCATTTTAACAAGTTTAGTTGCACTAAAACATCGAGATCTTTTGGGGCAAGAATTTCCATAAAGGGTTTAGGGATGATAAGAATGGTATCTCGATAATTTTTGATACAGATGGCATAGGAGAGTTTTTTGAGATCATTGCTTACTACAATTTTCGGAGCAATTCTGTTTCCAATTTTTAAAGCATGTTTTTGTGCCATTGCATTTAACTCTTGGTATTGTTTCCTTCCGTTGTACTTGATCCCAAAAAACCAAAGGTAAATTTTACCGACGTGAGTACAAAGAAAGAGAGTAGATAGAGTGAGTGTTATCACATAAATCAGGAACGAATGGTGATGAGAGAAGAGAAGGGAGTAGGGGTAGTAGAGGGGAAATGTGAGCAGGAAGAGTCCTAGTAAGAATACAAGAGTATTTTTAATCACTGTTGTTCATCCTGAAAAAATTACTAATCATGATTGAATAGTGTAATGAATTGCTTTTCCCATCAAGAAAAAATTTCACGTCATTTTTTTGCTACCATGGGTCTTGACTCTTTGTCTGGACTTTTTTGCAGATTTGTATTATAAATCTATGACCTCTGTTTGTTTTTATTTTTTATGGATCAGTAACTTAGAAGGAGTCACTTATGCAATCCTCTTTTAATCGGTTGTTATTCGGAACTGCCGGTGTTCCAAATAGCACACCAAAGAGAAATAATCCCATTGAAGGGGTTAGGCAGATCGCAAAATTGGGGCTTGATTGTATGCAACTAGAGTTTGCTCATGGAGTTAGAATGAAGGAGGAAGTCTCTAGTGCGCTACGCAAAGTCTCCTATGAACTTCAAATCCCTCTGACATCGCATGGTCCTTACTACATCAATCTCAATGCGCGAGAGCAGGATAAGATCGACTCCTCTGTGGAGAGGATTATCCAGACAGCAAAGATCTCCGATATGTGTGGGGCAGAGTCTATGACCTTTCATGCCGCTTTCTACATGAAGGATTCCCCTTATGACGTGTTTGATCTCGTCGAGAAGAGTCTTAATGTGATCGAAGAGAGGCTTAATCGCTTGGATATTGAGATTGAATTGCGTCCAGAGCTAACTGGTAAGACTAGCCAGTTTGGATCACTTGAGGAGTTGATCTCGCTGGCCAAGTCGGTTAACTCCTGCCTTCCTTGTCTCGATTTCTCTCATCTTTACGCCAGGACAAATTGTTATAACAGCTATGACGATTTTTGTAATGTGCTTGGGCAGATAAAAGGTGAGCTTGGGAAAAATGTTCTTGAAAATATGCATATTCACATTTCAGGGATTAGCTCAAACTCGAAAGGTGATTTAAAGCACCTAAACTTAAATGACTCCGATTTTAATTGGCGGGATTTGTTGCGAGCACTGAAAGATTGGAATTGCAAAGGTTATGTTATTTGTAATAGTCCTAATCTGGAAGTGGATGCAAAAATGTTGAAAGATTATTATGAATCGCTTAATTAAAAGTTCCTCTCTTGCTCAAAAAATTGCCTTATAGAAATTGCACTTGATGCCTTGTGAATGGGAACAAGGAATAGATAAATTGCCTCTTGCTTGCATGCAAAGATAATACTACTAATCTCACTGCTCTGCCCGTTTTTAGCAAGGAGTGATTGGAAGATGGAGATAAAACTAAAAGGATCGTGCTCTTTGTTGAAGGAGATGCTGCTTTTGCTGGGTAGCTGGGAGGCCAGTAGAGCAGGAAAGATACTCCAGTTCATTGGGAAATCCACAATGACTCCGCTAATTTCAAAACGGATACATTTGATGAGTGGCTCCAGATGACCTGAAAAACAAAAATCGATTTGGTTCAATTGTAGGAAATGAGTGAGTTGTTCATTAAAAGGGAGTACTGTTTGTGCTGTCTCGCAATGCGAGCGTTCTTCGAAATAACGGTTGAAATCTACTTCGCTTTTGCTGCTACTACTTTGCTGTTCATTCTCATTGAGTGTCTCGTTGAGAAGCTGTAGGATGAGGTTTTCTTTGTTGTTCTTATTGGCCATGGGTTTCTCTTAGATGAGGGTATATCTAAGAGTTATTTTAACCAGAGTTTGTTATTTCCAAAACTCCGGCAAATATGCCATATCGATGAGGTGAGTATAGAGTGTTTGCCAATTTTTTTGTGAATCATCAAGTACAGATCTAAAAAAAGTTTGTTTACGAGGAAAGGTGATACCTACACCTTTAATTGAAGGACAACTAGTAACAATCCAACCAAGATTTTGAAAGCTAACCTCTTTGAAAACGGCGGTAAAGATTATTTTTTTACCAAGGAGATCTTTGGGAATATCAGCATCCAAGAGGGCAAAAGCGCTATAAGCATCCCAGTTAGAAAGGATTCCTTGGTGCATAGGAAGTGCTGTAGAGTTGCTATTCGAGCGGGTTGTTGCAGCGGCGATTGTGATACTGATGGTGATAGGAGGCCTGGAGAAGAGAGTTCCCTCAAGAAATTTGGGATTGTAGATGGCCTTTTTGATCTCAACCCACCAAAAGCTAAGGCAAGTGAATGCAAAAATGGCATAGGAACTACACATTAAAAAAACAATCCGTCCAAATTTTTCAAAGACTAAATTTGCAAGCAGTGCTGTGAAAATGGCCAGCGTTATCGCCAGAAGGAGAACGGATATTTTTTTTGCCTTTGCGATGCTGATAATTGTAATGGCAATGAGGGCAATCAGCGGCAAGTGGTTATTCAAAAAATCGATCAAAGGAGTAAGGTGAATGGCAGTCATGTTGTTTTGGATAACAATTGCCGTGTGAAAATAAAAGAGTGAGATTAAGAGGAAGAGCATACTGTTGATTGCAGCATGGGATAGATTGTGAATTCTTAAATTCATGCGCATTGGCCCATTTTTTACCCGATATCTTGATCAAGGTGTTCACCTGTATCATATACCTATGAGACCGATACTTTCAATAAATTATAGTTGTATTAAATGCGATAATTGTCGCCTGATTTGCCCAGAGCACTCGATCCAGTATAATGGAGTTTCCTATGCTGTAGACTCGTGGTCGTGCACTTTTTGCAACTTGTGTGTGGAGATTTGTCCGCTAGGGTGCATCCAAATGGTGAACGATGATGAGAAGTATGATGATACTATGGAGTAGACCGCTGTTGTGCTTGGACTAGTAAGGGATGGCAGTTTTAATCTTTCGATAGTATAGGCCTTGGTGATGATCAATAACTGTGCTGGCATCATCAGCACAAGCTTGCTGCAAAATGATCCTAAAATGATTGCCCGTTCCGCTAGGGCCTTTGTCTGCAATAGCACAAGGGTATGCAGAAAAATTCAAGAGATGAGGTGTCGTATTGTCTGTCAGTCCATAGGAGGAGAGAGCAGCACTTAGCTTGCTTGGGGTAAAGCAGTGATGATTTTTTAAAAAGTTTACAAAAATGCTGCAATTTTTTTTCGTAAGAAGATCAAAGAGCTTGCAGACGGAGTGGTAATAGCGAGGGAGAGTCCCGAAATCCCAATACTCCGCTTCGGAGTTACTAATGGTCTTTATCAGGATATTTTTATCGAGATAGTTTGCAACTGAAGTAAAAAAGGGTGATTTGCCTGAGACCGGAGCAAGCGCATTTAATTTTATAAGAGACATTCCTGAGTAAGTGAGAATAGATTTAGTGGAGCGGGGAATCTCACTATTTTTACGAATGGCAGAGAGGTAGCATTGGTTTTTTAGTTGCAGTTCATTGTGGCCAAGATGAGTATCCACGTCAATTCCGAAGAGGATGACTGGAGTAAGCTTTAGAGAAAGCTCTAGGAGTGCGTTTTTTAGAGTTGAAAAATCAAAAAATAGAAATTGATCGCTATTGATCACCAAAAGGTTGCCGTCGTAGTTGATAGAGGGCCTTGCGGCCAGGTTGTGGATAGCACCTCCAATATCCAGGAGTTCAGGCTCATGGAGAAGCGTAACGTTGGAGAGCAATTGTTTCTCTAAGAGAAATTGGTGAATCTGTTGGTGATTTTTATGGGTATTGATAAAGAGATGGTCTATTTTGAAATTTGAATTTAAATCCAAAGCATAATTGATTTGCATCTCTAAGAGTGTTTTATCAAAGACAGGCCAAAGTGGCTTAGGAAGAAATTTTCCAATTTCGCCCATGCGTTCGCCTAATCCTGCGGCCAAGAGGAGACAGTATGTTTTGTTCTCAGTAGTGTCAGGGTGATGTTTTTTCATAAGTAGTAGTAACGAAATAAGCTATTTTTTAATAAGGTTAATTCAGGATATTTTTGTAAAGTTGCTTTTATGTTTTCCATCGTTTTACCGATGTGCACGAGATAAAGAGGATTTTTTTTGATGGCATAGATATAAGCAAAAGTGCCAACCGCTTTATAAAGGCGTTGAATCTTTGAGAAATCGAAGGTTTTGATGAAATGCTCTTTTTCTTGCGAGGGGGCCAAGGCAGAAGAGGAGAAATGTTTTTTATAATAAGACTTAGCAAAGTTCTCCCAATAGTAATCAATCAGCTTTTGATGATTTTGGGGGGCGAGTTGATAGTAGCAATCATCGAGGAGGGAGGCCAAATCGTATTGAATGGGACCAACTCTAGCATCTTGGAAATCGATGATGGCCATCTTGGGCACTCTCATGATGTTTTTGGAGTGGTAATCTCGATGGCATAAAACTGGAGGCTGCAAGACGAGGTGTTCGACGATGGTGTGAAAAAGGGCATCGATTGTTTGTAAATCGCTATTACTCGGAGCAAAAGGCAGGAATTGTTTTAAAAAATAGTTCTCTGTGTGCTTGATTTCAAACCAATATTTTTCACGATCAAAGGCCCTTCCATAGATTCTTAATAAATTTGTATCTGCATTATGCTTGTTAAGTTCGAGAGATTGAATTTTGATCATGTTGTCAATTGCTTGGCAATAGATGGAAAATTCTAGATCTGGATCGTTTTGATCTGCAAAAAAACGCAGGAGCGATTGCTCTCCAAGATCTTCTTGAAGAATAAACCCTTGACTAGCATCAACAGCGATGATTTTGGGAACAGGAATACCATTTTGAGCAAAATAGTTTTGGAGGATCAAAAAATCGTATTCTGCAACAGCGGGAATTTTATCGTGGCAGATGATATAGGAGTCAGCATGCATGCTGACTCTAAAATATTCTCGAGTAGAGGCATCTCCTGCAAGCTTTTTGAGAGCAGTAGGTTTTTCTGCAAGGGTATTGGTGGCAAATTGATAAAGTTCTTGATGCATGTGCATGGTTATTTAATCCCAGGGTAGGTTTGTTAGATAGGGACAATGGTTTTGTAATAGTTGATAAATTTATAAAACTCTTTAGAGGAGTTCTTTTTTATCTTGTAAGGTTTTGCAGAGTCGAGTTTCTTGCTAATAATGAAGTATTTATAGACGGATTCTTCTCGGGTTACATTTTTTATATCACCAAGAACAGTTGAAAATTCGAGAGAATTTTTATTTTGTTGCTGTATCCAGGTCAGGTAGATATAGGGGTCATGGCCCGAACGCTGTAAAATAAAATAGACCCAGTTGTTTATTTTAAGTTTATCTTCGGTAGGGATGCGGGTGAGTGCTAAGATCTTCTCTGTGCTGATAAATCCTTTCGGTATGATGATATTGGTCGGGTAAAGATTTAAGTAGCTTTTGATAAATTCAAAGGCAAGAACCGAGAGTAAGTCTGCTTCATTTCTAATATATTTTTGAATAAGGCCTAGAGAGAGGAAAATTTTTCCTCCAGGCAGAGAAAAATAGAGAGGAATATAATTTTTTAAAATAAAAAATTTAGGGCCATTGATTGGGCGTAAAAGTAATTCGTTATTAGTTGCGAGTGTAGTAAAGATACTTTGCAGGTAGTGATTTTGCTCATTTGGAAGCAAAACTGTTTCAATTCCTGGCGTGCTTAAATAAGCGGTGGAAAGAAAACTTAAATGTTCGATATAGTCCTTTTGATCGTAGTATTGGTAGCTTTGTTCTGGGATTAAGTCAGGATTGTATTCAAAAGGAACAAAATTTTTGATTTTATGTTTTGATCCGGAACAAGAAAGAGTGATTGATGCAAATAGGAGAATTACTACTGTTAAGAGTGTCCTCTTATAGATTCTCACTGGATGCAGTATCAGCAGGGGCGGTTTCTTGGTTGGATGAGGATTCAAAATTTGAACTCGTATTGTTTGTGTTTATGGGCAAATAATATAACGTAAAACCAGCAAAAATCAAGTTGGGATTTTTTATCATTGTGCGGTTATTATTCCAAATCTTTTTCCAATGTTTAGGAGTTTCATACACTTTGCGCGAAATTTTTCCAAGAGTATCATGTAATTTGATCAAATAGGGATCGCCATCAGGTTTCCAGGCAAACTCCTTTTCTGGCTGAGTATAGGTAAGCGTGGCCCCTGGAGCAACAGAGTTATCTGCAGCAAGGAGATGTTTGTTTAATTTTGCAAGCGTTCTCCATTTTTGATAATCACCATAAAGCTTAAAAGCAATCCACATCAAGGTGTCACCTTGCTCGACAGTGTAGCGGAGGTCGCTTCCACTGTTATAACTGGAGGCCGCAGCAGGTGTAGTGCTTTCGCTTGCTGCAGATGCCGTCGTCGTAGCAGTATCGCCTACAAGAGAGGTATCGGATGCAGCGGCCTGCTCCTCAACAACGCTATCACCGGCAAGGGTGCTATCCTTAATGCCTTCATCGAGCACGGCCATATCACTCTTCTCGCTCTCGTTAAGTTCATCTAAATTGAGCCCTTCTTGCGATGATGCTTCGGGAGATGCCTTTTTTGTTGTTGAACAACTTGTTGTTACTACAGTTGCCATCAACATGAGTGAGAGTAAAAGTATTTGGGTTATTAAATTTGATTTGGCCATGATACGCCTCCATTAATTCTAGCAAAATCTGATCCTCAAGGTGCCTATCGGGAACGAGAACAAAATAGTTTAAAATATTTTTAAAAATTTTCTCAAAAAAGTTACAAAGTTGATAAAATCATAGTGACTACTTAACAAAAGGAGTCGCACTACTATGGAATTAGAGCGTTGGGCGAAGTGTTTTTTTAGTGGAGTTTTTTTGTCGTATATAGCGATTTGGGGGATAAGAGGGGTGATGGCACAAGATTATCCGAAAAGCTCTGTTGAAACTTTAGGTGGAAGTAGCACTGCTGCACCGGAGGCCAGCAGTGATGGTTTCGGAGGGACTGTTTTTACAGAAAAAGTGATCAAAATTTCCGCAAGTCAAAAAATTTTTTTAATCAGTAATGGCAATAAATATTTAGGCGAGGGAGATTATATCTCTTTTATCCGAGATGAGCAGTTGATTGCTAGAGCACTAGTGGCCAAAGTGGAAGACGATCGGGCAGGGGTAAAAATTGTAAAAATTTACTCTATGAAGTTATGGAGTGGAGTTCGTAGTGATAGTGATGTGCAGGTGATTCGAGGAGACGATAGTTATTATGTCAATCTCAAGAAAAGAAGCGATGAGAAGGGCAATAAAAATTCAGAAGAGGATGATAGTGCCTCTTCAGTAGTGATGACGGAGAAAGAGCTACTTAGCATGGCCGATACCGATGATATTGAGGATGATGATAAAGGGAAGCGCGCTATTAAAACCGATAACATCTTATCCCTCTCCTATGGCCAGTATTCTGGGCTTGATAACGATGGTTCCAGTAGAAGATACCCTCATTGGAATGCGCAGTGGGCGTATCAGTTTTTCGACAACTTTTGGGGGGAGGCCCTTTATGGAAGAAGTGAGATCAACTCTTTTCCAAATGATGGGTTATCAACCACACTGAATAATTTTACTGTTAGAGGAAAGTATACCATCAATGCACCTTTCTATTCCTATATACAGCCTTATGTTGGTTATCAGATGATTACTGTCTCCTCGCCCGATGCTGGCGTTCAAAATAATGAGAAGAGTTTAAACGAATCGGAATTAGAGCGAGAACGACGTTTGGTAGAACAGTTAAAAAGAAGGAGCGTGGTTTTTGGGATCACTATTTTAAAACGCTTAGTGCCTGGATGGTTTGTACGTGCCGATCTTGGTTCAGATCTTTTAAACGTGGGATTTTCTTTTGAGTTTTGAGAAGGAATGAGTGCAGGGCCCTTGCCTTACTGCCTCTCTTTAAGATAGAAAAAGGTGATGAAAACATACCGTCATCTTTTATTTTGTTTATTCATAATCTTGACACTAAACGCTTGTGGAGTGAAAGGTCCTCCTAAAGCGCCGTCTGGTACCGCAATTAAAGCATGGGGAGAAAAATTCACTGCTCAGCCGGAGTTGTGGGTTAAGATCGATTTATTGGAAACAAATATCAAGAGTTCTCGGGAAAAAAGTTCCAAGGTACTGTCAGAGGGATTGGTGCTCAGTGGGATAAGACAAGAGATCGTGCAGATTCAAAGAGAACTATCGGCACCAATGCCTAAAAAAGCGACCGATGAAGCGATGACTACGCCGAGAATGCAAAAACAAGAGCGTCTAAGCAACCTTCAAGAGCGCTTGGTTAAGGCCTGTAAGAAGGCCTTAACCAGTAAGAAAGAGTCAGAGTTAGGAGAGAGAAGTTTGATTCGCAGCTATCTTTCCTATAAAAAAGCTTTTAATGAACACCGTGACGAAATGGATCATTACTATCAAGATCGCAAGAATGATGATCAAGAAAAGTTAAAAACACTCCAGCGAAAAGAGTTGGATCGTCAGCGTAGACGCATAGAGAAGAGTTATGAGGATGCACTGATGGGATATGAAGATGAAAAGTACAAAGAGGCCATAGAAGAGATTGAGAAGTGTAAAGACCGCATTGATGTGAGTGAGCTAGAAGCGCTAGGGGAAGCGGTTGAGGCCGCGAGTGAGAGCGCAGAGGAGAATGATGATCGATCTAAGATGCTTGAGGACGTAAACGAGGAAGATATTGATAAAGAGAAGAAGGAGCATCCGGTAAAGGCCAAGATTCGAAGCAGCACCGATAGTAAAAGTAAAGCGAACAAAAAAGAATAGAAAGAAATAGGAAGATGTGTGGCGCTTATTGTAGCATTAGGAAGTAATTTAGGAGATAAGCTTGCCAACCTTTTGTTGGCGAAAAAAATGCTATGCCATCAATTCACTTTTGTAGGAGAGAGCAAGATTTATTGCTCGGCCGCGGTTGATCATGAGGATCAACCCGATTTTTATAACCAGGTTCTTGAATTTCTCTCCCCTTCAGATTCGCCAGAGGAGTTGATGGCATTAATCTTAACGATTGAAGAAAAATTAGGGCGTGTGCGTGATCCGCTGCGGCCGCGTGGCCCTCGGATTATTGATATTGATATAGTTTTTTTTGATTTACAAAAAATAGAAACGCCGTTTATAACCTTACCTCATCCAAGGTGGCACGAGCGGAGTTTTGTCGTGAAGCCCTTGGAGGAGCTGCCGTTTGCAGAAGTGCTTCGTCATCAGGGGTTGTTGCCGGTTGGCAAACTTTCCAATCAGGCATTCCCAATAAAGTAAGCAAATAAAGTAAGCAATGAATGATTAACGCAATAACAAGGAGAGTGGCCTATGAACATTTATGTTTGTGTAAAGCAGGTTCCAGATACGGAAACCAAAGTGGTTTTAGAGTCAGATGGAAAAGCGATTAATACCTCAGCAATTAAGTGGGTGGTAAACCCTTACGATGAGTATGCGATTGAGCTTGCAATGCAAATCAAGGATCGCTTGCAAGGAGCTCCCAATGTCATTGTTATTCGTGTTGGTGAAAGTAATCCGACGGTAGAGGTTTTGAGGACAGCTATGGCAATGGGAGCAGACGAGGCGATTCATGTTGAGCTACCAAAGTATACTCTGCTTGATCCTACAATTACAGCAAAGGCCTTAGAGGCCGCAATTAAAAAATTTGCAAAGCCTGTAGACCTCATATTAGCAGGAAAACAGTCTATTGATGCCGATAACTCTCAAGTACCACAAATGTTAGCAGCACGAATGGGATTAGAGTGTGCAACCGCCATTGGAAGCTATAAGGTTGTCGAGGGTAGCGAGATGGCGAGTGGAGTGATGGAGGTTACGCGTGATCTTGATGGTGGCAGTAGTGAAGTTTTGAGTGTGCGCTTGCCTGCACTCCTCTCTTGTAATAAAGGATTAAATACTCCAAGGTATCCCTCGCTTCCTGGCATTATGAAAGCAAAAAAGAAGCCGCTAACCAAGTACACTATGGGGGATTTAGGCCTGGAGCAAGTGGCCCTGGATTCCGATTATGCGCAAATGAGTTTAGTGCTTCCACCTGAAAAGGCCCCAGGCAAGAAAGTGGTGATGGAGTCCGATAATCCCACTCAACAAAAAGAGATGATGAAGCAGGCAGTCGAGTTTTTGAGAAGTGAAGCAAAAGTAATATAAAAACCAAAACCAAAACCAAAACCAACAACAAAATAAAAACATAGGAAATTGATATGGCAAAACTATTATTAGTGGCAGAGGCGAGCGAAGGTAAAATCAAAAAATCACTTTACGAGATTATGAGTAAGCTTCTCTCCTTGCAATTTGTAGCAAAGAAGGCAAGCTTTGAGAGCGATCTAGTAATCGTGGGAGAGGTGTCGGCAGAAGAGATGGAGCGAATCAAGCGATTTAATCTTTCCACTATTTTTCAAGCAAAGAATTTACAATCCGTAAGGCCGTTGGCAGTGGATGGAAATTACAAATATGTGATGGCCCCTGTCTCTACAAGTAATAAAGATTTTTTTCCTGTGCTTGCAGTATCTGTTAATAACGCTACTATGGTGAGCGATGTGGTGGATTTTGATGGTGCCAATGTTTCAAAACCTCTCTTTGCAGGTAAGGCAATCTCTAAAATACCACTCAGCAAGCGAGGCACTTACTTTATCACGGTAAGACCAAACTCCTTTGGTGTTCTTGATGTGGAGCAATTTTGGAAGGAGAATGGAGGAGCTACAGCTGTAAACACAAAAGTAGAAGCAGTAACCCAAGTGGCCAGCAGTGATGCGAATGCAAGAGTTCAGGTAAAAGAGGTGGTAAAGGCGATGAAGAGTCGTGCCGATTTGAGTGAGGCCAATATCATTGTCTCTGGTGGCAGGGCCATGAAGTGTAAAGAGAATTTTCAATTGCTAGAGGAGCTTGCTAATGTGTTGGGCGCGACTGTAGGAGCTTCAAGGGCCGCCGTTGATGCAGGATATGCTCTTCCCGCAATGCAAGTTGGTCAAACGGGAAAAACAGTTTCACCCTCGCTTTATGTTGCCTGTGGTATCTCTGGTGCCATCCAACATTTGGCAGGGATGCGCACTTCAAAAATCATTTTTGCCATCAATAGCGATCCCAATGCCCCTATCTTTTCTAAGGCAGACTACGGCATCGTGGGCGATCTCTATAAAGTAATTCCAATGTTGATTGAAGAGTTAAAAGCGTAGGTGGTGTATGGTGCCTCAGGGGGGAATCGAACCCCCATGGCCTTGCGGCCGGCGGATTTTGAGTCCGCTACGTCTACCAGTTCCGTCACCGAGGCATAACTAGCGTGAACTTAAGCTTCATTAATAGCCCATCATAAATTATTAGTAAATTGTTTTTAAAGCATGAGAGTTAAAATCTTGCCTGACTGAGCGTAATGGCCGAGGCGGCATCATACTCACACATCACATGTGGGTAGTAGTGATAGAGTTTGGAGGAGTCAAGGAGGGGATTTTCACAAAAGAGAGTTCTAAAGTAGTTGGCCCCATAGAGGAGGAGCGGGAGAAAATTGTTTGTTGGGATGTGAACGCTTAGAGCATGAAGAGTGTTGGTTAGAGGCAGAGGGATAGAGCGTTTTTTAAGAATGGCAAAAACGTCAAGCATGGGTAGAGTGTGTTCAAAATTGCTGATGTCAGTAGGGGGAGCAATATTGTACTCGCCTGGAGGAAGATAGGTGGCGGGTGCAAAGAGAAAGAAGAGCAATATTTTGACCATGTCGTATTCGTGAAGGAACTGCCATTTGACCTGATCGAAGTTACTGCAATAGAGATACGGGAGAACGGGATAGCGAAGATAGCGAGAGATAAAATTGTCGAGGGAGGGACCTACAATAAGGCAGGGCCTTAAGATATAAGTTTGAGGTGACTGCTGACGGCGTTCGATCCTGCTATCACAAAGAGCGATGTAGTCGAAGAGGTTTATTTTTTTACTAGGGTAGAGAGAGGATGAAGAGGTGAGGGTGCTTACCATGTGACTGCTAAGAAAAAGAAAGCGTTCCACAGAGTTTTCAGCAGCAATCTCTTGAATGTGGTGTGGAAAAAAGGGAGAAATATTGACTTGGCGGTATAATTTTTTGTTTTGAACCAGATCAAAGTAAGGGTAGTGGCCGAGGCAGAGGATGGCATGGAAGTGCTGATTTTTTAGAAGATTTTCAAAGATTCCCCGGTGAAAGCTATTTTTGATAAACTTCATATTTGCTGAAGTGTAATTGGGTTCTGTATTGTCGATGGCCGTAATTTTGATATGAGGATTGATTTGCCAGAGTAGTTTTATGAGCAGATGGCAAAGACCACCACGAGCACCAATGAGCAAGATGTTGCGAAGGGAACTCTCTTTGGCGTAATTTTCAAAATCTGTCAGTGACTCAAACATAGAAGTATTCTCTCGGATTGTGAGTTTCTTTGTCAACTTTGCACCCTGATTTATTGGCCAATAGTTCACTCGTCATGATGATGAGGTGGAGAAGATTGGCCCTTCCCTTGAATTTGAAATTAGGGCATAATAGTTTTATGGAACAAAGAGAACAAAATAGTAGAGGAGGAGCAGAATACTATTCCTCGAAGAGTGTACTAAAAAAGTATATACAGACTTTCTTGGAAGAGCTGAAGAAGGCCTTTGTTATCGCCAAGAATATGATTGGTGCTTCAAAGACGACAGCTTCACTAAACAATGCCTATCGTGATTTAGGCATCTTGTTGTGTGATGGGCTAAAGAAGCGAGAGCTGGTGTGGGATCATCCCAAGGTTGGAGAGTTGCTGCTGACAATAGAGCGATACAATAGCGATCTTTTAGTCTTTGAGGAGCAGGTGAATCGTGCAAAAGGTGGAGCTTCAAGGTCGAGTAAGGCATGAGACAATGTAGTGCGCGATCCGATCTTTGAGTTTATCAATTCCCCTGTTCTCTTCTGCAGAGACTTGATGAGACTCCATAATCCAAGGGTAGAGTAGCTGTAAGTTTTTTTCCTCTTTTGAGAGCTGTGCTCGCTCTTTCTGATTCAATTTATCCAATTTACTAAAGACCAGAAAGCTTGGGCGATCGTAGGGCGTGATATAGCTCATGAATTGCTGATCGGTCGATCCATTGGGGAGCCTTGAATCTTGAAGGTAGAGGAGAAGTACGCTAGGAGGTGCCTCACGAAAGAAAGATTCCATGAGCGTGGGCCACTCACTTTGCAGCTCTTTGGCCACGCGGGCATACCCAAAACCGGGAAGGTCGAAGAGGTAGAGCTGATGGATTTTTTGTGTCTCATAGTGCTCGAACGAGAATTTAAAGAGGTTAATCTCGCGAGTTTTGCCTGGGGTTTTAGAGGCGCGAGCAATTTTATGAGAGAAGAGGGCATTAATAAGTGTTGATTTGCCGACATTCGATTTTCCAACGACAGCAAGGCCAATAGCGTGAGGATTTTCTTCGAACCACGTTTTTACAGAGTGTTCATCAGAAAAGCCGCGAACAAATTCAATATTTTTACTTAGGTTTACTTTTTTAACTGGTTGATTTTTTCTTGTCGACATTTTTGTTACTACAGTTTGCTTGGATCCTGAATGAAATCAAGAGCTTTTAATAAAAGTTGCGGATGCCGCCAATGCAATATCACATGGCACGGGTTTTGAAAAACAGAATCTTAGGGCCCCTTAGTTTTTGTACAAAGTGAGGAGAGTGGTTATGGAATTGATTTTGGGAAAAGCGGTGGTGAATAGTGTAAAAGAGCATGGTGTGCGTGTCGGCGATTCCTTACAAGTGACTCCAGTGATGGGAAGGAAAGGGATGCGGACATTGGTGCGCAAGCGCTTGCAGATTGCTCTTTGGAGTAACCATCTTCCGCTGCTTGAGGGTGACTCGTGGGCATTGCCCCGCTTTGGTGGTGAGAGTGGTGGCCCTTTGTTTGAGTTGTTGTTGGTTGAAGAGGATGAGGCGTGGGAGGGGGCCGCTGAAGGTGGTCGCTATTTGTTGCGATCGAAAGGAAGAGTGGCTTTTCAGATTAATGGGGTGACCAGTTTTGAATCCTTTATCGAGCGCTTTGATAAAGTAGTGATTGGACAGAATGTGCTGACCTTTCTCCCAGGAAATGAATCACAACAGGAGTTTGGCGAGCAGAGTATGCGAGAGGTGCTAGGGCCTGCGATTACGTGGAATATGAAAGTGCTTCCTCATGATGTGAGTGTGCTATTGGAGGGAGAGACTGGAACGGGCAAAAGCTATTTCGCTAAAGAGATTTACCAAAAGATAGGGAGGCGTGGGGCCTTTGTCCATTTGAATTTATCGGCATTTGCACCCTCGCTTTTGGAGTCGGAGCTTTTTGGACACGTCAAAGGCGCTTTTACTGGTGCATTTGTAGAAAAGAAAGGAGCAATTAGGGAGGCCAATGGCGGGACACTTTTTTTAGATGAGGTGGACTCTTTACCAAAGAGCTTGCAAGTGAAGTTGTTGCTCTTTTTGGATTCCAAACGAATTAGAGTAGTCGGAGGATGTGGAGAGATTCAGTGCGATGTTCAAATTATTATCTCCTCTAGAGTGGAGGCTGAATTATTATTGAAGCGGGGAGAGTGGCGAGAGGATTTTTATTATCGTGTGACCTCGGGCATACGCTACAAACTGCCCCATCTTCGCGACCACCCTGCGGCCATTAAAAAGCTATGCTCTCTGATCTCTCGACAAGAGGAGGTGGTGATGAGTGCAGGCTTGATTAGCTTGTACACTACGCTTAGTTGGCCTGGAAATTTGCGACAGTTGATCTCGCATGTTAAGAGAAAGAAAATCTATGCTCACCAAAAGCAACTAGAGATCGATGAGATGGATGAGGAGCTTTTACAGAGGGAAGGTTTGCTTGCTCCAGAGGAGGTTTTTGTTGAAAAATTACCCTTTGCAACACTTGAAGAGATGAAACGTATGCATGTGGCGAAAGTTTATAAAAGTATTCGTAGTGTAGAGAGTGTGGCCAAAATTTTAGATATCTCTCCAAATACGGTGAGAAGTTTGATGAGGGCCTAAGGGGCCGTCAAACAAGCGCCAGTTGTTAGACAGTTATAATATTTTGTTCGCAGTAGGATCTCTTTGCTAGACGGCAGCAGTTGTCGTAGACCTCTTTTGAGATCAGCATCTCTTCTTGGGCACGAGGGTCGCGAACACCTTCAGGCCGAAAGGGAATGAGCTTCCAGCGTAGAGTCCGAGGAGCGTTTAGTTTGGCCAAATGATTTATAAATGTTGCACTGGCAATAATTTCACTGGGAATAGCGGTAGTGTTGCAAACCAAGACACTCCGGACTTCATAGAGGAGTCTTCTTTTTGCCATTTCGACTGCATTGTGGAGGACAAGTTTATTATCTTTACCAGTAAGAAAACGGTGGCGTTTACGACTCATGGCCTTGATATCGAGGAGAAATCCACTGGCGTGATCCATGAGTAGCGAGAGGTGTGGCTTTTCAATAAGGCCATTGCTATCGATGTAAAAGGAGAAGTGGTCACCAAATTTTTTTCGAAGTGCTTTCATTGCTGAAACTAAGAAATCGCTTTGCAGTGTGCACTCTCCTCCAGAAAAGGTGATGCCATCGATGAAGTCACGACTTGCTTCGACCTCCTTAATAAGGTCATCAATCGTAAGCGTGCGATAATGGGGTGAGGAGTGGTGGGGACATGTTTTTAAGCATTGGTAACAGTGGACGCAGCGTTCGGCACGATAACTGTCCACGCCACCATGCTCAGCAACAGCAGCGGTAGGACAGGTGAGTGCACAGGCACCACATGCGCGACAAAAATTTTGAGTTTCGGGATTGTGGCAGTAGCGGCACTTAAAGTTACAACCTTGGAAAAAAAGTGCTATACGTACGCCGGGGCCGTCGATTAAGGTTCCATGGAGAATGCGGTTGATAGTGGCTTGGGGATTACTCATTATCTTCTTTATTTTCCTTGGTGCTTCTTACTTTACGGCCAAGAATGTTGGCGTTTTTGAGTGTTGGTGCTCCAAAACGCAAGCTCTCATCGCGCAGGGACTCTTTTTTCCAGTAGCGCTCCACCTCGCTTTTCTTAACCAAGTATCCCGTCACGCGAACGCAGTCGCTGCTACTGTTGTTGATGCTTAAGATACGAATGCCTTTGTCGATTCCCTTTTTTACGATGGAGGCAAGCCCTTGCAAATTATCTTTTGCTCCTGGTTCAAAAACATAGATATCGCTTACACCTGAGGTAAAATATTTTTGTAATCTTGCGGCCAAATTCATCTGTGCAAAGAGTGTCGGTTCTTTGCCTATTTGAATACGCACACCAGCGGTTGTTCCCAGGTCGGTATCGATGCCCGATTGGGCGTGCAAAGTAATTTTACCATTGCTACCATCACAATATTTTCCTGGGTGGAGACTAAGTTTACTGGCGATAGTTTGGATAATGGTTTCAGCGTAGTCAGTGGCCAGGCGATCCTTTGCATTTTCTTGCCATCCCATGCGACCACCACCACTCAAGATCTCCACGCATTCGTGCAGTCCTACAACTCCTCCCATGGAGGTGAATTTTTTTAAATCGATGAGGCCTTCTCGTGCGAGAAAAGAGTTTGCAAAAAAGCCACTCTCTTCCACTAAAAAGCTGGCGCGATAGTTAATGATCTCTGCAAGGGCCGCTACAGCTTCTGGAACTACCTCTTCCAAGAAGAGGGTAATATCTCCTGCCTTCATAGAGCTTTTGGTTGCGGCCTCTCTTAAGTTTAAACGGACGAGGGTGTGTGATCCGCCTCCGATTCGAAGAGTGTTGTAGCAGCTGGCAACTCCATACTCGACCTCTTCTTCTCTCTTGCTCTCGCCCTCTCCGGCCAGCTCTTTCCACATCGAGGCGATCTTCTCATCGTCAACAATATAGGGCTTGGATGCTTTCATAGCGGTTGTTAATGCTAATTCTAGAAGGTCGTCAGGAGTTACACCTCGATGATATTTAAAAGATAAATTTGGAATAGCAAGTTCCAACTCTCCTTCAAGCTCTAACCATAGACGACTGGTGAGAGAGTCTTTAGGCCCAAGATTCATATGCACGAAGGCGCTAGGAAAGGTGCGATTGATGTGCATGATAAAGTATTTAAGAACTCTTTTCAGTTCGTCGCGACTCACGCTCTTTTCCCAAGGGGAGAGCAGTTCATCGATCGATCCTAAATAGACGGGATGGTCGATGATCGAGGGTACATAGTGATAGAGGATTTGTAGGTAGTTAATGGCCGAGTGAATGTCGTGTGCAGGCGGAAGATTTAAGTAGTTGCAACCTTGGCGCAAAAATTTCTGGTAATCGGGAAGAATGTAGCGCGCGCGATAGGGGGCCGCACCTTCAAAAAGGTCACAAATCACTCCTTGATCGAGATAGTTTCGTGCTTTTGCACTCACACTGGCGTAAGCGGGAAGACTATTTTCTGCAATAGAGGCGAGGTCGCTTCTTTTTTGCTTGTAGTCTATCCCTCGCTCCGCGATTTTTGCTTTTACTTGTTGCTGGATATTATTGTTGTGGCCACTCATAAAAAATCCTTTGCTACTGCTAAAACTGCACGGTCGTTCCACTCTCAATTATAGCATGATCACGATGGAAGTTAGTAAAAGTAAGATTATTTTTATATTCCAATGCCGGAATCTATACTTTATTTAACAATTGTTATTTAGTTTAAATCTTGTATCTATCCTCACGGAGACTTATCCCATGACTATGTCAACTCTGCTGCAATCTCAAGCATTATCTCTCATGAATCTAGCAAAAAGTTATGCCAAAGAGGTGTTTATCTCGGTTCAGGAGGAGCGAGAGGATCTCACTCGTTTTGGAGAAAATGAGATCACTCAAAATGTATCGAAGCACACTATTGAAGTGAGTGTTACGGTCGCACGTGATGGTCGCATTGGGCAGTTTCAAAGTAACTCCCTCGATCCAGAGGTGGTGCGACCACTTTTAGAGCGTGCAGTAAATATTATTGAGTATGCACCGAAAGATCCTGATTATCCTGTGTTTCCTCAAAGTGTTGTCTTTAAGGATAGCAGTTTTGAAGGCCTGGGAGATGCAAATGATGGCGATCCAGCGTTGCGTGCAAAAAAAATTGTTTCGCACATCAGGCGTTGTGAATCCCAAAAGCTTTTGACCTCTGGAATTCTTAGTGATCAAAGTGCTGGAACTTACTACTTGCATTCGGGTGGCACCAATGCGGCCTACTCTTCCAAGCGTTCGACCTTCTCTACAACGGTGATGGATAGTGCTGGGCATTCGGGATGGGCAATGGCCACAGAAAAAAATTTGCAAGAGATAAACTTCGAGGAGATTAGCTCCATCGCCATTGAAAAAAGTATTTTAAGTCGTAATCCTAAAAGCTTTGATTGCAAAGAGTATCCGGTGATTTTAGAACCATCGGCGGTGACCGATCTTTTGCTCTTTTTAAACTATGTTGGATTTTCTACACAGTCGTACGTTGAAGACCGCTCTCCCCTTAAACGCAAATTGGGAGAAAAAGTTTTGCATTCCTTGATTAACATCTACGACGATCACACTCATCCTTTGCATGCAGGAATGCCCTTCGATTTTGAAGGGGCCTCTCGGGAGCGATTGACACTGATTGAGAAGGGTGTTTTTAAAACGCTACCGCTTGATCAAAAATATGCAAAGAAAATAAGTAATGGACAGAGTAATGGCCACGCTCTCCCTTATCCTTCGTCAGGGGGGCCAATGTGCTTAAACTTGCAATTGGCACCAGGAAAAGATTCGCTATCCACGATCGTTGCAGGGGCCGACCGCTATCTTTTGATTACTCACCTTCACTATACCAATCTGATCGATCCCAACGACATTACGATTACAGGGACAACTCGCGATGGTGTGTACTGGGTAGAGAAAGGCAAGATTGTTCATGCGGTAAAGAACATGCGCTTTACCGATAGCGTGCTCCGTTTGTTAAATGTGGTGGAAGCGATTTCTAGTGATCAAGTCTACAAATCGGCTTTCTTTGGAGGTGGTTTTGTGGTGCCTGCGCTCAAACTATCTGGATTACGATTTACGGGAAAAACCGACTATTAAGAAGAATCATCAGCAATAAATAGCAATAGCAATGGAATAAGGATTTTAATGAAAAAACAAAATATTTTAGACTCTCTTGATCTGGCAATGAAAATTTGTAATCAAGCTGGTGTTGATTATGCCGACATTCGTATTGTGGAGATGAGTGATGAAGTGCTCAAGGTGAGAAATGGTTTACTCTCAGAAATTGTAAACTCCAAAAATCTTGGGTATGGCATTCGGGTTATTGCAGGAGGTGCATGGGGATTTGCTTCCTCTGCAAATTTACATTCGCAAGAGATTACTAATACAGTTAGGCGGGCAATTCAAATTGCAAACGCCTCAGCAATGAAAATCAATAAAAGAGTAAAGTTGGCAGCAGAACCAATATGGATCGACCGTTGGGCCACACCTTACATCATCGACCCGTTTAAAGTGAGCTACGACGAAAAATTGCAGCTGCTCTATTCGACAGAGGAGATTTTAAGAAACAATGATCCGCGTGTGAAATCGGCATGGGCCTACCTCAGTATCGCCAAAGAGCACCAATGGTTTGCAAGCAGTGAGGGCAGTCGGATCGAGCAAGAGATCGTGCGCTCGGGAGCGGAGATTGGTGTTAGTGTTAGTGATGGCAACGAGATTCAGCGGCGTACTTTTCCTGCAAGCAGTGGCCAATACCTGCAAGGCGGATACGAAGTGATCCTCGGACTAAAATTAAAAGAGAATGCGGCCAAAACAAGAGATGAGGCGCTTTCGCTGCTTACCGCCCCTCCCTGCCCTAGTGGAGAGCGCGAACTGATTATCCTCGGATCGCAACTGGCCTTACAAATTCACGAATCGATTGGACATGCAACGGAACTGGATCGCGTGCTTGGTCTTGAGGCCAACTACGCCGGACGCAGTTTTGTTGATCTGGAAAAGAAGGGACGCTTTCAATACGGCAGTCGCTACTTAAATATTATTGCAGACTCCACTATGCCCCAGGGGCTGGCGACCTATGGCTATGACGACGACGGTGTTCGTCCTGAGCGCTACCATGTGATCAAAGAGGGAGTTTTCCAAACTTATCTCACCAACCGCGAACTTGCTCATAATATTGGGGAGACTCGCTCGCGTGGCTGCAATCGCGCTGAAGGCTGGCAAAATATTCCCATCATTCGCATGCCCAATTTGAGTCTTGCCGCCGGTGATGCCACCTTGGCGGAGCTGATTGCAGACACCAAGGATGGCATCATGGTTGATGGAATCAAATGTTGGAGTATTGATCAATACCGCTACAACTTTCAATTTGGAATGGAGATTGGTTGGCATATTCAAAACGGAAAAATAGTAGGCCCAGTCAAAGATCCTTGTTACCAAGGGATCACTCCCGAATTTTGGGGCCGCTTGGTGGGTGTTGCCGATGAGGAGCACTGGCACCTCTGGGGTGTCCCCAATTGCGGGAAGGGCCAACCCGGACAGCGGGCCGAGATGAGCCATGGCACTGCTCCTTCTAAATTTAGCAAAGTCTCGATCGGTTATAAGCAGGCCTAAAATTGCAGGCTTGAAATTGCCGCCAAAAATGGCCATCAATAGAGATTATTGATGATGTAACTATCGGAAATCTAATTTCAATAAAGATAAATCCAATATTCCTTGTATAATTAATTTTTGTAACTGCTCACACCCCTCAACCTTCACCTCTCAACCAAATGCTGTTAGCTAAGCAACTTTCAGCATCCGGTAGAGGGTAGATGGCTGAAGGGTGTGAGCAGTTACTAATTTTTTTATAAATACAAAGGAGTAATTGCTATGATCAGACGAATACTACTACTAACCGTGTTCACTACCGTTTTCGTTAATGGCCTCTGCGCTTCCGTTTTTGCTTTTTCTGAAAAACAATTGCAGGAAAAAATAGTAAAGCTACAAGGAAAAATAGACGTCCTTGAAGATCGTTATCAACAAAAATGCCAAGATTACGATCGGATTGCTAGTTTAATTGACCAAGAGTTGCTTGCACGACTTCGACATTTAGAGGAGGCCGGTCAAAATTTAGTTCATCGGTCACTTGCTTATCACCCTGATCTGCAGCAGCAACAAGTTTTTTCTAAGCTAGATACTAATGAACTTAAAATGCAACGTATTGTTATCTCCTCTAAAAAAGATTATCTTGTTAGACACCATTTTGATGATGCTAGAATCAAGGCGCTTCAAGATGAGATTATAGAACTTGAAAAAGAGATTAACTCTTTTGAGACTATTGATCTTGATTAAAAGTGCAAAGGAGATTGGTGTATGACAAGTATCATAACCAAGTTTAAAAAATTTATTTCTAAGCTTACAAAATTTATTAAAGATGTTGCTGCGGATACACGCATTCCTCAAAGAGATAAGAGCGTGATTGTGGCCCTTCTGGTCTATTTGGTCACCCCTGTTGATTTAATTCCCGATTGGATTCCGATATTTGGTCTTTTAGACGATGTTGTGGCATTGGCACTTATCTTAGATTATCTTTTCAATGTGCTTGATAATAAAATTTTACTCTCTCACTTCCCCTGGAGCATGAGAGCTTTTTCCAACATGAGAAGAATATCGCGTTTAATTGCGCTGCTCACTCCGAATGGGATTAAGAAGCGAATCTGGAAATATGAGCGTGACCCTTATTAAATTTTTGCGCTATTTTATGCTTAACTTTCTAAAATTGTGTAGACTTCTCTTCTGTTGCAGAAATATACTTCGAATTTAGATTATTAAAGAAGATGTTCATCGGTAGTTCGGTAGTAAGGAGGTTAAGCATGCTTGGTTTAAGGTTTAAGATGGCAACCAGAGTAGTGATGGCCGCTATTGTGGTAGCAATAATTCAGTTTGTTTCCATTAAGCAGTCCTTGGCGGCCACTAGTCCTATTGATCCTAAAAATTTTGATACTAGTGTGAAACCGAGTGTGGATTTTTATCAGTATGCCAATGGTGGGTGGATGAAGAATAATCCTATTCCTGGCGATCAAAGTTCGTGGGGGAGCTTTAATGAACTTAATGAGAATGTGTTGCATGCTTTGTGGGATATTTTAAAGAGTGCTTCGTTGGATCAAAAAGTTGTGCGTAAAGGTAATGGCAAAGCTGCCGATGCGTTGAGAAGGAGCAATCTACAAAAAATTGGTGACTTCTATTTTAGTGGGATGGATGTTGATTCCATTGAAAAGCAGGGAGCAAGTCCACTAGATCATGAGATGAAGACCATTATGAACATCTCGAGTGTGAGTGAGTTAGGAAGGGTAATCACGCATTTACAGACGTTGGGAATTAGAGTGCCTTTTGAGTTTGGGAGTGGGCAAGATTTTAAAAAGAGTACCGATGTGATTATCCAGTTATATCAGGGTGGCTTGGGATTGCCAGAGCGTGAATATTATTTAAGGGCAGATGAAGAGTCGCGGAAACTTCGTGAGCAGTATAAGCTTCACATTGCACGCATGTTGACGCTGCTTGGAGATGATCGCGTGGCCGCAGAAAAAGCAGCTAGTGCTATTATTGATTTGGAAACCCAGCTGGCCTTAATGTCGATGAAGCAGGAGGATTTGCGTGATCCTGAGAAAATTTATCATAAAATGAGCATGGAGGAAGCTAGTGCGCTTACCCCTAACTTTTCGTGGGATGCTTTTTTTAAAGGAGTGCAACTAGGAAATGCTGAAAGCATCGGGATCAATGTTGCTACTCCAGAATTTTTTAAGCAGCTGGATAAAATGCTGGTAGCAGTCCCTTTGACAGAGTGGAAAAACTATTTGCGTTGGCACTTGATCAATGCAACCGCCGCTTATCTTAGCTCTGCTTTTGTAGAGGAGGATTTTAATTTTAATGGAAAAATTTTAAGCGGTAGGAAAGAGATGAAGCCAAGGTGGAAGCGGGTTGTGGCCAAAACAGATGCGATGCTAGGAGAGGCGCTAGGGCAGATTTATGTGGAAAAATATTTTCCACCGCAGGCCAAGGCAAGGGCCCAAGAGATGATTACACAGATTATGATCACCTTTGGAGAGAGAGTGCAAGTTCTTTCTTGGATGAGTGAGGAGACAAAAAAACAGGCCTTAAAAAAATTGAATACCTTTACGGTGAAGGTGGGTTATCCTGATAAGTGGCGTGATTACTCCGCGCTTAAGATCGATCGTGGTGTTTATGTTTTAAATGCTTTGCGGGCGATGCAGTTTGAGTTCAATCATGATGTTGAGAAAATTGGAAAGCCTGTGGATCGCAGCGAATGGGGAATGACTCCGCCGACGATCAATGCCTATTACAACCCTTCCATGAATGAGATTGTCTTTCCTGCTGGTATTATGCAACCACCTTTCTTCTTCGCCGATGCTGATGATGCCGTTAATTATGGGGGGATTGGGGCCGTGATTGGCCATGAGATGATTCACGGTTTTGATGATAGTGGAAGGTACTTCGATGCAGATGGAAATATGAAGGAGTGGTGGACTGCAAGTGATGAGAAAAATTTTACACTACAAACTGATATCATTGAGCAACAATTTAATGAGTATGTGCCTATTGATAATTTGCATATCAATGGCAAGTTGACTTTGGGAGAGAATATTGCCGATTTGGGTGGACTCACCATTGCATTGGCGGCGTTAAAAGCAAATCTGAAAAGTGAGAGTAATAAGATTGATGGCCTTACTCCGATGCAACGTTTTTTCCTCTCCTTTGCGCAAGTGTGGCGAGGAAATTATCGTGATGAATATTTAAAATTATTAATTAATACCGATCCACACTCGCCTTCAAAATTTAGAGTAAAGGGAACACTGTCAAATATTCCCGATTTTTTTGAGGCCTTTGATGTTAAAGAGGGCGATCCTATGAGGCGCCCCACTCTTCTCATCCCTAATCTTTGGTAAGAGAGAATAGAGAATAATGTCGAAATTTAGCAAAATAGATATTCCTGTTACTGAATTTAGCTTTACCTTTGCTCGTAGTGGAGGGGCCGGAGGCCAAAACATTAACAAAGTGAACTCTAAAGCAACGTTGTATTGGAGTTTAGAGCATTCGCCCTCTTGCTCGAGCGCAGTAAAGGAACGCTTTAAGGCCAGGTACTCGCAGATGGTCTCTCTAGAGGGAATGGTGCAAATCGTGAGTCAAAAGCACCGCACGCAAAAGGCTAACATCGATGATTGTATTGCTAAATTGCATGCTTTGTTGGATTCGGTTGCAGTTGCACCCAAAGTGAGAAAGGCCACAAAACCCAAACGAGGGGCGGTTGAAAGGCGACTTCAAAGCAAGAAGAAAGATTCTGATAAAAAAAAATTACGCCGAGGTGTGCTTTGAATAAAATGGTCAAAGAGAAAGCTGCACGACTAGTGTACTCCTCTGATCCTCTGGTGAATCAAAAATGTCCCAAGTGCAAAGAGCTGCTTTGTGAATGTCATTGCATGCCGGAAGAGGATGCCACTCGCTACAAAGGGCCTGTGGGCCTACGAATTGAAAAACAAGGAAGAGGTGGGAAAACAGTTACAGTCATTGCAAAATTACCACGCAATGAGCTCTATTTAAAAAATCTGACTGCGAGCTTGAAGAAAAAATGTGGCTCGGGGGGAACTTATGCGATAACCGAGAAAGAAGGGTTGATCGAAATTCAAGGAGATAAAAGAGAGCTGATCAGGGCCACTCTTGAAAAGGATGGAATAAAAGTAAAATAATAGGGAGGATTTTAATTTATGCCTATTAAAAGTATTTATCTTACAATCGATGATGCGCCTTCAGTTGTAATGCCCAAGAAAGTAGAGTTTTTATTACAACATAAGATCCCGGCCCTCTTTTTTTGTAGAGGTGAATTCATTGCCTCCTACAAGCAACATGTTGTTGAGGCGATCGCTCAAGGTTTCTTAATCGGCAACCACTCCTATTCTCACCCCTATTTTTCTAAAGTGCCTTTGGCCTCTTGTTTTGAGGAGATAGTAAAAACCGAAGCACTGATTATGGAATGCTATCAAAAAGCAAAAGTTCCAAGACCGGTAAAAGTCATTCGCCTGCCTTTTGGCGATCGTGGTGCTGGTGGAGATTTACAGGAAGCGATTGCAATAGAAGAAGAGGAAAAAGTTTTCCAAATTCAAATATTCTTAAAAGAAAACGGATTTGTACCTTTGATCCTGCCTTTCTGTTCGCAAAGAGATGAAGGGATGTCTTATATCGATGTCGAATGGGATTGGGACACGAGTGATTACCAAGCAAAATTAATCAAAAATCCAGAAGCATATCGAGCGCATTTGCTAAAGCATTGGGATCAGTCTTTACAGGAAACAGAGACGATCCTGCTCCATGATTTTACTCACTCTCATCATTTATTTGAAATAACTATGGATTTTTTACTGGGGCAGAAGGTTCAGTTTTTGCCTTTCCCATTGTGAAGAGGTTACTCCCACTCAATGGTTGCTGGTGGTTTAGAAGTTAGGTCTAAGTAAAGCTCCGCAATAATTGAATCGAAATCGGTGCATAGAGTGATTGCAAGTTTGGAGAGCTTCTCCATGGAGAATTCATAAAGATTTGCGGTCATGCCGTCAACGGAAGAGATGGGTCGCATGACGTAGGCCTGTGCCATCTGCTCATTGTAGAGGGGAAGGGCCGCGATGGGCATCTGCCAAAGGCCCGCGTGTAGAGGAGAACTTGTTTCCAAGAAAGAGTGGATGTAAGCATCAATCTCGCGAAGATGATCGAGTTGCTTTTTAGTAATCGAGGTTGGAAGTAGCTTTAAGGATAAATTTTTTCCAGTCAGAGACAAGAGGGCGCGGTTGACTTGCTGGTTTTTATTTAAAAGATCGTGGGCGAAGGTGGTAACTTTTTGGAGATCGAGTCCTTTAATGGGGTGTATGCTTTGTAGAAGGAGGGGACGGCGGTAAGTTCTCTCATCACCTTGGACACCGACACTTTGAAAGGGAAGAATAGAGACCTCAAAAGAGGATTCAAGAGTGGTGGTGATTTTTTCAAAGGGCGGAAGGATCGTTTTATCGGTGGCGATAACTCTGATTGCAAGTCCAGGCCCTGGGAAGGGATGGCGATTTAGCAGTGATAGCGGGAGATTTAAGAGTTTTCCAATTTCGCGAACTTCATCTTTATAGAGATCTTTTAGGGGTTCAAGCAGGCGCCCTTGTGCACTTAAGGTTTGGATTTCATCGACACGGTTGTGATGAGTTTTGATGGTTTGCGCTTTGTAGTTTCCATTATGCTTATGACCACTTTCAATAACATCAGGATAGATGGTTCCTTGAACTAGCATCCAATCGCCCTCGCAAGGGAGGGTGTTGTGGAAAAGATCAACAAATATTTTGCCGATGATTTTTCTCTTCTCTTCGGGAGAGGTTAGCTTTTGCAGGCCTAAAAGAAAATGCTCTTCCGCCTGGATCAGCTTTAAATTATGACAACCGATGGAGTGAAGGAAGCTGCAGACATCAGCAGACTCATTTTTCCTCATTAGTCCAGTATCAATATGAACAGGGAGAATTTGTGCGGGAAAGAGTGCTTGACGACAAAGTGCTAAAGCAACAAGTGAGTCCACTCCACCCGAGATAAAGAGGATAACTTTTTTATCTGCAACTTTTTGCTTGATCTCTTGAATAATGAGTTCTAGCGCTGTTTGGGGATTCCAGTTGAGTTGCCTTTGCGTACTACAGAGGGAAACAAAATTTTGCAAGAGGGTTGCTCCACATTCAGAGTGAGTTACTTCAGGATGAAATTGCACTCCAAAGATAGGACGGGTTTTGTGTTCGTAAGCAACGATATTGGCCGCAGAGGTTGCGGTGATGGTAAAATCATTGGAAGGCAATTCAGTCACAGAATCGCTATGGCCCATCCAAACGTATGTAGAGGTGGGTACCTCTTTAAAGAGAGTGGCGTTGGGAGTGGTGATAGTGATGAAGGTTTGTCCATATTCGCAGCGGTGACGATGCTCTACTTTGCCACCAAAAAGATGGGCGAGCAATTGATGGCCAAAGCAGATGCCCAGAATTGGAACTTGCAGCTCTAGCAGTGACGAGAGTGGGAGTGCACTGCTATCCTCTATAGAGACCGATTTTGGTCCACCGGAGAGGATGATCCCTAAAAGCGCCGGGCCTAATGACTTCGACTCTTGTGCATAATCTTCGGGAGGAATAATTTTAGAGAAGAGTCCGAGCAGGCGGATGCGCTTAGCAATCAGGTGAGTGTATTGGCCGCCAAAATCGATAATGATAATGGTAGAAAGTAGATTATGCTTCATAGGTTATCTCTTGCTGTTGTTGTTGTTGCTGCAGTAGGGTTTGATTGTGGCAGCGGTCGCGTTCGATATCACTGAAGATATCATCGGTTACTTTTGTCGGATAGTTGGCATTGAAGCAGGCAAAGCAGGCAAACTCCTTGGGATAGAGGTTCATAAGATCCTCAAGGTTTTGATAGATCACTTTGTCGGCACCAATGAGGGCCGCGATCTCCTCCTCATTATGGTCGGAAGCGATTAACTCCGTTTTAGTAGACATGTCGATACCATAAATGCAGGGATATTTAATAGGAGGTGAGGCAGAAATAAAATAAACTTTGCTGGCACCCGCTTCACGGAGGAGGGTTACTATGTGTTTGGAGGTGGTTCCGCGCACGATGGAGTCGTCGACCACGGCCACTTTTTTTGCATTCACCAGTGCTTTAATGGGATTTAATTTTTGTTTGACTGCAGAGGAACGCTGCTTAGGTGAGGGCATGATAAAACTTCGGCCAAGAAAATTATTTTTAGCAAAGCCGCGTGTATAGGGAACGCCCAATTCATCCGCGAGTGACTCGGCAAAAAAGTAAGCAGAGGAGGGAACATCGATAATAAGATCGGGGGTGATGCCAGAGGCACGTATCTTGTGGGCCATGGCCTTTCCCATGCGCATGCGTTCGATAGCAACAGAGCGATTTTGAAGGATGGAGTCTTCACGAGCAAAATAGATATATTCAAAGATGCAAAATTTGGGGGACTCACTTTTTAGTAATTTGGAATGGATTTGTAAATTTTGATCGATAAAGATCGCCTCTCCTGGAAGTAGATCGCGAATGCGTTTAAAACCCAGGTAATCAAAGGAGGTGGTCTCTGAGGCAAAAATATATATGGGGCCGGAGTCGGTTAATTTTTCGCCAAAGACGATAGGGCGAATGCCATGAGGATCGGTAAAGGCCACCAGGCCAACATTGGCAATGATTGCTAGCGCAGAGTAGGCACCTTGAACCAGTTGTTGGGTGGCAAAGAGTGATTCAAAGATATCCTCAGGAGAGGGTGCATTGAGATTCTTCTTTTCAAGTTCAGAAGAGAGGATGTGTAAAATTAACTCTACATCATTTTCTGTAGTGATCAGGCGATGATTTTTTTCACTGATGATCTGTTTTAACTCTTGTACATTGATGACATTTCCATTGTGAACCATGGCCACTCCATGAGGATAACTAACAGTGAGTGGTTGGGCATTTAATTCACTAGGAACTCCAATGGTTGAGTAACGAACGTGCCCTAGTCCAATATAGGCATTGGGTGAGATACGTTCGAGCGATCTATTTTTAAAGACATGATTGACTAATCCTTCCCCTTTACGCACGTGAAAAGTTTTATTAAAAGTTACAATGCCTGCGGAGTCTTGACCGCGATGTTGAATGGTGTTTAATCCATCAATTAACATGGTATTGACGTTAATATGTTTTGATCCATAGATGCCAATTATGCCACACATAGTTTAGATTCCTTAAAGAGATTAGAGATTACTTGTGGATAAAATTTATTTTCTTGCTCTTTTCCCAGAGCGATCACTTGAGCGAGTGAAAGTGACTCAATATGGGGGAGAGCGACCGTGTGTTGTGCAATGATAGGGCCGGTATCGATTCCTTCATCCACATAGTGAACGGTGATTTTTGTTGAAGAGAGTGCATTTTTATAGGCCCATTCATAACCATGAGGCCCTTGGTAGAGTTTAGTATCAGCAGGATGAATGTTGATGATCTTTTCTTTGAAGGGGGTGAGCATGGTTTTGCCTAGAATGCTCATAAAACCTGCAAGGATGATATAGTGAGGGTGAAGAGGAAGAATTTGTGCAAGCAGCTCTTCTTCAAAGGCGATTTTAGTTTTAAAATTTTTTCTCAATACCAAAGAGGTCTTAACGCCAAAGGAGCGGGCAATTTCAATTCCAGGAAGAGACTCGACGCGATCTCCAATGACCAGAAGAGTATCACAAAGATCATAAAGGCAACCTTTGGGGTGTTGTTGCTCACTTAGAATCGATTTTAAATTTGATCCTGATCCGGAAATCAAAATGACAATTTTGATTTTGATTTTAGTTTTGTTTTTCATTGGATATATTTTCCAATATCACGACGAAAGTGCATTCCTTTAAAAGAGATGCGTTCGCACTCTTGGTAAACGTGATTGATTGCTGCTTCTGGAGTTTCTCCTTCACAGGTAATACTAAGCACGCGACCACTATGATTATAAAATTTATCGTTGATGGATTTTACTCCAGAAAAGAAGAGATTTGTTGTTGGTGCCAGATCTTTTAATCCTTTGATCTCGTGATTTAATAGGAGATTTTCGCTAGGATAACCGTCGGATGCAAAGACCACATTGATATAGGTGCGAGAGGAGAAGAGCGATTCATAGTGAGAGTGATTCTCCAGTTTTCCCTGAAGGGCATTAAGAATCAACGGAGTCAATTTTCCTTTCATTGCAGGAATAATCACCTCTGCTTCAGGATCGCCTAAACGCACATTGTATTCAAGCAGGTATGGGCCATTTTTGGTTAACATGACTCCAAAGTAGAGAAAGCCTTTGTAGACGATATTTTCGGAGTTAAGGCCTATAATGGTTGGCTCCACGATTTGTGAGATAATCTCTTGATAAATTTGGGGAGTGAGCAAAGGCAGTGGCCCAATTGCTCCCATCCCTCCGGTGTTTGGGCCGACATTGGATTCACAAAGAGTTTTGTGATCTTGAGTCGGAAGTAGCATTTGATAATTTTTACCATCGGTAATGATGGTAATAGAAAGTTCAATGCCACTAATCTTTTCCTCAATCAAAAATGCTGGGCTTTGATAGGGAGAGTGCGAGTGCGAATATTTTTTCGAGAGGTTATCCATAGCGTGTAAAGCAGTCTCTGCATCGCTCATAGAGCTACAAACAAAGACTCCTTTGCCACAGGCAAGCCCATCATATTTCACAACACAATTTCCTTTAAGCTCACGTAGTAGTGATGATGCTGCTTCAAAATCACCATCAACAAAACTCCAAAAGCGGGCAGTTTGTACGCCATTACGACTCATGAATTTTTTTGCCCAAATTTTAGAACTCTCCAACTGTGCTCCCTCTTGATCGGGGCCAAAGAAGGGAATATTGTGGGGCCGTAAAAAATTTCCCATGCCAGAGGCAAGCGGTCCTTCTGGGCCGCTAATGACTAGATCAATATTGTTGTGCTGGATATACTCTAGGATGGCGCTAAAGTTAAACCAATCCACATTGATGCTGGAAGGGATGCCGGCATTTCCAGGAGCAGTAAAGACCAGGTTATCTTCTTGGGATAACTTCCAATAGAGAGCGTGTTCTCGTCCGCCAGAACCTAAGAGGAGAATTTTCATGGTTTGCACTCCTTTTGAGATGTAAACGTTTGGATTAAGTTTTTACAAATTTGTGGTGCCAGACCGATGTAGCTTGCAGGCAATAAGTTTTTAAGTTCTGCTTTTGTAGCGACACCTAGAGGAAGTGAATCGATATAGTTGTTTAATTTTTTTCGAGTCTCTTCTGCCGAGAGTTCGCCCCGGACAATTTGTTTTAAATCGGAGTAGGGATCAGCGGTAACACTATTTAAGCGCAAGACACTTTGAATGGCCTCGGCAAGAAGCTCTGGGTGGCCGTTGAGTGTAGTGGTGCAAAACTTGGGGTCGAGTTTTATTTTGTTTAGCCCGAGGAGCGTTTGTTTTAGTGCGAGTTGTGTATGTGCAAGTGGTACTCCTAGGTTACGAAGAACAGTGCTATCGCTTAAATCACGTTGCATACGTGAACGGCAGAGTTTATCTGCAAAGAAAGAGAGAATGGCGTTAGCATAGAGGAGATTTCCCTCGCTATTTTCAAAATTGATAGGGTTGATTTTATGAGGCATAGTTGAGGAGCCTACCTCGCCAGCTTTGGGTATCTCTCTATAGAGTCCATAGGAGATGTATTGCCACAGGTCTTGATTAAGATCAATAACAACGTTGTTTAGTTGGCGGATGAGATTAAAAAGCTCGGCCATACTGTCGTGACTTTCAATTTGTGTGGTTACCTCATTTACAGCAAGTCCAAGGTCTAGAATAAATTTGTTAGAAAAGCTGATCCAATCCAGGTTGGGATTGGCCACATTTAAAGCAGAATAGTTTCCTGTAGCACCATTGAGTTTTCCCAGTAATTGGTGAGAGGCAATTTTTTTATAAATGCCATGAATACGCGAGAGAAAAACCGCAAACTCTTTTCCTGCTGTGGTAGGTGAAGCGAGCTGCCCATGCGTGCGTGCAGGAAAAGGAGCGTCTTGGTATTCAATAGTGAGCGCAAGAAGCTTTTGCAAAAGAGAATCGAGCAAAGGGATAAACTCTTGTTTTAGATAGCGTTGTAAGGGCAAAGAGTAGGCGAGGTTATTGACATCTTCTGAGGTAAGACCAAAGTGAACTAGATTGCAAAGTTCTGCGTGTGAATTTTTATTGAAGTAGTCTCTTAAAAAATATTCAACCGCTTTGACGTCGTGTTTGGTAATTATCTCAAAACTTTTAATGGTGGAAAAATCTTCCAAAGAAAAGTGCATTTCAAAGTAAGTGATAACGTGATCAATGTTTTGAGGGGCCTCGATAAACGTTAAGAGTGCCGATAGATACTTTAGCTCGATCACCACTCGCTCTTTACTTAGAGCAAACTCTGAAAAATAGAGTGATAGGTGCCCAACATCGCTATGGTAACGGCCATCGAGAGGCGATAGAGAAAAGGCGTTGGATGATGATTGCATGAGTTAAATCTCCCTTACCTCTTGATCTTGTTGCTTAAGCTCGCGCTTTAACTTCAAGCTCTCTTCCTGGAATTTAGATCGTAGTGCAGGCAATTGTAAAGAGCGTAGCGCTAAGAGAGCGGCACTCTCGGGATCTATCGTGGTCGCTATAGGAGTTTTTGAAGGCATAATTAAGGAGGAGTTGATATTCAATATAAGATCGAGTTTGTCAGAGAAGAGAGGGCAGTTAATGACTGGATGATTTAAATTCATGGCCAGTGCTCCTCCCAGGGCATTTGATTTGCCCGCTACTGCGATAATCGCCACAGGGCCTAACATAAAATTGTAATTATTTGCAAGTTCACTCACCTCTTCGCCATTTTTATGAGCAGACACTACACGTAACTCTGCTTTAACATCATATTGCTCAAGTACTTTTTTGATCTTCATTCCGTGTTCAATATCCGATTTAGAGCCCATAACGATTGCTACAAATCCTTGAGGGGTACAAGGGAGATTTTGGTGAAGGCGTGTGGGAAGAGGAATTTTTGGAATATTATCTTCCAGATTTTCTCCTGTAATGCGGGTATAAGCTTTAAGGTAGCGATTGCTTAATTCTTCAAAGTGAGAAGCGTCTGCTTCTTGTTGCTGGCGTAGAATATTACGAAGGTACTCTTTATCCAAGGAGTGCTCTTCGACACTCTCTTTTGTGTGAAGATAGTGCTCAAGGTCCCAAATGCGAGAGGAATCGGGAGTGTGGATCTCATCAATTAAGAGGAGTTTACCCTCACAGTTAAACCCAAACTCATATTTGCTATCGACAAGAATCAGCCCTCGTTGCTTTAAGATGGTTTGTCCAAAACTAAAGAGTTTTAAAGCAAGGGATTTAATTTTATGCAAATGATCACTAGTTAAAATATTTTGTGCAACGATGTCTTTGCTTGAAATCTCTTCATCGCGAATGCCTTTGGTGGTGATGGTAACGATGGCCTCAGGGAGCGCTTGAAAGCGTTCTAAGTTATTTGGAAGTTTTGTGCCATCAAAGTCGCGGCGGCCCTCTTGGGTATAAGATCGCCATAACGACCCTGTCAAATGACCACGAACAATAATTTCCAGAGGGATCGGAGTAACCTCTTTAACGATCATGGCATTGGGATCAACTAAAGAGATGAAGTGATTATCGACAATTTCTTTGGTTTTAGAAAACCAAAAAGCGGAGAGGGAGTTTAAAATGGCCCCTTTGTGGAAAACTAAATGATTTAATTTTCGGTCGAAGGCAGAGATACGATCGGTAGAGACAATTAATCTTCTCTCATCATCAAGACGAAAGCTTTCGCGCACTTTTCCGGAGTGAATTTTTTTTAGTCCGGCCAACGTGAGATTACTTAAAAAACCAATTTGTTGTTTTGACATAGATCACTCCTATTGATTAGTGTTTAAAGAGTCGAACATTAGTAAAAGTCATGTGGATTCCAAGTTCTTTGCACTTTTCAAAAATCTCTTTATCGCGAATCGATCCTCCTGGTTGCACAATATGCTTAATTCCATATTTGGCAATTAAAGAGACACTATCGGAAAAGGGGAAAAAACCATCGGAGATAATATAGGTGTTGGCAATTTCGGTTGCAGAGAGTTTTTCGATATTGGAAAGGGCATCTTGCACCGATTGCACGCGATTGGTTTGGCCTTGTCCATGGCCTACCATATAGAGATCTCCTTGTTCATTTTGTGTAACTGCAATGATGGCGTTGGATTTTGCAGTTTCAGCAAGGGACGTTCCAAAATGGAGAATAGCAGGGGATATGCTCTCTTTAGGAAGATCTTGGTAGAGGAGGTCACTTTTGCTTTGAAGTAACAGGGTTTCACTGTTAAAGCGTCCTTCGAAGTTTGGGGATGGGGATGTGAGTGATTTTTGAATCAACCGTAAATTTTTTCGTTTAGGAGAGTTGGAGAGAAAAGCGAGAATAGTGGGATCAATTTTAGGTGCAATGATGATCTCCCAAAAGTGTTCATAAAGGCGCATAAAAAGTGGCAGGGTCAACGCTTGGTTGATAGAGAGGATTCCTCCAAAGGCAGAAACAGAGTCGTAGGCCAGTGAAAGATCAATAGCTGTTTTAAGATTGGAGGCGATGGCGCTACCACAAGGATTAGTATGCTTTACAATAGTAGCGATTGCTTGCGTTGCCGGAAAGAGTCGCGATAATTTACATAAGAGTCCCCATGAACTGTCGATGTCGAGGATGTTATTATACGATAGTTTCTTTTCGCCGTAGAGAACAGGCATAGGCGTTTGATTATGGCGATGGCCATGGTAATAAAGTGTGGCCTCTTGGTGAGGATTTTCTCCTGACCGCAGTGGTTCCCCTTCATGGTAGGAGAGGCGAATAGAGTGTTGTCCATGCAGTTTTCCCATACGAACAGCAATAGCACTATCATAATCGGCAATGCGGTTCCAGGCCTTGAGCATGAGATACTCTCTGGTTTTTTCATTGACTTCAGAACTGGTGATAAGCGCATAATCTTCAGGATCAATCAGCACGCAAACGTTTTGAAAATTTTTAGCGGCGGCACGAATGAGGGTTACACCACCAATATCGATTTTTTCAATCAGTGTTGTGAGATCACTAGACTCTTCACTTTCAAAAGGGTAGAGGTTGCAAACCACGAGTTCAATGGGAATAATATTATGTTCTTGGGCATCTTTTTGGTGGGCGGGATTTTGCGGATCAAAAAGTAGAGCGGCCGCTATTTTAGAGGAGAGCGTTTTTACTCGCCCCTCGAGAAGTGGTTTTTCTTGGGTTAACTCTGAAATGGGATGGAGGTTACTATACTCATTATGAGGAGAAAGATAGTGGTAAGTCCCATCAGAACAATAAACCTCAACATGTTCCTTACTCAAAGTTTGGTAGAGTTCTAGTAGTTGTGTTTTGTCAGAGACACTAAGCAGTGCTCGTTTAATTTTAATGTTCATAAGCGATATGCTCCACAATATTTTTAAAGAAACGGAGTCCATCGGGGATGGTATTTAAAAAGTTATCATCATCTCTTCTCTTTCTGCTCCAGGCGGGATGGTTGTAAGGAAAAAGAAAAGCTTCCGGATGTGGCATCATGCCAAGGATTTGTCCTCGAGGATCGGTGAGTGCTGCTATCGAGAGTGCCGAACCATTGGGATTATCTCCTTCTGAGTATTGCAGCAAGTGCAGATTCTCTTCCGTCAGCAACAAAAGATCCTCTTCTGTTAATGTAGAAAATTTTCCTTCGCCATGGCGAATAGGAAGGGTGATGGTGTTCTCGGGAAAATTTTTAAAAAAGGGTGAGCGATTTTTAGGATTAATTTTAAGAGTGCACCAGCGATCGATAAACTTACCGCAATCGTTATGGGCGAGTGTGACTCGATTGTTAGGCAATAATCCTAATTTTACTAAGATCTGAAAACCATTGCAGATGCCAATGATGAATTTTCCTCGAGTAATAAACTCCATGAGATCATCATAAAAAGTTTTTCCATCATTGCGTTTACTAAAACGAATTTTATTAGCAATCGCCTGGCCTGAACCCAGCTCATCACCATAAGAGAAGCCACCTGGAAAATTCAAAAGATCAAACTCGAAGAGAGAAAAAGTTGTGCTGCCTTTTAAGAGATCATTCATATGTACTAAAGTTACCGCAGCTCCTGCAAGTGTATAGGCACGTGCCATCTCTTGCTCACAGTTAAATCCATTACCACAGATGACAAGAGATTTAACTTCTCTTTGGTTTTTAGGCATTAAAGTATTGTGAGAGTTCATTTTTCCACTCATGGTATAGTTCGCTAATCGCATGGTTAATAATAGGTTCTTGATTAAAAGTGATCATTAAGTGTGCATTGGAGGTTACTTCTCCTAGAAGCGTGGCCCTTTGTTGAAAGAGTGCTTCAAATTGTTTTCTCGCTTGTTTTTTTATGGAAACCACAAAGCGACTATGGGATTCAGAAAAGAGCATTAAAAAAGCAGAGCGCTGCTGCTCTTCAAGGTGAATAGATGCTCCAAAATTACTCTTGCTTTCCTTGCTTTCCTTGCTTTCGCAATCGGAGTTAAAACAGGCCTCTGCTAGTGCTACAAATAATCCTCCTTGTGAAAGATCGTGGGCGCTTTCAAGGAGATGATGGTGATGGGCACTCATCATCGAGAGGTAAAGTGGGTAGGCCATCTCTTTGCGAACACGAGGAGGATTGGAGATTTTTTGTTGCTCCTCTTTGCTTAGTTGTAAAATAGTGAAAATTTCGGAGCCACAGAGCTCATTGTAAGTTTCCCCGAGAAGATAAATAAGGTCACCACTTTGTTTGAAATTACTGGAGACCACATTTCTAATATCATTGATGAGGGTTACTCCGGAGTAAAGCACCGTTGGTGGAATAGAAATTTTATCACCAACAACCAGGAGATCATTTTTCATGCTATCTTTTCCAGAGGTCAAAGGGATCTTATAGAAGGTTGCATGATCGTAGAGTGCCTTACACATCTCTACTAGTTGCCCCAACTTATTTGGACCATCGGGATTGCTTTTGGAGTCGTATACAACATTAGGCATACAAAAATTGTCGTTAACGCTCCAAAGAGGGAGGTGGCCATTGCTGTTTGTGCTGATTTCTCCTCCAACGGCGATTGCTTGTCTAATCATCTCATCAAATGCTCCTGCAGAGGAGTGATAGGAGTCGTAGTCGGCATATTGAGGAAGAAGTGCATGAGATACAATGATTCCTTTGAACTCACCCTCTTTGTTATTGGGAAGTAGCATGACTGCCGCATCTTGAGGAGCAGAGTCAGAGAGTGGTTTTAAAACGGAAAGCCCTTTGACTTCGTGGTCGTAACGACGAATAATCTCTTCACGAGAACAGATGTTAATATTGGAGATTAACTTTCGCGATAAATCTTGCATTGTTCCTGGCGATGATGGAAGGATGACGTTGTCATTTTTGCAGTAATGGGGGATCGGTAAAATAGCGTGTAACGTTTTTTGAGGAACTCCGTGATGGAGAAAGTGAAGATCAAGAGATGCAATGGTCTCTCCATACCAGCGTACCTTTAAGAGACCGTCATTTGTAAATTCACCAATAGCAGTAACGGTGACATCATAGTGATGTGCCAATTGTTCGATGGTTTTCCAATGTTCTTTGGCCACGACTAAGCTCATGCGTTCTTGAGATTCACTAACGAAAATTTCCCAAGGGAGTAGTCCCTCATATTTCAAGGGAACTTTTTCTAAGTCGACTAAGGCACCACCACTGAGTGTCGCTAATTCTCCAATGGAGGAGGAGAGTCCGCCGGCACCGTTATCAGTGGAGCACTTCACAAGACCTTGCTGGGAGATCAGTTCCAAAAAGTCAAAGAGAAATTTTTGCGTAATCGGGCTTCCTATCTGTACCGCAGATGATGCAGTCTCATCATCTAGCTCTAAGGAGGAGACGGTGGCACCATGAATGCCATCAAGCCCTACTGCTCCTCCGGCCATGACAATAAGATCACCCGAGGATATTTTTTTATGGCGACTATCTTTTTTGCCATAATGAGAAGGCATTAGGGCGGCAGTACCACAAAAGACGAGAGGTTTTCCTCCGTAGCGATTATCAAAAAGCACGCTTCCTGCAACGGTGGGAATCCCCATCTTGTTACCGCCATCAAGAATTCCTTGTACGACTCCATGGAGAATTTGCTTTGGGGGTAATTGCCCTGGGAGCAATTTGTTATCAGGGTAATTGGGGTGGGCAAAGCAGAGAACATCGATATTAAAGAGTGGACGTCCTCCTCCAATACCCACAGCGACGGCATCACGGTTTACTCCTAAAATTCCGGTGAGTGCACCACCGTAGGGATCAAGGGCCGAAGGGGTGTTGTGGGTTTCCACTTTAAAGCTAAGATAATTCTCCTCATCAACTTGTACTAATCCTGCATTGTCGGAAAAAACTTTAATCAACCAAGAGGGATTTTCTTTTTCAATAATTGTTTTTGTCGCTCGTTCAATATAAGTTTTAAATAGGGAGTTGATCACAGTGGAATCGTCACAAACTATTTTGGCATTAAACTCTTTGTGCTTACAGTGCTCCGACCACGTTTGTGCAATGATTTCAACCTCAATATCACTAAGCGTGCTCTTGTAATTTTTGATGGCATCAATCTCTTCTGTGCTTAAGGCAAGAGAGCGATTTTGAGCAAGCGATTGTGCATCAATGTAAGTTACATTTGCACCTTTTTCTTTTGCTTTTTCTTTGTCTTCTTTGTTTTCTTTTTGCACAAGAGTATGTTTAGGTAAAAAAGGAAAGGAACCGTGCAAGAGGTGGTGAATCAGCGTGTTTGCTTGAACTTTATTTTGAGTTTCACGGTTGCTACAGTAGTAAAGAGTGCTGGCGTAAACTTTTTGTTTTTTTGTGGTGGTTGGTGTTTGCGTTTTAAAATAATCTTCAAAAGCTATCTGAGCGACCAGCCCTTCATCATCGGTAACACCACTTTTTTTAGAAACATAAGTATAACAAGGATAATCAAGCTGAGGAATTTCATTGATATAAAGATCATCGGTGATTGTGTTTAAAAGATTTTCTTTAGCAAATTCTGCAAGGGACTGTTCCTCAATAATATAATGAAAAATATAGAGTTTCGCTTGCAATGTTTTTGTGTTCGTTATCTTTTTCGGTAAAAGTACAACAAAAGGATGATTAGTATTCATAAATTACTGTCTTTCCCGTTTGAAGGTTAATGACTATTTGTGGTTTGGATAATTGCTCTATGCTGCCAATCACTTGTGCTTGTAGATTTTGTTTGAGTGCAAAGCTAAGAATTTTATCAGCGGCAAGAGCGGGAACCAGCAGCAGCATTCCATGGCCCATATTCCAGTGGCGATAGGCCTCATGATCTGAAATAGCACCCAACTCTTGCAGCGCCAGCATAGGTGCTGGTGCTGCAAAGGGATGATCGATCAGGGCACTTAATTTTGTGGCCTTAAGCACGCGACCAAGTTTGGATTTAAAACTGCCTCCGGTGATATGGGCAATGCCATGAATGGCAATACTGGCCTTGGTGATTACATCGACTACAAAGGGTGCATAGATGCGAGAAGGAGTTAGGAGATAGTCGCCCCATCCTTGGTGTAAGTGCCATTCATTTCCAAATTGGTTTTGTAAGATAGTTCGTGCTAGTGTAAGCCCATTACTGCGAATGCCTTCTTCCTTTAAAGCAATGATGAGATCACCGGTCTTGACATCGATACCAGAAATAGGTTTATCACAAAGCAAATCTCCAATAGCGGTAGCACTCCAGTTGAAGTGAGTGCCCTCTCCATACCCTTGCACCCGTGACGACAATCCTGCAATCTCTCCACCAACAATTTGAGTGCGTGCATAGATGGCCGCCTTGGCCAGCCCTTGCATCAGCTCATCAATTACTTGAGGGTTAAGTGTATTTACGTCGAGGATATTGGAGAGGTAGAGTGGCCTCACTCCGCTAGCAATTAAATCGTCTGCCACCATGGCCACTAAATCAAATCCGAGGGTATCGTATTTTTTTAATCTCTCGGCGATCTCTGCTTTTGTTCCGATACCGTCAGAGGTGATTCCAATTTTAGCGCCAGCAATTTCCACAATCCCTGCATAGGGGCCATCGCTTGTTTGGAACGCCTGGGCGCTAGTGCTTAAAGCGTGAGTGTAAGCAATTTTTGAGCACAGATCCCCATTCTCCAAGCTAGCAATAGAAGCTGGATGCGTTTCGAGTATCATAATATTCTCTCCAAGAGTGGTTATGGATTGTTTTGATAAATGCTGTGAACCTTACCCTCTTGTTGTGCTGGCGGAGACATCAGTTCTAGGCGAGAGTTTTCTTGAAACTCGCGAATAGTCTGTGCCCCGGCAGTGCTCATTGCCGACCGGATCTTTGCAAGGGTAACAGGAAGCACTTGATGGAGACTACCCACACACTCCACAAATCCTTCTACACCCTCTTCAAACAGCGATTGACGATAACGGGCCTTCCTCCACTCTTGTGCTTTGGTGGAGCCCTCTCCCCAGTAAGGTTTATAACATTTATTATTTATTATTACTTTATCAGTTGGTGACTCATCAGTTCTTGCAAAGTAACGCCCCATCATCACGGCATCTGCTCCAAGTGCAAGAGCGATGATGATATCTTTGTCGGAGGTGATTCCTCCATCAGAGATAAGAGGCACATACTTTCCAGTCTCTTTGTAAAAAATCTCTCTAGCGTGTACTACCTCCATGAGTGCTGTTGCTTGTCCACGTCCTGTTCCTTTTTGTTCTTGGGTAATACAAATTGATCCATTTCCCATCCCGATCTTGATAGCGTTTGCTCCAGATTCCGCAAGATAAAAGAAGGCCTCTTCGGTGATGATATTTCCTGCTACTACCGGAGTGTTGGGAAAGTGTGCTTTAATCCACTCAATAGTTTTGCGTTGATAATAAGAGTGTCCATCGGAGGAATCGATAACCAGCAAATCCACACCAGCAGCAATCAGCAAAGGAACTCTTGTGGTGTAATCGTGAGTGTTGATTGCCGCAGAGGCCTTAGAGATTTGATGAGGAAATTCATGAAGTGAAGTTGCTGGTGGTTGCAGCAAATTTTCTTTTACTGCTTTCACCATACTTGCTTGATCCTCGGGCGATTGTGAACAGTAGATCGCCGCTAATCCTCCTTCTCGCGAGAGTGACAACGCAAGTTTGGAACCTGATACTGCTTGCATGGCCGCTGCGATGATTGGAACATTGATAGAGAGATTGTTGTCGTTGCTTAGATTCGTTTTTAAGGAAATCTGCTCAAAACTAGTGCGAGGATCAGTAAGTCCAGGAAGAAGTCGGAACTCTTGTAAGGTTCTCGAAGGTTCGAAGGAAATACTCCGTGCCATTCATTACCCTTAGTGAAATTTAGGTTTATTCCTAATTTTCTTAATTTCTGTATAACAGGTGATGGGAGCTAGTCAACAGTGAGTAATAAAAATTTTTTGTCAAGGTCAAAATTAGCTATGTACCATTCCAAAGTTTTCTGCTAACTTTAAAATACTTCAATGCGCGCTTTTTTTTAATTCTTCTCTCTTTCTTGAAATTTTTACCAAATCATCTCTTTTCGGTCCGCATGAAAGCAATGAAATTTTTGTTTGTAAAAAATCTTCGATAAATGTAATGATTTCATTTAAATTCTCAGAGGGATTATTAAATGTTTTATAGTGGGGAGTGAGTCTATTTAGAGCAAAGAGAGAACTTGCTTCATTATAACGATCACAAATTTTCATTTGAGAAAAATGAGAGAGGATATCAAATTTAGTCATAACCAGTTCATTAAAGCCATTTAACTCACAAGCATGCTTAAGCAGGACTAGATCTAAGTGGCCACACCTTCTTGGTCTGCCGGTAACCGATCCAAACTCTTTTCCTTTTTCTTGAAGCATCTTTCCATATTCTCCTAAATCTTCTGTAGGGAAAGGACCATCGCCAACGCGAGTAACATACGCTTTAAATACACCGATGCTCTTATTGATTTGATTTGGAGCAATTCCCGATCCAATACAAAGTCCTGCAAGAGTAGTTGTAGAGCTTGTAACAAAAGGGTAGGTGCCCATGTCAAGGTCGAGAAGTGTTCCTTGCGCTCCTTCTAATAAAATATTTTTATTACTTTTAAGGTAGCTTTGAATAATAGGATGCACTTCTTGAATCAGATCACTGTAATCATTAATAAGCGTTAAAATGCTTTCCTTATATTTAAGGTACATTTCTTCAAATTGAGCCTGTTCAAAATTACCTTTATAGGTGGCCAAAAAATTTTTCTTTAAACGCTCCATTTTTTCAAAGGCAATTGTTGGCGAGTGAATAAAATCTCCAAGACGGATATTTTCCCGTAAGGCCTTGGCAGAGTAGGTAGGACCGATGCCGTTTCCTGTCGTTCCAACAAAATTATTTTGTTGATCGTAGAGGCGATGCCAAGGAAAGGTGAGATGCACCCGTTCTGAAAGCAAAAGATTTTTACTGGAGACTTCAAAACCATGCTCTCTAATCTCTCTCACCTCTTTTAAAAAGGAGACAGGATCGAGTACCACTCCATGTCCTATGATATTAAGGGCCTTGGTGCTAACGATACCGGTGGGAAGCAGGCGTAGAACAATTTTTTTTCCATCATCGCGAATTAAAGTGTGGCCAGCATTACTTCCTCCTTGTCCACGAATAACCATCTCTTGTTGATGCTCTTGATGATGAACGAAGTAGTCGATGATTTTTCCTTTTCCTTCATCGCCCCATTGGGCACCTAGAATTGCAGTCACGTTCATAAAAACACCTTTGTAAGTAGTGATGTGAAGAGTGATCGAAAAGAATCTTAACAAAAGAGGGTGACAAAATCTAAAAGAAAGTGATACTTAAGTTAAGCATGATTGTAGATGGATGTTTCGTTCTTAATCACGAAATCAGAAGGCAACGTCTCTCACTCCATTACGATGAATCTTCTCAATGCTGGGTGATTGCTGACGTTGATGCTTCTTTGGCCATAGGCCCTCCAGATTGGTATTTTACTGATCAACAAATATTATTCCCTTCATTTATTGATATCCATGTTCACGCAAGAGAAGACTCTTCTGCGACTGAAAATTATAAAGAGGATTTTACCTCTGCCTCCCTCGCTGCAAGAAATGGCGGGGTGAGCGCTTTCATGGAGATGCCCAATAATCGTGTTGATCCTCCCAGAGATTTGGAAAGTTATCGCCGAAAGGTTTTTCTTATCGCGCGATCGATAAAACAAACATCTGTTCCAATTGTTCCTTACGTTTTAATTGATAAAAATTCAACTGGAGCATTTTCTTTTAAAGTTCCTTATAAAGTTTATTATGGTGTTTCAGTCAATGCTGATCCGCATACCTCCTTTGCCAATAAAGATGAACTCAAAGAGGTTTTAGCAAAATATCCAGGGGAGATGATTGCTTTTCATTGTGAACATCCGAGCGCTTTAAAAAGATATGTAGGGGAGAGTACGCATGGTACGCGACGCCCTCCCTCTGCTGAAGTCGATGCTATTCATGATGTGATTGAGCTTGCCGTAGAAATTGGTTTTCATCCTCATATATGTCACCTTTCGACAAAAGAGGGGGCAGAGCTTTGTCTTAATGCCAAAAAAAGAAAAATTCCACTTACGTTTGAAGTGGCACCCCATCATCTCTATTTTTCGAGCGAAATGTTGGAGAGTGAAGCAGAATTACAAAAAATATCCTCATACTTTCATGTTAACCCACCTATTAGAGAGGAGCGAGATCGTCTCTATTTACTAGAGATTGTAAAAAAAGGGCTGGTGGATTTCTTTGCTACCGATCATGCTCCTCACACATTAGAAGAAAAGTTAGTAAAGGGATTTTCCGGATTTCCTCAATTGGATACCTATGGGTTATTTATCGAGTGGTTATTAAAGTATGAGAAAGTTTCTCCTGTAATTATTGCTAAAATGTGCACCTATGCAGCTTGCAATTTTTTCAATCCCTTTTGGGAGAGCATGCTTTTACAATTTCCTACACTCCAGACCTTAAATCTTCCTAAACTGGGACAGATTGAAAAAAATTTCTTAGGCGATTTTTATATCGTGGATTTATATGACAAGGAGGTTTTCTCACGATTAACTAAAGAAAACTTAAAAACCAAAAATCAACACTCCCCTTTTTTATATAGACCATTCACCAAAGGATTAGAACGATGAAAAGTGCAAATAACAGAAATTTTATTTCCATCAAAGATATATCCCGAGAAGATATTGAAAACATCATCGAACTATCCCGACGTTATAAAGAGATCAACGGACCGCTCATTGATACCAAGCGGATTGAACTTTCTAAAAAGAAAATTGCATCACTCTTCTTTGAGGAGTCGACAAGAACCAGAGTCAGTTTTGAAACCGCTGCAAGAAATTTGGGAATGGAGGTGAATGGCTTTTCTGGAGTAGAGGGTACTTCGGTTAAAAAAGGGGAGCCACTGGTTGACACCGGCAAGATGTTTTCGGGGTATGGCTATGATGCCATCATTGTAAGGCACAATTTGGCGGGGGCCTCTCGCTTTCTCTCCGACCATCTCTCTATTCCTATTATCAATGCTGGAGATGGTAGTAGTGGACACCCTTCGCAAACGCTCCTTGATTTATATACGATCAGCGAGGCATTTGGATCACTGGATGGATTGCATGTGGCCTTAGTCGGGGATCTTCGCTATGGACGTACCGTGCATTCGCTTTTGCAAGCAGCAGAGCTTTTCAATATGAAAATTACGCTTTACTCTCCACCAGGACTCTCCATGGCAGAGTGGCGAATTGAAGATTATGAACGTGCGACCGGAAAACAGGTGGTGGTGGCCAGTGATCTTACTGATGTGTTAGAGCACGCCGATGTTCTCTATGTGACTAGAATTCAGCGGGAGCGCTTTGCGCTTGGACCAGAAGGAGAGGCAGAATTTAAAAAGCACCAGGGCCGTTATAGAATTAACCGAGAACTCCTCGAGAGTTCGGCGAAGAAAAATTTAATTGTACTACATCCTTTGCCAAGAGATAAAAATTGTATTGAAATTCATCCCGATGTTGATTCCACCCCCTATGCTCGCTATTTTCATCAAGCACAAAATGGGTTGTATGTGAGGATGGCGATTTTAACCACTATTCTAAAACAGGGTTTTGAAGGGCGACAATATCCTAATAGAATACAATCTCCTTCATGGGTGGATTTACCGGTGGCCAATGGAAATAAAAAAGGGGAGAAGTTGGTTTATCGCTTAGATGAAGGAACTCTCATTGATCACTTAGAGGTGAATCAGGCCCCAAGAATCTATAACCTTTTAGGACTCGATAAGTTTGGAACCAGTGACCACTCTGAAATTGTTTTGTGCATGAATATTCGTAGCCAAAAATTTTCTCGCAAAGATGTCGTGGCCATTCATAAGGTCAAACTTTCACCAGAGCAAATGTATAAAGTGGCGCTACTTGCTCCCGAGCACACCATCAATATCATAAAGGAAAATCGTGTGGTTCAAAAGCAAAAAGCAAAATTACCATCGCCCTTAAGAGCGATAATCACCTGTGCTAATCCCATCTGTGTTTCACGAAAAGAGCATAACGAGTACGCTCCCTCCGTCTTTTATGTAGAAAAGCATGACCCGCTAGAGGTACGCTGCCACTATTGTGAACAGACGCTAACTAGAGAACATATTGAACTCGATTGTTAAAAAGGATTTTTGCAGCGATGGAAAATTTTTACAAGTTTATTATAGAGAATAAAGTGGCACGAATTTCCAAGACACCTTTTACACTGGCATCGGGGCGCACTTCCAATTTTTATGTCAATTGGAGAAAAGTAGCAGAAGACGTGTACCTTTTTAGTCAACTCTTACAATTTGTTTTGCAATTTATTAAGGATCAGCAAATCACTGCAGACACCTTTTATGGGGTTCCAGAAGGGGGAAGCAAATTAGGACTCTTTGTGCAATTTTTTACGGCACAAGAGAAGTCCGCTGCTTCTGGCAATGCAGTACTGGCCATGGGACGAGGGAAACACAAAGAGCACGGTGATGTTAGTGATCGCTATTTTTTAGGAGTACCCAAGGGGAAAATTATCGTAATTGAAGATGTTGCCACCACTGGCGAATCACTTATCAAAACCATTCATCAACTGCAAGAGTTAAAGTGTGGAATTGTTCAAGCTGTTTTGGTTTTAACCGATAGGGAAGAAAAGCGTAATGATGGACTTACTGTGCGTGAATACATTGAGGAGCGATTGCACCTTAACTACTACGCTTTAAGCAGTGGAAATAAAATAAAGGAGTTATTGCATGATGAGTGAACAAGAGAAGTTGGCCAAAGAAAAAATCTGTGTGGCCCTTGATGGACTATCCTCTATGGAGGAGATTAAAGAGCGCGTTTTAGAGTTAAAAGATTATGTTGGACTCTTTAAAATTGGGTTAGAGCTGTTTACTCTCTTTGGTCCACCAGCGGTCGAACTCATTCACTCTCTTGGAGGCAAAGTTTTTTTAGACCTAAAACTTCACGACATCCCTAAAACTGTGGAGAGAACTGCTAAGGCCATTAGCAAACTCCCTATCTCCTATTTTACCATTCACGCTAGTGGTGGATTCGATATGATGAGGGCCGCTCGCAATGGTGTAGGAGTAGAGGAGAACAGTGCTAAGATTATTGCGGTTACACTTCTAACTAGCATTGACTCTTCTATCTTAAGTGAACAACTGCTAGTTTCTGCTCCCTTGCCAGCGTGTATTTTTAAGTACGCTAAAATGGCCGAAGATGCGCTACTAAATGGAGTGGTTTGTTCGGCCAAAGATTTAGTGGGTCTTCGCTCCGCCTTACGACCACGCTTTATTTACATTACTCCAGGAATTAATCTTGCTAAAGATCCTAGCTGTGCTAGCAAAGTGATCGATCATAAAAGATTGGCCACTCCGCGAGAGGCGATTGGGGCCGGCTCCTCCTTTCTGGTCATTGGAAGAGGTGTTGTTGATAAACCTACTCCCGAAGAGCGAGTCAAGGCCGCAGCTCAAATTGTTGCCGATATTTCGCTCATGGTTTAAACATGATTTATGAAAAAATAGTTAGACCTCTCCTCTTTAAGTGTGATCCCGAAAAAATTCACGAAGTAGTGCGTTTTTTTGGAGAGCATTTAGGGTGGGTCTTTTCTTACTTAAATAGTAAAGCTCATCATCCCTGTAAGCTACAACTCTTAAATCTAAAACTAAAACACCCTTTTGGTTTGGCAGCAGGCTTTGATAAAAATGGAGAGATGATTCCTTTTTTGGAATTTTTAGGATTTTCCTTTGTCGAAGTTGGTTCTGTCACTAACAAAGCTTGGAGCGGAAATCCCCGCCCACGTATCTTTAGAATTCCACAAGACGAAGCGATCATTAATCGCATGGGCCTAAACAATAGGGGTGCTAAAGCTGTTGTTGAAAATCTTAAGCGCCATCGTAACTTTATTCCCATTGGCGTGAGCATTGCTAAAACCCCCGATCCCTCCATTCGTAGTGCAAAGGCCATCGAAGATATCTCGTCAACACTAAGAGCTGTTGCCCCTCACTGCGACTACGTTGCCCTAAACTTAAGCTGTCCCAACACCTGCGAAAAAATTTGGGATTATGATGACCAGTGGTTTGCTGAATTTTTTCAAGAAATAAGCCTGTGCAATCGGCCATGGAAACGCCCTCTTTTCCTCAAAATCTCCACTGACATGCCTGAAAGTGATTTTGAGCGTATAAGCAAGTGGCCCCTAGGTGGTCTGATCATCGCGAATACCACTACTTCACGAGATAATCTCTCTACCCCTCTTACCAGACTAGATGAAATTGGTAAGGGAGGACTTAGTGGAAGGCCACTACTTCAGCGGAGTACCAAGCTTATAACTGCCGCACGAACCATTTTCGGTACAAATTTTCCCATTATCGCCAGCGGAGGCATCGATTCTCCAGAAACTGCAGCAGCAAAATTTACTGCTGGGGCAAACGTTGTGCAAATTTATACCGGTCTGATTTATAAGGGACCTTCTATTGTCAAAAAACTTTCTAGAAGCTCTTTTGATAGGGATATCCTTTGATGAATTTTTGATTGAATTTTATTCGCACTACTTGACGACCATCTTCCAAAGCAAAAAGAGAAAAATTTAAACGTGAAAGATAGTCGGGGGCTTTATTGAGAGGAACTCCTAGTGTTGTCATTACGGCCATAATCGAACTATCGTGTGCAAAATAAAAGATATGTTTTAACTTTCTCTCTTTGAATATAGTATCCACTTGTTCTAGAAATCGCTTTCCCATGGGTTCACTGACCTCTGCTCTTTTAAACAACTCCACCATCTCCCAATCGGAAAGCGCTATAATCGTATTTGCTGTTTCTTCACTTAATCCTTGGGGAAAAGGAATTTGATGCAAACGACGAACAAAAAGGTTATCTGCAAATAATCCCAGATCTTCAAAATTTTCTAGTGCAAGGCCACTAATTGTTCTCCAATGTAAAAGCTCTGCCTCTTGCTCTCTTAGTAAAGCCTTCCACACCTTGCGCTTCCACCAATAGAGCTTAAATATCGAAATAGGATTTCTACTGGGCCTGGTAATTAAGAGTTCATCATCTTCAATCTTAATGACAATCTTATCGGTGTCACCAGCAGGAAAGATCCCTTTGATAAAAGCTTTTGCCGTCGCAATTGTTCGCTCACGATTGCTTGAGCTAAAGCGCATTGACTTAATCGCCTCTCCCCTATCCTTATTCATGATCTGCATATCCATCGATGACCAATACTCTTGGGCCAGCTCTTGTCCTAATAACTCTGCCTGCTGCTGACCTCGTTCTGTCAATTGCCCTAGTCCCTCTTTCCATAAGTAAGGAGAGTTTGGTATCTCAATAATCGGCGTACGCTCCCCATGGCGAATAAGATCGATGGAGACCAATAATTTTTCTGCAGCAAAAACCCCATAGCTTGCAAGCAGCAACGGCCAGAAAACAAAAAGTCTTAAAATGATCATCTCAATCACTCCTCCTTACGGTATTGCTAATCTTCTTTTATCATAGCGGCCAAGAAATTTTGTTGCCACTTGTTTATTTTTTTCTCTAAACACCTATTCTTTTGCCCATGTAATGCTCTAAATAACTCTGTAAATAGGCCCCAAAAAAGGGAGAAGCTCCAACATAATATGCTTGCAAAAAAGACTCTTTTCGCAGTATAAGTCACGCAATCAATTAAAGAGAAGGATCAAGACAAACAATGAGACTAGCAATTTTAATAATCTTAATGATCGCAAGTAGTACACTTGAGGCGGTGATTGACAAAGACTCTATGCTTATGGCCGTCTCGGCAGGAGGGAGCTATACAAGAGATAAAAGTTATTCAAACAATAAGACGAAGGTGCTCCGAAAGCAGTATCGACCTATTGTGGAGTTAACCTCTTGGATTCCTCTTTTTCAAACCCTCTCTTTGCAAGTTCATGCTAGTGCATCTTTAACTCCCATAGGTGATCAAAAAGAGGATCGTGATCTTATTAACGACCGTGCTAGAGGCGAAAGTATGCTTGGGTATATTATTCATGAGGCCTCATTTCATTGGAATATCACCCCTGCCTTGGGTGTCTATTCTAGTTCTCCCTATGAATCTTGGAATAGCGAGCACAAGAGGCAAATGATCCCTATGGCATCATCCCTTTGGTGCTATCAACACACCTTAAAAGATTTATATTTTTTTCGTTTAAAGTATCTTCATATGTCCTATCACCAAGATAAAGCTCACTTCGTCTATGGTATAGGGATCGACTTAGGCAAAGTGCAGGCCTTTGGAGAAAAAAACCATTGGGGATTAATCTATACTTTAAATGGCCGCTTGATTCGCTATTACAGAAATGCATCAGACCATCTCCTGCGAAAAAATGGAGAGGTAACTGCTTCTATTGGTCTTGCTTTTTAGTTGCATCACATTTTATTTGCACTTATACCAAATTCTACTTGAATAACCTCTATTTGAATGAATTAGGATTCAAAGGTGTATCGTGGAATTTGGAGAGGTTTGGGAACATTTTAGCAATTGCCTTGGTACGATTCGTATGCCGGGTGGTATGAGGGGACAGGGGCAACGCCCCCCTTCCTACTCGGTATAATTATCATCGGTTTCCCAAGGACTTTCCTTTCCAGTGCATTTAAGCCAAGAGGAGAGATGTTCAAAATCTTTAGGGTCATGGCCTGTTGCTAAGAAAAGATTTTTGAATCCTTTGTCACGCAAAGAGATAGCAAAATCTTCTCCTTTAGGAAATTCATCCCCCAGCTCTCTATCAATATAGATTTGGCAATTTTCTTTGGATAGTAAGTGTTCATACTGATTAAATTCGTGTGGTGATGTTAGGGTTAATAATTTGGCACCGACTTTTTTTGCCTCTCTCTCCCATCCACGCAGTAGGAGTTTATCATCATCGATATAGATGAAATCGAATGTTGTAGAGGGATCGGTATTACGAGCAGGTTCTGCTTTAATAGTGATAGGAACAAGTCCTGCCATCATTTTAGGAATGAGCTTAATCTTTAGTTTCTCACATCTTTTTCTTACAATCTCTTCATCATAGCGGCTTGTAACCAAGATGGCCCTGTTAGCAATTTTCATCTCTTCGATAAGATCTAGTCCATTTTCTTTAAACCCTAATAATTCAAAATCACATAAGCAGAGCATGCTTTCTCTAGAGTGAGTATTAATCCATTCTCTAAATCCTGTAGGTGTAGATAGATGAACAACTTCTATTTGCAGTTTATCAAAGCCTAAAGATAAAAATTTCTGATCCCAAGTATGATGTATTCCTTGGTCATCATCCAAAATCACCACACAAGAATTTTTTATTAGTATTATTTCTGATACAAACCAATCTGGCGTGGGGCTTTTTGGTAATAAAATTATCATTCTGGTACCAACGTTAACCTCAGATTCTATTTTGATCTCACCTCCCCACGCTTTAATGGTTTTGATCGCCGAAGATAGGCCAATGCCAGAGCCAGATTCGCTATTTTTTTTCTTTCCAAAACTAACTCCTTCTTCTCCTAATTTTTGAATCACCTCTTTAGGAATTCCTTTTCCATTGTCACTTACAATAATAGCAAGATCACTTTCACGATCCTCTAAGGACAACTTGATTGATCCGCTATTGTTGTTAAAAGCTTCTTTTGAGTTATTAATCAGGTTCGACAAGATCCGCTTAAAATCAGTAATATTAACTTTGGCAAAAAAACCGTAAGAATTATACAACTCTGCCTCGATATTCAAACTCAAAAACTGACGAAATTCTAGCCGCTTATCAGTAACTAACTCATCTATGCAAGCTGCAATTAAAACTTCTTTGATCGTTGTGTCTACTTTTTGAGACTCGTTTTTACTGTTTGTAAGTAAGTTATTTGCTATATCTTGAATCCGTTGAATTTGTGAACGAATAATAACGCGCTCTTCTTCTGAGATATTATTCAAACATCCTCTGATTGTCATATTCAAAGCGGCCAGGGGTGATCGAATGTCATGAGAAACCTGACGAGCAGTCTCTGCCATTGTTAATGTTTTTATTGATTTGGAAATTTTTTCCATGAGCAAATTAGCAGACACTATAACTCCGTTATAACTGCTAAAAAAACTATCTATTTCATAAAATGAAGATGTTGATCTGATTTCACAAAGTGTATTCAAGGGTAATGCTTCTGTTTTAAAATCAATCTTGGTTCGAGTGATATCGTTACCCAGAGAAATAAATCTTTTCGAGATATGCAATGAAATAAGATTTGAAGTAACCCATGAGACATACACAACTAATAAAAATTTTGTTAGGATAAAAGCATTATCGATATTTAATATATTCAAAAGATACATTGAAGCAACTATCAAGCCCGTTGATACTATGATCGTAGTTGCAAGCAATACTCTTATACTTTTATACCCAATGAAATTTTCTTTAATAAACAGAGGGAGAGCTTTGTTTATTAAAACAATTGCAAACATTCCTGCAGTTCCTATGGCCCACCCATGTTCTAATGCAAACAAGCGATCCACATTATTCGGTGAGAATGCTCCTGTCTTATCTAGAAAATTAGATTGAAACCTGATGGCAAAATCAGAAACGATCATTAATGTAGGAAATAGCAAAAATAATGTTTCATGAAGTTTCACACACCGTAGTGTTAAGGGAATGATGATTCCTAGCACAGCAGATTCAAGAAATGTATATATCAGGGTATTTGATATATAAATTATATTTTCATATTTGTTTCCACTTCTCCAGATCTCAAAAAAAGGAATATGAACATAGACAGTATTTAAGAGTATAAATACAATAAAAATAAGTGCTGTGATAATAAGTGATGTTCTGTTTTTAAAAAGAGAAATTGTGCTCGTCAATAGGTAACCGAGAAAACATCCCATAAATCCAGAATAACATAACTCACTAAAAAGTGCGGTATTTGAATTGATTCTATTTTCTAAAAGAATTGTTCTTGCGTATAGGAAATCTGCAGAAAGCAAAAACAAAAATGAAAAAACAAAAAATTTCCCGCTTAATTCCTTCCATTTCTTAAAGGTTCCGATTGTTAGTATGACCAGGCCAATGGATGAAATATTGGCATGAATATCAGTTAAAATAATCTGATCATTAAAGAAAAAGTAAATCACATAAGGGATGGCCATTGTGTAGAACAACAAAAAGAATAATTTATTCATCATTTTAAAAGCCCCATTTTTAAAATTGTCTTTTGAATAAAAGGAGACCACTCTATCCAAAGTTTTTTAGCGAGATCAGGTTTTGTCCAATCTTTAGAACTAATTATTTTTCTGCATCCAGGATCATTGCAAAGACAAGTCATCTCAGCAAATCCATCTTCTGGGGTTGCATTCAATGGACTATAATCAATGGTGAGTTCCTCTTTAGGAGAAATATCCCTTGCTGCAACATAGATTAGCACTCCTACTCTTCTTAGGTTAGGATTGCATGAGTGATTCAGGTACCAATCTGCTTCGATGTTATTAGCATCCATTGGTCCAAGGTAGAAATCGGGAGCAAGAATAACAGAATATTTCATTAAAAGTGGGGAATCGCTGATATCTGAATAACATTGACCTGATACCTTGAGTACCGTTTGATCTTTCTTGATTAACTCTCGAGAAAAGACACCATAATATTTTTTTGTTGGGATGTATTCTAATGCATGGTCAATGAAAAATTCTGATATTCGAGGATAGTAGAGATGTCCGTTTTCTATTACTTTAGGCATAGTGGAATCCTTTGGTTTCAAGGCGCTTGATTTTCTTTCTGACGCATTTCAAATTAAGGAGCATATATACAGCACTTCTTTGTGTGCGTCAATTCACTTCCTTTTACTATGTATTTTTTAGTCATTTAGTTTTTTTATCCTCCCGGCCGTAAAATCCGCCTTTCAGTACGGAGATGTAAGTATGGGAAGATAAAGGCTGGACACACTCTGTATCCGGCCATCGGATAGACTGTTATAGTTAATAATTGTATTGCTAACGGTAGCATTAAGCTAAAAAGTTGCCCATAGATCAGCTATCAGGAGCTTTCTTGTTCTAAAAAATCATTGGGGATTAATCTATACTTTAAATGGCCGCTTGATTCGCTACTGCAGAAATGCATCAGACCATCTCCTGCGAAAAAATGGAGAGGTAACTGCTTCTATTGGTCTTGCTTTTTAGTTGCATCACATTTTATTTGAACTTGCGTTAATAGTAGTCGGTATTTAACAAGACTGTCTTGAACCTCATTTACTTATTGTTCGAGAAAAGGCTTCTTGATCGTATGGTGCTGTTGTTGTTGTAAGGAATTACCTTTTAAAGCGAGTGCATGCAGTAGATTTGCTTATTGTCGATAACTTTGGAAGTAAAAATTTAACTGCCTCTCAGACACAAGATTTTTATGATGTTAATGCGCTTGAAGAATTTAAGGTATGGGAAAATGTCCAAAGAAAAGGTCGAACAATAAAGCAGTGGATGCCACTTCGAAAAGGTCTTTAGATACCCTTGCTTGTTAGGAGCACTCACGTGGTGCTCCTTAATGATCTATTTAATGGGAATTTGCCTTGGTTGGGCCTTTTCTAGTTTGTGAAGAGTGAGATGTAGTACACCGTTATTGACATTTGCATCGATCTTGTCCTGTTCTACTCTCTCTCCAATTTTGAATTCACGGAAATAGTGCCCAACATTGTACTCTCCATAGAGAGGTTGTAGCCCATCGTATTCCTCTGGTCGAATTTTAGCATCGATACTCAAAATGTTGTTGTCCAGTTTTACCGTCACATCTTTTTTGCTTACTCCGGGAATATCAATGTCTAGAAAAATGGCCTTATCGTCTTCATAGATATCTGTATCAGGAACGTAAACTTTACAGGAATAGGTTTTTTCCCCTTTAGTTTCTAGTTCCTTTTTATCTTTTAATTCTAATTCTTTTGCTGTCATAAAAACAACCTCCTTATTCTTTCCTTATTTGATAGAAATCAAACGCGATTTTGCACGTTCTTCTTTTTCCAAATGCACTGTCAAAACACCATCGACAAGAGAAGCAGAACATTTGTCTGGATTCACTTGGAAAGGTAGTTCAATCTTTCTTCGGAATGGTCCATAGTTGTGTTCTTTCCGATGGAAACTGCTACGATCTTTGTTAACTTCATTCCTTGATCCAGACAATAAAACAGAGGAATTCTTAAGATCGATTGAGATATCCGACTTTTCAATCCCAGGAAGTTCTGCTTTCAAGACCAGCATATCCCCTTTTTCAAATAAGTTAATCGCCGGAAATACCCCTCTGGAAAAAGTCGTTCCTGGAAAGACATCCATGTCAAATAGATCATCAAGATTTTTTTGTAGACTAAGTAGTTGTTCTAGTATTGTCATCATATGCCTCCTGTTTGAAGTGAACCTTCTGTTATGAAAGTAAGAACTCTTTTTCCGCTGTCAAGATGACTTTTTTAGGCAGCTTTTTAAAAAAAATTTATTGCGGCAATTGACGATAATGAAACAGGACATAATTTAAAAAATATAAGGATGAATATTTATTGATGAGAAGGGGGAATTATGCAAAAGAATGAAATATCGGCCTTTAGAGGAGTCATTACACCAATCAGTTGGGATAAACAAAACCGCATTAAGAGCTTTGGAGTATACACCCATGAAGGTGAAGATATTCCTATTGTAAACAGAGATGGCAAAGAGTCCTCAAAATTAATGAAATATCTAAATCAGAAAGTTAAAGTTTACGGTGCAGTCTCAGAGCTGCCTGATCATGAACATCGTGTCATCAGTGTACGTAAGATAATCAAAGAAAATAAGATGACCAAATCCAAGCATAAAATCAAAAAGTGTCAACCTATGCCTCAAGAGATCTATTATTCGGATGAATTTAATATTTTATTTCCACAGGAAGATTGTCCCTATTCTTGTTGATCATTATCTATTCAGCTTGTCCTATCCTCTTCACAAGTTAGTTTTCATGACCTGATTGCCTTCTTTGAAAAAAAAGATGGCGTAATGATCGGGAAATTCTCTAAGAGTTATAGTGGGATCGACAAAGAACTCCCCATCCTCTGTGATAAATTTGAGAGTAAAACGAGCAAATTGCGATGTCTTTCACTATAAGGCATCCCTTTTTTCTCTGCTCAAGCTGTAGCTTTGAGTTGCTCTAATCAGGAGTTGCCAAATGAGATTGGGCCTCTCTCTTTAGAACTTCATGGAGTGTTTTTGCTTGCTCATCAAAACTATGGATGGGAAAGGTACGATGGGATTTAAGTGAACTGCCCTCTTGGATCTGCTGAAAGATGTTATCCTTTTCTTGTTCTAGCTGTACTAAAAAATCCATATAGGCCTGATAGAGGGGCGCAAGCGTTTTATGATTTTTAAAGATGAAACTTTTGAGAGAAAGCTCAGATCCATGATCACCATGAACAACAAGGTCACCTTGTGCGCTATCTTTCTTTATGGTTATTTTTGTGCCTGCTGGGATGAGCATGTCATGAGCATGAAGAAAATAGGCCAACATCTGGTGACGATATATTCTATACTCTCGCTTATGCTGTTTATCTAAAAGCTCAGCCGTATGAGTAATGAGCTTAGCAATGGATTCTAGCTGTGCATCCAACTCAGGGATATAACTGATGCAATCGTGGTTTCCTAATTCTTTGACTGAATCTTCCCATTTACGAATAAGACTCTTGGTTTGTTTAAGGTCATTTTCATTCATAATGGCCGAGACAATGCTTGCACAAATTACTGGATCATTAAGCTTAACTGTCCCCATTGTATTGAAGTCAAAAGCATCAGGATTTGTTTGTAAAACATCACATATTTTTTGGTTGCGAGCACCACTGACAAAATTTTTTTTATCGGCAAGCCAGAAGAGCTGGGCCAAATCCACCATGCGAGCTGTTCTATTTAGGCCATCCTTACTCTTATCTCGAGGTGCAACTTTTTTAAGCCATTGTAAAAGTTCTGCACTCTTTGGACTATCGAAAAGACATGATTGAAATGCTGCTCGCACATGCTCGTCTCTCCAATTTTCATTGGTCAGTTCGCTTGGGATGATCACCTTACTATTGTCAGAAAGCATTCGCTCCATTCCTTTGCACGTATCAATTAATTTATGTCCAAAAAGATCACTATCGGTATTTTTTCTAAACTCAATGTAATCAACCAAATGTTTGCTGTCTAAATTGGAAAAAAACATAAAATTCCCCATGAAACTTCTGCGGGGATCATCTTCCAGTTGATCAAAGGTGCGTGGTAAAAGCCCCACTTTCCCTCTTGATGACTGAGAAGCGTCTTTTACTTCACTTCCCCATAAAGCTTCTCGTAAGGTACTCTCAAAGATAAATTGTCCCTTGAAAACTGATCCGCTTAATTTTTGTTTGATCTCATTCCACTCTTGCAAACGACTGGGATGGGGAAGAATTTTTCCAGCATTAACCATTTCTAAAATGACTGATTTTAAATCTTTTGCATGCTCTTCTTCGTGATCTTTATTCTTAATGAAAAGGCGCAGGCGTATTGGATGTAATGATTCATCATAGCTCTTTTGCCTGTTACTGCTCTCATCGATAACGGTACGGCCGACTTGTCTTAATAAATTTGCTATTCCGTCATAAACATCTTCTACCCGTTCCTGCTTCATGATCACCAAAAACTCACCAAGCAGTGCCGAAGTACGATGATGTCCATCAGTCTGTAAAAAAATCTCCTTTCCGTTTTCGTCTTGAGTGGCCCATACTGGAATTGCGCTATTTTCTTTAGAGAGCTTATCATTCATAAAATCCACAAAGGAATTTTCTCCCTGAGAAAGGTTTTCCATGACTGCGCCAATCTCAATAGGTTGCTTCTCTTTTAATCCATGCTTTTCGACCAGCCACTCTTGAATAAATCTTCCCATCATGTCTTTGACGTTGCCACCACCTCTTCCATATTGGGTCGGCCTTAAAACCTCATAGGCCTCATCCAATGTTTTATAGACAGTGACTTCTGCAAAAGTGAGCGAAGAGAATAAAAGAAGAGGGGATAATTGGAAGGCCAGACTTAAAAATTTTGTTTTCATGGTGTTTTTCCTCCTTATTTCTTATTTGTGATCTTGGGTTTGTTTTCCAAAAGAGAGTATAACTGTTTTTTTAATCTCCAAGTGGCCAGAGTGCACTTAGCACTGCCTATAGGTTCATAGAGCTCAGCAATTAAAAAAATCCATGGATTATCGCTGTACATGTCAATAAAAAGTGTTGAGGAAGACAGCTTTCCTTACGATTTCAAAAGTGGACTGTGTTATAAAGTTGGCAAACAGGTGATTACGAAAATCCTCTGCTTTTACGAGATACTATAGAAACGACATATTAAAGTTCAATCATTTTGTCGATGTAGACTTGGTCAATGTGGCCACGGACTTGTTTTTTTTCAAGGAAGATATCAATTTCGGTGCGTAGCTTGTCAGCGATTACTTTTTTGCCTTCATCATCGTAGGGGAGCGTGTGGATCATCGGGGCGAGGTTGGTGATGACGTGGTCGATGACAGCGTATTGGAAATTTTTAATATAAAGCATGACCACTTGGTTTGAGGTCTCAACCACGAATTCAATTTGTACTGTTTTGCTATTGAATCTGTGCTCTTCGTAGACGGGGAGTTCGATACGAATAAGCATGGTCGTTTTTAGCTCTTTGTGATGGTAATCAGGCAGCGTGGTGAGTTCTCGATACATGGCGAGTTCTCGCTTTGCACGTTTGATCTTGCTGATTTTTTCCCATTCGAGGTACCAGAGGGTTGAACTACCAATGGAAAGGGCGATAATGAGTAGGGTGATAATGGGGTGTTTGAGAATACTATTTTTGATGGCGGTGAGTGTATTGCGAATTTTTTTCTTGGTTGCAAGGGAAAGACGAGTTTTCAGTTTTAAGAGGTTGTTGTAGTTCAGGTAATGGATACACTCTTTGGAAAGTTCAATGGCCTTAGGAATAATGATATTTTTGGTTTTAGTGAGAAGGTTTTGCGATTTTTCCTGTATTTTTTTTGTAAGGCGGTCACGTTTAAAGCGAATAGCGATAAGAGTGGCATCGACTTTTCTTGCAATGAGAGCAAGCGGTTTAGGTGTGCTTTTTTTTAGCTTAGTGCTACAGGTGTTCCAGCAGGAGAGAATGACTTTATTAAGACTTGCTTCTAGCTTGCTAATTAGACCACCTATTTTGTCTAAGATACTCAAAAATCTTGTCTCCTGCTTGTATTACTCTTTTTGCCTATCGGAAAAATACAAATTTTTGTAATGGGAAAAAAAGTACAAAAAGAGCTTTTGCTCCCCTTTGGTTAATGTCGAGTGAAAGAGGTGACGATTGGTGGTCTAAGCAATGGTCTGATCGAAACGGTTTGATCCTTTGAAAGGAGGCAATGAGGTCATGAAGAATGGAGTAAAAAAGTCAACAATAGGAGTGGTTTGCTGTCTGCTGTTTTCGGGATGTTCACTCTTGTACCCCGATCGTACTCATACGGAGCAGATGGATAAAGATAGTGATGGTTTTTTTGTGGCAGGAGAGGACTTTTCGGTGGTGAATGGGGATCCTACCAAAGAGGTGGGGAGAGATAAAGAGACTATTCAGGAGCGAACACCACTTACGAGCAAACAAGAGAAAGAAAATTTAAGGCAAGAGATGCTGATGGAGGAGCTTAAATATCTTGAGGAGAAGCTTCCAGAATCGGAGTATCAGCATTACATTACTTATGCAGAAAAATTTCCTACCATTTCCGAGAGGATTTTTCTCTTAAGGATGGAGGGGGTTGCAGAGAGGAATGAGTACCTTGCTAGTCGTGGAATTGAGGTGGAGCGAAATGCAATATCTATGAAAGAGGAGAGTGCAATCAAAAATCAAGAAATTTTAGTAGGAATGTCGAAGAATGCAGTGATGCAGAGTTGGGGACGGCCAATTCGCATTGATACTGCTGGAGATCCATCGTTTGAGAATGAGCGTTGGCTTTTTTATAACTCAGGGGAACCAAGGTATATTTTCTTTGAACGTGGCAAAGTTCGTGGCTGGATGACAAAAAACGATTAAGTTGGCAAGATTAACGAACTTACGCTCGTTGTGTTTTTTTCTCTCTGTATGGCAAAAGTGTAAAATTAAGTTAGATAAAAATGACAAAGCAGCATGATTCTTCCTATGTTATAGTGTACTTATAGATGCGTTGATGCCTTAATTAATGCCTTAAGGAGAGTAGTGCATGTCAATTATCATCATTGTGGCCCCCTCTGGTGCAGGAAAATCGACATTGATTAAGAAGGTAAGAGAGGACTTTCCAGCTTTAAAAGAATCTATTTCGTTTACGACAAGAGCGATGAGGCCTGGAGAGGTTGCAGGGAAAAGTTATTTCTTTATTGCTCGAGAGGAGTTTCTTAAGCGACGGGATCAAGATGAGTTTATCGAATGGGCCGAGGTGCACTCCAATTTTTACGGAACCTCAAAGTGTTTTATTCAAGGGGAGTTGTCCAAAGGACATAGTGTACTTCTCGATATTGATGTTCAAGGGGCAGATAATATTAAGAAGAGCTTTGGTGATGTGGCAAAAGCAATTTTTATTGCCCCACCATCGTTTGAAGTATTAGAAAAGCGATTACGAGGAAGAGGAACTGATGACCCCGAAGTGATTGCTAGACGGCTGAAAAATGCAAAACAAGAGCTGCAGCGAAGAAACGACTATGACTACGTTGTGGTGAATGATCAGTTGGAAGTTGCCTACAAAGAGCTGAAACAAATCATAGAGAAGATAATACGCTAGATAGTTGAGAAGCAAGAGAATACGGATAAGATGAGGACGGGTAGAGTGTATGAATTTGTTGAATTTTGCCCACGAAAGCGATCTTACCACTGAAATTTTGGTAAAGCGCTTAGAGATCTATTACACAGACGCCGATTTCGATACTTTAAGAAAGGCGTGTGTATTTGCAGAGAGTGCACATCGTGGGCAGAAGCGAAGTTCGGGGGAGGATTACTTTGTCCATCCTATGAATGTAGCAGCAACGCTTATAAAACTGCGCATGGATTTAGAGAGTATTGTTGCTGGGCTATTGCATGATGTAATTGAAGATTGCAATGTTACATCAGAAGAGTTGGAAAAGGAGTTTTCTCCAACCATCGTGCAAATTGTGGTGGGACTGACTAAGATCTCTCAGATTAAATTTAAGAGTCGAGAAGAGGGGCAGGCGGAAAATTTTCGTAAGATGATTGTTGCCATGGCCCGTGATATTCGCGTGATCATTGTAAAGCTTGCAGATCGTATGCACAACATGAGAACGCTTCAATATATTTCTGAGGAGAAGCAGCAAAATGTCGCCAAGGAGACGCTAGAGATTTATGTTCCTTTGGCAGGCCGCTTAGGTATTCATTCAGTCAAGGCCGAGTTAGAGGATTTGTGTTTGCGCTTTTTGCATCCGGAATCTTACTATATGTTGGCAGAGCGAATTGCCATGAAGAAATCGGAGCGGGAAAAATATATTCACGACGTAGTAAGCATTATTCAAGATAAGTTAGCAGAGTATGCGATTGAAGCTGATGTTTTTGGAAGACCGAAAAATTTTTATTCCATTCATAAGAAGATTCAGCAGCGAGGGGTGGAGTTTGAGCAGATACACGATATTCTTGCCTTTAGAATTATAACCACCAACATCACTCAATGTTATAAAGCGCTCGGTGTGATTCACTCATCGTTTACGCCAATTCCCGGGCGATTTAAAGATTACATCGCCATTCCTAAGATCAACAACTATCAAAGTTTGCATACGACAGTTATTGGGCCTAAAGCGGAGAGGATTGAGATTCAAATTCGCACCTTTGATATGGATGAAATTGCAGAGACTGGGGTGGCCGCTCACTGGGTATATAAAGAGAATGGGATGGGTGGCAGTCGTAAAAAGAATATGGAGTGGATGAAGGAGCTCTTGGAATTTAATCGCAGCATGAAAAGTAACTCCGAATTCATGGATGCTGTCAAAAACGATTTGGATGTGGGCGGGGTGTTTGTGTTTACTCCCGATGGTGATGTGCGGGAGTTCTCTAGTGGATCGACTCCTCTCGACTTTGCCTATTCGATTCATACCGAGGTAGGGAACACCTGTATTGGCGCTAAGATCAATGGCAAGATAGTGCCGCTAAAGTATCGTCTGAAATCTGGTGATGTCGTTGAAATTATGACCAATAAAACGCAAACGCCATCGAAGGATTGGTTGAAGATCGTACGCTCTTCACGAGCAAAAACCAAAATTAAACAGTGGCTGTTAAAGGCGGAGCGGGAAGAACATAAAAAACTGGGAGAGGAGCTGCTTGAAAAAATTTTGAGAGTTTACTCAACTTCACTTAAGCAGCTTAAGAAAAACTCTGAATTGAATGAGATGCTTGAGTTTTTTCATGTCAAGAATGAAGATGAACTTTGTATTCAAATTGGTTCAGGCAAATGCACGCCTAAGGATATGGGTAATTTCTTCTCAAGGAAGGAAGAGCAGCAACAACAGGCCAGTGATTTTGCCAGTAAAAATCTGATGGAAAAGGAGAAGCAGTTAGAGGCCGATCTAGAAAAAATACAGAAAGATTTTACCAATGTGACTAAAGGGCCTAGGAAAATTCAAAATGGTGTTGGTGGTGGACGCAGTAGTGCGGTGATCGTAGAAAATTTGGATGATGTTTTAATTAGGCTCGCTAAGTGTTGTAATCCAATTCCCGGTGATCCGATTGTGGGATATATTACTCGTGGACGCGGGGTTACCGTACATACAGATGGCTGTAAAAAAAATGTTGGTTCGCAGGAGTCTTCGCGAGTGATCTCGGTTCGCTGGAACGAATATTTCTCTTTTAAACATCCAGTGACCATCAAAGTGCTGACTTTGGATCGACCAGGAATTTTGGCAAAAATTTCCAAAACCATCAACAACTTAGGCATTAATATTAGGGCCGCTATGGCCAAGTCGCAACCCGATCAGAAGGGGCATTTTATCTTTGAGGTTGAGGTTAAAGATTATAGTGAGCTTTTAAAATTAATGGAATCGATTCGTAGTAAGGAAGAGGTTTTGAACGTCTCTAGGGTGTAGCAGGCGTTGATGTTGGCGCGGCCAACGCTGTCTCTGTTTCGATATCATCTTTAATGGGGTATTCACTCTCCCATAGCAAGAGAAAACCCAGTGTCTTTAACGTTTTTACCACCTCACGAGAGATGGCCTTGATGTTTTTCCATTGAAAATAGTCAGTTTCAGGACTCATAAAGTAGAAATCGAAGCTATCATTTGATGCTTGAATGAATTGGAGGATAAGCTTGATTCTTAGAATGTGATAGTCACTGGAGATGACCAATACTGTATGATAATAGGAGGTATTTTTTCGCAGGAAACGCAAGGTGGAGAGTACGTTTTCAACAGTGTTTCTTGCTAAGTAATCAATTTCTATTTGATTAGCATAGATGTTCATAAATTGCAAAAGCTCAGGATTTTGCGAGAGGAGAAGTGTGCGAATCGAGTTGGAACTATAAACGCCAGTAATTAAAATTTCTGGCGTTTGATACTCTAGAGATTTTTTTAGTCCAAAAGGAATACGCCCACTGTCTCCAGTGAAGATGGCCACCAGGTCTGGCGCGCGTTTGTAAAAATTTTCTTTGGCAAGATCCGATTCGTAGCGGGCAACGGAGATAATAGAGATACATAAAACAGTGTAAAGCATGGCCAAACTAAGGATCAGCAGCAGGAAATTTCTAAAATAGCGCCGAAGCCTAGTTCGCTTGGTTTCAAAAATATACTGTTTACCCATCATAACATGTTGCCTAATTACCCATCACCTATTATTTGATGGCAATCACCTCGATCTCGACCAAAGATCCTTTGGGGAGTGCCTTGACCTCGACACAACTTCTAGCAGGATAAGGTTTGCTAAAAAAAGTTTCATAAGCACTATTTACCATGGAGAAGTTTGTTAGATCAGTTAAGAATACCGTAGTTTTAACAATATTTTTGCGGGAAAGATTTGCACCCTCGAGGAGCGCATCGATATTTGTTAGGATTTGCTCTAGTTGTGATTTAAAACCTTCACGCATTTGCATACTTGCAGGGTCTAGTCCGATTTGCCCTGAAAAGAGGAATTGTTCTGCAGAGGCAGGTATGGATATGACTGGTGAGTAGGCCCCGATAGCGGCCGGAGCATTTTTACTTTCATACACCTTGAAAAGCTTGCTTTGTTCTGACATAAGAATGGCCCTGGTTTGAAGTTATATTTGCTTTTTAGTAACAATGCTGACAAAAAAAGTCAGGTCGTGTTGTGTTATCCCTCTTAGAAAAAAATCTTAAACTATGAATGGAAGATGGTGTTATATTTAAAGGTATCAAGCTTTATTTCGAGGAATGAACTATGAAAAAAATTGCTGTTGTGACGATTGCTTTGATCGTTATCATACTTCAAAGCTTTTTATTCAGTGGGTGTGATCTTATCAGGGGAGCAAAGCGCCAGGTTAAAAGTGCGCTTTTTGGGATTGATTATAAAGTACCAACAGAGGCAGATAGTGGTAGTAAGCTGTCTCGAAGTAGTAGTGACAGTAGTGGCAGTAGTGGTAGTAGTGGCAGTGAGAGCGATGCCGATCCTTACCGTAATTTAGGTGTTGATGGAACTCCAGTTCATGGTGTACGGCCAGGGGACTCTTCGGGAAGGCCACTTTTGGATCTTTGTAATGCCTACTATCAAGGGCCATCACCACAGATGAAATCACTCTTATTAGAGGCGTTAGGGAAGAACGATGCTGTAAAACTTTTGGGAAAAGGAAAAAATGACCCTGATGTGGTCAGCTGCTTTAAGGGATTAGAGGCGCTCATAGAGGGGAATCAGGAGGAGATGGATACCCTTTTTCAAATCTATTTTAGTGTGGATGGAGAGGTGAGAGATTTTGTGGGAGAGAGTTTGGCCAAAAGCTTTGATTACCACCCCGACTACTTTGTCATGCAATTTGCAAGGAAAACAAAGGTGCAAGATTGCGCACTTTTACTCAGTGTCTCGCAAGAGGAATCAACGGGGATTTTAGCGACAAGGGCAGAGAAACTGATTCGCCTTAAACGTGAACTTCCTGAAAGTTTGGCCTTGGAGCGGGCATTTGTTGACTCTTGTATACGTGGTATTCAGCAAGGCGGAAGCAATAGTAACAGCATGAGTAATCGTAACGGCAGCAGTAGTGAAGATGATTCTGGAAATTAGTAAGCAACTTGTGGTATGGTGGAAATAGCATGTAGCTGGCCGGAGAATTATTGCAAAATTTTTATTTATTAGGGTTATGATTAAGCAGGAAAAGATCATCTTGTTTAATTAAACGGACAGATATGTTTTTGGGGAGGATAGTATGGGACTTGGCAATAGTAGTGCAGGAAGAGTTTCCAATCTTGAGTATACTATACTTGAAAAAGGGCATCATCTCGTGGTGAATTTTAGAGGTGTAATGTCTGAGCGAACCAATCATGTGATCAACGAGTGTCAAAAAGAGATCAATAGTAGGAACACTGCTGATAAATTTGTGATTTTAAACTTTGATAGCGTAGTCTCCTTGGATGATGAGGTAGTGGGTTCGATTAGAGGACTCCAGAGTGCCATTCGTCGGAGACCAGCGCAAATTCGTGTCTGTTGCATTCGTCCCGAGTGGAAAAAAATTTTTTCTGAAAACGATATCTTTTTAAAGGATGAGTTTGGTGAAGGGTTGGAATCTACAATTGAGAACATTTCACGAATTAACCAATAACGGCCACTCCTTAGATAAAATAATCGATCAGCGTCCATGATTTCAATTGTAACTATTACCTATAATAACTATCAAGAATTGAAGGCCACGTTGTATTCGATTAAAGAGCAGCTGAAGAATTTTGAATCAACTCTTGAGTTGATTGTGATCAATGGTGGGAGTTGTTGTGAATCGAAGCGCTTTTTAAGTGAATTTGCCAATAGATTGAGAGTTGAAGCGAGTGAAAGAGTCAATATATTGGTTGTGAATGAGAGTGATCGCGGGATAAGTGATGCTTTTAATAAAGGGGTGCATGCAGCAACCGGAGATGCCATAATGCTCTTAAATAGTGGTGATCTTTTGGTCGCAGGGGCCCTGACCTATTTTCAATATGCACGCAAATTGGAAACAGAGAATGAGACCGCTTTTCTTCATGCAGATGTTATTTTTAATGATGGTATTGCAGGAAAGATTCGCATGGCCCCTCGGATGTGCGAGAAAAATTTGGGCCAAGGGATGCCTTATTGGCATCAGACGATGATTGTTCGGCGAAGGGTATGGAGTGGTGTTGGTGAGTTTAAGCTCGCGTACCGCTTTGGAATGGATTACGAATGGGTTTGTCGTTTGTTGCAACAAGGATACCGGGGAGAGTATTGGGGCGTAACGCCTGTGGTGTTAATGGATGGGGGAGGTGTTTCAGTTACAAGAGAGCTTCAGAGCATCAAAGAGTGCTTTCGAGCATTAAAAGAGAATCATCTGCTGACTATTCAAAATATTGCAGGTCTTGTGCGTCGGACAATCCTTTACTTCATGAGACGATTTCTGATAAGAGTGGGAGCACAGCAAGTTCTTAGCTATCTTAAGAGAAAGAAGTATAAACAAAGATGAAGATTAGTTGCATTATTCCCGCCTACGGTAGAGATATTTCTGTATTGGAAGAGACCCTTAAATCACTTTTTTCCTTAGGGGAAGAGTTTTTCTCTAACTGTATCGAAGTTTGGGTTATCGATCAAAATTGGCCATCACTTGCATTGGAAAAATTAAATTTATTTGAAAGCATGGAGTATCGCAAAGTTTGTGGACGCTGCGAGAGTGGAACTGGGCAGGCCAGCAGGAAGGCAAATAGTCTGGTTCTTTATCATGTCACCGGGATTGCACCATCAACAACAATTGCAAAAAACTGGGCGATCACCAGGGCGCAAGGTGATTTACTGCTCTTTTGTGATGATGATGTAAGTTTAAGACCAGGGGCGATCAAAGCGCACCTGCAATGGCAAGCAGCGAGTGCAGGCGGGAAAAAGATGGGGATGCTTGGAGGGCGAGAAATTATTTTTCCCGTAGATTATGGACGAGGGCCACTGAAAAATGGGATTGCCAAGATTATGGGATTTGGAAAAAAGCACGTAGGAACGGTGAGTGAACGATCCTTTTTTTTGTGCGACTTTGACCAAGATCTCGAGGGAATTGTTCCTGTGGATACGATTCGCGGGTGTAACGCCTCTTTACGCAAGGCCATTTGGAGTGAGGTAGGTGGTTTTGATGAGGCCTTTCAAAGGACAGCACTGCGAGAGGAGAGCGATCTCGCACTTAGAATCAAGAGGGCCGGGTATCAAAACTACTATTGCGGAAGTGCTGTGGCCATTCATCGGCGGCAAGTGGGCGGTTGTAACAATTTAGTTCGTTCTTACAATACACTACTCTCCAAATTTGAGTGTGAACTTTTATTTCAAAGCAAACATTTTGGGGATAAGAGCGCTTTTTATTTTTTCTTGCGAATGTTGCCGCTTACGCTAGAGTCGTTGCTTTTTTCTTGGGGATTTAGTTTCGTCTTATTAATGCAATTTACATTGAAATTTTTATCGATCAAGAACGCCAATATAAATAAATAAATAAATAAATACAATGAGGAGTTAAGGTTTATGGGAAAGTATTTAGTGACAGCAGGTCTTCCTTATTCCAATGGACGTCTACATGTTGGGCATATCGCTGGCTGCTACTTGCCTGCAGATATTTGGGTACGCTATTTGAGAATGTGTGGACACGATGTTCGCTATATCTGCGGTTCCGATGATCATGGCGTTGCTATCATGTTAACAGCGGACAAGGAGGGAAAGACTCCGCGGGAAGTTGCTAGTTACTATAATCAAAAACAGCAAATGGCCTTTAAAGGTCTTGGCATTGAGTTTGATATTTATGGTTCTACTAGTGGAACAAAATTTCACAAAGAGATGAGCCAGCACTTCTTTTTGCGGATGCAAGAGAAGGGATTATTTGAAAAGCGGCGGACACGACAATTTTATGATGAGAGCAAGGAGATGTTTTTGCCCGATCGCTTTGTAAAAGGGGAGTGTGGCTTTTGTGGAACCAAAGATCAAAATGGGGACCAGTGTGAGAATTGTGGAAAAATTTTAGATGTGGACTCCTTGAAGAGTGCTTACAGCACCATGAGTGGTGGAGCGGCGACGGTGAAGGAGACGGTACACTGGTTCTTGGATTTAAGTAAATTTCGGCCAGAGGTGGAAGCGTGGCTGGCGCGAGCAGAGATGCGAGAGAATACGAAAGCCTATGTGCAAAGCTTGATCAATAACGGATTAGTCACCCGCTCTATGACTAGAGATATTGAGTGGGGCATTCCTCTTCCGATTGATGATCCTGAGGCCAAAGGCAAAGTTTTATACGTTTGGTTTGATGCTCCTATTGGATACATCTCCAATACCATGGAGATGTGTGAGCAAGAGTGTGGGCACGCTGAACGCTATAGTGATTGGTGGAAAAGCAAAGAGACTAAGATTTTTCACTTTATTGGTGAGGACAATACCATTTTTCACTGCTTGATCTGGATTGCCATGCTCTCTGCTGAGGGAAGCTTGTCGCTCCCAGAAGGGGTGGTCGTCAATCAATTTTTGAATATTCAATTTCCCGATAAGAGTGAAGTGGAAAAGATCTCGAAATCGCGCGGAACCGCCATTTGGATTGAAGATTACTTAAGCGAAGGCGGCGATCCCGATATTCTTCGTTACTACTTGACCTCCATTGCGCCAGAGCGTGCACGAACCATCTACAAACCAGACGATTTGATTGCTAAGAATAATGCTGATCTTGCTAACGTACTGGGCAATTTTGTCAATCGTGTGCTCTCCTTTAATCTAAAATATGTGGGAGCAGAGGTTCCCGCCTATGATAAGGCAAAAGTTGGTGAGCTTGATCGCCTCTTTGAGAGTGAACTCTTGGCCACACATAAACGGGTGGGTGAGGCCTTTGATAACTACTCCAGCAAAATGGCACTCCAACATATTATGGATTTTGCAAGAGCATGCAATAAATATATCGATGATAAAAAACCGTGGTCCACAAGAAAAGATGATATGGAGACAACCAAGGTGACTCTCTATTACGGGATTCGTGCGATCCATTTTTTAACCTTGGCTCTCTCTCCCTTTATGCCTAAGAAGACGCAGGAGATGGCAAAGATGCTCGATCTTAAGCTAGAGGAGCAGAAGTGGAGTGATGCTGTAAGAGAGCTTGTTCCTGGCAAGCTGCTTGGAACTCCGGGGATCTTATTTCAAAAGATAGATGAGATATAGTTGATGAATTATAACGATCAAGATAATGCCGAATTACAATTGGCCTTTGATTTTGTCCAGTGTAGCGATAGAAATATCTTTCTTACTGGCAAGGCCGGCACTGGCAAAACCACCTTCCTTCATCGTTTGCGCGAGAAAGCGTTAAAGCGCATGATCGTGGTTGCACCAACAGGTGTGGCCGCGATCAATGCCGCCGGGGTTACGATTCACTCTTTTTTTCAGTTACCTTTTTCACCCTTCGTCCCTGGCGCTAGTAATGCTGGTGGAGAACGGGGGGGCGATGCCATCTATAAGATGGGGAAAGAGAAGCTTAAAATTATTAAGACGCTCGATCTCGTGGTGATCGACGAGATTAGTATGGTACGTGCAGATCTCCTCGATGCAATTGATAATGTATTAAGGCGCTATCGCGATCGTCAGCGTCCCTTTGGAGGGGTGCAGCTGTTAATGATTGGGGATTTGCACCAGCTCTCTCCTGTTGCCAGAGAAGATGATTGGAATATTTTACGCCAATATTATGAGACCCCATTTTTCATCAGTAGCCTGGCGCTAAAAGAGACCAATTTTATCACCATTGAGCTCAAGCACATTTATCGCCAGCGTGACCTCTACTTTGTGAACCTGCTCAACCGGATTCGCAGTGGGAAAGTTGATCAAGAGGTGCTGGGAGAGATTAACAAGCGCTTTGATCCTAATTGGAGTAGCAATGAGGAACTCTCACGGCATATCGTTCTCACCACCCACAATCGTACCGCAGACAACATTAATGGAGCAAAATTAAATCAGCTCAGTAGTGGGCCTCAAGCTTTTAAAGCAAGTGTGAGTGGTGATTTTCCTGAATACTCCTACCCTACCGAATATGAGCTTTGCTTGAAAGTTGGCGCGCAAGTGATGTTTGTAAAAAATGACATTTCGAAAGATAAGCTCTATTACAATGGAAAAATTGGAACGATTGAACGTATTGATAGCGAAAAAGAGATTATCCATGTGAAGTCCTATGAGGATGAAGTGCCCATCGCTGTAGGGCGAGTGAGCTGGCAAAATATGAAGTATACTCTTAATGAGGTGGATAATTCGATCGATGAGGACATCATTGGTACGTTTACTCAATTCCCCTTGAAGCTAGCGTGGGCAATTACGATTCATAAGAGCCAGGGGTTGACCTTTGATAATCTTGTTATCGATGCTAAGGCCGCCTTTGCTCATGGACAGGTGTATGTGGCGCTTAGCCGCTGTCGCACGATTGAGGGATTGGTGTTAAGTTCCCTTATTACCAAGCGAGGAATCATCACCGATGAAAAGGTGGATGAGTTTATTCGTAATATTGAAAAGAATATGCCGACAGCAGAGGAGCTTAGTGCGGCCAAGATCGATTATCAAAAAGCGTTACTGCAAGAGTTATTTGATTTTACTTCGCTCCACCGTCTTACCAACTACTGTTTAAAAATTATCAGAGAACACCAGGCAAGTCTTGTGGGAAATCCTTATGAGAAGTTGGCGGTGGCCTCCGATTTGCTTAAAGCGGGGCTGGTGATTGTCTCTGAGAAGTTTGCTTCAGAGTTACAGCAGCACTTAAAGCAAGATGCCAACGTTGAAAACAATCTGCCTTTGCAAGAGCGCATCCGTAAAGCGTGTGCATACTTTTCTGAAAAGCTTTGGGTAGTCGTAGAGGATAAACTCTCCAACATTATTGTCGAGACCGATAATCAAAGTGTTCGTAAGTCGCTCTTTAATGCTTTAGATCGCTTAAAGCAAGAGTGCTCCATCAAACTTTTGTGCCTAAGCACTTGCAAATCGGGTTTTGTGGTGAAAAGTTATTTGCAAACCAAGGTGGCCGCCACCATAGATACTCTTGGCGCTAATACCAATGGGAAAGCAAAAAAGCAGAAGAACAAAAGTGCTGTTGTAAGCACTAATAATAGTAAGGAAGAGCTTTTATCTTCGCAAGAGATCTTATCGCACACCAAACATCCTGAACTTTTCGAGAAGATCAAAGAGTGGCGAACACGCAAAGCAAAGGATCTCAATGTTCCAGTCTTTATGGTGTTACACCAAAAAGTGCTGCTCGAAATTAGCAATCTCTTGCCTCTTTCAAATGGAAAATTGCAGGCGATCAAAGGCGTGGGAAAGAAAAAGATGCAGGCCTACTCCCGTGAGCTTATCTCTATGGTTAGTGCTTATTGTGATAAAAAAGGCATCGCCCATAGCGAAGTTGAACCAAGACAAACAATGCTTGCCATTGACGATACTCTTCCCCCTCCGCTTCCCTCTGATCTTTCATAGATTATTACGAAAGAAAAAATATTTTCTTAGAAGTAGGTTCATCCTGAGCGGAATTACAAAGAGAAGATTTAATTTAGCTTTGCGGATCTTGTTGTGGCAGTAGTTCTGCAGATGCTTTTAAAATTGATTTTGCTTGGTCAATAGATCCTTTAAAATCACCATTGATTTTCTCGCCTGCTATCTTAGCTGCTTCCGTTAAATCAATTAAACCTGATTGAATGTTACTAGTAAAGTTTGCGCTACTGTTAACATCTATTTTGCTTTTGTGAATATTAAATTTATCTACTGTCCTCATATATTTTTTTATTAACTGAAAAACAATCATCTTATCAGAAGAGTAAGTATTCCAATCGCCGATTTTATCAATAAGTTCAGTTGTAACGTAGTAATCCTCTAAAACCATCTTCATTTTAGGAATTTCTTCCTTTATCAAAGAAACGAAAGCTCTGTCTAAAAATGGAGCAACTTCATTTGGGGCAACAGAGGGATTTGTATCTTGTATATCATCCGTGCATTGTTTATTGAGGAGACTATAGTGTTGCCCTTTAGGACAAACTTTTTCTAGCTCTTTACTTTTTTCATTCGGCCATCCTAAAGGTGGACGATTGTGTATGCATCCTGTTGTAAAAAAGTAGTAGTAATATGGTAAATATACGTGATTTCATCTAAAAATCCTTTGGATACCCCTTCCTTTAGGACAGGGAGGAAAGGAGTTTATATTGCAGAAAATGAGAAGGCAAAAGAAAATTGTTCAGAGAGGTTTTCCTCGTATTTTTCCTGGCTTTATCAGCAAACGATCATCGTTCAAATGGTCTCTACAGTCTTTTACAAATTTTTTGACTGAATCTAAGTTATTTAAAAAGTTATCAAGTTCATCCTCATTAATCTCATAATACTCAGAATATTCAACCATGCCATTATCAACAGGAATTGTTATATAAAATTTACCTGATTGAGTTTCTTGCTCGATAGAGAACCAATCATCCCTAAAAACTTTGATAGCTACAAATTTCATTATCAGAATGTCCTTTGAAGTTAAAAATTAATTAATGTTGATGTCCATGCACTTGGAGGTGCATTCCCTAGATCAATAACTGCTTCGCTATTTCCATTAGGCAATTTACCTCCTGGACGCCAAGATTCGTTTGCTCCACGCTCATTCCCAGAGGGAATTCGTAAATTATGATCCTTTGGTCGTGGAACATCAATGCGAACTAACTCATCAGCATCAAGCTGCCCGTGCCCCAGTCCCAATATCTTCTCCAGCTCTCTTTTATCTCCATTGGCAGATTTTAGGATTTGATCGATATCTCTTTTTGGAAAAACAAAGCTAGTCCCATCACGTTGAGCAGGGCCATACTTCCGATCTGATTATTTTAAGGTAGATCGGGAGGTGTTTGTTGTCTAGCGTTGGTATGCCATCGAGACGGTGCTGATTTTAGGTTCAGCACTTACCAAAAAAGAGAAAGAGTCTTGGATGCAACTTTTTGACTATGTGATCACACTAGATGATTTGATCTCATAACATAAAAGAACTAATAAAGGCCTAAGTTATTACTTTACTGTTGTTTTTTATGGGTTTGTTGTCGTCCAAGAGGAGATTCCTATGAAACGACAAGCAGAGAGTGATTTAAAGGTATGGTTTCAAAAAAAAGACCGTACTCCCCTGATTATCAGAGGGGCCAGACAGGTAGGTAAGACAACTCTTGTTCGTCAATTTTGCAAGAATGAGTCGCTGGATCTCTTGGAGATCAATTTAGAGTACTCTCCGCTAAAGAGCGAACTAAAAATGGAGGCGATCCTTGATGAGATTGAGCTGCTCACCAAGAAAAAGATCGGCGAACGCTCTATTCTTTTTTTGGATGAGATTCAAGAGTCACCTTCTCTGATAAAATTTTTGCGCTACTTTTATGAGCTACGCCCGGATATTGCTGTGATTGCAGCTGGTTCACTATTGGAGATTGTTATCAACGAGGGAGAGTATAGTTTCCCCGTTGGGCGAGTCTCTTTTTATTACCTCGGCCCTATGACTTTTATTGAATTCCTTTTGGCGGTCAAAGAGGAGCAGCTAGCGGAGAAACTGATGAATGGAGATCCTCCCTCAGAAGCAGTACACCAACTTTGCTTGGGGTATTTAAAGAAATTTTTTTATCTTGGGGGAATGCCCAAAGTGATTGCTACCTATCTGGCCCAAGGATCCATGGAACCTGTAAGAGAAGTCCAAGAGCAGATTATCCAAACGTATATGGCCGATTTTCCCAAGTATAAAAAAAGGGTGGATGTCCGACGCATGGGACGTATTTTTAACAGCGCCGCCCTCTCCATTGGAAAAAAAATCAACTATCAGGCCCTCGATCGTGAATCCAGCTCCAGGGATATTAAGCGCATTTTTGAACTGTTTATCGATGCCCGAATAGTTCTTGCTGCTATTCATACTGAGGCCAGTGGAACTCCTTTACTGGCAACACAAGACGACTCTATCTTTAAATATTTTTTCCTAGATATTGGACTACTTAACTGCATTCATCGTTTAGACTACAACAATTTACAAGATGAATTTAAAAACAACTTTGTAACCAAAGGATTTTTAGCGGAGCAATTTGTTGCTCAACACCTTCTCTTTTTTGATGGGCACACCTTTACGCCCAAGCTTAACTATTGGCTTCGTGATAAGGGCACACAGAAAGGAGAGATCGATTTCGTGCTTGAGCATAAGAGCACCATTTGGCCAATCGAAGTCAAGGCAGAGAGTGGAGGTAAGCTCAAGTCGCTGTTCTACTTTTCCGCAGAGAAGAAGATCCCCCATGGAATAAAGTTTTCTCTAGCTCCCTGGGCGCAAAAGAAAATCACTCATAAAATTTATGGAGTACAAGTGGAAGTAGCACTATTAGAACTGCCCCTCTACCTGGTAGAGGTACTGAGAAAATACCTGCCATAGCAGCATATCCAGCATATCTTGAGGAATAAGTGCCATCCAATATTTTAGACTTAATACGCAGGCGCAGAGAGTATGAAAAGGCGGGTGGCATCGAAGCAGTATCGTCCCCTATGTATAAACCTGGCACCACCGGGGCGTAATTTCTTTTAGATGCAAATTTTTTCAATTCATCGTTAAATTTTTCTTTCTCCTCGATAAAGAGAGCATGACCACTCTTTTCAAAACGAATAATTTTGGAATTTTTTATTTTTTTTAGCATCTCCTGTGCAAATATAAAAGGGCAGATTTTGTCCTCAACTGAGTGGAAGATTGCAGTCGCACCTCCCATCGAATGTCCACAAAGTGTGACACCACTGGGCGCCCTGGTGACATGCACTGATGGTTTCGCAAACTTGAATAATTTGCATTAGCGAAACCACCAGTGCATGTCACTATGGTTAATTCTTGAAAAGTTTTTTTCCACGACTTTTCCAAGAGCATTCGTTTTCAATATCGAATTTTTGGCAAAGTTCTCTTAGTTTTGCTTCTAGCTCTTGCGGACATTTTAATCGTTGGGATGAAGGCATTTCCGATAAAAAGGTGAGTAGTTCTGCAATTGCATTTTTATCTTCAAAACTACTCGGATTAAAATCATCATTGTTTTCTGTTAAAGCTTCGATAATACCACAGTCCATAAAGTAAAAATGTTTTCCGGTAGTTAATACTTTTTCTAGAGAAATCATATTTCGGACAAGATTACTTATCTTTTCTTCTGCCGTATCATTATCATCTTGGTTAGCACTGTCCCCGGTGAATAATTTTTTTATTTTATCCTGGATTATTTTGGAAAATGCACTTTTGTCTAGTTTTTCAAAATCTTTTTTTGCGGTATCGATGATTTTTTCAGGGATGGTGTTGGAATCAAAAATGTCCACCAAGGCATTGCTGGTTAATGCAATTTCTTCATCGATAATTTTTAAGTTTTCAAAACAGGTTGATAAGATATTATTAGAATTAGTGTTTAATTTTTGTACTATAAAATCCTTATATTTCTGATAAAATGACGTAAACAGTGGTTGATATTGTTTTTTTATAATTTCAGGAGCAAGGTTACATAAAATCATCAATCCTTCTTCTTTCTTTGCCGGAGAGTTTTCATCAAACACCTCGCTAATATTTTGTTCATTGCAAGCATCGAAGAGAAAAAAGAGATTGTTAATCATCGTCGTCGAAAATTCTTTTTTGTTTTTCAGATAGTTCTCTTTGAGTTTGTTTTTAAACTCGCAAGGGTTTCCTTGGAAAGTTGAGTTGTGGTAATTAAAAGAATAATTTCTTTTGATGAATTGGTTCCAGTCATTTTCATCTCTGAGTAACGCATTGACCATATCTATGTTATTTTCAAAAGCACTTGTTTGGAAAAATTCGTCTGCCATTTTATTGTTTTTGATTTGGGCCAAGATGTGGACATTGCTTAAATAGTAGTGGTCGCCTTTTTTTAAAATGTTTTTTAACCTCTCTTTGGTGAATTTGGCTGCGCACTCTTTGACAACCACTTCATTTGGGTGCTGATTTAAGAGTTTATGAAAAAAGTATCCATTTTGCTTATCCCATGCATCGTTATTGCGAAGAATAAGCTCACATGTTTTGGCCAACTCCTCATCACTGATTCCAAACTCTGCTCTATATTTTTCAATAATGGATCCGGTTGCTTGCGAAAGATTGGCAATATGTTTATTGAAATTGTTGCTTCTCATCTCTTGCGGATTATAAGGTTTATCGGAAAGGCATAAATAATATTGATTGAGAGATGTCAATCCGCTACCAACCGTTCTGTGACTATAGCGATCATCGAGCTGCATTTGGCGCCTGCACTCATTTTCATTGAATTTATAATACTTGTTTTGGCACTCACCTAAGGATTTTTTTTTGCAATAAATTGAACTTTCTCCGGTAATGGTTGCGAGCTCTTCACCGTTGTCATAGAGATGATCTTCTATTGGTCGTTTTCTTTTTAAATTTTTGATCGTTTCATAGTAAAAATGCACGAGTTCGTGAAAAACGGCGCACTCTACGCTCCCTTTGGAGGGAAGTATCTTACCTTTAGGATCTTTACCGAGAGGATTGACTTGATCTAATTGTTGGTAGCTAATATAGACTTTCTTCCCATCGGTATAACTTTTTTTGGCATCCTCTTCTATCGCTAGCTCACAGGTAAATTTACTGAGTAATTGTTTGCCAATTTCAATTTGTCCTAAATTCTTTAAGACCTCCTGTGTGCGTTTTTTAAACTCTTCACTCCCATTAATTTTAAAATATTTAAGATGATCAGCACATTGATCGTTATCGGTAGCAGTTGAAGAATTGATTTCTGAGCATTGAGTGGGTAAAGACAGCTGTTCATTGATGCTTTGTAATTTTTCCGGAAGAACTGAGAGTGACGGCACTTGAGCAGTGTTTTCAGAGTTTGCATAGGAGACCTTATTCATGGGAGTGGCGAATAGCATTCCGATACACCCAAGCAGGACGATACTTGACCATTTCTTTTCCATTACTCATCTCACTGTTGTCGATTAATAAATTATTTCTAGTATAAATGAACTCTCCAAAAAGAGTCAGGGCCGTCCACTTTGGCACTACACTTGCGTTTTTTTAAGAAGTCCCCTTTTGGTGCAAGAATTCTCTTCCTACGCTTACTCAGCAACTTGATACGGTTTTTGTTGGGGAAGGAGCTTCTTCTTGGGAAACCCAAACCGCAACGATCGTTGAGCAACTGCAAGTTCAACAAAAGGCAATGTGTACTAAAATTATGGATGGAGGTATTCCACTGAAACACTTTGGTTGCATGGTAGTGACTTATTGTCTGACGGGAGGGACTCCAACTTCGAGCATTGGCCCGCTTGGCATCGGTGTTAATGCCTATGATAAAACCGGGGCCATAAATGGAAGGGAAGGGGATTAAGTGGATTGCTTTAGCGGTGAAGATCCGTTAAATCTACCATAAAGAATTTGTTTGTGATTGTGTTTGTGCTTGTGGGCATGGAGGGAGGACTATGGAATACGACATTAAAATGACGCCGGTTTATGGATCACTGGAAAAAATAAGCATTGCGGATGCTAAAAAGCTTAGCAACCATCCTTGGTTTAATCGTACATTGTGTGAAGTGAATGAGAGTGTTGTGCGAATTGGCGTCTTTAATGGGGAGTTTCATTGGCACTCCCACGATAAGGAAGATGAGTTCTTTTTTGTGATTGAAGGGACGCTTGCGATCGAAGTTGAGAATAAAGAAACCATCGAGCTTAAGGCCAATGAAGGCACCGTTATTCCAAAGGGTGTTCGTCATCGCCCCCTTGCTGCTTACGGGGCCACTGTCTTGATGGTTGAGAGTAAATCGATTGCACCTATTGGTGACGAGAGATAAGTGACATGAACTGTTAATGTGGTTCTTGATCATCTTCGTAGGCGGGCATATCCTAGGAATCGTTATTGCGGAAAATCGTAAAGACCATGGACTTGTCTCTGGTATGATTTATGGTGGTGATCCTGATCCACACAATAATCTACCGGGTTGAGTAAAGCGGAACATTGCTCTCTTCCAGTGCTACTATTCATCTCACTGTCCAAGATTGTGCTATCATTCAAAAATATATGGGCACTATACCAATACGACACATCCAACCCAAAAGACTCAGTGAGAGCGATTGTCCAAAGCTTAAATCATGCGGGATCAACTACATATCCAAAGAGTCCTTTGATCTTGATAATGTCCACAAATCAATCGCCCATGAACTCAATGATCCTAATGAACATCAAGAACGGAAGATTCAACTCATTAAGGAGTCAGCAATGGCCAAAAAGTTGAAAGCTCAGATCTTAGAACTAGAACAAGGAACCAACCACTATTTAAGTGAACAAGAGTGCTCCTTGATCACCATCCCTGGTATCTACCTTTGCTGGATTCGCTCTATGATCAGGTGGTTGAAACATGCCTCCCCCAGGATTTTCTCTCCGACATGGATGAGACAACCCCCTTACTTCCTTGTCTAAAAAAAAATATTCTTCAACAGTTCTTTTCGAGCTGTCCGACAAGAAAAAATGTGATCTCATCCAATACAATCGTCAAATCATGGATGCAGTTCGCGCAGCGATTAAGATCACAGTTTCATTTCAAGGAAGGATTTAACTATTTTCGAACTACTCACCATCTAGTTTAAATTTGATCGTATGAAAATAGTAACTGCTCACACCCTTCAGCCATCTACCCTCTACCGGATGCTGAAAGTTGCTTAGCTAACAGCATTTGGTTGAGAGGTGAAGGTTGAGGGGTGTGAGCAGTTACTGAAAATAATCTTAATTGCAAGATAGAAAATTTATTGGGTAAAATTGCGGGAGTGATCCCGCAATTTTACCCAATGATAAATCTTATTGCCAAACTTAAATAAATCATTCATAGAGAAACTATCTTTTTAAAAAAATCGGGGATTCAAGGAATAGATATGACAACAGAGAACCAAAATTTTGATTCTATTATTATTGGAGGAGGAGTTGCTGGGCTTTCCGCCTTGGAAACATTAAACAAAATGCAACATAACGTCTTACTGCTAGAAAAAGCAGAACGCTGTGGCGGCTTGGTTAATAGCGATTTTGACCAAGACTTTTTACTTGAAACTGGCCCTGTGGCCTTTCTTAAAAGTTATAAGCATACAACTGAGTTCATTGAGAAGATAGGACTCTCGGAAGAGGTTATCACCAACGTTCCTGGTAACGATAAGAGATATATCTATCGTAACGGAGAGCTGCACGCTCTTCCAGAGGGACCATTGGCCTTTTTTAAAAGCAAACTTTTTTCTGCAAAGGCAAAGCTAAGACTTTGCTTAGAGCCTTTTAGTCCTAGACCAAATCAAAGCGAGGAGAGTGTTTATGAATTTGGTAAGCGACGTTTTGGTGAAGAGGTTGCAAATATAGCACTCGATTCAATGGTTAGTGGTGTTGCAGCAGGAGATTTTAAAAAGATTGATGTGAACTCCCTCTTTCCTAAAATTGCTACCATTGAAAATAAGTTCAAAAGTTTTCTCTTATTTCTCCTTCTTTTTAAAATTAAATCAACGGAGAAGAGCAAGGATAATAAAAGTGTAACATTTAGAACACTCAAAAAAGGGATGGGGGCCATCGCTCGCCATATGGAACAAAGGCATAACAAACATATTCGCTTTAGCTGTGAGGCCCTTTCTATCACCAAGAATAACGGCTACTATACCATTCAAACATGCGAAGGAGATTTCACCGCTAAGAATATTGTTCTTGCAACTCCAGCATTTGTTGCAGGAAAATTATTAGCAAATATTGATGGAAATCTCTCAGTGCTATTACAAAAAATTCCTTATGGCAGTATAACAACTTGTCTGATGGGATATCCTAAAGAGAGTATTCAGCATACGATGGATGGGTTTGGCTTTCTCATCCCAAGAAATCAAAAGGTGAGAATACTGGGTGGACTCTTCTCCTCGAATCTCTTTCCTGATCGTGCTGGTCATAATCATACAGCTATTAAAGTTTATATTGGTGGAGCACACGATGAAGACATTCAAAATGTGAGTGATCAAAAAATTGTTGAGATTGTTCATGAAGAGCTTTCAAGAATTTTAAAAATCAGCTCGTGTCCAATCTATTCTCATGTTAATAAAATCGAAAATGCTATCCCTCAATATCATCTTGGTCATCAATCTATAAAAAAATCTATTTATCAAGCGCTTGCTAAACATCCTGATATTTTTCTTTTGGGAAATTACCTGGAAGGAATTAGTGTAAATGAGTCCATTAAGAGTGCGGAAAATCTCTATTCAGCAGAAAAAAATTAATGCTTTAGTTACTTGCTACAAAGGGTTCCCACACCGCTTTCGGTAAGAGGTAAACTCCCGGAGAGGTCTTGGATCCAGCTCCCACGATATGACTAATTCCAGAGATCATGACTGCAAGGATAATATCAAAAGAGTTAAAACTATCACCACATCCCGCAACCAAATTGGCCATCGATCCTTCCGCAAAAAGGTAGATACGTTTATGCCCAAGATCCACTTCGCGGATAAAAGGAATTATTTCTCGATGCGAATGAAGTAAGAGCGATGAAGTATCTATTTCACGCGCCTGATGGCCCACATTCATGAGAATAACTCCATTTTTCATCATTGGAAAATGCTCTGATTGAATGATGTTGCTAACTCCGGTCGCGGTTACAATTACATCGGATTCGAGTATGGCCTCGTTAAGAGTTTTTACCTCCCATCCTCCGTATTTGGCCTCCAGTGATCGAGAGACATCTTTTTCTACAATAGAAACAGTTCCTCCATAGGCCCTTGCAATATCGGCAACACCTCTTCCCACTAAACCAAAACCAATAACACTCACACGTTTTCCATGAAGAGTAAGTCCAGTGCGTGAGAGGAAGGCGTGCCAGGCGGTAAGACCTACCATGTGCCGATTGTGTAGTCCCTCTTTTATGGGGACATCATCCCAGTTGAAGATTGGATAGGGTGGAGTAAGCTGGCCCAAGCGGGTTATACCCGATCCGGTGGCCTCCAAGCTGGCCTTAATCTTACTATTTTTTGCACGATCACTATTGCGGGTGAGAGTGTAAGTTAAGTCAGCTCCCATCTCGCATAAATGAGTTGGTTCCCAATCGAGGGCACGCTCAAATCCGCTGCTATAATCTGCCGGTGACATATCAAACCAGGCATGAGTGGAGGCACCCTTTTTTGAGAGGTATTCAATAACATCATCTCTAACTGTCTTGGGATTACAAGTGGTCAAAAAGAGCTCTGCACCTCTTTCCATCAATGCTTCAAACATCTGCACCATCTTAATTTCCAGATGAACAGAACAGGCCAAGCGAACCCCATCGAGGCGAGGCAGTTTTTCCAATGCTTTTTGCACTAAGGGCATTTGAAGCCGGATCCAATTAAATTCTTGGGTAAACGAGGTTGTCATAAACATTCCTATTTTTTCAATTAGTACTAAATTTAATGAAAGCTTATTACGAACGTCTATTCATTTTTAATTATGGTTTAAGTGGCTGACTTGATCGTAAAGAAGTTGGTTAAGATGTCTATGTTAAATTGTTGGGAATGTGTGATGGAAGAAAAGCGTTTGTGTTTTGATAGATGAAAGAAGCTAGGAGTTATCTGAGATCAACAAGAGAAACTGGGTCAACAATGTTGTTCATTTCCCCAACGTTAAGGAGTTGGATATGAGTTCCTCTAACCTCTTTGCTGAACTCATAGTAAACAGGCATATACTCTCTGGTGCAAATTCTTGGACGATCTTTGGTGTTGATGATACGAACAGCTTCAACGCTTGTATTTCCTTCATCATCGCTTGAAATGACCACATCGGCGCTAACTCCTTTAGCAGTACATTTATTGGAACCAAGTTGAACTTTCCCGCTAATGATGTAGGCTTTGAAAGCGGGATTGATGCCAGCATTAATCGGAGTGGCCGTCACATCAAGCATGATCACTTTTTCACGGATAATGAAGTTAGTATCGAGGTCGCTGGCGTTTAGGTCATTGCCCATCTCTTTAACGTTGTGGACGATGATCTCTCTTGCACGAATGTCGCGTTTAAATTCGTGATAAACGGGGGCATAAACCATCGGACACATAGGAGCTGGTTTGCTAAGATCCTTAATCCGATAAGCGGTAAGGTGGGCAAAACCTCGATAATCATTTTTTACTTTGATTTGAATAGTGGTACCAAAAGCAACACAAGCATTCCCGGCGATCATCACTTTTCCTTCGATACGGGCCCCTCTGATGAAAGGATTAAAACCGCCATTGATGGGAGTTGCGGTGACTAACAATAAATTTTTCATAAAAGTCCTCCGTAAAAAATTTGGTTAAAAAAGGTAACTGCTCACACCCTTCAGCCATCTACCCTCTGCCGGATGCTGAAAGTTGCTTAGCTAACAGCATTTGGTTGAGAGGTGAAGGTTGATGGGTGTGAGCAGTTACATTGCAAGTATGATGGAAAATAAGGAGGTTAAGACTTCACATGGGTTTTAGATGCATGTTTTGTGACAAAAACGACATAGAGATACATGTCGTTAGCGTTTGCTTTAAAACAAAACAGGGTCAATTGATCTCGTAGATGTAGACCGTTGATCCGTAGCGATTCCAAGTAACGTCTACGATAGTGGTCTCTTTCAAAACAAGATAGGGAGAGGCCTCTAACTGCACTAACGATGCTAGTCGCATCTTGTGTTTGGAGCTTAGAATTTTTTTCATGATATTGTTAATCACTCTCTTTTCCCAGGTGAGATTTGACCAGAACAACACGGTTGCATCACCTAGTTGGCTTTTGAGAATATCTTTCTCTTCAAACATGATGATTCGAGATGTTTTGGAAGTTACTCCATCTTGAACGAGGGCCTCAAGCGCCTTTTGCGCTTCTTGTGCGCGTGAAGCGATTAATTCTATTCCTGCTGCTTTTTTTACAGGAGTGGTAAGAAAGGCCTGCACGACCAACTTGCCGACACCAGAACCTAAATCATAAAAAACATCATGCTCAGTTAAGTTTAAACGTTGAAAAAGTTTTTGAGCGCCATTGTAGGTGATTTCACCATAAGTGGTATTCTTTTCGTTGTAATGAAGATCTTTTATTTTTTTTGCATCTTCATCTCCTATGATGTACCCATTGACACCAAAATAAAGATTGTTTATATAGCGCTCAGGATCGTCTACTAGCGATGGGTAATCTTTCGATGCCGCATGTTTATCAAGGTGAGTGCAGCTAGAAACAAAAAACAACAAAGAGAATGCAAACAAGATATATTTATTCATGAACACTCCTTTTGCTCCTTACTTTCGGTCATTTTAAAATTAAGTGTAGCTGTTTGTTGCTCCTGGTTAAAGACAGCGGCAGTGAGTTTTGCTCCATTAATCCCTTCCATTCCCAGTGGATTTTTTTAAAAAAAGATAGTAATCCGTATCAATATAAACTGTGTGGTAATAGCATAGAACTTGATTATCACTTAAAAATAGACCCCTAATAGCAAGGAATAACTCGTGAAAAAAATTTTTCTATTAATTTGTATTCTGATCGCACCCAAGGCCAATGCTGGAATTTCAACTGAAGCCGTAATCGTTATAAGGCCAGGAAGCGACCTCTCCTCCTACTCGACAGCAGAATTAAAGAAGCGAGTATGGGATTTGGAAAAAGCTGTCTGGCAACTACAACGGCAAGTTTTTGCACTAGAGCTCAGCTCATCTCAAAAACCAACACCTTCAGTTCCAAATCAACCAAAAGAGAAATTTACTTGCTTTGTAAGTTCTATGGGAAAAACTTTTACTGCAACATCAGAATCTGAAATGGAGTCAAAAGCGTCAGTACTTAAGCAATGTTCTGAAAAACTCAATGCTATTCACTGTGATGAAGATGAAGTAAAGTGCGGCAAATAATCTAGCGATATTGAATAGCTCCCTTCTTTCATAGTTTTTATCTATCGCAATATCGAAATGATAGTATTTGAGTTATAGGAGTTAGCTTCTATAATGGACATCAAGTAATACAGCATTATCGAAGCGAAACATTGAAAAAATGAAAGGCAGAACTATGAGAACCACCAAGGCCATCCTACAAGTGCTACATCAAGAGGGTTTAGATCATATCTTTTTAGTTCCTGGAGGATTTGTTGATCCTTTTGTAGATGAACTGGGTAATCAAGAGGAGATTACTCCCATTGTCGCCGCTCATGAGGGTGGGGCCATTGCCATGGCCGATGGTTATGCTAGGGCCAGTGGAAAATTTGGGGCCACTTTATGTATTGGTGGTCCTGGAATTTTTAATATGATGACTTATGCCTATACCGCTTTTATGGATCAAACTCCACTCTTCTTAATCAATGGAGAGATTAGGAGTGAGTGGGAGGGGCGAGGTTTTATTCAAGATACCAGTATTAACGGGCCTGTCTCCAGTCAAAAAGTTTTGGGAAATGTAAGTCAGATGAGTCTACGCCTAGGGCATGTTCACAATTTGAGTTTTGATTTAAGGCGCCTTATGAAAAAAATGTGGGCCCCAGTCACGCGTGGTCCTGTCCATCTCACCATTCCACTCGATGTCCAACAGGCCGATGTTAACAATTTGGAAAGAGTAGAGGATTACCATAATATTTCAGAGGAGATTAAGTACCCTAACATCATTGATGAAGAGGCCTTTGCGAAAGTTCCTGAGGTGGTCGCTGCTCATGCTAATGTTGCCATTCTCTGTGGCGCTGGAGTGAATGAGCAAGCAGCAACCAATGAGCTTTTGAAACTTGCCTTGGAGTTCGAGCTTCCGGTGATTACTACACTTTCGGCAAAGGGGGCCTTTCCTGAGGATCATCCGCTTTCACTGGGTGTCTTTGGGTGGGCCGGAACTTACCCTGCTATTGAGGCGTTAATGGATCCAGCACTGGAAGTGTTGATTGTGGTGGGTTCACGTATGAATATGCAAGATACGATGTTTTGGCACGAGCGTTTTGGAAGGCTTAAAGCGCTGATTCAAGTGGATGTGAACGAGAATAATATTGGACACCATTTTCCTACTCACTATCCGATAGTAGGGGAGAGCTATCTTTTCTTAAAGAAACTTTACGCCGCCTTGATTGCACGAAGGTTAAGTGAAGGCAGTAATGATGGTAGTTCTAGCATGCAGGCCAAGACCAAAGAGCGTAAAGAGTGGTTGCAATCGCTTCGTATGAAGGGTGGAGGAGAGTCGTGCTTTCATATGGAGGATACCATGAGCGATGCCATTCCCATTCACCCTGCGCGAGTGGTGCATACACTACGAGAGGTGATGCCGCGAGAGACGATGCTTACGATTGATAATGGTGCTCATAGCTTCTTTGCCGCACACTATTGGAAATCGTATGCACCAAAATCGTTCTTCTCTTCCTTACGTTACGTGGGAGCAATGGGGTGGGCGATTCCTGCAGGGATAGGAGCACAAATCGCACGGCCTACTTGCCCTAGTGTTGTGATCACTGGTGATGGTTGTATGCTGATGCAAGGGATGGAGGTGCAAACCGCCGCTCGCTACCAATTACCAGTTATTTTTGTGGTCTTTAACAACCAGGCCTTTGGTAACCCTTATCTGCGTGCTAAGCGCGCTCAGGCCAAATCGGCCTCGATGTTACAGCTGCCCGATCACGATTTTGCTGGATTTGCAAGATCGCTAGGCGCTCATGGCATAACCATTACTAGGCCGGACGAGATTCGATCAAAATTAAAAGAGGCCTATGAGCTTCGTAAAACGGTAGTTGTGGATGTTAAAATCGGAAATTATGCAACTCCCACAGAGACTTTTGATAAAATGCTATTAGCATCACTACGAAGAATTGACTGAGGTAGTTTTGCTTATCTTATGAGGTTTTTATGAAAGAGTTATATGGCCCAGAGATAGATTCAAAGTTAGAAGAGTTAAAAGCGGTCAATCCCTTTATGGCAGAAATGATGACCGAAAGTGTTTCCAGAAACATCATCGGGCGGCCGCAACTCTCGCTTAAGTACCGGGAGATTGCCACCTTGTCTGTGCTCATCTCTCTTTCTGATGAAGAACAACTTAAGACTCATACCCACAATGCACTACGAGTGGGGATCAGCAAGGAAGAACTCCTGGAGTTAATTAATCATATGGTGTTGTATGTGGGATTTCCCAAGGCACTTTTTGCGCAAAAAATTATGCTTAAAGAGATGAATATCAATCAAGATCGAACATGATTTTTAAATTTTCAATTGCCTGATAAGCGGCCCCTTTCATTAGGTTGTCAATGACACTGATAACGACAAGTACACCATGTTCATCGATTTCCATACCACCCACTATACTTTTTCCACTATGAACAACATCTTTACTTGAGGGAATGCCATCGATGACAGTGACTTGTGAATTTTTGTAGGGATTGTTGCTATAAAAATTTTGATAACATTTTTTAATTGCTGGCAATGCTGTTGGTTCTTTGAGGATGATGTGGGCCGTGCATATGATGCCAGAAAAAACATCGGTTACATGTGGAGTAAAAGAGACTTTACAGTGGGCGCCTAGTGTTTTGGAAATTTCGTGGCGATGGAAATGGTTGACAAGATTGTAGGCCAAAATATTTTGTTCATAATCAAATTTATCTTTGGCATTCTTGCCAGCGCCCGAATACCCACTGATACAATCAAAGATCACGTGACTAATGAGATCGCGGATAGGATAGGCCGCTAAAAGACAAGAGGTGGCATAGCAACCAGGATTGGCCACAAAGGAGGAGCTTTTAATCTCCTCATAAAAGATCTCTGGAAGACCGTAGGTTTTAGTAGCACGATAGTCAGCAGAGAGGTCGATCACTTTGCAATCCTTAAGGTAAGGGGCGATCTCTTTTGATTTGCCATGGGGAACCGAGATAAAAACCACATCGAGGGCATTTAATTTTTGAAAATCGATCGCTTCAAAGGAGAGATCACTGGTAAGGTCGGGTATCTCCTCCGAAACTCTTTTCCCCACGAGAGTGGTACTGGTTATTAGCTCTACACGAATCGAATTCAGTGCAAGGAGCATTCGCAATAGATAGGTACCTGCATGCCCAGAGGCCCCGATAACACCAACTCTAATCATAAATTCTCCAACATTGTTCTTTCTAAGTTAATGACTTTTTGTGCTGTCGAAAAAATAAGCTCCTCTTTGAGGCCAATCCAATAAAAATACCAATTTTGGGTTTTAATCATTCCCTGAGCATGTTTCATATAGTAACTGTTTGCCGGATTTTTAAGAGTGGCCCTCCAAACGAAGCTAGGGTAGCGAGCAGTCAGCTCGTGCCATAAACTTTTTCCTAGGCCTGTGCCCTGGTTAGCAGTAGAAACTGCTAGCTTATCTAGGTAAGCAATGCCATCAATGCTCTTTATAACAGCGATGCCTTCATAATTTTTTTCAAACAATATCTCCACCACAGCTTGCTCAAAATAAGTGGGAGTGAGTTTTTTTCCAAAAGCATTTTCCAGCAAAGAACGGACACTTTGTAAGTTTAAGTCCTGCCATGAAGAAGCGGATTGAATCAAAAAGTTTTTAATGTAAGTACCACTTCCTTTAATGGTAAAAATTTCTTGCAATAATTTCTGCGCAGAGGTGATGACTACTGCACAATCCTTCGCATGATCTAGAAAATCTTTGATCTCTCTAATTTTAAGTAACATTCCACCACTAACGCTCTTAAGATCACTAAGATCGGAGGCATTGATAAAGGGAATGATCGTCCCCTCTTCATTTAAAATTCCACCAGTTTCCGTAATCATAATGAGCTTGGCCGGATTAATGGACATAACCAACTCTTTGGCGGCACTATCCGCATTGATATTGTATTCGCGATATTGTGAATCGATAAACTCTCCACCAATCGGACTAATAATAGGAGTCTGATTAAGTTCAATGGCATTAGCAATACTTTGCAAATGGGTATTGGTGATGGCCCCCACTTCACCATAAGCGGGCATCTGTTGGCACTCAAAAACTTGATCGAGTAAGATCGCGCTTCCCCCATGAGCGACAATTTTCTCGGCCAGCGCAGTTCCTATCTTTTTAAAAACTTTCTTAATAACTTGCATATCCTCTTTGCTGGTCACACGAATTCCATCCACCTTTTTGGAGGAGGGCAAGCTAGCATCAAGTGCAGAGCCTGCACCATGCACGATAACAGGGTAGATCCCTAATTTGTTAAGACAAGCAATATCCTCTGCAATTTTTTCTAGATGATCATCAAGGCTTTTGCCGCTAATTTTAATAACCGCAAATTTTATTTTAGGAAGATGATGAAACATATCCAGAAAAAGTTTGAACTCACTGCTTCGACCGCTCTCTTGCATGAATTTAACTAAGATATTTTTCATGGGTATTCCTCACTTGTTGATATCAAAATTTATTATATGGCAAATAGAGGCATTTTTCGGTTGTGAAGATGAATTAAATTATTGCACTTACTCTTTTCATAAGCTTAGTGGGCATGCTCAATAAAAAAAATTGAGCAATCTCTTAAAACGCTGACCATAAAACTAGGCAACTCAAGGATTGCTGCAACATTGCACAGGAGAAGACTTTCTTCTAATGCAATAATATTGCCATAGATGAGTGAGGTGAGCAGAAGGTGTTACGGCGCTTCTGAGGTTTCTAAGAGGTAGTCGAGGGTCATTGCCACAGGATCTTTGTGGAAGGAGTTGTTGTTATAGTTGGGGTAGTGCTGTTTTAAGAGTGCTTCAACCGCCTTTTGATTCGCCTGTTTTTTAAATTTCTGAGCAAGCTCTTGCTTAAAGGCCTCAAGTGACTCAGGGGTGATTCCGCTTAATTGGTCGGCCTGCTCCTTCTCTTGAGTGAGTTTCGTGTGCGTGATTTTTGCCTCAATCACTTCGGTGCGGATTTTTGCTTTGAGCTCTTGTTTTTGACTCTGAACGCTTTGCAGCTCTTGCAAGAGTTCGTGATCTTTTGTCATCGCGAAGGTGGCCAAACGTCCTTTTTTGGCAATCAGTTGTAGGGCCTCTTCACTTAAGGGAAGCGAGGGATCTTCGGGAAGGAGCGCTTCAATTTTTTTTGTGAGATTGGCCATCGCTCTTTGAACAGGAGCATTATTCAAAGATTTTGGAGTTCCGTAGATTGCTTGGTAGGCCTTAATAATTTCTCTTTGCTCTTTGGTGAGTGAGGAGAGTTGTCTTAAATAGTATTTTCCTTGGATATTTTTCGCCATCTGGTAGATACCGTCCATGATACCATGACGATTTTCATGGATCAGATAGGCGGTTTCACCAATGAAGACGACCAGTCCCATTGCTGCTAGTCCCACGCCTGTTGCTGCCATCGCAGAGAGTGCTGCTGGAGTAGAGGCATTGCCTGTGGCAAAGAGGAGAGGACCCATTGCTCCCCATTGAAAGGAGAGAGCGCCGCTTAGAAGTCCGGATCCTCCAAGGGCATAGTTTACTTCATCGTCTAATTGCTGATGATCCAAGTTATGCTCCTTCATCTCCAGGATCCGCAGAAGAAAACGATCCTTGTCGCTCTTGCTGTTAAGAGCGCTTTTCATCTTACTTACCTCCGCTTGTTTTTCCTTTACCCAAGTCTCATTTGCTTGTGTCGTGCTAAGAGTATTCAGAGAGCTGTAGGCCTCAAGCCCACCAAAAAGCATCATCAAAGGGGAGGCGAGCCCTTTTAAAGCGGGGATAAATTGTGCTCCGATTTCACTGACCCCACTGGCGATGGTGGTGGCAGCATAAGCTCGAAGGTAGGTTAAGTCCTTTTGGAAATTCTTCTGCGATTTGTAGACTTTGGCAATGACCGTCTCCATCTTTTTTATTAGTTCATTGAGTGGGTAGAGAGGAAGCCCTTGTGCTTTTCTCTTCTCCAAGTCCTCTTGTAGCAGCTTTAATACCTGCTGCTGGCGGGAGACGATCCCCTGCAAGCGCTTGCTCTTAAGCTCTGATATAGTCAGCACTGCAATTTCATTTAAGATACTAAAGTAGTTATAGGTTGCCCGTGCAATCTTAAGGTCGATCGGCCGTATCGTTTTCACCAGTGTGCTTAAATCATTTATTCCTGATTCAATTAACGTAGTGGCAAAAAGAGCATCCTCGATTTTGGAAGAGACCTCACTTAATTTATCGATGGCCCCATCTGTCACCTCCACGCCCATCTCTTTCTGGATGCTCTTATCGCAAGCCAAGGAATCCTCCTGTGCTTGCTTGTTTCGCTTCGTGGACATTGCCATTACTTCACTAGCAAGAGTGAAAGTTATGAACAGAGTAAAAATTTTTTTAAAATAGGAGTAGGAGTTATTCATACTTTAGGCGCCTTTAGTTGAATGAAGAAAATAAAATAAAATTTATTGGGCCTAATTCTACATTAGAATGATGAAAACACTAAAAAGTGCCAAAAGAGGAAGATTTTATGAAAGGAGTGCCTTGTAGGGTAGGCACTGTCCAGGATCACACACCACGCGATTATTTTAGGAAAAATTTGTTTAGCGCCCGGACAAGACCTTCGGGAAGATGAGGATTGGTGCTCATGTTGATTGCAGTGAATTGCAATTTCTCACCGGAGATTTTTTGCAGTTCCGCCTTCTCCTTATTAAATTTCAAGAGGGCCTGTTCGAATTCCCTTATCTCCATGGTTAGGGTGGTTGCCATTTTCTTGAAAGTGAGGCGTTCAATTTTGCTGCCACTACTATCCTTTGGAACCAGCAGCCAATGGTAAATAGTGTGCTTTGGAGCATCTGAATCTAAATCGGTACGCTTAACCTCAAGAAGCAGTGTTTTCTGATTCTCAAACGCATAAAGAATTTGCACAGGTGCACTTTTTCTTACCGCCTCTTCAGTGGTCTGGTAGACCGTTGTATAAATTTCTGTTTTGATTTTTTGATACTCTTCCTGGGTAATGGCACGCGGATAGGAGATCAGGTGCATTGGAACCGGGGATTTCTCTTTTGAGTAGGCCGGTTGGATATAGTCGAAAGGGTTGATGTGGTAACCAAGGCGTTTAAAAAACTCCACTCTTCGCGTGGCCACTTCAGTGGTAGGAAGTTCGATCTCGCTGATAAAAAGCGGCTTAGGAAAGTCTTGGAAATGGATCTTTTTGATGGCACTGCCAATGCCCTGGCTTCGCAACTCATCAATAATAGCAGAGTGTTCATTTAAGCTGAACGTTTCAAATTCCCACCAGGTGATAAATCCAACAAAGCGTTCTTCGTAGAGAACATAGGAAAGATTAAAAACAGGAGATGCCAGTAGCTCCCCGGTGAAGACTCGGCGTTCATCAGCGATAAACGATTTTTCATAAAGGGTGTTCACCTGCTGAAAGACCGGGTCTTTGATAGAAGACAATTTAACAAGTTTTAACGCATTCAAATTGATCATCTTTGTTACTTCTCCCTTTCTCGGCCCCTTTTTTAGAGTTGAGAAAATGCATAATCATGCGTTTCCTCATAAAGAGCATTAACTGGTAATTTTTGTGTAAAATATAACATTGGTTTAATACCATATTCTAGTAGAAACTACGGCATTTACCAAAAGCAGATAAAAGAGTTGCTCCAATGCTGAGTAATCTGAGTAATCTGCCAAAAAAACAGGGCAAATAGCATAACAAAGCACTGTAATTATAAAAGACTAAAGTGGAAGGACAATAAATCCGAAAGATTACTTGGAAATTCATAATGCAAATCTGGGGAATTAATTATGGATGATGTTTTTTTAATGGTAAAAGACACTTCGGTTAGTCGTTTTAAAACTCATATGAAAATAGATGAAATTCAAGTGTCGATCCCTGCTAATTGCGATGCTAATGTCATACGTTCTTTTCATACAGTTATCATTTTAATCTCAGGTGATGATATAAAGATGACATTCAAGTCACATTTTGACTCAGAACTTGCTGGGTATTTGTGCGCAAAGGCCTTGAAAAAAGAGAGCGTATCTTGGGACAAGGCCATTGATTTCATGAAAGAATATTCTAATGTTGTAGCAGGAAAAATCAAAAAATTTTTTATGGATCAAGAGGTTATTGTGGGGTTGAGTTTGCCGATAGTAACCCGGGGCTTTGATGAAATATTTTTCGAACCACCTGAAACAGGCAATGTACTTATAGATAACTGGATCTTATCCATAGAGAGTAATCATTTGTACTGCACTTGTATTGCAGAAATATTAAACAAAAACAGAATACAATCTATCAAGTATCCACTGGAAAAGCAGGCCACAGATGAATCCGATGGGGAGGTTAGCTTTTTATGAGTTTTGATATCAATAAAGACTTACAAGCATCCCATAATCTGATAGCGCTTTTAGAGAAGGCCAAAAACTTTTCTGAGATTACCATAGATAGCTTGCCGATTGTTTTTACCGTAATAAATCAGGACGGTCTTATTCTAAGAGCAAATGAATGCCTGGCAAAAATTTTCAAAAAGAATAGAGAAAAATTATTACGGGAAAATTTATCTAAAATTTTTGAAAAAGAAACATGGAATATTTTTGTAAATAAATTCAATAAAATCCTTGAACCAGGAAATACATCCGTAGAGTTTGAGTTAGATGTATTAGGTGGTGAAGGCGCTGATAGTATAAAAGAGTCTTACTATTGGTATGTTACCCCTTTTGGTAAATTTTATTCCAGCGAAGGTCATGCCTATGTGGTTTTAGGTCAAAATATTACTAAACTACGAGAGTCAGAAAAACAAATATCAGAGATATTTAGCAGCATCTCCTTGGCGATTTTAACCATCAATCCGGATAAACTAATTTCGCCTAAATACTCTATATATGCAGAGCATATCTTTGGTTCTAGTGAAATTGGAGGACAAAATTATAAAAATTTTATTTTTAGTTCCGGCTTTAATTATTTGAAAAAAAATTCCCAGGAAGCCATAGAAAAGTTAGATCTAATTTTCGGGGAAAGTGAACTGATGTTTGATGCGATAAAGGATAATTTACCTAAGCAAATTATCTACAAGAGAAAGACTCTTGAGGGAGAGGAAAAGCTTTATTTAGGGATAAACTATCAACCAATAATTTACAATGGAGTCATCAAAAGACTGCTTTTAATCATAGAGGATAGAACTTCTTTGGTAAAGGCAGAAGAAGAAAATAAAAAAATAAAAATATTTGATGATCGCGTGGTGCAGCGAGTGGTGCAAATAAGATCTGCCAAAGCTGATATGATGGATATATTGATTCCAGAGGTGGATAAACTGATTATAAAAGCAAATGATTCTATTCAAAAGAATAATTGGAAAAATTTTGCAGGCGTTCTTCATTCCATAAAGGGTAATTCTAGAGTGGTAGGACTAATTACCATGGCGGAGTTGTCCCACCAAGCAGAGGAAAAATTATTATTTAACATTGAAGCGGGGATTGATGATTTTACATCATCAAAAGAAAGTTTTATTGCAATAGAAAATGAGTGGAATGAAATAAAAATTTTATACAAAACTTTCAGAGAAAAATCTTCGGAACCTACTGAAGGGATAAGCAAAAATGAAAAAAATAATTTAGAGGAAATCCAAGTCTTATTCGAGCAATACAATGCATCTATAGTTAGTGGACAGACAGTGAAAACAGCAGTTTTGTCAGAGAAGATAAATGTAAAATTACAAAAAATAAATGACATAGAATTGTCAACAATAAGGCCATTGCTCTTAGAAAGAGTAGAACAAACTGCAAGTAAACTTTCGAAAAACATAATTACAGAATTTGAATGTGCCGACATTAAAGTCAATAAAGAATTAATGGATTTGATTAGTGATGTAACCCTGCATTTAATCAATAACTCCATAGGGCATGGGATAGAATCGGTAGAGAAAAGATTACAAAAAGGGAAAACAGCAGAAGGTAAAATTAAAATCTCTATAAAAGAATATCGGGATATGCTTGAACTTTCGGTGAGTGATGATGGTAGCGGGATAGATATTAATAAAATAAAAAATAAAATAGTTAAAAAAAACATGGTGAAACTGGATGAGGCATTGACTCTATCCGAGGATAAATTACTTAAATATATTTTTTCTCCAGGATTTTCTACGGCCGAGCAAGTGGATGATATTAAGGGTAGAGGCATTGGGCTGGACACTGTTGCCAGTAGAGTGAATGATTTTGAGGGTACCATTGATATTAAAACACAAGAAGGCCAGGGTGCTGCATTTATTATTAAAATTCCTTGTGCTAATAAAAAAAATGTTTTGCGTAAATTATTCTCCTTGAAAAGTATCAAGGCCAATTTAGTGGAAATGTTACAGCTCATGGAAAAAGAAGATAATTTAGAGGTTAACTATTCCTATCTGCAAGCAGATATTAGTAGAGACATGGGAGTGGTGTTTGTAGACCGCGCTAAAATATTATTGAGTTTAATAAATTATATCGTAGCGATTGAAGAAAAATTTAAAAACGTAATCGTTTCTTGGGGAGGAGTAGACGCTGGACTGATCTCTGTAAACATAAAACATGAAGGAAAAAAAGAAACCCCAGGAAATAGTAAAAGTGAATTAAAATATGCTATCCCCATGGAAGTGAGCGATCAGTATATTTGCAATCACGGGGGGAATGTGGCCACTAGCGACCATCAGACAACTATTTTCTTTGGTTTTTGTTTAGATAAGCATGTATTTCCTAAAATAACCTATTCCTGCGATGAAGAAATAAGTGATTCAGAAAAGGAAGATTTACATCACTTTATGTTGCAAATTAAGGATGAATTTGACATAGAGATTGAATTTGCGAAAGATTCAAGGGGTGGTGCCAGTGATGACACCAGCATCCTTTTTGTAAAAAATAAAGACAGTAGCTCTGGTGATTTAAAATATGAGAATTCAGGATTCAAGAACACCTGTCTTTTTACCGATAATATGCTGGAAATGAAAAAAAACATACTTGATGTTTTGCAAAAAATAATCTGTATATCGTAGGAATGTAGAAACAAGGAAAATTATTTATGCCAAAAATTTTAATTGTTGATGATAGCGAAACAGTCAGGGATCAGTTGAAGGAAACTCTGGAAAAAAGCGGTTATCAGGTGATAGAAGGGGCAGATGGAATTAAGGGGCACATTGCCTTAATGCAAAATACTGATACCGAACTTATTCTTTGTGATGTGAATATGCCGAACATGAATGGTATTTCTATGTGCGAGAAGATATTCAAGGATAGCAGTATTGCTAAAAAACCACCTGTTGTTATGTTGACTACAGAAGCTGATCCGGAATTAAAAAAGAAAGGTAAGTTGTGTGGAGTTGTTGCATGGATTACTAAACCATATATTGAAGAAAAGTTACTGCTAGCAGTAACGAAAATTTTAAGTATGAATAAAAAATAACGGAGGAATCTTATGTCTTTCTCTGAGATAAAAACTTTGGTTGTAGATGATAGCATTGTTATTCGATCTTGGACAGTTCAGCGATTAAAAGAATTGGGTTTTGTTAATATCGATCAGGCGGAAAGTGGTGACCAAGCTTTTGAGAAGATTGTGAAAAGCGATAAAGAAAAAACTCCCTTTAAGCTTGTATTGAGTGATTGGCGTATGGATAATGGCGATGGACCGTCTCTTTTTAAAAAAATTCGCTCTGATCATAAATTTGATCATATTGTTTTTATAATGATCACGGCAGAATCCGAAAAAGATAATGTTATACATGCGATATCTTTAGGAGTTGCAAATTATTTAGTAAAACCTTTTGAAGTTGAGGATTTAAAAGATAAAATTTTATCTTCTCTGGAGAGAGTAAAAAATGAAATTTGAAACCACAGATACAAAAGATCGTTGTTACTATCTTTTCTCAGGTGAAGTAGCTAGTAGTGATTTTACTATTGAGCAACTTTTTTGTTCCATCAAAGAAAACAGGGAAGTTAAATTTCACATCTTTGATTTAAAGAATATCTTTCCTGGAGAAAATTGCTCTGAAAGTGAACTTTTGAAGTTACTTAAATTGATTATGGATTTGAAGTACGAAACTTATTTGATAATCAATCCTCATGTTAAGAAATTTTTAATGAAAACAGGTGTCGATGTTGTTTTTACTGTTTTCGAAAGCAGGGAAGCATGTGATGGCTTCATCATGAAATACAACAGCACAGATGCCAAGGAGCAATTAAATTTAACCATTGGGATTATCTCCGCCGAGGTGATTGCTGTTGTTAGTACACTTATTCGAAGTGAGGTCAAGGCCACTAGCAGTTCAGTAAGTAAAGAAGAGCTTTGCCTTGAATGTATTCAAAAAGTTTCTTTTAAATGTTTTCAAATTCAAATTTGTCTGTACTTTCCAGTTGATGTTTTTGAAAAATTCTCGGCCGCCATCATCCAAGATGATAGTATAAAATTAAACGAAGAAGAATCTATTGGCTGCATAAAAGAATTTTTTAATATTTTACGAGGAAGAATTAGACAAGGGATACAAAAAAACATAGATAAAACCTTCTCCGTCCCTTCTATAAGTAAAAAGAATATAGAGGTCAAACAAATAGATGGAAAAATAATCTATGGACTGGAATCTAATATTGGGACAATCTTTTTGGAGATCTCATAATGAGTGAGCCTATTGATTTTGCTTTAATTTCCCAAGATACTCATGTTGTGAAATTTATAACAAAATTTTGTGAAGACATGAATTATGCGTTTAAAATCTGGAGCAACGAAGTTGCTTTTTTTGAAGATCAAGAGAAAGATCTAGTAAAAATTAGAATGATAATGATTTCTGCATTATCTGATTCCAATATGAATGGAATTACTCAGAAGATTCAGGCAGCAAAACTTTTTTGTCCCAAAGGATTTGTTTGTTGTGTTGTTCCGCAGAAGATACCCAAAGAAGAAGCGGCCTTTGCAATAAAAAGTGGTGCAAACGTAATTATATTAGAGACTGAACTGGAAACGAGTTCAAAACTGGAATATTTTTGTACACATATTATAAGAGATGAATTCATTCCCATCAAGACAACTGACTTAACCCAAGGAATGGTTTTGCCCTTTAATGTTTATTATTATGTTTCCCAGAGAAATAAGTTTTTGGTGTGTGGTAACGAAGGCATTTTGTTAAATGCGGACAAGTTTGATAAAATGAAGAAACAGAGTGAATTTTATATTAAACGCATAGATATAGACAAATATGAAGGGTACATAAATGATTCTGATTATAAAACAACATCTAAAATAGAAAGAAGATGCCGAATCCAGTACTTAACTTTATGTTGGAATTACGCTGAATTTGTGTGTTTGCTAACGGACTATAGCAAATTTAATTCATTTCAAGAAGGGAAGACCTTACTTAATAGTTGCAAGGATCTGTGTGGTAAATTAATCAACTCCTTAGCAGCAGTGGACGATCTTTGGGAGGTCATTAATTTAAGAGTGGAAGAGGGCTCAACGATTAGCCACATACCTGCAATAACTGCTTATGCTGGTCTTTTTGCCTTGAAATTAGATCTAAAAACTGTTGAAGATATTATGATTACTGTTTTGTTGTCAGATGTTGGACTAATCTTCATGCACCCATCGATCAACCGAAAAATGAAAAAAAATGGTTTAAAAGATTTAACTGCGGACGAGCTGGCAATATACAAGGCGCATCCATTACAAGGAATGAAAATTGCTTTGGATCGAAAACTTCCCTTGACTCGAACCATTCGAGAATTGATGGAAAACACCCATGAGGTGGTTGATGGCAGTGGATTTCCTAGAGGAAAAAGGGGAGATGCTCTCAGTGCTGAATCTTTAATAATTCAATTTGCCTATGAATATCATGAAAGATCTATGCTAAGATCCGGGAAAGCACCCATCTCCATTAAGGATTTTAATCAAATGCTTTTAAAAGATGCTACTTCCATGGAGCGCTATAGGCCATCCTTTGTAAACAATATGAAAAAATTTTTGCTATGTTGACCAAAATCATGAAATCCATGAATTCCCACCATTCCAACTAAAACTGTGTAAATTTTTCTATTTTTTTATATTGATGTTGAGCTTAAGTTTTTTTTATCTATCCCGATTAGACGCGCGAGGGGTTGATCATTGGATATAAAATGGAGAAAAAAATGAATATTAAGGTAATACTATTTATTACTTCCCTAGCACTCATGCCACTAGCTTATGCTAATAATAATTTTGAAAATGGGCAAGAAAACTGTGAGACGCCACAAGGGCTAGCTGCTGCTGCCAAGAGTGCCGCCCTTTTATCGTGTAAATGGATTGAGGCGCTAGGTTCAGGAAAGGCCTATATGGAAAAATTTAGGAATCTTAAGGATATTAAAGACATTGCAGAGAGAAAAAAGATCCTAGAAGAATTTAATAAGAAGGCCTTCGCTCTGATTATGCGAAATCGCCATTGCAAGAATAACTATGTGTGGATCGAAAGCTATGCAGAGAACTTGACTAAAGATTCTCCGGCCGACCTGATCAGAATGCTTCTTCATCCGGTCAAGCCTGGGCTTGAAACCAATTTGGATCTGACTCATAAAGAGTATTATGGTTATAAGATTTTTGAGCAATTCAATATCTCTGCTGAGAAAAAACCAGCGGGTTGTTGGGTGCCTTATAAGTGGACTCTCCAGGGAACCGAGGGGCAGGTGGACAAAATATCTTATGTGGTAAGGTGCAAAGATAAAGATGATGGAAAATTTGTGGTTGCTGGCGCTGGCTTCTATGCTCCTCATAAGACGATCCCGGAGAAAGAGCAGTGCTCGATGAATCCTCATCCGTTTAATTAGAGATCATAAGTTAAGTAAAGTAAGCTAGCAAAGTTATGAGGCAAAAAAATGTTGAATCCATTTGAAAATTTCTCATTGAAAGCAAAGCTCATGACCAGCATCTTGACCGCTTTTTTTCTAGGCATAGTGACGGTGGTTGGGGTTAATTACTTTCATTTTAAGAAAATTTTAGAAGATAGAGTCAAGGAACAGATTGAGGTTGTACAAAAATCTCGTTTGGCCCAGCTCGAAAGCTATTTGGGGCGAGTCGGTGATGATTTTGCCTCACAAGCAAAGGGCCGACTAATGGCCGACATGTTTGTGGTATTCCAAGGGGCCGTTCTGGCAGAAGGCCATAGTGGGATGGAAGACGCAACCTATGGCGAGGTTTACAAAAAAAGTTATGACAAGCACCACCCCAGATTGAAGCAGTTGGCAGATAATTTTAATTATAGAAATCTGATCATGGTGAACAATCAATCTCAGGTCATTTATAGCTCCTTAGAAGGAGGCATTAACGGCAAGAATTTTACTTATGGAGCAATGGCCGGAAGTGCTTACTCCGAGTGCTTTGAGCAAGGCCAGAGCAAGCTAACGTTTTTTGACTACTTCTATGATGAAAACAGTGGCCGGGCCTCAGCAATTTTATGTGTGCCTGTGATTTCTGAGTTTGACCGGACAGAGGAAGGAATTGTTGCTGGGGCAACAATAGGGGTCATGATTGCGGAACTTAGCAATGAGCATATTGAAAAAATATTGCAGGGCCGTAACGGTCTGGGAAAAACGGGGTACACTTTTCTGATAGGCCCCGATTATTCCTTGAGAAGTGACTACAAGACAGCGGGAGGGAGCTATCTTTTAAATTACTGGGTTAAAAGCAAGGAAAAAAATAATCTCACCCATGAATACCAGTTTATCAATTTTAAAGAGTCGCCAGGAAAAACGGAGGTATTGCTCGGGAAAAATTTGTTTGGGGAACACGTTTTGCGCTCCTATACCATTTTAGAATTTCAATCACAGAAGTGGGGATTTGTAATCGAGCTTCCTACGAAGGAAATTTTTGCTCAGGTAAATAACTTGTTATTAAGTACAATTGGGATTGCCATCGTTATTGCTTTGGGCATGTGCGCGCTATTTATACTGCTGATCAATAGCATCACCAATCCCTTAATAAAACTAACTCATATTGCTAATAAAATGGCGAATGGAGATTATGACCAAAAGATCGATATCAATCGCTCCGATGAAGTAGGATTTTTGGCCAACTCTTTTCAAAGTATGAGCAAGGCGATAACCAAGAGAGATAAGGAGCTGGCGGAACTCAATGCCGGACTTGAGCGACAAGTGGAGGAGCGAACTTTCGAATTAAAAGAGGCGCTTAAAAGTGTGTCCAATCTGCTCAATAATATGAGACAGGCGGTATTTACGGTAACCAGCGATGGAACCATTATGAGTCCAGTCTCTCAATACAGCAATTCAATCTTTAAGGAAAACATCAAAGGCAAGTCGGTCTTTGATACAGTCTATAGAAATTTGGACAGGAAACAAGAGCAATACGCTTATATAAAAAGTAACATGCATACGGCATTTGGTGAGGGTGAGTTGCAGTGGGAACTGTCGGTGGACTATTTTCCTTCAAGAATCGTCTACAAATATGATGATAAGCATGAGGAGCAGATTTTAAAGTTATCCTACAATCCCATTTGGGATCAAAATAACAACTTGGAAAAATTGATGTTTGTCATAGAGGACATTACGGAGTTTGAAAAGCTTGAGGCCGAAATGGTCAAGCAAAAGGAAGAGGTCAATAGAAAGATTATTATGCTTCAGGAGTTGGCATCCAATAAGGTCGAGAACTTGCAAGAATTCTTTGAGAGTGCAGAGAAGATGATCTCGGAGTCGATTGATGTTGCCAAGAGAATTAGAAATCAATTCATGGAAGGGAGAGAAGTCGATGAGTTGCAGCTTTTGTTTAGAATACTCCATACTATAAAGGGTAATGCCCGGGTCTTTGGTCTCTCCTTCATTTCCTCCATGGTTCATTCAGTGGAGAGTATCATCACAGGTATTAACAACCCTAAAAGTGAAAATGATAAAATGAGTAAGGAACTCCTGGTCAATCTTGTTGATGGGATTCGTTTGATAAGGGGTCAGATCAATGGTTATAGAAGCCTGGCGAAAGAGGTCTTCAAAATGAAGCTAGGTAGTGATGAAGAGTTGCTGAGCAGCTTGGATGCAAAACTAAAAGTGTTTGAAAATTCTATATCACTACTCATAGGAGGGGCCTTCAGAGGCAAGGGATTTCCAATCGAGGGGAGTGAGAAGATCGAAAATATCTATGCCAATATAAGAGGTAATCAGGAAAAGGCGGAAATTATTGAGAGGATCCAGCACAATATTCATAGCTGTAAAGGTGATTGCATTGGATTGAATCGAAAAACATTAGCAACCAAGTTAACCCAATTTGAGCTTTCCTTGGATAAAATCAACTCTTCGGAAGAGATTGGTTCAAAAATTTTCGAAGAAATATTTTTGAAGCTTTTGTCCGAAATTCAAATACAGGCCTGTGAGATTTTTACCAATTCAAGCAACTTCTCAGCTTTGAGCACTAATTTTGATTATTGGATTGGTATATTTAGTTGCCAATACCGCCTGTCCCTGGCCTATGACAAATTGGTTGAAAATAAAGGAGATGAGAAAGAGGAGGCAAATTTTATTGAGCAGGTTCATTGCCTAAGCACTTTTTTCAATGAAATTAAAGCTTCCCACTTGATAAATATCTTAAAAGTTATAATGGAACTCTATGATAAGAAAAGTTATTCGCCTATATCCACTTGCTTGGGCGAGATTTGGGTTTTCTTGGCGATGGTTTCTCAGTTTAACTTGGGATCCAGTAGTAATAAAAAGGAGAGGCAGCAGATAATTGAACTACTGACCGATCCATGTGCTTCTGAAATTCATGTTGATTTGGCCAATATCTATTTGCTTACCTCGCTGAATATTTTAAAAAGAGAAGGAGTTGATAAGCAGCAGTTCTTTAAAACCTTTGCCAAGTATGTTCGAGTAGCGGAGGAGGATGCCATTCGCTATTTTGTCCCATTAAATGATACAAGCTATGTTGCTACCCAAATATTTTTCACTTTGAAGAATACCTATAACTTAGAATGTTTAAGGACAATGGAGGTAGTCACCAAAGACAAAGATTCTGTGCTCAATGTTCTTGTTGATAGGTATTTACAAAGAGAAGATTTGCCTAATTATGTTTATTTACGCTTTAAAACTTTAATTAAACTGGCCTGTGCTTATGCTGATATTGCGGTTGATGAACAGATCAATGAGGGCCGTCCACAAACGCTGGAGATTCTTGCCAGCAACTTTGACAGTATGAAGAACTATCTCCTCGAATTTCAGAAGAAGATGCCTCATGAAGAGTTTGCCGATGTCGACAAGAAATTTCTCAAATTACTTGAGTTACCGGTCAAACATTCCATTAACAAATTCCGCTCGGTGGTAAAAGAGGTGTCTAAAGATCTCAAGAAAAATATTGGTATGAAGTTAAGTGGAGATCAGTGTTCACTAGAGCGAAACAGGCTGTACTTACTGCAGGATTGTATTATGCATTTGGTACGGAACGCTCTAGATCATGGTATTGAAATGCCAGAACAGAGGGTGAAGATGGGAAAAGAGGAGAAAGGTATAATCGAGATTAACTGTAAAGACATGAAAGATAAAATTGAAATTGTTATTAAAGATGATGGAGCAGGAGTTAATGTTCAAAGGGTATGCTTGCAGGCAGTTAAAAAAGGAATTTTGAGTAAAGAGCAAATCGAACAATTGGATGAAAAAGGAAAATTGGAACTGATTTTTCACTCTGGTCTTAGTACCAAAGATGAAGTGTCAGAGATCTCCGGTAGGGGGGTGGGCATGGATGTTGTGAGAAAGAATTTGAGTAAATTGAATGGTGGTATTGAAGTTGAAACAACGGAAGGAGAAGGTACAAAGTTTACTCTAACTATTGCTGTTTAGGGCCTGTTAAATAATAACTTTTTATTTGCGGTCGAAGAAGGGATTTTTAGGGCCAGCGTTCAAGGGAATGGCGTAGACGATTTTGATATCGCTACCAAGAAGGCCAAGTTCGAGGACTGCTTGTCCAACAGTGTACATGATTCGATTATCCACTCGGTGATCCATGGCCACACTAACCGCAGAGCCAATAGCGATACCAAGATCGCCACTATTAAAGGCGCATGGGATGTGAGGGTATTGATTTTTTTCATGGCAGTTTGCATGGCCACAAAGGCCACATTTTTTGAGATCGACAGAGCGGAGGCGAGTGCCCATTAAGAGTAGGATTGGGGTTTCGGAGATGTTTTCAGCATCACGAGTAAAAGCGGGCATTTGGTAAGTTTCACCCATATGGCGCATCTTTTCTGAGATTTCTAAAATGGTTGCTCGATCTTCAATCATCACTAGAACGGTATTATCTACTCCGCGTGCTTTGGGTGCAGTTCGTGCAGCAATCAGCATCTTGCGGGCAACCTCCTTGAGCGCTTGTAAACGAATACTCTCCTCATGAATCAATTCCATAAAAAATCCTTTCCAAGTTATTACGTAACTGCTCACTCCCTTCAACCATCAACTTTCATCCAGATGCTATCAGCAATTACTGCTATCAGCTTTAAGTCTCTTTATTAAACCATAGATCATTTTTTTTACTTCATCAAGTTTAGCACTTAAC
>JADGAN010000059.1 GCA_015231955.1 Oligoflexia bacterium | reverse complement strand
GTTTGGTGAGCTCTTGTGCTTTTTCTTGCAGCAAAAGTTCCAGCAGTTCTCCGTCCTGATAGTTCCCCATTTTTCCTTTTAACTCTTGTAGTAACTTCCATGCTTTCTCACTCACTTCAATTTTATAAGTTGGTGCTTTTTTTGTAACAGCACCGCCTTCCATCGCCTCTAATTCAATTTTGGCCTGCCTGGTACTTTTGTTGGTTACTGTTTCAATAACTTTAGTTTTCTCTTCAATTGTTAACTTCTCTCCTTTCGTCTCTTCTTGTCGTTTCAACGAAGCGGCAGCTAATCCAATATTGGTAAGGGTTAACGATCCTTCACTTATTTTTTCTTTAATTTCGGGAATGGTGCGAGCAAGTCGCATGCAAGATAGTCGTTGTTGGCCTTCGTTCTCGGAGTATCCCAGTGATTTCGTGATGTACGCAAACATAGAAGGAAAACCAAGCTCCAAGTGGAGATGACGGGATTCGATTTCTTCAAGATGTTCGATGATGGCCAAAGTATAACCTTTTTCTTTTTTTACTAAGGCGAGTATGTTGACCACCAATTGATGTTTGCTTAAATTTTTAACATTATATTATTGGTTGCTCATCCTCATTTCTCCTCTGAAAAACGGTTTTTATCACTAGGAATACATAGCATTTTCAGAGGTAAAATGCATGCTTTTTATTTGAAAATAAAAATAATTTCCATTGGTAAAACACCTTGTTCGCCAACAGTGATAGGGCGTTAAACTGCTCCAGATCTCTGATTGTCTTTTAATCGTCTTCTATTGTTTTATTAGTTAGAAACCTCATTACAAAAATTTTTTAATTGGCATAGAGGAGACTGGACATCGTTGATTTGCTTTGGAGAAGCAAAAAAGAACAGTGGTTCACGACCCTTGTAGGCAAACCCGCTTTCAGGTATGGATTTGTTACGTTGACAATTATTCTTTCATGATCTATAAGGCGGCAGGATGATTTAACGAGATAGTTTCTATACTCGTAATATTATAGTGCAGAAGGAGTTTTATACTATGAGATTAAACTTATTTCAGACACTAAAAAAAAATTCTTTTATTGTCAGTGGAACTGTATTCTTTTGCTGTAGCTTTTTTGCTGAAAATACCATGGCAGAATCTAAATTAAGCATTGAAGTTGATCGCCTAAGAAATACCCAAAGCCAGGTTTGCGCTGTTTTATATGACAACGCGAGGAGTTTCTTGAAAGAAGGTCGAGAAATCAAGAAGCAGTGCTTGCCCATAGAAACCAGCACGGCCTATTTTGAATGGGTAGCCCTTCCTCTAGGCGAATATGCGGTATTAATTATTCACGATGAGAACAACAACGATAGAGTAGATACTAACTTTTTTGGCATTCCCAAAGAAGGAGTGGGTACCTCTAATAATCCCGTAACTCGCTTCAGACCACCCAGCTTTAATCAATCCAAATTCGAATTAAAAGATGAAGAAACCAAATTGGTTATTCATACAATTTATAGATAATATCAAGTTCATAAGTTCTTACTGGAACCGAATATGTTCCTCCTGCAGCTTCAAAAATTCTCGCTCTTATGAAAAAGTTTGTTGCTAAAATACCAGCAATAAGAAAGAAGTGCCATCCCGTAGAGGCCGCGGCAATGATTTACAAAGAGCTTGTGGATATTCATCCCTTTATTGATGGCAATGGTTTATGGATCGACAAAGGATTATTATCGTTTAATAAAAGCGCTAAAAACTAGGACAACTTAAGATTAATAAATTTTTTGTGCGAATAGTTCTTTCAAAAAGAGATCGACTGGGAATACCTCAACCTCCCCCGATTTGAATTTACGATCACCGCTATACACGCCAATGAGACGTTCGACCTTCATCACTTTTTGGTTTTGCTTGAAATCCTCGAGGTTGCGCGACCACCGACTGTCCCAGTTCTTGCTTAACTTAAATTCGCAGGCAATGATCTTATCAGTGCGTGAAATAGTTCTCTTTTGCAATTGAATGATTAGATCGATATCATAAGAATTGGATATAGAGTAATGGAAGAGATCGCGATTCTGTCCAGAGTAAAAGTTATAAGCACGAATCTCATTTAAAAGAAAAGTTTCAAATAAAAACCCAGTATAACTTTTATCCAAGTGCTCTCTGGTTAAACCTGCCACGGCCCTGGCGACTCCAGAATCGAAAAAATAGAACTTAGGACTGGCGAGTTCTTTGACTTTAAGCCCGGGTTGGTATCCTGGAAGTTTATAGGCAATCAGCGTATCGTACAAAACCTCAAAATATTTATCCACAGTGCTGCGAGAGATTTTACATTCGCGGGCAATCGCTTCTACATTCAACACTTGACCGTTCATGATGCCGGCCACTTGTAAAAAACGTGAGAAGGGTTCAAGTTTGCGAACGATTCCTTCCTCTGTGAGTTCTTGCCTTAAATAATTATCCACGTAAGTTTCGAGAGTGTCTTCTTTGGAGGAAAAGTTGCTGACCAAGAGAGGAACAGTCCCCCACTCAATTCTTTGCTCGAGAGGAAGATCTTCTTTGTATTCATCATAACAAAGGGGAAAGATTTTGTAGTTGATGGCCCTGCCGGCCAGCAAATTAACACCACTACGTTTTAGTTTGCGCGCACTGGATCCGCTGAGGGCAAAGTTGATGGAAAAATTGTCATAAATCAGCTGTACTTCATCGAGAAGAGCAGGAATTTTCTGCACCTCATCGATCAACACCCAGGAGCCTTTTTTCAGAGGTGCAACCAATTCTTGTAGGTGAGATGGATTTCTCTCTAGATCCAGCCGTAGCTTGCTATGGAGCAAATTAAGTTTTAAATCAAACCTTAATAAGTTAAGCCAGGTGGTTTTGCCGGTTCCCCTTGGACCTAAAAGGAAAAATGATTTTTTGGGTTGTTTTAAAAGTCGATTATACATTATTCCATTCTTACACTGCTAGTGTGGAAATAGAAGCAAAATCAACACAGATAGTGTAGATTTAGCAAGGGAAGTAGAGGGAGAGTAGCGACGAGAGTTCCGATGTGCGGAAGGGTTTTTGGAGTTTGTCGCTAAAGCCGTAGGCCTTGGGGTTTGCCATCACCGGGTCGGAGGAGTAACCGCTGGCAACGAAGGCCAGGAGCTGGGGGTGGTTCTTTCGTAGCAGGGTGATCGTCTCTAGGCCTCCCATGCCGTCTATGATGGTTAAATCCATGAAGATTGCGACAAAGTTTTGGTGGGAGGAGGCGATTTTTTTTAAAACCTCTTCGCCGTTACCTGCATACTCCACTTGGTATCCCATCATCTTTAGCATCTCTGCGAGCATTAAGCGGATCTCCTCTTCATCATCCATGATCAAGATAGTACCCGTGCCACGATGAAGAGAAGGTTCCCTATTTTTGGCGAGAGCGGTGGCGGTGGTAGAGGTAGTGGTAGCAGCAACCATGGGGAGGAAGAGGTGAAAAGTGGTACCTTGGCCCACTGCCGATTCGACACAAATATCACCCTCGTGTTTTTTGATAATGGAGTAGGCGGTGGCAAGGCCAAGCCCATTGCCCTGTTTTTTGGTGGTAAAAAAGGGATCAAAGATGTGAGCGATGATGTTTGCGGGTATGCCTACGCCTTTATCTGCGATGGAGATTTTAAGGTAGCGGCCCTCGCGCAAAGAGGTGCTGCGAAGATGGGCATCATCCGCTTTTTTGCTGATGTTATTGGCGGTGACAGTGATGCGTCCGCCAGAGGGCATCGCTTGAACAGCATTGATATAGAGATTATCCAAGACTTGCCAAATTTGATTTTCATCAAAGTTACTGTGGCCTAGATCGTCCGCCAGCTGAAAATCACAAGAGACTTTCGAACCACTTAACGCAAATTGTGCGCTCTCCTTGATGATGGTTTTGATGCTAGCAATTTTTCGCAAAGGCGCTCCCCCTTTAGAAAAGGTGAGCAGCTGTTGGGTCAAGTTTTGTGCTCGATTAAAACTTCTTAAGGCCTTATCGAGATAGCTCTCTGCTGCTCTCGGAAGGGAGTTCTCCATTCTCGCCATCTCTAGGTTGCCATAGAGCCCAGTGAGCAGGTTATTAAAGTCGTGAGCAATCCCACCCGCAAGGATACCGATGGACTCCAAGCGGTCCGCACGTTTGGCACTCTCTAAAAGTTTTTGCTTCTCTGTAATGTCCCTAATGGCCACAACTGCGCCGACAACTTGGCCTTGCTGATTTCTAATCGGTGCACCACTCTTTGCAATCACTATTTCACGTCCATCACGCGACAGTAGTAGCGTATCTTCACTCTCCTCGACGATAGCAGCAGTTTTTAAAATTTTTTCGAGGGAGTTATCGCAAGCTTCGCGAGTGCTAGCATAAATGGTATGAAATACCTCAGAAAGCGAGCACCCGACTGCAGAGGCAAGTGGCCACCCAGTAAGCTCCTCTGCAATCTTATTGAGCATCACAATCTTGCCTTGGTGATCGGTGGTAATTACCCCATCACCAATACTGCGTAGGGTGACCGCGAGTAGCTCCTTTTCTGCACTTAAAGCGTGAAAGGCGCGCTTGCGGTCCGCAATCTCTAACTGCAGGTGGCGCGTTTTAAGATTGACCTGCCGTTTAAGAAAGCTGTTCCAGGCGACTAAGACGATAGCACAAACCACTAACCCCAAAACTCCCCACCAGACCCAAGGAGGGATCTCTTTTTTACCCTGGTTCACCATCCACTTCTTGTAGGCACGACTATACAACGAGTCGGGATCATGTACCATGAGCTCCATCATCTGATCGATAGCTGCCAAGAGATCACCATTTTGCCCCTTTTTTACGGCAAAACCCAAAGCGACTGGAGAAAAACTAATCGCACTCATCTGCACAGGAAACTCTTGCAGCAGCTCATTGCCTAAAGAGTAGATGGTGACCCCGGCCTCCACCTCTCCAGAGACAATTGCTTGCATTACATCACGATTATCCGAGGTAAAAACCATCTTACAGTGGATGCCAAACGATTTGATATACTCGAGGAAGCCGGTCGTAAACAGGCTGCCTTTGACGGCGGCCACCCTCTTGCCCTGTAGATCAAACACTGTATGCAAGGTGAAGTGCGCACCGGTAAACAAAACCCCACTATCGATAAAAACAGGGTGCTTGCTAAAATCGTACTTGGCAGCTCGCTCTTCCGTATATCCAATGGCCGGTAAGAGATCGATTTTTCCCTGCTCTAAATCGAGGAGCAGCTCACTCCAACTCTTTTCTACATATTCGATCTCCCAAGCAAAACTCTCAGCAAAATGTTCAATTAAATCGATAAACATTCCATCAGGCCTATGCTGCTGCTGCTGCTGCTGCTGCTGCAACAGCACTACCAAGGGCGCCGCAGGAAAAACTCCCACACGCACCACCCTACTCTTTGCTGGCGCGGCCTCACCCGCAAAAAAGAGGGAAAGTAACACCCAAACAGTGACACTCCAAAAGATCTTAACCCCAAAAAATTTCTTCATCCTAAAGCAATTATATGCTTTTTCAGATTTAAGTGCCACTCGACTTTTGGGACTTCCTGCATTTATTGTCTTTTAAGTCTTTTAAGTTCCCAAAGGGTGTTGGCACCTCGAGAAAAACTTGATAGTTTGCCTCCTCTTATAAGTTGTTCAAGGAATGTAGTGATGATGATACCGATTCCAAAGCACATTATTGATGAAGAGCTGCAACAGCTGGGGATTCCCTCGCCAGGACACGCCTCGATTCGAGAGATTCAAAGGCTCATTGATAGGATAGAAAAGAAGTGGCCTATCAAATTCATTCGCATGGAGATGGGGGTTCCGGGATTAAAACCGAGTCGCCTGCTCCTAGAGCGAGAGGCCGATGCCATTTTAAATCAAAATGTTTGTGGTGTTTATCCCAGCATTGAAGGGGTGCCCGCGCTAAAGGAGGAGATCGCTACATTTGCAAAGAATTTTATCGGCATTGATGTTTCACCAAAAAATTGCGTTCCCACCGTTGGCGCGATTCATGGTAGCTTTGCGGCGGCCTTGGTTGCTTGCCGCCGCTACAGCAAGCGCGACACCATCTTATTTTTAGATCCAGGCTTTCCAGTGCACAAGCAAATGGTGAAGATGATGGGGCTTAAGCAAGCAAGTCTCGACATCGGTAACTATCGAGGAAAAAAGCTCCGCCCCATGCTAGAAGAGCTACTCTCGCTTAATAAAATCTCCGCCATCTTGTACTCTAATCCCAACAACCCCACCTGGGCCTGTTTAAACGAGGAGGAGCTACAGATTATTGGAGAGCTTGCAAACCGCTACGATGTGGTGGCGATTGAAGATTTTGCCTATTTTGCCATGGATTTCCGCAAAGACTATTCCCACCCTGCATGCCCTCCCTTTTACCCCTCTATTGCCCATTATAGCGACAACTACGTCATCCTCCTCTCTAGCTCAAAATCGTTCAGTTACCCTGGACAGAGGATCGGCCTACTCATGATCTCCGATAGCTTAGCACAAAAACAGTACCCCGATCTGCTACACTTTTTTCCGCAAACCCAATTCTCGCAAGCACTCATCTATGGTGCCATCTACGCCAGCACTGCGGGCACCGCCCACTCCGCTCAGCATGCGCTTGCCGCTCTCTTGCACGAGATCAACAGCGGTCGCTACAACTTCTTAGAGGTGGCGCGCTCCGAGTATGGTGACAAATCTCGCATTATCAAAAATCACTTCCTCACCAATGGTTTTGAGATCGTTTACGCCAAAGATAGCGACGAGCTTATTGGTGATGGTTTCTATTTTACCATCTCCTATCCCGGTTTTAGCGGTCAAGAGCTCATCTCTAAACTGCTTCCCTATGGTATCAGTGCCATCTCGCTTGCAAACACTGGCGCCACAAAACTTGAAGGTATCCGCGCCTGCGTCTCGCTCATTAGCAAAGAGGATCTACCCACGCTTGGCCCACGCCTACAACAATTTCACCAAGATCATCATCATATTCATCGCAACCATGAAATCGTTAAAAGAAGCTTTAATGAGCTTTCAACCTCAACCAAGCAAGGATAAATGCAGTGATTGCCTGGTAATCATCACGATGAAAGCAGGGAAGCGCTAAGGAGAGGAGCTCTTTTGCAACTGTTTCCTTCTCTGTGTAGATGTAGGCGACAACAGCGTGAACTCGCTTTTCTTGAAGATCTTTGGCGATGGCGCCTTCGCTATCGAGGATGACTATTTTGGGAATGGGAGAAAATTTGTGGCCTTCGACTAAGACAAAATCGCACTCTGAAAAACAGGCCTTTAATTTTTGTGCCTCATACGCTTTTGAACCATTGGTTCCAATGAAGGCGGTCTCCGTTTGGTTTTGAATGGAGACAGCAAAGGCCCCGGCCGCTCGTAAGCGGTAGGTGTCTTTGCCTGGATAATCGAAGGTGAAGTAGTGGGCATCGTGTTTGGCAAGGCCCACCTTGAATTTTGTTGCAAGCTCGGAAAGTATTTTTTCCAGTAACGTGGTTTTACCACTGCCGGAGTATCCACAGATGGCAAGCTCATAAGGGTGAAAAAAATAGTTACTCATGGCCTTCCCCAGGGAACGAAATCGACAACTTGTTTTGCTTCATAATTACTCTTTGCTGGTAAAATAATATACCCATCCGACTTTGCCAGTGCAAAGAGGTCACCAGAACCATTGGTGGGTTGGACTTCTACAAAATCTTGGCCTTCTTCTCTTACGGGAACAAAGGAGGTGAGCTCTTTGTTATTGCTGATGCTACCTTTGCACGACAAATATTTTTTGATACTTTGCTTCGAGAATTTTTGTTGCATCCCTTTTTTGATTGCAGGCAAAAGGTAGTGGTAGCAGCAGATGATGGCGGCCGCCGGATTTCCCGGAAGTGCCAAGAAGTGAGTGGCACTGTCGCCCTCCCCTCTTGCAACTTTTCCATAGAGCATGGGTTTGCCCGGACGCTGAGCAACTTTTCGAAAGAGAGTATCGACTCCAAGTTTGGTTAATAGCTCCGGAATAAAATCAAAGCGCCCTACCGAAACTCCTCCCGATAAGATCACAAAATCAAAATCGGCAGCGACAATTTTTTGCAACTCCTCAAATATCTTCTGCGGGTCATCTGCAAGTTTAAAGAGCTTAAGATCCTCGTAGGCCATGCCGATACTCTTAAGCGCGGCCGCGATCGCATAGGAGTTGGAGACTCTGATTTGATAAGGAAGCGGTGTCGACTCAGCTACTGCCACTAGTTCACTTCCAGTGGCAATGATCGCAATCCGCGGTCTTCTCCACACTAACACGTCAGCTTTTCCCACCGAGGCGAGCACACTAACTGCAACACTATTTAAGACTTCGCCCTTAGCGAGTAGCAGCGTTTGTGATGAAAGGTCGCTAGCTTTACGATGAACATTTTGGAACGCTCTTACCGGGAGTGATACTTTAATTTTTTTACTCTCTTGGTAGAGTGTAAGATCCAACTCCTCCATCGGGATCACGGCATCAGCGCCATCAGGTAACACCGCTCCCGTCATCACCTCAATACAGTGATCACTACACTCACCAAGTGACAGTGGAGCGACACCAGCGGCCTCTACTCCTATGCAAAGGTAACTAGAGATCCCCGCTTGCCAGGCACTACTTTTAATCGCAATCCCATCCATCGCCACACGATCATAGGGAGGATAAGCGCGATCACTATAAATATCCTCGGCCAAAATTTCGTGGTTCAGCTGCTCTAACTTTTTTAGAGTCGTTCCAAAATTACTCACCCCTTCTAAAATAGTGAGTAGCGCTTCTGCTACCGTAATCATGGTTTCACCATCGCTAGTGCAGAAGATGGAACAGCAGCACGCTTCTCCATCTTTTTGCAGATAAAAATGCCTAACTCATATAAAAGCACCATGGGTATTCCCATGCACACCATGGAGATGGGATCTGGTGGTGTAAAGATCGCGGACGCCACAAAACAGATCACGATTGCATGCCGCCGATATTGAGTTAAGTCTTCGATGGAGATAACACCCATGGAGTAGAGGCCATAAATGATCAGTGGAAATTCAAAGAGTGGTCCAAAGATCAGCAAGAAAGTTTGTGTAAAGGAGACGTAGTCAGGAAGCGAGAGCAAAAGCTCTTGCGGCACTTGCATCTTTTCTAAGAGTGGACTGCTATTGGACCAATAGTCGATAAAAAAATGTAATACAAATGGAATAAAGGTAAAGTAACAGATGATGACTCCCAGATAAAAAAGTGAGCTGCCTAATACAAGTAGCGCTCTTAATGTTTTCTTTTCATGCTCATGCAATCCTGGTGCAAGAAAGCCCCAAAAAGAATAGAGCGCCACTGGTAAAAGCGCTAAGATTGTTACAAAGATAGAGGTTTTTACGTGGAGTAAAAAGAGATCAAACACTTTTGTTACCACCACCTTGCCTGCAATCTTTTTCAGCACTGGTGAGAGTGGCAAAAGATAGAAATCTGTCAACTCAACACGGAAAATCCAAGCAATCGTAAAAAAAACTACTCCTAGAGCGGAGAGCAAAAGTAGACGATGCTTGACTTCAGTCAAGTGTTTTGAAATTGGTTGGCGACTTTCTTGCATTTTTATTTCCCTAAACTTGTTGAACACAAAATTTGCGAGTAGGTTGTTAGTGATCGCTGTTATCAGAATTTTTCAAAGTATAGTAATATTTTTTTTCTTTTGTAAAGAATAGTCTTGCAAAACAAAAATGGAGGTCATCTCTATGTTTGGTATCGGTAGCACAGAACTGCTTATTGTTTTTGGTATTGTCATCGTACTCTTTGGCTCAAAAAAATTACCGGAGCTAGCACAAGGAATGGGTAAAAGTATTCGCCTCTTTAAAACTGAATTGCAAAATAATCATCAAAATAATCATAATGATCAAAAAGATGATTCCACTCTTAAAAGTTAAACCAAAGGCCACAGATGTTTGGTATAGGTTTTCTCGAATTTATTGTGCTTGCTTTGATTGCACTGGTAGTTTTAGGCCCAGAGGAGATGGTCAAAGCGCTTGCTAATATGGGCCGGTGGCTGGGAAAGCTTAAACGGGCCAAGCATGATGTAGTCAGCACACTATCTCGCTCAATTTATAAGCATAAGGAGTAAGATGCCCATGAAAGTGACTCGACGTGATTTTTTAAAAGGGAGCGCTCTTCTTGGAACTGCCACGCTAGCGATGAAATATTTAAAACCAGTAAGTAAAGCTAGCGCAGAACTGCTCTCCTCTAGCAAAGAGGAGTTTATCCGATCTACCGATTCTCCCAACTGTACTGGGGCCTGCGGTTTTATTGCACGCGTGGTGGATGGTCGACTCACCACCCTCACACAGGCCGCCGATTATCCCGAAAAAGAGTACAATCCTCGTGGCTGTTTGCGAGGATTATCGATGATGAATCTTCTCTATGGAAAAGATCGCTTAAAGTATCCTCTCATTCGTACCGGCAAGCGTGGTGAGGGAAAATTCAGACGCGCCAGCTGGGAAGAGGCGCTCGATTATACTGCTGGCAAACTAAAAGAGATTGCAACTAAATATGGCCCGGAAGCAGTTGGTGTGACGGTGCAAGTGGGTGGCACAGGTTATGTACAAAAGGGGGCAATGGTTCGTCTTGCTGGTCTTAATCACTGGAGCATCCACCACGCTTACGATCAAAATGGTGACCTCCCCATGTTTTGGCCCATGACTTTTGGAGTGCAAACCGTAGAGCTAGAGGGCGCCGATTGGGCGCGTGCCAAGTACACCATGATTTTTGGTTCTAACCCTTTGGTGACAAGAGTTCCCGATGCTAAACACCTAGTGGCCGCAAAAAAAAATGGCAAGCTAGTCGTCTTTGATCCCGATCACTCGGCAACTGCCGCCAAGGCAGATGAGTGGATTCCACTTGCACCCGACACTGATACCGCGCTAGCACTGGCAATGGCAAAAGTTATGGTGGAAAAAAAGTTGTACGATGAGGCCTTTATTCGCGACTTCACCGATATGCCGATCTTGGTAAGAAGAGATAGTGGCAAGCGCCTGCTTGCAAGTGAGGTACAAGAGCTCGCCGCTAGCGTCGCTGCTTTAGAGTTGCCACCTCATCGTGCTGCCTATGTGGTGGCCAAAAACGACGGAAGCTTCTCCCTCTTAAATCCACTCTCTACCGCTGCACTCGAAACAGCGGTCGTACTCGAGGGAGAATGGGAGGTAAAATTAACAGATGGGACAGTTACTAAAGTTACCACGGTCTTTAGTGAGCTTAAACTTTTATTAAACGACTATAGCTGCGAGAAGGCCTCCATCATCACCTCCATCCCTGCCGCCACCATTGAGCGCTTAGCAGTTGAGGCCGCGACCATTAAACCCCTACACATCATCTTTGGGGCCAGTGGTTATCAATGGTACCATAGCGACCTTAAAGGGCGCGCACTCGCCTTGCTGGTCGTCCTCACTGGTAATATCGGTACACTGGGTGCCGGCATCTCCACCTATGCTGGCCAATATAAAGTTCGCTTTAAAATCAAAGATTGGTGGTACGCTGAAAATGGCAAACTCAACTGGGTTCCCTATCTCTACTTTCTTCAAGGCAAAGGAAAAATTTATCCTGCAAATGGCATCAAGGCGATGTTTAGTGGCTGGGGTAATCCCTTCGATCAGCACAATATGGCCGACACCCTTCGTGAGAAGGCGCGCTCGGGAGATTTAGAGTTTATTATCACCACCGACATTCAAATGACCACCTCGTGTAACTGGTCCGATGTGGTGTTGCCCGCCGCAAGCTTTTATGAGAAGTACGACATCACCGCCACTCCCGCACATCCCTATGTGCAGCTTCAGCAAAGAACCATAAAACCACTCTTTGAATCGCGCTCCGAGTTTTGGATCATGCGCGAGCTTGCAAAACGTTTAAGTCCCGAGTTTGAAAAAGATTACTACCCGGAACTGGACGAGGATAGCGCTGCACTTGCCGTTATCGAGCGCTTGCTGTCCAAGGGTGGCCCTGAGGTGGAAGGCATCACTCTTCCCATGTTAAAGAAGGGTCCAGTACGTTTGCGCTTGGGTACTCCTAACAACCGACAAATTCCCTTTTATGCACAAATTAAAGAACGCCTGCCTTTCCCTCCTATCACCTATCCCGTTCCCTTAGAGACCACGCAGTCCTTGGTGAAAAGTGGGCGTATCGAATTTTATAAAGATGAAGATACCTTTTTAGAGCTTGGAGAAAAACTTCCCCTCTACAAACCACCCTTTGAAGATACAGAATATAAATTAAATCCTGAGACGAGAGCGCTCTACCCTTTGCGCTTTATCACCAGAAACTCCCTCTATCGCGTGCACTCCACTCACTCCAACAACCGTTGGATGAATGAGTTGCAAAATGACAAACCCAAAGTTTTTCTGCATGCAGAAGATGCAAACAAGCGCGGGATCAAAGAGGGCGATCACGTTGAACTCTTTAATGGCCGCGGAAAAACCAATGGGTATGCCGTCATTAGCAAAGGTGCAAAACCAGGGGTGGTGATTTTTGAACAAGGGTGGTGGGATCGTTATTTGCAAGGGGAATCGTACAATACGCTGACTATGCCTTGGATCAAGCCCACTCATGAGGTCTATTTTATTCCTGGTGTGTGGTCACCCAACACCTGTTGGAACGAGTGCCTGGTTGATGTTAAGAGGAGGAGTGTATGAGAAGAGGATGGGTTATCGATTTAGAAAAGTGTATTGGTTGCCGCTCCTGTATGGTGGCCTGTAAACAACATAATGCGGGCCCTCGAGGAACTTGGTGGAATCGCGTCTTCACTCCTGGAAGTAGTGAGCATATGATTCCCTCACCCCAAGGCAAAGAGTATTTTTTGCCAGTCACTTGCCAACATTGTAAGAACGCTCCTTGCGTGCGTGCCTGCCCGGTGGATGCCACTTATCACCAAAGTGATAACTCGGTTCTCATCGATTACGATCGCTGCATTGGTTGCCGCTGCTGTGTCACCGCTTGTCCTTATGGTGTTCGCCAATTCAACTGGGAGGATCCAGAAAAGATCCACGCGCGAGAGGAGCAAAGTGTTCCCGATTACCGCTATGGGTATCCCAGAGAGTTTTATAAAGATGGCCGCTTAGTCTACATGCCAGTTCGTTATAAAGGGATTACGGAGAAGTGCCACTTTTGTGTTCACTACCAGGAGGAGGGGCTGGATCCCGCCTGTGTTCGCTGTTGCCCAGGCAATGCCCGCTATGTGGGTGACCTCGATGATCCTATGAGCGAAGTCTCACGCCTCATTCGCGACCGCGATGGATTCACCCTGATTCCGGAGAAGGGAACCGATCCTAGTTGCTACTACCTCCCTCCTAAACGCAAAAACAGTATCGAAGATGGAGCGGAAGAAGGAGCAGAAAATGGAGCTAATCATGAGTAAAAAATATAAAACTTCTTTAATCATCTCGTTTCTACTAATGGTCATCGCACTCATTCTTTGGGCCGTGCAAATACACTATGGCCTGATTCTGACCAACTTATCCAACCTCTTCTCCTGGGGATTTTACATCTCAGGGCTTGCCTTCTTTGTGGGTAACGCTGCTGGGGGATTGGTCTTAAGTGCCAGCATCTATATGCTAGGTCTAAAAGAGTTAAAGGCCTTTGCTCGCCTCGGAGCACTCTCCGCTTTTGCTTGTGTAACGGGGGCGATGCTTATCGTCTTACCCGATATCGGTCAACCCTTACGCCTCTTAAACCTCTTATTGCATCCGCAATTTCTCTCTCCGCTCATCTGGGATGTGATTGTCTTAAACTGCTATACGCTACTCACGCTCACCTACTTTTATATTCTGATCCTTCCCGACCTTACCGGTAAACTCTCTTTTCTAGCACCAAAAAAAATTAGCGACCCTAAGGCCTTTTCAGAAAAGTGGGCACGCCGTCTCTCTCCTTTAGCGCTCTTTTCAGCAGCAAGTATTCACATTGTCACCGCATGGATCTTTTCCACCCAAGGCAGTCGTGAATGGTGGTTTACCGCCATCTTAGCACCCGATTTTCTCTCGGTAGCGGTCTTTGCCGGAACCACGGTGGTGCTGCTCGCATCGGCCCTACTTTATGGTACGGGAGAGGAGCACACTGCTGCTTATAAAATCATGGTAAAAATTATTTTAGGCGCTTTAATCCTTCACCTCTTCTTTATGTATAATGAAATCTTTATCAAGAGTTGGTATCACGCCGAAAGCGCCTTGCATGTACTTAAGATTTTATTCCAGGACTATTTGTGGTTGCACCTCATTGAGGTGATCTTTCCAGTGGTGGCAGTCTACCTGCTCTTTAAAGAGAGTGTGCTTCAAAGTCAAAAAAAATTGGTGGCCACCACCATTTTGCTACTCCTTGGTGTCTTTGCTCATCGTTACCTACTCATGCCTGGTGCCTACAACGCAGTTCCTTTAAGCTTCTTGCCGCTCGGGCAGCAAGCGATAGGCCCCGCTTGGTCCTATCCTATAGCGCTTGGCCGAAGTGCCGCAAACGGCGATCTCTTCTCCGCCCACTGGGCCTACTACCCTTCGCTGGTTGAGGTGGGTATCTTTATTGGGATCTGTGCCTACGTCTTCTTTTTCATCGCTTGTGTTTGCAAACTTTTACCCGTGCTAACTCCAACAGCAGCAGCAGCAGCAACAACAACAACAACAACAACAACAATAACAAAGAGTGCCCAGTGAAAGAGCGCATCTACTCTCAACTTTTTTCCTATCCCACCAAGTTTCCTGGGGATGAAGAGTGTTTGGCGATCGAACTCTCACCACCCTCTTGCGAGCTTTTGCAATTACAAAATGAGTATGTAAAAATTTTTATCAACGATGTACCAACAGTAACCTCCCCGCCCTATAGCTCCTACTATCTTGAAGGAAGCTATTGTGGAGTGATCAGCAGTGAAATCAAAAAACTCTACCTTCGCTACGGTTTTACCATTGAAGAGGAGCTGCCCGATCATCTGGCGGTAGAGCTAGAGTTTCTTACCTACCTACTACACACTCATGCAAGCATCGAAGAGGATAAAGAGAGTGAAGCGATTGAAGAAGATATTCAAAAGATGATTACTCATCTCCAAACTTGGGTTCCGCTAATGGTAAAGAGTATTGAAAAGCACCATCCAAAAAGTTTTTACTGTGAGCTGGCAAAAGCGTTTTTGCAATACCTTACGCCCAATACAAGTCAGATTTTCAAACGAGACATCGGTGTTTAGAAGACGAATAAACCATCACGCATAATCACAATCGATCCTTGCGAGCGTGTATGGGCGGTGATCTTAAGATCATTACTACCAATCATAAAATCGGTATGGAGAATCGATGAGTTCCAACCTTTGCTCTTAAGCTCCTCTGGAGTTAAGCGAGCACCATCGCGAATTGCCGACATAATACCATTGCCTAAAGCGATATGACAGGAGGCATTCTCATCCAAAAGAATGGAATCAAAGATAAGATTTGCCTTATAAATAGGGGAAGTACCATCCACGAGCGCTACCTCTCCCAGGCAGCGGGCATTCTCATCCATAGCAAAATACTTTTCTAAAAGACCGCGTCCCTTTTCTGCATCGAAAGCGACCACTCTTCCCTCTTCAAAAGTAAAAGAGGCACCAACAATCTCTTCTCCAAAAATTTTTACTGGTCTAGTCACCTGTACCCGGCCGCGTGTCTTTAAGCGATGCGGACAACTAAACACCTCTTCCGTCGGAATGTTGGGAAGAAAAGGGCGACCATCGTGGGCGCTAAAATCACCACCACACCACTGGCCATCGTCGGCCAAAACAATCGTAAGATCAGTTTTTCTATCAGCAGTCTCGTAGTGGAGATGGGTAATCTGCATTTGATTTAAAATTCCCAGGCGACTTTTTAATTTATTAGAGTGCTCTTTCCACGCCTTACAAGGATCTTCGTGATCTAAACGCAAGATGGGAATTAAAACTTTCCAGTAATCATGAACCAAATCCGATTCACTACTGCTATCACTGGCAATCTCTCGCTTTAAAACTTTGGCCGCCCATTTAGGAGTCGGCACAGGAGCAATGGTCCAAGTACAATCGCCTTTCATTGAGGCATTAAGCACCGGCCGCATGGCAGTTGAGGCCGCCTTCTGAATGACAGCATTGTTTTCTTGATTGGCATCTTTAAAGAACTCCGGATCTTCACTACCCTCCAGATTAATGCGCGCCCAATGCTCATTAATATAAGCATCCACAGTACTTTGAGTATAAGTTGGAAGTTCGGGCAAATACTCTTTACGCTGATAGAGAGTACGATAAACATGGGCGGTGGGATGAAACACATCGAAGCGAATTTGATTCGCTCCTATCTGATAGGCGCGTTTTGCCAGCAAGTTTATGAATGGCCAATGAATTGGCTCCCCTCTAATCACTAGATTTTGCCCAGGAAGTAAGTGAACTCCATTTTTTAAAATCAAATCAGCATACTTTAGCAACAATTGCTCATTCATTCAAATTCACTCCTTTTATAATTAAGCTTACATTAAAAGAAATTGCAAACGCTCTCGCAAAATTTCACGAATTTTTCGAAACGGTAACAAGCGATCCTCACTACCACGAAGAAAGATACTGGAGGGATCGGGAAGCTTCCAATGCACTCGCATCACCGCTCCTGCTTTCTCGATCAACTCTATAGGACACACCTCTTCTGCACACAAGGTAATCACCACATCCACACTCTGTAAATCCACCTCACCCGCTCCCTTGGCAAATTGCCCACTAACCTCTATTCCCTCCTCTTGTAGCACCGCCACCACACTCTCATGCACCCCATACCCAGGGATGGCCCCGGCCGAGGAGATCATCAGTGTTGAGGGTGAAAAACGTTTTGAATCCTTTAAGATCGCTTTTGCCAACCCTTCGGCCATTTGACTACGAATAGAGTTTGCCATACATAAAAACAAAATGTGTTTGGGTTCTCGCGTCCGAATTTCGACCGCATCTTTTTGCCAAGAGGCCTCTTTGCCATCTCTATCTATATCTATTCCATTTCTTACTATACTCATTTTAAAAGCTCCTTTTCCCCCTAAATACTCTCTTAAGCACTCTATCCAAGAGATAGAAAAACCTCAAGCAAATAGTTGTGGCATAGCTATTGCAAATTATAAATAAGATATAAAGAATGGTGCACAAAGGGCACCAGCAGATGTTTATTAGCTTTTACTTTAATTTAACTTATATTATCTTCCCTAGATCACAAACAAAAAGGAGAATCAACTGATGAAAAAATTCCTGGCACTTACTCTCTTATCCCTTATCGCTAGTAGTGAAGTCTTTGCCGACCTCACCCCCATTTCCGGCATCCATCTTCGCCCCATACTTCGCGAATATAAGTGTTCCGTAATTACCACTTGCCCCGATATTCCTAACCACACCTCCTCACAAACGCAAGAACCTGTCGGTACCGTTAAAGCATTAACGAAAGCCGCCGCCCTCAACCTTTGCATCAAGAGCTATGCCGAAGAGTACCTCGAAGCGCTGGCCAGCGCCTCCTCCTTCCCTACCTGTCAAATTCGCGCAAGTATCATTTAGGCCCCCCCTTCATTATTTTTTTAATTTTCTTCTAATAAGACTAGGGAGGCAGCTGCCCACACTGTTCTTATTTGCTTTCTTCTTCTCTCTTAAGAGAGTTTCCCAATCTGTCCTTCTCAGTTCATTTGTCCCACAATGAATCTCTCCATTTCTGATGTGATAGCAAAAATCACCTAGAAGATAAGATTTTTTATCCAGCGAATCTAAACTCTTTTTAACCTCTTCTTGAAACGGAGGAAATATCGGATCAGGCACAATCAGCTCCTTTCCCAGAGAGAGCATATTAACACTATTGGGGAATAGCGACCCACACTTGATAGGGAGATAGCTGATCGATGTAAGCGCTTTGATCCCTTCGCATTTAAAAATGACTGGCAAAGAAATGGTTCTGATCTCTTTGCACTCAGGACTTCTCTCGATGATCTTCGCTTTGAGGAGTTGCACATTCTTGTCGATAATATTAGCAATAGCAAACTGCTCTTGCAGTAAGTTTCTACTTCCCATCGGTCGCTCGATTACGAATCCGTTGGATGATTTTTGAGCAGAGTCGTCATCCTCTTTTTTCTTCATGTTCTCCTGAAAATCTTTATGGAATATTTCCATATCTTTTTGCAATTGTTTGTAGCGATCAAGAGCATAATCGTCTTTTGCTTCAACATAGTTGTTTGCTGCTACTAGGGACAATTGCTTTTCAGGCAAACTCTGTGACATCCAAAGCGAGAGTGCAGAGCGAGGATCGGCCTTGACAATGGCCATACCACAAGGATCATTGGGAAGAGTGAGCACACTCACTTGCTCATCGACATGACCAACTCTTAGCCAGTCATTATCCATTAACACCATTTTATTAGCATACCCTTTGGTTACAAATAAGTTGGCCATCTCAAGAGAAAGATTGCTTCCGGTGTAAAGAATATCATTGGCGGTTACTTCAATATTGCCGCCATAATCACCACTTCCATTATTTTTGCTGTACTTGGGGACTTTAACGATGACACTATCTTTGCCAATATGAGAAAGAAGCTTCGGAAGGCCATTGGTTCCACGCTCTCTATTGGTATCTATAATCAATAATTTCTTTTCCTTGATACCTTTGAGTTTAACTAGAGCAAATTTTGCAAAATCACGCATCCAAAGATCATCCCCACAGTTGAGGCCATCAACTGGATCACATATATCCTTATTTAACAGCTGTAGCTTTTGAGCATCTTCTTGGGTTAGATTAACAATCCTTAGTTTAAGCGGAGAAGATTCTGAAGAAACACAAACTCTCTCCCCATTAATGGTCTCTAAAATTTCTGCAAATTTGCTGACAAAGGCCCTATTCAATTTAGTTTGAGCAAGGAGGATGGAATCCACCTCTTCATGAGAGCTTAAGAGCTTTAAGGATTCAATATCATCCACTTTGACATATTTTTCACCACTACCCCAAAGTGGCAGGGTGATCATAAAAAAAAGCAATGGCGCTATCTTGTAAAATCTAGCAATAGAGTGTTTCCATGGGAACATATATCCTCCTTAAGTAAGCAAACTCTGCTATAAAAGTTCATATTACTATTTTACAAGCAACAGCAACTCTAGAGTGCTCTTAAGTAAAAAAAATCACAATCTGCTTAAATTCAATGAGGTTATCTCTTTAATTTTTTTTTATTTACAACGACAGGATGAAAGAAAAAAAGGGCAGTCTACACACTACAGACTACAGTGTGTGTGTGATCCCTCCTACTTGACGATTTTTTTTTGCAATGAATGGCCCTCAGTAAATTTTATCTATTCCTGAAAAACAGTGCAGATCTTTATAGTGAACCCCATTGTCTAGACCAAAATTTCAAAGATGCGACAGAACCCACCAGATAAGCATATGTGCGGAGGTAGTTAGAGAGGTCGATCAACATCTCAATTAAAAGTATATGGTAAATACAAAGTATAATGATATTATAAGAAGTATAGGATAATGCTAATTTATATCTCAATAGTTATATATACTAAAAGTTAGTGATTAAGCTAATGATTTGCTTGGTTTTACTAATCTACGAAAGGAAAGGATGAGCATAAATATTGCAGAATTTAGAATACAAGCGCTCACTTTTAAAACACTTTGCCCTGCATTGCGCATCATCAGAAAAAACTTTGCTTATCTTAGTCCTTTGCAAGATTGCCCTTACCTCTATCTCATTACCTCTTTGATGCCCACTTTTTTGGCAGAGATAGTTCTCTTTTTTTCACCTTACTCTCGTGATAATTACTTTGTCTTAATCAACCCCTATAACAAAGTCGTTGGGACATCTGGACTTTATAATTTAAAAAACGAAGAAGTTACCACTTGTTGGCTAGGTTGGTTTTGCATTGATCCTACGATAAGAGGACATGGACTGGGAAGAAAACTACTTATTGAAACTATCAATATAGCAAAACAGCAAGGATGCTTAAAATTAAAACTCTATACTTCTGAACTCCCCCAAGAGGCAAAGGCGCAAATTCTTTATGAAAAACTTGGGCTTAAAATCGTTACTAAAACAAAAAGGCGCGATGGCATAATGATCTATTTTCGCGAGAAATATATTGGAGACTGATTATGAATACTAGGAATTCTGCAAATAATGGAACCAATAAGAAATTAGGATATCTGCTTTCGTGCATTACTGCTGTAGCTCTTTTGTGTCCCATCTATATCTATTTTATAGGTGACAGAAAGAACTTCATTTTTGTAGGTATCCCTTGCATGCTTGCTTCAATAATTATTGCTTTCCAATATTTAAGGATTAGAACCAACAAAAGTGTTCTAATGGCATTTGGATTTCTACTGCTTGCATTTGCTGATCTCATTACGTCCATCACTGCCATTTACCCAAAAAAGATGGAAATGATTCCAGTATACTATAGTGAATTCTCTTATCTTGTTTTCATGGCCATTCTGCTACTTTATATTGCATCGATAATTAAATACCCAACAAAGAGAGATTTAAAAATTATTGATGGCCTTATCGCATTGTTAGTTTTCTTTTTTGCTGCTTATGGAAGCTACACACTGATTCTCCAAAAGGCACTTATAAGCTACACGATTGTTTTAAAATGCACGGAAGTTGCATATTCATTGCTACAAGCTCTTTGTTTAGCACTATTAGTTCCGTTGGGGCTGCGCTCAAAAAATATCTTTCAAGTAATTTTTTCCGGATTGGTGATTATAATGTTTGCTGCTGATTTTGGCGCACGTTATGCATGGTCCACTAACAATGAACGCGCGCTAGCATATGGTAGTATCTGGGCAATATGCCTTATCGGAATTGCCATCTTAACCATATTCCCTAGATCTACATCAATACTTACAGCAGACTCCTATGCTGAATCTTATTTAAGCTTGAGAACCCTTCCCACTTTAGTCCTCCTTTTATGTCTTCCCACTATTCTTTTTGTTTTTAATACGGCTCGTTTAGTCTCCCATGAAAGTATCTTTAATACTATCGACATAATAATAATGATTGCATTTTGTGCTTTCTTCTTTAATTTGGTTTCACTATTCATCTCTCGAACTGTGAGCAACTCTTGTGAAATTATCTCCATTCGCCATTCCTCTGAAGAGTTAAGTGACCATGACTACTTAAAAATCCACTTTGCAACCTTTGATGATCGCTCAAGATTGCTGGAAGAGTTTAACTTATTTGCGGATAAGTTCGATATATTATCAGCGACTGCTAATCAATTAGTTGCTAAACTAATTGTAAAATCGCAGTTGGCATCCATTGCTTCGACCACACAAATGTTGGCCCATGATGTACGCAAGCCTTTTTCCTTGCTCTCAAGCATTTTATGTACACTGGAAAATAAAAACATGGATGAATTGACCAGTGATGATCTGGCCATGATGCTTGACGATGTCCAGATGGCCATGACCAGAGTCAATGGAATGATCCAAGATGTAATGGAAACCGGCCCGCAATCTGTTTTGACTACATCCCCTACCAGCATTGTTACTCTAGTGGAGATGAATTTAACAGAAATTGTCCGATTGCTTCCAGATGCCGATATCTCTTTTAGTTTCGATTTTGATTCGCAAACTATTTTAGATGTTGATCCTATGAAAGTACCTAGAGTTTTGGCCAACATTATTAGCAATGCTTTTGAAGCCATGGGCTTAAAGGGCAAGATATGGTTTAGTTGCCGAGCGATTAATAATAAGTTTGCCCAAATTACCATTGGGAATGATGGCCCACTCATACCTCAAAGTGTACTCGCTAACCTTTTTAATAATTTTTTCACCAGTGGCAAACAAGGGGGGGTTGGGTTAGGGCTGGCAATTGCTAAAAAAATTGTAGAAGCACATGGGGGAAAAATCGCTTGTACCTCTACAGAAGAAAGTGGAACAGAGTTTATTTTCACTTTACCGCTGGCCAAAGAGCAAAGACCACCAGAGCTTAGTTATCCGCTACCTCAATCTAGCAAACAACTTTATGAAAAAATCACAAGATTACGCAATAAAAATATGCATACTAACATCGGACAAGAAAGCTATCTAGAGCGGATGTTTCTGGCCGCCGCTATAAAGAGTGCTAAAAAAGCGCGACTACTGATTGTTGATGATGAGATTGTGTATCAGCAGGTACTTGTAAATATGCTTCATAAAAATCCAGAAATTAAATCTTTAGTGGAAATTAAGACTGCGAGTTCTTTTGAAGAGTCACTAAAACAGATTGCAGAATTTTCGCCAGATCTGATAACTTTAGACATCGATTTAGGTACAACCTCTAAGAATGGATTGGAAATTCTTACACAGGCACGTTTTCAAGGGTACAAAGGACATATTTGCCTCCACTCTAACCGCAAAATAAACTATGCCGAGGCTGTGCTTGCTGGAGCAGACAGCGTAGAGGCCAAGCCCATGAGTAGATCTGCTCTTTTAGGAATGCTTAAAGACATCTTCATGCAAACTAGCACCAATTCATAAATCATAATGGTCACAATGGGCAAAACGACACCAATACACGATCTTCCATACAAGAAAAAATGCTTGTAATTTAAGTGACTTACAATAAAAAAATGAATAGTTCTCTGTTTCGGCATGGTCTTTGCTTTAGAACTATATAAAGAATTTTTTTATTTTTTAGTGCCCATTATTTTTCGTAGATGTATTGGAGGTTTTTATGTCACTGTTGGGTCACGCTAAACAAATTCAAGATAAAAATTTATCGAATTTTACTTCAATAGAAAAAAATTTTTTATCCACCACGGCAGAAGGAACATTAGAATACGATGCTGTCTATATTGATGACGAAAAAATTTTTCGTATCGGCTGGGCGAGTTCTGCTAAAAAAGCTGGAGTGAGATTATTAACCTTAAGTAATCCGCAAGAGCTTGAAATGTATGAGGCCGTTTTATCAAAGGAAGATTGCGTGATTTATATTGATCAAGAATTGGGGCCCAGATACCCAAAGGGTGATCTTGTTGCAATCTCCTTATTTAAAAAAGGTTTTAAAAAGATAAAAATGGCGACATGTTACAACTCCGGAATTTTTGAACAGCTGAAATGGCTTGAGTGCACTGGTAAAACACCTCCATGGAATTAGCAGTAGTGGGCCGGGTAACATAGAAGGATTTACTTGGTGCTAAAAAAGCGGCCCTCTAAAAATAGTTGTGGGTGAATTCCAGGGTCGGCAAATCTCCTAACCGGTGATACAAAGCAATCTTAAGCACACCCGCTTCTTTAAAACCGTAGGATTTTCTGATACTCGCTTTTAATTTATTATTTTGACCTTCAACTGCACCCAAGGAAATCTCATCTTTTGCTTTAAACCAGTTCATAACGAGAATTCTTTAACACAGATGTAAATCCTTGGGTTTTAATGCCTCTGGTTTCTATTGCTCGTATTTTATCAATCGCTTTATTTAACTTTATGGTAACTGCTCACACCCTTCAGCCATCTACCCTCTACCGGATGCTGAAAGTTGCTTAGCTAACAGCATTTGGTTGAGAGGTGAAGGTTGAGGGGTGTGAGCAGTTACATTTCCAGAAGGAAAATGATTATAACATGTGATTTGATAAATTTCTTTTGCACCGATTGCTTCGAGATTTTTCAATATCATAATCGTGAATTCACGGTGAATATGTCTATTGACGGCCAAGGTCCAGTAAGGTAACTCTTCAGCTCAAAACAAAACACCACTGGCAGGAGGCCTTTACTTATGATGACAAAGAGCATGATCATTTGCATTTATGCCTTACTTTTCTTCTTGTGCTGGAACTGCGGTCAACAATCAGAACAAACTCTCTCTAACACCAATATCACCACGGCCGCAGCTCCGACCACTCCCAAGATTCTGGGAGGCACTGCCGTCCCTGCAGATCAATGGAAAAGTGTGGTGGCGCTCACCGATAAACTATCCGGTCGTTACTTTTGCTCCGGCGTACTCATCGACAAAGAGAGGCTGCTGACCGCCGCTCATTGCCTCAAAGGACGCAACGTCATCGACAATGTTACCGTCTACCTCGGCGAAGGTGTCGAGGGTGGGGAGTTTGTGGGCGAGCATACAATCAAAAGTTACACTATTCATCCCAAGATGGACATTGCTCTTGCAACTTTAAGTGCTCCGATTGATGTCGATTGTAACTTCGATCGAGAATTCATTCCCATGGCCACCCCTGCACTCATCAAAGTTGGTGCTAAAATAAAGTTTATTGGTTTTGGGCAAAGGCGCGTACTCGGGTATGCCGAATACGACGAGGGCCAGATTATCCCAAAAGGAGTGAAGTATGAGGTGAACTCTTCCATTAGTAGTATCGTGACTGATGCCGAGACCAAGGCAATGAGTACAATAACCTGGAACCAGGCCTACGAGACTTATTACGGCCATTTTTCGGGCGATAGTGGTGGTCCTGTCTTGATCTTTGACCCACAAAAAAAACAATGGTTTTTAGTAGCGATTATCTCTGGCGGAAGGAGCAATGCTTACAATAGCGGCACCGATGTGCTTATTTTTCCCCACTTACGAAATCTTGAGTTTAATTGCGGCCAATGAATTAGAACAGAGAATTCAAATGGATGTGGTGTTGTGATTTTATCCATTCTTTAAAAAAGGGATTATAAAAACGGTACTCATCCCTGTAGCGATAGATGAAGTTTTTGCTTTCAAGAGCATTTAGGCCCCTGGTCACTCCGCTTGCAGATGTGGTTTCAAGTTTGGTCATGAAACCTTTCGAATAAGGGTTTGTGTTCTCAACTGAAAGCTCTCTCAAGATATCCCTCTGCAGAGTGGTGAGAATACTTCCGGTCATGATTTCCTGAAAGGTTGTCTGCTCGTATTTAAAAATTTCGTGCAAGATATTTTTACAAGTAACATCATCTAACTCACTCTTTTTTTCCAGAAGCAGATATGCAGTTCTGAAAAAGCGTTGAACGTCGCCCAAGACACCATAAACCATGTCGTATATTTTACTAAAGGTGTCTTCTGATAATTTTATATCCTTGCCCTTCATTTTTTTTAGAGTGAAGTTATAAAAGATTTTTTTATCTATAGTTGTTACTTCAATTACAGTAGCTCCATTATAAAAAGGATTCTCTGGATCTTTAAATATCCTGTCCATTTGACTTCTGTAGCTTCCCGCAAACAAAAATGGAATCCTATTTAAATTCTGTATCTTTCCTCGTAAGATTCCAAAAAGCCTATTGCTATCCTCAATTTTTAACAAGTCTTGAAACTCATCAAAGAAGACAATGACCTCTTTTTTACAGAAGTCTTTAAGCAGCTTGAAAGCGGAGTCGATTGATTCATCAATTTCATTTTGTTTTACATTAAAAGAAAGAGATGGATTCCCGTCATTTCCAATTGTAACGGAAGGTTTCAGGTGCCCGAGGGTTTTTAAGATGGTCTCAAATTTAAAAAACTCATGCCTCGAAGTAGATATAGCGTTTAAGATTCTTGAGGCGGCTTCCCGCTCATCCCTTACTCCCATAAAATCCACATGCACATAAGGGCGTGAGAGCTTTACTTCAAGGATGTGGAGAGCGAGAGAAGTTTTGCCCATCCTTCGTTCTCCAACGATAGCGACTTTTTCGCCGCTCACAAGGAGTTCTTCTATAACTCGCTCCTCCTTATCTCTAGGGCAGTAATCACCTTCCTTTACAACAGGGCCAAAACTAAATGGATTTTTCTGTATTTTCACCATACTAGACACCCTCCTTTATTCCTTTATGCACAACCAAGCCTGTGTTACACTGATTTAGTTACACATTTTAGTGTAATACACTATGTGCTACACTAAAAGAAGTAATAAAAAAAAAGTTTTCAAGTAAAATAACCGAGCATTGTTATCAAGGCCCATTCTATCCAATTTGGGGCGGTCATGTGAAATCAGCATGATCTTTACAAAAAGCTGCATCTATTTTTCTTTAGCGGGATAGGTAGGCCCTCGCGGGCTTTCCCTCCCACACCACCTGGCATACGGGTCCGTACCAAGGCGGTTCA